>CALRKF020000074.1:0-16840 GCA_943367825.1 Chitinophaga pinensis
AAAAAATGGAATAAAAAAACAGAAGACAACAACAAATAAACCATTATTTTTAACAAATAAAATCAACCATTTTGATGCAGCGTATGGACCTTAACTAAGGGTGGTCAGTTTGCACCGGATTTAGGTGGTCAATATCACCGGATTTTCCAGACTGGTGCAGGAAACTCAAGAGCTACTGTAATTGTTCCGACCCAAAGTGAAGCTGTAAGTATCGCAAAACCAATCGCCCAGCATCAAGGTGGTGATGTTGTGATACACGGAAGGAATGGTCAAATACGTGAGCGTAATAGCTACGGAAATGACCCTTTTCCTCCTAAAGGTTAACTTAAAAAAAGCCGCCCGATGAAGGGCGGCTTTTGTATTAGAAAGAGTTCACACTGCGCACTGTTCTGCGCACTAAATGAAAAAACCCACGTCCAGCGTGGGTTTTATTTTGTTGAAGTGGTGTGGGGCGGGATTGAACCGCCGACACACGGATTTTCAGTCCGTTGCTCTACCAACTGAGCTACCGCACCATCAATATGAACTTTCCGCTATTCAAGAGCAGGCCCTTAAAAATTGCGGATGGCAAAACTAAGGAAATCTTACTCAAAACGGGCAAAATACTTGAAAAATATTCGTTTAATTGCCATATTCACACAAAAACTTAATCCGCATGAGCTTTAACTGCTCCCAGCTAAAATTACTATCGGCCAACTCTTCCTGGGCTACCTGTAAAGAAGAGGTTTCGCAGCTTTTGAAATATTCCATGATCTCCTCCTGCTCATACTCATCCACCATGTCCTCAATGGCATAATTGAGGTTTAAGCGGGTGCCACTGGCAACAATGGTTTCCATCTCCTCAAGCAACTCATCAATACGCATATCCTTGTTCTTGGCAATGGTTTCTAATCCCATTTTCTTGTCGACATTCTGTATAATGAAAATCTTGTTATTGTTCTTGTTCACCACACTCTTCATCACAAAATCGTCGGGCCTGATAATATCATTGTCCTCTGCATATTGCTTGATAATATCAATAAAAGGTTTGCCATAACGCATGGCCTTACCCTTACTAACACCCGAAATTTTTTCCAGCTCTTCCATACTCGTCGGGAACATAGTGGCCATATCTTCCAGTGAAGATTCAAGGAATATTACAAAGGGTGGCAGGTTTTTTTCCCTGGCTACTTTCTTCCGCAGTTCTTTCAACATGCCTACCAGTTTTTCATCGGCTACACTGCTGGGTACCACCGCAGCATCCGATTCTTCATCATCGGCATTGGCATCTTCAAATAAATTGTTGAGCACAATTTTGAAGGAACTGGGTTTCTTTAAATAGGCCAACCCTGCCTTGGTAAATTTTAATAAACCATATTCTTCTATGTCTTTTGCTATCAGGCCTTTTAATAATAATTGCCTGATCAAACTATTCCAATAATAGGGTTCCTGATCGTTGCCGCTGGCAAATACATCGAGGGCATCGTGGCGATACATTTTTACTGCTGGAGTGGCTTTGCCGGTAAGTATCAGTATTACATATTCTACCGGGAAGCTTTCGCCCAATGCCTTGATGGCTTTCAAGGCAATGACCGCACTTTCTTTTGCTTCTATTTTTTCTTTCGGATGAAGGCAATTATCACAATGACCGCAGCTTTTGCTATCGTCGTAGTCTTCACCAAAATAATGCAATAATATTTTGCGGCGACACACACTGCTTTCGGCATATCCCACGGTTTCGTGTATCAACTGTGCACCTACTTCCCTTTCGGAAAGGGGCTTATCGCGCATCAGGTGTTCGAGCTTGGCCACATCCTTGTGCGAATAATAGAGAATACATTTTCCTTCCATGCCATCGCGACCGGCACGACCGGTTTCCTGGTAATAGTTTTCAATCGACTTAGGAATATTATAGTGTATCACAAAACGCACATCGGGTTTGTCGATGCCCATGCCAAAAGCAATGGTAGCTACAATCACATCCACTTCTTCATTGAGAAACTGATCTTGCCGACGGGCCCGCAGCTTTGCGTCTAGCCCTGCATGATAGGCAACTGATTTAATGCCATTGGCATTGAGCATATCGGCCAGCTCCTCAGTGGTCTTGCGATTGAGGGTATAGATGATACCGCTCTTGCCCTTGTGCTGTTGTATAAAACGAACAATGCTTTTATCTGTCTGATCCTTCTTGATCTTAGGCTGAATTTCATAATACAGATTGGGCCTGTTGAAAGAAGAGATGAATACATTGGGTTGACGTAGTACCAGGTTCTTCACAATATCACTCTGTACTTTTGGGGTAGCCGTTGCCGTTAGTGCAATTACTGGAATGTCCGGATTAATCATGTCCATCATCTCCCGCAGTCGACGGTATTCGGGCCTGAAATCATGTCCCCATTCCGAGATACAATGCGCTTCATCTACTGCAAAAAAGGAGAGACGCAGTTCTTTAAAAAAGCCAATATTTTCTTCCTTGGTAAGGGTTTCGGGTGCTACAAAAAGCATCTTCGTCTTGCCACTGGTAAGATCGTCTTTAACTGTTTTTTGTTGGGCCTTGGTGAGGGTGCTGTTTAGAAAATGTGCCACATCATCGCTGCTATTATAGCTACGTACCAGGTCTACCTGATTTTTCATCAATGCAATCAGGGGCGATACAATGATGGCACAACCATCGCTGATGATGGCAGGCAATTGGTAGCAAAGGCTTTTACCTCCCCCGGTGGGCATGATCACGAAGGTATCCTTACCACTCAATAAAGATTGTATGATTTCCTCCTGAGGTCCCTTGAAGGCATCGAAGCCAAAGTTTTCCTGCAGGTGTTTGGTCAGATTGACCTGATTATTCTTACCGGCAATTTTTTTAACCGGGGCGATTGTCTTACTTTTTTTGGATTTAACTGGAGCCATAATTTTTTTCCTCTTCCTCATTTCTTCCTGAAAATGAGCATTGCTTTGAACCTGTTTTTCAAAAGGGCGACGAAGTTACTCCATTCTAACTGTTTACTCAAGCCGTTTATCATGATTTTAACAGCCGTTTAGGAGTACTGCATCAGGGGGTCATTTAGGATGGCCGCAAGGGCTTATTTAAAATGCTCCCCAATCATTTAAGTTAATCATTTTATTCTGTTTCACCATGCTTTTGGTCAAAAAAATTGGGTGTTTTCCGGAATAGTATGACCGATTTAAAGTAGGTTTGCCCTCTGTAATGAGTCAAACATCCATCATAGCTTCTGCCTTGCGCACGATTGAACTGGAACAAGCGGCTGTGGCCGGTTTAAAAGCATTTATCAACGATGATTTTGTGAAAGCCACTACGGCAATACTGGCTTCAAAAGGGCGATTGGTCATCAGTGGTATTGGCAAAAGTGCCATCATTGCCCAAAAAATTGCGGCCACCCTCAATAGCACTGGCACACCTTCTTTATTCATGCATGCTGCCGATGCCATTCATGGCGACCTGGGCATGGTACAGCAGGATGATGTGGTGATGATCATCAGCAAGAGTGGTGATAGTCCCGAAATAAAAGTACTGGCACCCCTTATAAAAAATTTTGGAAACACCCTTATCGGTATGGTGGGTAATACCCGTTCCTTTTTAGCACAGCAAAGCGATATAGTGCTGGATACTACCGTAGCACAGGAAGCTTGTCCGAATAACCTAGCACCTACCACCAGCACAACAGCACAGATGGTGATGGGCGATGCCCTGGCCGTTTGTTTGATGGAAGAAAAGGGATTCGATAATAAGGACTTTGCCAAATACCACCCCGGTGGCATGCTGGGCAAAAAACTTTACCTGCGGGTGAGCGATTTGTTTGGGCAAAACGAAAAACCACAGGTACTACCGTCGGCGGATATACGAGAAGTGATCATGGAGATGACTAAAAAAAGACTGGGTGCTACTGCCGTAGTGGATGCTAATAATATAGTATGCGGCATCATCACCGATGGCGACCTTCGCCGGATGCTGGAACATAGCAGCGATTTTTTAAACCTAACCGCGGCCGATATCATGACCGCAGGTGGCCTATCGATAACGGCTGATGCGATGGCAGTAAATGCATTGGAAACACTGCGCAAGCATAATATCAGTCAGCTGATTGTTACCGAAGGCAATCAATACCTGGGCATCCTGCACTTACACGACCTGGTGCGGGAAGGCATTATCTAATTTCCACTATGCGCACCATTTTCATTTATTTTATTGGGATACTGCTGATTGGATTGGCTTCCTGTGATGCCTCCAAAAAGCCCGACCGCTATCGGGCCAAACTATCGGTAGAAGATATGCAAGCCGACCTGAATGTATTGGGTCAATTACTGCAAAACGTACACCCTGGTACTTATGCATATAATACGGCATCGGATATTCGAAAATTATTAGATAGTGTACAAAATTCCATTGCCACTTCATTAACGCAAAGGGAGTTTTATGCGAAAGTGGATTATATCATCGACCGCCTGCGTTGTGTGCATACCGAACTAAGTTTTGCCGATGCGGTATATGATAGCCTCGCCAATCAAAAAGAATTCTTTCCGATTCCATTATTCACCTATAAAAATAAATTATACATCAATTCCGATCAGTTTACCAACACCCCACTGGGTGCCGAATTATTGAGCATTAATGGAGTGCCCGCCGCCGACATTCTTTCAAAGGTATTGGTACACCGGCATGTGGATGGCTATAGCACCGAAGGCAAGGACTTTGGTGTAAATGAAGATTTTGGGTTTAATTATTTTTTGGAATATGGCGGCCAATTCAAATTTAAGTTGCGTTTAAAGGACCCTACAACACATGAGATTGTAGAGTTGGGACTGCTACCCGAAACATTCAACAAAATACTATCCAATAAATACGCAGACACTTATTATTTTTATCCCAGTGATGCTGCCTATGATTTTGAAATGATAGAATCGAGTAAGACGGGCTTGCTAACCATCCGTAGTTTTTCCTTTGAAACCTATGCCAGTCGACAGGCTTACCGCAATTTTATACGCAATAGTTTTTTATTGATAAAGCTGAATCATATTCGTCAGTTAATCATCGATTGCAGGAGTAATAGCGGCGGTTATTATATGGATACCTATTATTTGCTTTCTTTTTTACTCAATGAACCAAGGCCCGAATTTGATTCGGCTGTCAAAAAATTTGATACCCTTCCCTTGGAAAAATACAGTGATCCTGAAGACAGTGCAGCTGTTGTTTATGAAGATACCACTACACATTATTATACGAAGTTGGCTAATCGCGATTTTCAATTAAATGCCGACCATATTGATCATTGGGAGCCCGATGCCAATCGTTTTGATGGTAAAATTTACCTGATTACCGATGGCAATGTATTATCGGCAGGGGCCATATTTGCAGGTGTTTTAAAAACCCGTCGAAATGCCTATATCGTAGGAGCAGAAACAGCTGGAGGAGCGGCAGTACACAATTCGGGTGCCATTCGTTTTATATTGCCTCATTCGGGATTAAAACTGAATATTCCTACCAAGCGCTATTATACTTTGTACGACCAACAGCCCTTTGGAAGGGGTGTTTTGCCCGATAAAAAAATAGTTACTACACCCAAGGATATTATGGCCAATGAAGATCCGGCATTGGGATATATTTTAGACAGTCTTATTCATTAATGATAACATTGAATTGTACCTTTGCACTTGCATAAGAAAACACTATGAATAAAAATAATTATGTAGCCATCATGGCAGGGGGTATTGGAAGTAGGTTTTGGCCAATGAGCAGGACCAATCATCCCAAACAGTTTTTAGACATTCTCAATACAGGGCGCACCCTGATACAAGCCACCTACGATCGTTTCAAAAAGTTTATTCCCGAAGAGAATATATATGTGGTAACATCAGAACAATACCACGATACCGTACAGAAACAATTGCCAGAATTAGCAGATGGGAATATACTTTGTGAGCCAAGCAGAAAAAATACTGCACCCTGTATTGCCTATATCTCTTTCAAATTACAACAACTGAATCCGAATGCTAATTTAATTTGTGCACCGGCCGATCATTTGATATTTAATGAAGAAGGGTTTCGACAAACCTGCACCGAGGCATTGAAATTCACAGCCCATATCAAGGCATTGGTAACACTTGGCATAAAACCTCATCAACCTAATACGGGCTATGGTTATATACAACACGAATCACATGCAGTGAGCCAGAATGTATATAAGGTGAAGACCTTTACCGAAAAGCCCGACCTGGCATTGGCCAAAACCTTTGTTGCCAGTGGCGATTTTTTGTGGAATGCCGGCATCTTTGTTTGGCAGGTAAAAAATATTCTAAAGGCTTTTGAAAAACATTTACCCGAAATGTTTGAGGTCTTTGATTTAGAGAAACAGCATTTGAATACCAGAAAAGAAAAGACTTCCATTGAAAAGATCTATCCGCAATGTGTGAATATTTCCATCGACTATGGCATCATGGAAAAAGCCGATAATGTATATATCATACCTGCTTCTTTTGGCTGGAGCGACCTGGGTACCTGGGCCAGTGCTTATAATAATCTGGAAAAAGATTATTTGGCAAATGCCGTGGTAGGCAATAATGTAGTGGTTATTGATGCCACCAAAAACATTGTGCATGCCGACAATAAAAAGCTGGTCCTCTTACAAGGTCTGGATGATTTTATTGTGGTGGATACCAAGGATGTATTGTTGATTTGCAAGAAGGAAAAAGAACAGGAAATCAAGGAATATGTGGCTGAAATCAAAAGAAGCAAGGGCGACAAATTTCTTTAAGCATTGATTTACAGCGCTTTTCATCTTTTATTTTAAAATACTATAGGCTTTACGTACTAATACAGGTATACGCTGCGTTATGTACAGGCTGTATCGTAAGATATAACGAGTTTTTATATTACTAAAACCATCCATTTCCATGTTAAAGCCGATCCTCATCGCTTTTACGCTGCTTTTACTGGTTCCCAATTTTATCAATCGGGATATCAACGACCAGTTGGCCTATGATGGTAAGGAAAAATTTGAAGCAGGGCTAGTTTCCCTGAATTCGCTGGATAAATTAGAGCAATACATCGACCAAACAGCGGCTGAAAAAAAAATCACCGTACAATCTCCTGAATATCCCCTGATAGTAGAAGACGTAATTTCAAGAAGGTTTTATCATGGTTTCTCACACCCAAGCCTAAGCGAAAATTTTATTGCGGCCATTGCAGAAAAAACAGTTGGTTATGGACTGGGTTGCAAGGTAAATACCAATGAAATCATGGAGCATGAAAATGCAGCTTGTAGTCAGCAGAGTATGATAATGATGGAGATCTTTCGCAGAAAACATATTACTTATCGCAGCGTGGGCTTTCAGCATCATTATGCCATGGAAGCACAGGTGGGTGGTACTTGGTATTATTTGGATGCCAATATGGAACCCAATATGAGTTTGGAAGAAAGAAAGGCTGAATCATGGATGGGCAAGGCTGATAATTTAAAAAAGTTCTACGATACAGGTCGCTTCAAGGACCTCGATTATCAATTTGGCAATGGCCTGGTGGCGGTAAATGGTAGTATCAATGAAGTACCGGCAAAGAATGCACGCTTTTTTCAGGGCTTTACCGGCATTCTTTCAAAAATAGCCTGGTGTTTTCCTTTGCTTATATTGGCTTATCGCAGTCGTACTGCAAAAAATGCGCAAAAGCGTTTAGCTAAAAACAATTTATATGCCGTGGGTATTAATCCCATGTATGCAGTATAAAAGAGAATTCTTCTAATTCCCCCTTTTCAATAACTATTAGCAGTATTTTTGGGTTACCAAAATACCATCGGCATGCCCGCAATAATCAGCAAATTACCCAATGTAGGTACCACTATTTTTACCGTAATGAGTTCCCTGGCCATTGAGCACAAGGCCATCAATCTTGGGCAGGGTTTTCCCGATTTTCCGATGAGCGAAGAATTGATTGCATTAGTAAATCGTGCCATGCAGGATGGCTGCAATCAGTATGTACACATGAATGGTTTACCTGCATTACGGTCAGTCTTAGCCGAAAAAATAGAGGCACTCTATGTACAGCTCATACATCCAGATACTGATATCACGGTTACGCCTGGCGGCACTTATGCCATCTATACCGCCTTGACTACCATTTTACAGCCAGGAGACGAAGTGATTTTCTTTGAGCCGGCTTACGACAGTTATATTCCGAATATAGAAATCAACGGAGCAATTCCAGTACCCGTTCCGATGAAATACCCCGAAGATAACAGCAAGGGATACACGATTGATTGGGAACTGGCCAAATCGAAGGTAACGGCTAAAACCAAGGCCATTATCATCAATTCGCCGCACAATCCTACCGGGGCGGTATTAAGTGTGGATGATATTGAGCAATTGCGACAGTTGGTAGCGGGTACCGGTATCTTTATCATCAGCGATGAAGTATATGAGCACCTGATTTTTGATGAGTTGCCGCACCAGAGTATCCTGCGATACCCCGATTTATGGGAACGGAGCTTTGTTTGTTTTTCATTTGGCAAAGTATATCATTGTACTGGTTGGAAGCTGGGCTATTGTGTAGCTCCAGCTCCACTGATGGCCGAATTCAGGAAAGTACATCAGTTCAATTGTTTTACTTGTAATAGTCCGGTTCAATATGCGTTGGCGGCATTTATACAACAAAAAGACCCCTATTTGCAATTGGGTCGTTTTTTAGAAAAGAAACGAGATTATTTTGCGGGATTGATGGCAGCTACTCGTTTGAAGCCCATTGTTTCACATGGTAGCTATTTTCAATTATACAGTTACCAGGGTATTAGCGAAGAAGGAGAAAAAGCTTTTGCTCAAAGGCTTACCCGCGAATTTGGCGTTGCCACCATACCAACGGCTGCATTTTACAGTGATGGTACCGATCAGAAGGTTTTGCGCTTTTGTTTTGCCAAGCAGGAGTCCACTCTGGAAGCGGCAGCTAAACGTTTGGTAAACCTATAAATCAGCATTTTCATAAATCATATTGCGGACTGATGTTAGTCATGTAGAAAATAAGGCTCAAATGATAGATTTGAACTTTAAAATTCTACTGTATGAAAAGGATTATAGCACCCGTCGATTTTTCTGAAGCAGCAGAAAATGCAGCACAATATGCTGGCAACCTGGCCGCCTTTTATGGTGCGGAATTATGGTTATACCATACTTATGAAGTAATTATTCCGGTATCCGACGTAGGCTATCCTTTTGTTAACCTGAATGAAATGCAACAGGCTGCCGAATATGAATTAGAAGCCTTTGAACAAAGGATACAAACCAAGATTAAATCGATTGTTACCATTAAATACAGGGCAGAGAACACCACTTTAAACGAGGGCTTAACAGCATTGTGTGAGGAACTGAAACCAGATATGGTAGTAATGGGACTTTCAGGAAAAAATGCTTTGACCCGTTTGGTGGTGGGTAGTAATACAATTCGTACTGTACAACAACTCGCTTACCCGGTACTGGTAGTACCACCCAAGGCAGAGTTTATTCCGATTAGAAAGATTGGCTTTGCCTGCGATTATTCAAAATTAATTGCTACCTCACCAATTGAACCTTTGAAATCTGTTGTCAAAGATTTTCGTGCTGAATTATATGTATTGAATATCATTTACAATAGTACTTCCATGGCGCCTGACAATAAAGAGGAAACGCTTTTTATAACAGAGTTGTTGAAGGAATTAAAACCATCTTATCAAACCATCTTATCGGATGATGTTACCAATGGTATTAACTGGTTTGCCGAAAAGGAAAAAATTGATTGGGTGGTGGTTATACCACAGAAGCATAAATTGATGGATAAGATATTCAAGCGCAGTCAGACCAAAGACTTGATTTATCACACACACCTTCCGGTATTATGTATGCACGAATAAATTAAACGCCGAATTGTTTAAAGTGGTGATCAAGGTGCTTGTGCATGGCGATACCCCATTCTTCTCCACTTAGTTTGCCAAAGAAGGGGTGTATCAGATTGCCCAAATGATTAGGTCCCCCACTATAAAATTTGGCCATGACCGTCATGAGGTTTTGTTTTTCTATATAAAAATCTCTTTCGTCTTTTATTTTGAAATTGCTGGCAGTGGGAAGATTGTGTTTATAGGGCTTGGTGCTGAGTAAGGATTTTTTGGCAATGGGTCCAAATAAGAAGCCAATGATATTGCGGCTCATTTTTTTATTGCTCAGCGGAATCTTAAATGCTTCAGTGCAGTGGGCAAACATTTGAGACACATCCATCTTTCCCCACAAAGCTTTTGACTCCGGTGTAAGTTTCATTAGTCGCTCAACAATTTCGAAATAGGGTTCTTTATTAAATAAGTTCTGCATAAACGGCGCTTTAATCCTTAATCAGCGAGTAAGATAATGAAGAATACCAAATTAAACAATTAATAGGATACGAATTTGCATTAATGTGTTTGATTGCACAAGGGTTTCAAGTCAATATCGCTGGCTGTTTAGGTTTGTGATTGGGTTAGGGTTTTTATGTTATGCCATATTATAATTAGTATATGACCGTTACGTAATTTTTAAAACGTAGTTTTAAACACGAAATTGCCTATATGTATAAGCTCGCTTTTGTAATCTTGTTTTTGTGGTCAACAGATGCTTGTTCTCAGACCATTGATCAGCGTTTAACCACGAAAATTGAAGCACTCGTAAAAGATTTTGGAGGTGATATTGGCGTGTATATCAAGTGTTTAAAAAATGACAAAGTAGTTTCCCTATATGCAGATTCGGTTTTCCCTACGGCCAGTATTGTAAAAATACCCATTTTATGGGGCGTACTGGAAAAACTATCAAAAGGGGAACTAGATTATCATCAAACATTAATTTATCGCGACTCGCTGGCCTATAGTGAGTCGGACATAACCACCAATTTAAAGGACAGTGCCCGTATTGAATTGGCCAAGGTCATTTTGCTAATGTTGTCAACCAGTGATAATACTGCCAGCCTATGGTTGCAAAAGCTAGCAGGCACGGGTACACGTATTAACGAACTTCTATCGGCCGATGGTTTTGTGCAAACAAGGGTGAATAGCCGAACGCCAGGTAGAGAGGCCAATCGATTGCAATATGGATGGGGTCAAACTACTCCTGCTGAAATGGGTTTGCTACTGGAGAAAATGTATAAGGGCGAAATAATCAATGATAGTATTTCAAAAAAAATGATGCGCTTATTAGGAAGAAACTATTGGGATGAACAAGCCCTTTCACAAATACCTGCCAACATTTTTGTAGCTTCTAAAAATGGAGCAGTAGATGCCAGCCGTAGTGAGGTATTGCTTGTGATGGCAAAGAAGCCCTATATCCTTAGTATCTTTACGAAAAATAATAAGGATAAAAGCTGGACAGCTAACAATGAAGCCTGGTTGCTGACTAAAAAAATTTCTGCCCTTGTTTGGCAGTATTATAATTAATCAAATAAATCAACTATATGCTAAAGACTATTTGCGGACTATTTATCGGAATTTGTATGAGTAGCTTGTCGGGCATGGCACAAGCCCTACCAGCCAATTGGAATTGTAATACAAATGAGGAGTTCAATGTAAAAATTTGTCATCCTGCTACATGGAATTTTGATGATACTACCTCTGGTGCCAAGTTTTTTGTTTTTTCACCTGCAGAAAATGCGCAAGATCAATTTTCTCAAAACTTCAATTTGCAGGCTTCTAACCTGGGAGGAGAAAGCATCAATTTACAACAATATGTGAAGCTGAATATTGTGCATATTAAAGCAAACATCAAAAATTACCAACAAGTCAGTATCAAAAATATAACTGTTAAGGGTGTACGCTGGTCGGAATTAGTGTATACTGGTAATTTGGAAAACGATCCGTTGAAAATAAAATTTATTCAACGATTTGCCATCGACAAAGGCAATGCATTTGTACTTACCTATAGTGCCGAGGCGAATAAGCCGGATAAATTCTATCCCACTGCTTTAAAAATTTTCAATAGCATTGAATTATAGTATGCAAGAAATGTTAAAATAAATATAAACAGGCGCCAATCAGTTTGGCTGGTATCTATTTTGAATATACACCTATAGGAGGAACCAAATTATGAAAAAATGTTTACCCTTCTTTGCCTTAGTCTTTTTACTGGCGGCTTGTAAGTCCAGCAAAAACTATTTATCACGTGCCGATGAGGACCGCACTTTGTTCGATGTAGTAAAACGCCTCAATAAATCAACTACCGATGCCGATGCATTGGCAGCACTACCTGTGTTGTATCCTCAGGCAGAAGCGCGTCATCTTAAAATGATTCAATCTTATAGTGGTTTGAGAGATGTCAGCCGCTGGGATAAAATCATTGACAGCTATAGCACGCTGCAAAACATGCACGATGTCATTGTTAATTCAGCACCTGCTTTTAGATTGGTGAATCCCAATGCCTATGTTTATCAAATAGACAGTTGCAAGCAATTGGCTGCAGAAGAATATTATTTAAAGGGCGCTGAATATTTATTGTACACTGGTAGAGACAATGCGAAGAAGTCTTATAATTATTTTAAGAAGGCCTCGCAATATGTAATGAACTACAAAGAATCCAGCGCTAAGATGGATCAGGCTTATAACCTTGCGGTTGTAAATGTGGTCATTAATCCTATTCAGGATAATTCATATTTCAACAATGCAGGCTGGGGCAATACTGGTTATAATTATAGCAATGATTATTTTCAACAAAACCTGATTCGCGATTTGGGCGGATATAGAAACAGTCGCTACCCTGCCCGCTTTTACACCGAATGGGAGGCACGCAGAGAAAATGTAAAGCCAGATTGGGTGGTAGACCTTACCTTACGCAATTTGGATATACCCCGTCCTACTTATTATAACTATAGTAAAAACTTGAGCAAAAAAGTGGAGAATGGAAGAGACAGCAGTGGTAATAAAATATATCAAACGGTGTATGCTACACTCAATATTAGCAGAGAATCATTCAATGCGCGCGGTCAGATGGATTTAAACATACAAGACTTGGGTACTCGTAAAAACCTCACCTATAATAGTTATCGTGAAGACTATAGCTGGCAGGAAGAAACTGCTACCTATAGCGGCGATAGTAGGGCATTGAATAGCAGTGATTGGAATATGGTGAACAATCGGAGAAACAATACACCTACTAAAGAAGAAATTTTGAATGAACTCTATCGAAAAATCTACCCACAGGTGAAGAATAGGATTGTATATATGGCGGATTGGTAGAAAAAGCCGTTTAGGCGAAGAGCTGTATAGTTGTTTAGGCGTAGCGTCGTTTAGTGGTACTTACGGGTAAGACTAAACGATACTACGCTTTTTACTTTTCTATTATTTGCTGTGCTTGCTTACATAAAAGATAGCTGGTTCACTTACCCCATCTCCATTTATATTTCCATCACCCATGGGCAGCGACTGGTTGTCGAGGGTTTGAATAGTCCATACATATTTTTTGAAACTTCCCGCTGCAAGATTGGAAGGAGTGCTAGGGTTGTTTGATTGAATGGGCACCACAATGCTATCAGCTGCTAATGGAGTTGAACAACAATTAATAATTCCCTGTACCTGCCAGATAAATTGTGTGGTACCCCTGATCTCTTTACTAAGTATTGGCTGATTACTCCTAAAGGCTTGCATGGCCGATTGGTTTTCTAATACCTCCATCACATTTAGTCTATACCTTACCGGTAGTGTTTGCCTTGGCACAACTGGTGACCAACGAAAAGTAATTACCTGATTCGCAACCGTTGCATTTAGTACTTCTTCATTAGAAGGTTTTAATAAGATGGGCAATTGCAAAGAAGCGAGATAGATGCTTCTGCACCTTTCTTCTGAAACCGGACTGTAATCGCTTGGTCTTACCAGCCTCACACAAATCTGATAATTATCACTGAGCAATTTGCCAGTACGCTCTAACCCTGTTTTATATTTACCAGTAAATATCATATTCTCCAATGGTATCACATCGCCTGCATAAAAAATGGTATTGGTGCTGGAAGCTGTATAGGTAGCCGACCTGGCTAAATCGGTTCTGCCTATAACGGTTCCATCCGTCAACTTGATTTCAGTTTTAATTTTATAAGTCAACTGAACACCCTGTGCAGGAGAAACGAATAAGCTCAATACTTCTTTTTTATTGTTCCAGTCCGTGAGTGCAGAAGGAGGAGTGGCACTTAAAACAAAATTGATATTCAATTGGGCCTTGCTCATTTGCAGAAAGGTCAACGACAACAGTAGTACAACTATTTTTTTCATATAAGAATGTTTATTTTCCAAAACGATATTGCAGGCCCGTACGGAAATTGCTTTCCATATAATTGGCGCCATTAGGAATAATTTCGTTTCCGTATTTAAAATAATTAGTGGCTAAATAATTGGTCCAGGTTAATTTCTTATTCATTTTACAATCAATACTACAACTGGCAATAAAATTATTATTACCGGTGAAACTATTGTTTTTACTGAAAGTATATTGTAATTGACCACGCAACTGCAATTTCTTTTTAGCAGCCGGCATCGAAAGTCCCGAGCTAAGCGTAAGCAGGGTAGTTTTGAAACCGGGTAATTTGTTTAGAAAATACATAACAGTAAAATCGGGCGTCATGTCTTTTTGGAGGTAAGTAGGAACGTATGTAAGCAAGGCCGTGTGTGTATTGTTGGAAGTAACCAAACCAGTTAGTACATCTCTTTCATCATATTTACTGTAATTATAACTCAGGCTAAGCAAATGGCTCATCTTCTCATTGCTCCAGGTATAAGTAGGATTGATACCAAGGTCGTTGCTAACATTCTTTATACCATAGGGGTTTATACCGCTATTGCTTTGAAAGCCGAAATTATTATAATTGATATTCACCGACCAATGATCATCGATTTGTGAAAACCAATTGAGGTTACCTATAAATTGCTTTGCCCTTAAAGTGGTATTGCTAACATTATTTACTCTTTGTCCAATACTCGCTGTTACATTGGTTTTGTTTTTAAAAGCATTGAAGCGGGTATTAACAGTATAGTCTACACGATCGGGTTGTAAAAAAGGATAACCCACAGTTTGAAACCCTGCACCGAGGTATTTTATTTTCAAACCAATATCAAAATCTTTCGATTTTCTACCCACCATTCCTTCGGCTGCATAATCTTTTACGGTAGAACTATGTGCTTCTAAAAATGGTTTAAAGGATTTGATTAATGTGCTAAGTGGTTGTGCAAGATCCTTGGTGTATAAGGATTGTGCTCCTTCTACATTCATATACCAACCCTTTGTGAAATTAATTTTGGTCACCATACTTAAGGTAAAACCTTCTTGTGCTTTTACGCCGGGTGGTGGGGTGGTAACAGAAGTAGAATCATCTTTTCCTTTGGCAAAATTGAAACTCAGTTCATATTTTCCTTCTCTTTCTACACCGAGTTGAGCCATCCAGTTTTTTCTTTTATAACTACCATTGGGGCCGCCACTGAAAAAGTTGACGCCTTGTTGCGAAAGGCCTCTGAAAAATTTAATTCTGAATTTTCCGGGACGCAGATCAAAGCCTGCACCAAAGATGCCAATATCACCAGTACTCAGATTACTGTAATTGAGGTACTGTGTGCCCAATTGAATTTCGGCCCATTTATATTTTGGATTCACCGCAAAATTATTCATCGGATTACTGATATACTGACCGATATTTTGTTTGCCAATATTGGCATAGGGACCAAAAGCATTGGTGGGCGTAGTAGCAAAATTAAAATTAAAGGGCAGGCTCCACTTGGGCGTAGTAATGGTGGGTTGAAAATTAAACCTTACCTGATTCCATGGCTTGCGTTGGCTAAAACCCGTCCAGCCAGAAGGGTTTCGATTCAAACCATACCCTTCGTAACTCACACCCATCGTACCACTGACCTTTATTTTGGGGTCAATAGATTGAGCTGATGCTATTGTGGACAGTAGCATCAATACAATAAGCAGTTGATTTTTTTTCCTCATAGATTTATTTTTTCCTGATCACAAATTCAAAACATTTTATGATTTCACATTCTTTGCAATCATTATCACGGAATACAAATTTCACACAGATTCTTCCTTTCAACTCGCAACAATCAATGGCTGGCACCGGTGGTACAATAAAATTGATGCCGATATTGGTATTGTCGGGGATGCTGAAATTGCTACCATTGTTCCAGATGATTTCTCTTGGATTTTGATAAGCTCCAACACCTGCACCATTGAATGAAGGAATGCTGCCACCGCCATAAGTGGTAATCTTTCCGGCCACCGAACCAATAGCGGTTGCTGATGCTGTACTTGCCCAAGTAAAAGGCAGGTTCACACATTTCATACACTCTTTACCAAAATTATCGGTGATGGTATATCGCTCAACAGTGGCCCTTACTTCTGTAAGATTGGCTGTGCTTATTCCACTGATACTAAAAGCTTCAGTAAGTAAAGTTGCATTGGGAATTTGCAAATAATCATATTTCACCACTGCTGTATCAACTTTAATATTATAATGGCAACATGATGTATCCACCGGACAATCTGTTTTAAACCTTACCACACAGCTATCACAAATTTTATTACCACACCATCCATAAAGGGTAACACTATAAGTGCCTGTTTGGTTGGCGGAGAAATTCAGCGGCATCGTACCGGTACTGGTACCTGAAGGTTGAACCAGTGTATAGGTAACTGCTCCGTTGCAAGTTGGATCTGCACAATTATAATTGGCATTGATACTAATGGGGGTTTGGCATTTTACATCCAGGGCTTTATCATTCGGCTTCATACAAGGTATGGGCTTGGTAATATTGTTGATGGTAAAAGTTTTTTCACCCCATTTACTTCCTTTACAATCACAATCTGGTTTGCAGGTCACTTCAAATTTGATTACACA
>CALRKF020000075.1:0-16620 GCA_943367825.1 Chitinophaga pinensis
ATATTTTTTTAGCTTTTAATTTTCCTTGTTTTTTATTCAATGAATCAACAGAGCGTTGACTTAACAATGAATCTTTTTGCAATTCATAGATACTGTCTTTTACCTGATAATCTTTCTTTTCTTCATTCTCCAATGGAACGGGGCGAATAGTGTCCCAATATTGCTTTGACCTTTTATTTACAGCCGTATCATATTTAATAATAATCTTGTCGAAGAATTTTTTAGGAAAGACCGGATTCAAATTATAATTAGAATATACATTTACAAAATTGCCAATTGCGTCTATGCCAAACTGTTTGAAATTAAAATGCAGCAATTGATTTTTAACCCGCCAGGTTTCCTTATCAACCGGTACATGAAACTGGGTGATTTGCAAAGTATCAATGATTTCCAATTGCGATTTTTTGGTCAGGGTAAGGTCTGCACTATGAATCCTCCAATCGCCTTCCGTAATATTAATAATACCCGTAAACAAGGGCTCATAATTTCTTCTTGGTTGTACCCGAATACTATTGATTTCTTTACCATCTTCCCAGAAACTGCCAAGGTATTTAAATTGATAAAAGCCAATGGCACCATCAGCTAAGGGTGAAACAAAGCCTCGCGGATTGAATCGGTCGGTAAAGATTTTCACATTACTACTATACAAACTAATGAATGTTGGAAAAGTAAACCCAAAGCCACCACTGCCACTAACCCTACTGCTCAATACTTCCATTTTAAAATGATCAGGCTCCTGACTATGCACTTTGGCAATGGATTCTGCCAGGTAGATGATTCCTTTGCCTGCAGAATCCAATCCCATATCCTTTCTATCTTCTTCCGGAATTTTTTGTCCGAATATTTTATTGGGCAGATTCCGAAGTTTCATAATATCCTTGGTATATACATCACATTCAAATCCATTTACCTGCTTATTGTAATAGGGTCTTTTTTTAATGGCAGCACGCATGATGGCATATGCAGGATCCTCCCCTTTCTTTACAATCACTTCCTTTAATTCGAGTTTTTGTTCGGTAAGAATAAATATCAATTCAAGGTCTTCCTTACCAATGACAATTTTTTTCTCCTGGGCAGCATAACCAATATGCTGACAAACGACTGCATAATTACCCGGCGTCAATTGAAAGGAAAACCTTCCCTTATTATTGGCACTTGCCCCAATAGTAGCGCCTTTAATCGTTATAGATGAATAGGGCAGTAAATCACCGGTACTATTAAAAACAGTACCATATATTTTTTGTGCCGAACCATGCAATGAAATAAAAAGGAAGGGTATCAATAAAAATCTCACCAGGCTTAAGTTTTGTGTGCAACGAAAATAGCTTCGTTTTTGTTACAAAGATGTGAAAGTAGTATTACACTAACTTATAAGTTATAAATACAGTGCTTTACAAGTTTTAAAATTGTAGCACTATTCAAAAGAGATAAAACCTACTATTTAGATTTTCGCAGAAAAGATCCGCTTAATGCAGCAAAGCCCGCAACCAATGCACCAATTAAAGCAGTAGCCAATATTAAAACATAGGGATTGTCCATTTTTAAAATAAGCACCGACACTTTATGTGCCAATAAATGTTCGTTGTTATTGCTAATCCAAAAACTTAAGCCACCCCATAATAAAAACAAGGCTAGAAAGCCGGTAATAAAGGCTTTTCCAGCTTTCTGTGGTATGATGGCGGCCACCAAAAATGCAACAATTGCAATACTCCACCAAGGAAAATATAAACAGGCTGCAAAGCTTAATAAAGCAGTAAGCAGAAGACTTATTAAAAATTTCATGTAACAGAATTTGAATGATTAACTAAAAAAAATGCGCTCAAAGTATTAATTTCAATACTACCCTCCTTTTCCAAAACTCATTTTCCCCTTAACTCTACTATCTTTTTCTTCTCCCTTCTTCATTACCCATAAACGATAATATTTGCCAGCTGCCCAGTCATCTACAAATCCATCATAATATTTACTACCCGGATTTCCATTCTGACCACCTGGATAAATGCCATATGCCTCAGTTTCGGGGGTTAAGTGTACAATCATTCTCCAACTAGGACCATGCACATCTTTTGCTGCATTAATCGTATGCACACCTCCACCGATTGGTAAATTGGCTCTGCTGAAAGCAGGAATTCTTGCCAAGTTTACAATGGTAGTTCCTTTGTATTTATCCCATTCCAGTTTCCCATTACCTGCTGCTTCTTTTACCAACAAAACAGTTTTCTTAAACGCAGCTGTAACAGCATCCGCTACTGTTTCAATCGCAGGGGTATTTATATTGTCGGCAAATTTATAAGCACTGTCTTTTAATAACCCTTCTACTAATGTGCTTTCAAAAGGCCTTAAAATAACTTTCGGTGCTTTTGCATATTCATCATTGTATACAGTGTCTTGCAATTTTTGGAACAATACTTCAAAAACAGTGGCGCCTTTTGAACCTGGATCGTTGCGAAGATTCCAGGAAGTTAATAAGTCATAATATTTTTTTTCATCCGCATTGAAGCCATTGGTCTGAATATTTTTAATCAATAAGGGCAGTATCATATCTGCCACCTCATTATAATTATCGGTTTGCAATGCCTTCATATCATCCACCGTAATATTATTCATGGCGGTTAGCCTTTTGTTAATGATAATACCTCTGTACAATGGATAATACCTGCCCATATAATAGGGATAGGATTCATCCACGGGCTTTTGATTAGCACTACTGATAAAGCCTCTTTCGGGATTATATTGAAAGGGAACTTCTTCCTGCGGAATCATACCCTGCCATAAATAACTGGTATCGGTACCCGGCATTATAAAATCGCCCTGTCCCTTCCATTTAGCAGGCCATTCACCCTGTGTACGGATGGCTATATCACCATTCTTACAAGCAAAGGCACAGTTTTGACCAGGTGTATGCAAATTGGTGACAGCAGCCTGGTAGTCGGCATAATTCTTTGCATGATCCAATAAATTGAAAATTTTCAATTCATTACTCTTATCATGTGCCTTCCACCTTACTGCATAATTTTTTTGATTGCTGGTACGACTGTCACTGAAATTTTTATCATACATCACCGGACACCAGTCATTGCCCAATTGAACATAGGCCACGGAATCAATAAAGTCAGCCTTATCTTTTATCTTGATGGTATCAATGCGCCAACGGGTATTTTTCCATTCGCCATTAAAAATATATTGCGACCTATTGGCATCTTTAAATTGTATTTCATAATAATCCCTTACATCTCTTCCCCCATTGGTAAAACCAAAGGCACAACTATCATTGAATCCAATAATCACACAGGGAGCACCGGGGAAACTTGCGCCATAGGCATTGAATCCTGGAGTATTGATTTGCATTTCGTACCAAAGCGATGGCAGATTCAATCCTAAATGAGGATCATTGCATAAGATGGGCGATCCGCTCTTTGTTTTTGAACCACTCACTGCCCAGTTATTACTTCCGTTATCGCGATCGGGTTGAACTCTTTCTAATGAAACTAAGTCCTTATTATTTAAGTATAAAGAGTCAGCCCCTACAGGTGCTTTAGGAAAAACTGTTTGTGTAGCTAATAATGTCCCCCTTGGAATAATAGGATCCAAGGAATCATGTATGGCAGGATATAACATACTGAAATCATCCGCAGAAAAAAAGCTTTTGGCATTGGTCATTTCAAAATCATCATCATGGCCTGCCAAATCAAGACTCATGTATTTTAAGAATAAGGCTGTTTTTAAATTTGTCCATTTTTCAGGTGCATACCCAATTAATTTATACTCGATGGGTAATTGACTTTCTGTTAAAGAAGCGATATAGGCATTAACACCTGCCGTGTAGGCATCGCAGGTAGCTTTAATGATAGGATCATTGGCGGTTTCTTTTTCTGATATTTCTGCAGCATATACCATTCCCAATCTCCGTATATTGCGATCGAAATTCAAAATACGTTCATCCTTCCCACCTAAAATTTCGCTCAACCTTCCTGCAGCTGCATGAGTTTGAAATTCCATTTGCCATAAACGAAATTTAGCATGTAAGTATCCTTGCACAAAGAAGGCATCATTTTCATTATCGGCGAAAATATGCGGCACTAAACGATCATCAAAATACACTTCAGTTTTACCAGTCAATTGAGAAAAGTGTAAATCGCTGGAATAATCTTTATTGGATGCTTCGGCATTTTGCCATACTCCATGTTGTGGACTCAACAATTTTCCCAGAGGGGCAGGTAAGATTGTTTTTGTATTCAGCGTATATACTAGGCCGGTAGTAATTGCGGCTGATATAATAAATGGGATTACTTTCATAAAGCAGGAATTTGATGTAAAATAAGAAAAAACTAAGGGAATACAATTAAAGCTTGTCGGAAATTTACCTAGAACATTGGAACTGGCAGCTATAATATTTCCTATCCAACCTATACCTAAAAAAATAACACGCTATCACAAATAATTTAAAATGCATTGGTATAGTACAAAATAGCTAGTCCAAATACCTTAAAGTGGTATTGTATATTTTGCGGAATTCAACAATCTTTACAAAAAAAATATATATATCATGAAAAGAAATTGGTTCCTTTTACTAACAGTTATTACGCTTTCCTTTTTTGCAGTTTCCTGTAAGAAATCTGATCCACCCACTCCTACTTACCCAATCGAAGGTTATTGGGTTGGGAAATATGGAAGTGGTACTGCCACACCAAGTGCTGGCTATTCAATGGTTGTTGAACCCGGTGGAAAAATTACTGTTGCAGATGGAGATAATATCACCAGCTCTGCAAAGGCTGCTGGTACCTGGACGCTTACTGGCAATGTATTTAAAGCAACCTATACCTATTCCTCCCCTGGCGGATCTACTTTTTCAATTCAAGCCAATTGGTCAAATGATGGAAAAATGACCAGTGGAACCTGGGGGCCTGGTGCGGTAGCAACCGGCAGTGGCACTTGGTACATGGACAGAAAAAATTAATTATAATGATAAAAAGGGGTGCGCTGCATCCCTTTTTTATAACGTTTTACAGCCACTTTAATTACTACTTTTGCGTTTATGAAGACTGTTTCAGAAGACGTCAAAAATATTTTGGGTTTACAACTCCCCACCGACCCACGTTGGGTAAACCTTGCAGAAATGGAATTAGCAGAAATTTTAACCGACCATGCTTATTGCGAGCAAAAAGCGGCCACCACTTGTATTTCCCTTATACAACGTTATCCCGACAGGGTAGAAATGGTAGAGGAATTATCACCCATTGTTACAGAAGAATGGGGCCATTTCAGAATGGTGCTGGCAGAATTAAAAAAGAGAGACCTCCCCTTGGGCAAACAAAGAAAGGATGAATATGTAAATAAATTATTGGAGTTTCAAAAAAAGGATGGCAGTGTGGAGGATCGTTTTTTAGATCGCTTGTTGACCATGGCCCTGATTGAAGCCAGAAGTTGTGAAAGATTCAAAAGATTAAGTGAAGGTTTGGATGATGAATACATGAGGAATTTTTATAGAAAATTCATGGAAAGTGAAGCAGGGCATTATACCCTTTTTATCAATTTATCGGAATTATACCTACCGAAAGATAAAGTAAGAAAACGTTGGAAAGAATGGTTGGCATACGAAAAAGAATTAATGAATGATATGGCCATCCGTGGCGACCGTATTCATTAATGCAAGAGATACCTGAGTCTTGCAGTAGCAGGTATGTATGGCATTCCCACTGCCTCCTCAATATAGGGAGGTCCCAATACATCTGGTTTTCTACCAATCTTCAATTCGTAACCAGGAGGAAGATTTTTAAATTGTACAAATTTTTGTTTAGCACCAATTCCTGCTGTTAATTCTAATTGCCATTTGTTATTCTTACTCAATTTAAAAGTATAGCCAAATACCAAGGCACCCCCCACTGAATTTGCATCGGCCACATAAGGATATTTACTTAGGGTATCATGAGTAGTGCTGTTGATAAAATAGTTGGTGGACGTAAATCGGTAATATTTCCACCTGAATTCAAGTCCAACAAAAGGACTGTGTTTGGCTTTGGCTTCAGCAGTTAATAGCCCCAGATCTAAAATCGGCTTCCATCTTTGTAATAAATGATATCGATATTGAGCCAGGAAACGAAAACCATGTAATGACTGAAATCCATCCAATTTAAAAAAGGGTGTTTTTCCAACATAAGATAACTCAGTAAAATACTCAGTTCTTTCAGTAAAACGGTTTCCAATACCCATTCCTATCGCAAAATGAGGTTCTACCCAACCGAGTGTATTGAATGAATAATATTGTTTTCCAGAGAAGGGATTCGATTTCCCCTTGGTGTTTTGAGCAATTCCCGAAACTGATAGTAAAAGCAGAAAAAATAATACCCAGTTTTTCATGAACTAAAATAGTTGATCTGTTCATCAAGATGCAGGAAAGAATGCTTTTGCTGCATGGCCATACAAATATTTAAATATTTTGATTTGAATGCTTGGTGTGCAGCAGATTGCTCATGAAAGGGCCGATGACGCATAGCGGCATTGATTTCATTTATTTCTTTCATGAGGAGTCGGGTATTTTCATCCATACAGGCCATTACAAATTTATCCCAAACATAATTAGTGGCTGCATAATTTGGATGCACCATATCTTCTGCATAAAAACGATAGTCACGTAAGTCGTCAATGACCAATTCATAAGCAGGAAAATAATGACATTGATCGTACAGCGCTCCCATTTGGTGAACGGCACTTATTAATAATGCTTTACTTCGATTATTTTCTACAAAGCCCTCCCGCAAATGTCGAACCGGGCTAATTGTAAAAATAATCTGTAAGCCTGGATTAAAATCTTGTAATGATTGCACAAGTTCCTGTAGCAAAACAATTGTTTCGGAATAGTCCAATAATCTACGATTAAACCAATCGGCTGGTGCTTTATGATTATTGGCTGCCACCTTCCCTTTTGTATACCCTGGTGCTTTTTCTGTTAGCTCATACACCCAGGCCGAGCCAAGTGTAATGACTAAAAAATCGGCAGTGCGTAAATAGTCATTGGCTGCTGAAATAGCTTGATTGATTTTTATGATGGATTCATCAGGAGTAATAGAAGAAAACCTGCTATGGTGATTCCAACTATGCCAGGCTTCATTTAATCTGAAAATATCCTTTTCACTAATGGTTTCCTTCTTAATATAGGAATTGATAGCCAACTTTACACTTACTGGATTGAATAATATTCCATTGGGATTTTGTAAAACCTTGAATTGATGAGCCAGCAATTTATTGCCGATATTTTCTGTAAAGCAACTGCCCATCAACATCAGCGAATGCCGGTGATGAATTTTATGTGCTATTGGTGCAGGTATACACTCGAGATGAAAATCCATGCAGCAAATTACTGTGTAAAAAAGGAATTAGACAAATATAGTAGCAGCCATTCTGTTGCATTCTTCCAAAGCAACTGCATTCAAGGAAGACAAATACCCTTTATGCTGAAAAAAAGGAATCATTTTTGAAGAATCCATATTACCCACCAATTCATCGTTGGCCATGGGGCAACCTCCAATTCCACCTAAAGCCCCATCAAACCTTGTACAGCCTGCCTCAAGCGCTGCTTTTAATTTGGTTTCCCAATTATGGGCACTAGAATGAAGATGTACCCCTATTTCAATTTCAGGTAAAGCTGTAATCAAGTCATTACAAATCAGGTGCACTTGTTCGGCAGTTGCCAATCCAACAGTATCGGCCAATGAAATTATACTAATACCCATATCCGTTAGTTGCCGTATCCAATCATATACTAATGACACATCATAAGGATCGCCATAAGGATTGCCAAAACCCATGGAGATATATACCACTAATTGCTTCCGATACTGTAAACAAATTTTTTGAATAGTTTCAACTCGCTGGAGGGATTCCAATATAGATGAATTAGTATTTCTTTGTTGAAAGGTTTCAGATATAGAAAAGGGAAAACCCAGGTAATCAATGGCATCATAAACAACTGCATCTGTTGCCCCCCTTTCATTGGCAATAATGGCCAATAATTTAGTAGGACCCTCTTTTTTTAATTGACTAATTACTTCTTTGGTATCCGCCATTTGAGGAATGGCTTTAGGATTCACAAAACTTCCAAAATCAATGGTATCAAATCCTACTTGTAATAAAGCATTGATATAGTCGATTTTTATTTGCGTAGGTATCCATTGCTTCCAGCCTTGCATGGCATCACGTGGGCATTCGATAAGTTTTATTTTACGGGCATGGTTCATTGTCTGTCAAAGTTAAGTCAATGAAGATTGCATATAATGTATCTTATCGCGCAATCGGTTAAAAAAACGAACCCTTTCTTTTTCTCCGATGCTACTTATTTGGGTAGATTTTTTGATAAGGTTATCTAAGCTATTGAACATCGATTTATTAAATGCCTCATCAGTAGTACTAACAAAATACAAAACACTGTGATTAAGAAAAGTCACCCGCATTTGATCCATTTCGGCTAAATAAGTATTGTCGCCCAATATCAGTTCGTTTACAAACATATTATAAGGTGCCGACCGTGGATTTGATTCAGAACCAATTAAAAACTTTACTCCATGTTCTGCCTGCCTTTCAATATGATTGATAAGATCTTCCAATTTTTCATATAATTGTTTGATGTCATTTACATTTTCATACATCCCAGATTGGCGGTAAAAATCAATTTGCCGGATAGAACTATTAATACTTTCAATATTCCAGATTTCTGTAACCGGAATGGTATTGTATGACTCAATTACTATTTTACTCAGGGGCAAAAACTCCTGTAGTAATTTATCCTCAAAAGAAAATTTGAGTTTTTTAAATCGTTCATCATGCAAGATGGATTTCATCCAAAAATAAAATTTAAACAAGGCTAGTTCTGGAATCTGAAAATGTACAAATGGTGGTATATCCTTCATCAATACATACATATGCTTTTTCTGAAAGCCATTAACTGTTTGAAACTGATGTAACACATTATTCAGGTAATCCTCAAATAGGGTGTCGGAAGCCATATTAACCCTTCCATTAAAAAGAATGGCATCTGTTTGAAGATGTAAAAACTGATCTAAAGAAATTTTGTAATGACTACTGAGTATTTGTAATTCTTCAAAACTGATGGCTTTCTCACCTCGTATACGCCGATAAGCACTATCATTACTAATATTCAGCAAGGAAGCGATTTCTTCTACCAGTGATAAATGAACAGGCAGGTTATCCTTTATATACTGAAAGAAATGCTGTTGTACATCTGCAGATTCCATATCTAGATTTTTTTAGTAAATCCTGCAATTCGGGTAAGTTATTCTGGCAATTTCTACTGTTAAGATAGTGATATTAGTATTTTTTGCAAAACTATATAAGCCCTAGGCTCATTTTCTACCAAAACAGCAATCCTTGCCAAAAATCAATTTACTGCCGTATTTATCAATTATGAAACGGCTTTTGGGCAGGCTAGTTTTGGCTTGTCATTCACTCATCAATTAAAATTTATCAATCATGAAAAAAATTATTAGTTTATTGCTTACCGCAATAATGGCTTCATCCATAACCTACGGACAAAAGAAAAACTACCTAAGTTTTGATGCTGGCATGAGTCAGACAGGCATCAATAATCGCCTGCAGGATAATATGAAGGCTAATGGATTGGGAGCCAGAATAGAAAGTAGTTTTTTCTTTTTCTTTTTGTTGCCTATCAATAGTGTCACCCAATATCCAGTAAAAGGAAATACCAGCAGTAATCATAAAGTCAGGTATGGTTATAATTTAAAACCCAATAACAGCATTGAATTTGGGTACGGAAAAATGCTACAATCGTGGGTCAAAGGTGCCCAATCCTACAATGACAATAATAATTATTTACAGATATCCTATAAAAGTTCTACCGCTTATGCTGCCTATATGTGGACCACCAAAAAGCAAAGGGCTGCCATCGGGCTTGGTCCATCACTTAGTTTTTTCAATATCAAACAAGAAGGCGGTTGGGATACAAAAACTTCTAATAAGAATTATTTATTGCCGGGTGTATTTATTACCAGTTATTGGAATTTTGTTAACCGTAAAAGTTGGACCCTAGGTTTAAGAAATGACATCAATATCAGTCTTCCAGCAAAAACAGCTGAAGTAAAAATCACCAATTACTTTGACCCAGGCTTTGTTTCAGTCTCTAAAAGTACCCATATTGGCTCCTTTGTAAACTGTATATCGCTTTCAGGAGGTATAAAATTTTAATCAAAACAATATTTAATCACAAATGGAATTACGCCTTTAAATCTTGGAATCAAATTTTCATTAACCACTAAATAAATCAATATGAAATCATTAAATGCAAAAATTTTAGTCGCAGTTTTAGTCGCTTGCATAATCTTTATGATGTCTTGCAAAAAAGAAAGCACTCCAGCACCAAAATCAACCCTAGAAAAAGTTATGGGTAAATGGTCTTATAAATCAAGTGCTTTCAATTATTTCTATTCAGGAATACCGCACCTAATAACGATAACCGGAACTGCACTTGACTATGCTGATTTTAGAAGCGACGGAAAAGTTTATTCCTATATCACAGGCACATACGACACGGTATCCTACAGTATTATCAGTGATGTAAAAATGTGGATTGATGATTCTACACAGGTGTTCGACATTCAAACACTCACCGATAAAGATTTTAAACTCTACAATAAAACAAACTATACCGGTGGTGATTATGATGAAAGCACATTGACATTTTTTCGGTAACCACTACAACAACCAACTTCATTTCCAATAAAACAATCAGTAATGAAAAGAATAATCCCACTTATTTTACTCTTAGTTTTTTTTGCATCCTGCAATCATTACTATAAAGCGGTAACTACAAAGCAAGTGAAAAAATCAAACATTGAGGAATTAAAACAAATGAATAAATATTTTATTCTTAGGAGTAATGCACAGGCCTATGCTATGAAGAATATAACCACTAGTGTAGACGAAAAAACGCTTCAATGCAATTTAGAAGAGCTGTCGGATGACCATAAATTACATTTAACAAAAGGAAGAAAAGGAAAAATGATTTATGCAATGGCGGGTGCAGATGAAGATGAAATAAAAGTTTTAAATGAAGTGCATCTTTATGTTGCTGCTGACACAATAAGTAATACTAGTCAATACTTTTTGCCATTGGAAAAAGTATTAAAAATGGAAATACTGCAAAAAGATAAACAGAAAACAAGGTCAAGTCAAGCAGCTGGTACTGGTATCATTATTGGAGCAAGCATTTTATTAGGTGGCCTGATATTATATGGATCATGGGTATTCTTACTTCCCCTTACTTTATAGGAATACTATATTAAAGCAACAGTAAAATGCGCAGTAATGCTTCGGTCCACATTTAATAATTGAGTAGTGATGATTATCGGCGGCCCATTTCTGGGCTGCTTCTTTTTCTTATCAGTACTTTTTACTATTCCCTCAGGATCTTTGCTTCATGGCTTCGTATAAAATAACACCCGTTGCTACTGACACATTTAAACTTTCAAAATTTCCCTGCATAGGAATTTTAAACTGTGCATCACATATTTTCATTAAGGCCGGATAAATGCCTTTGTCTTCACTGCCCATTACAATGGCAGCAGGTTCTTTGAAATCAATTTGATCAATTGATTTTGTTGCAGTCATTTCACTTGCAAAAACCTTAATACCATTCAAATGCAATTCATCTACTGCTTTCATCAAACTATTGACCCGGCAGATAGCCAATTGTTCCAAGGCACCCGCAGAAGTAGTAATGGCATCTTCATTCAATGCCCCTACCCCTTTATCGGGAATAATGATGGCATGTACACCAAAACAAAATGCACTGCGTGCAATTCCTCCGATATTTCGAATATCAGTAATGCCATCCAATATTAAGAACAAAGGCGTTTCGCCCTTTTCTACCACAAATGAAATAACATCTTGTAAATCCTGGTACTGAATTTTTGAAATCAACGCTATACATCCTTCATGATTGCTAACATTGAAATTATTCAGTTTTTCAACAGGCACTTTATTGATGGGAACCAAGTGTTTTTCCGCTAATAACTTAATGGTATCGATGGTTTCGCCATGCACAGCAGTTTGCATATAAATTCTTTCCAATTGCTTGCCAGATTGCAGGGCTTCAATAATTGCCTTCCTGCCTACAATTAGGCTGGATTTCTTGGGTCTTTGATGTTGATGTTTAAAATTTCTCACTGTTCAAAATTAAT
Organism: Chitinophaga pinensis; assembly: GCA_943367825.1. Lineage (GTDB taxonomy): Bacteria > Bacteroidota > Bacteroidia > Chitinophagales > Chitinophagaceae > Ferruginibacter > Ferruginibacter pinensis_J. The sequence continues at coordinate 12,210 of CALRKF020000075.1, forward strand.
CTTAATTGACGCAATAAAAAAACCATAAGCAATTGCTTATGGTTTTCACTTATAAAGAAAGCTTATTATTTTAATCCGAATACCTTTTTCACCTCTTTCACAGCATCTAATTTTTCCCAGGTAAATAATTCTACTTTTTTCTTGATAGACTTACCATCGGGTGATGTAAATGTTTTTTCTACCACTTCATTTTTACGACCCATATGACCATAAGCGGCTGTTTCGCTATAAATAGGGTTGCGCAGCTTAAGTCTTTGTTCAATGAAATAAGGGCGCATATCAAAACAGCCCATTTTCATGATTTTGTCGGCAATTTGTCCATCGGTAAGTTTCACTTTAGCAGTACCATAAGTTACTACATTTATTGAGGTAGGCTGTGCTACTCCAATAGCATAAGATACCTGTACCAATACTTCGTCACAAAGACCTGCAGCTACTAAATTTTTAGCAATATGACGAGTAGCATAAGCAGCACTACGGTCTACTTTACTAGGATCTTTTCCACTAAAAGCACCACCACCGTGTGCACCCTTTCCACCATAAGTATCCACAATAATTTTACGACCTGTTAGGCCAGTATCGCCATGCGGACCACCAATTACAAATTTACCGGTTGGATTAACGTGGTACTTGATTTTATTGTTGAACAAGTGGTTGTATTTAGCATATTTAGCCTTTACCCTTGGAATGACAATATTGATAACGTCTTTTTTAATTTTGGCCAACATCTTTTCATCATTGTCAAAATCATCGTGTTGTGTAGATACCACAATCGCTTCAATACGAACGGGTACATTATTGTCATCATATTCCAATGTAACCTGGCTTTTTGCCTCAGGCCTTAAATATTTCATTACTTTCTTTTCTCTTCTGATGACAGCCATTTCCAATAAAATATAATGCGCCAGGTCGAGTGCCAGCGGCATATAATTATCGGTTTCATTGGTAGCATAGCCAAACATCATACCCTGGTCACCAGCACCTTGTTCTTCTTTTTTCTTTCTTTCCACCCCTTGATTAATATCGGAAGATTGTTCATGGATAGCAGAAAGAATACCACATGAATTGGCTTCAAACATATAATCACTTACGGTATATCCTATTTTACGGATTACACCTCTAGCAATTTCCTGAACATCCAGGTAGGCTTTACTTTTCACCTCACCAGCCAATATCACCTGACCAGTAGTAACCAAGGTTTCGCAGGCTACTTTACTATTGGGGTCAAAGGCCAAAAAGTTATCGATCAATGCATCGCTGATTTGATCAGCTACTTTGTCTGGATGTCCTTCACTCACAGACTCCGATGTAAATAAATACGGCATGAATTTAATTTTTAGGCTGCAAAGATAAGGTTGTACTTGTAAACAGCAAAAGGCAAACAAATCAAAAATTGGAATATGAAATGAAGCAGCTAACTTACCCAAAAAGAAATTATATGAAAAGTCTAAGTTGGCATCGACAACATAAGGAAAGCATGCAATATGGCGACAAAATAGCTGATAGTGTAGCTGCTGGTATGGGTTCCTGGAAATTTATCATCATCCAAACCCTGATTGTTATTATTTGGATGACCTTAAATGTAATTGGCTTTGTAAATCACTGGGATAGCTACCCATTTATTTTACTCAACCTGATTTTTTCGACACAAGCAGCTTATGCAGCCCCGATTATAATGATGAGCCAAAACCGGCAAAGTGAAAGAGACCGGCTCCATGCTGAAGCAGATTACATGACCAATCTGGAAGCAAAAAAGGAAATAGAGGCTTTGCAAATTCAATTGAATAAGATGGAAACAGAGAAATTGGATAAAATCTTATTGTTATTGGAAAAGATGAAAAATTCTGACTAACGATATCTTCTGTAAATTTGCAGCTCAATACCATACAAATGAGTGAAGAAAAGAGTTTAAATTTTATTGAAGAAATCATTGAACAGGACCTAAAAGATGGGAAATACCAATCCATTTTAACACGATTTCCACCTGAACCTAATGGCTACTTACATATTGGGCATGCAAAAAGCATCTGCCTCAACTTTGGACTTGGCCTAAAATATGGTGGCAAGACCAACCTTCGCTTTGACGATACCAACCCTGTAACCGAGGATACCGAGTATGTAGATAGTATTAAAGAAGATATTCGTTGGCTGGGATTTAATTGGGCCAATGAATTTTATGCCAGTGATTATTTTGATGCACTCTATGGTTATGCCATTGAGTTGATTAAAAAAGGGTTCGCCTATGTGGATGACCTAACAGCTGAAGAAATAGCCCATTTGAAAGGCAGTCCTACTGAAGCAGGTAAACCTAGTCCATTTCGAGATAGGTCTATAGATGAAAACCTTCAGTTATTTGAAGCCATGAAGGCTGGCCAATATAAGGATGGAGCGAAAGTACTAAGAGCGAAAATTGACATGACTCATACCAATATGCTCATGCGAGACCCCATCCTTTATCGAATAAAGCACGCACATCACCATCGTACCGGAGATACTTGGTGCATCTACCCAATGTATGATTTCGCACATGGACAAAGTGACAGCATTGAAAATATCACCCATTCTATATGCACCCTTGAATTTATTCCGCACCGCGAATTATACGACTGGTGCATTGAAAAACTGGGCATTTTCCCCAGTCATCAATATGAATTTGCCCGCCTGAACATGACCTATACGGTAATGAGTAAACGAAAATTACTCCAATTGGTAAATGACGGGTATGTATCGGGCTGGGATGACCCTCGTATGCCTACCCTTAGTGGCTTTCGTAGAAAAGGGTATACACCTGAAAGCATCCGTTTATTCTGCGACAAAATTGGTGTGGCGAAACGTGAAAATTTTATTGATTTGAGTTTATTGGAATTTTGTTTGAGAGAAGAACTCAATAAAAAAGCAGTACGGGTAATGGCTGTATTGGATCCTTTAAAACTGATCATCAGCAATTATCCTGATAATACAACAGAAGAACTAACCAGCGAAAATGGGCCCGATGAATCTATGGGAACCAGAACACTTCCCTTCAGCAAGGAACTTTGGATTGAACAAGAGGATTTCATGGAAGAAGCTGCAAAAAAATGGTTCAGGCTTGCGCCAGGTGCGATGGTAAGATTGAAAAGTGCATACATTGTACAATGCGATCGCTTTGTAAAAAATGAGGCAGGTAAAATAACCGAAATACATTGCACCTATTTTCCCAATAGTAAGAGTGGCAATGATACTAGCGGCATTACTGTAAAGGGCACTATTCATTGGGTTAGTGCCGCACATGCACTTACAGCCGAAGTAAGGCTTTATGACCGATTATTCCGCGCCGAAAACCCCAACAATGAAGAGGGCGATTTCAAGGATAATATCAACCCCAATTCTTTACAAATCATTCCGAAGGCTTATATTGAACCGTCTCTTCAAAATGCACAATTAGCAGATAGGTTTCAATTTATCCGCAAAGGCTATTTTTGTCTGGATACAGATGGTAGCCCTTCCCATTTAATTTTCAATAGAACCGCCACGCTAAAAGATGCCTGGGCCAAGGAAGTGAAAAAAGCTTAAAATTATTATTATATTAATAAGAAATGCCTTATATTACTATGGCATTTCTTATTTTTTTTACCCTATTTGTGGTATTGCATTTGCCCTATTTTGTTTATACTTTTACGATTCAGTTGCATCCTACGCAGATACCTTCCTCATGTAAAGCCAGCTTTTATCAATAAGGCTTCCAATTAATCGATTTTAACCATTTAACTTCTATGTAATGAAAAAAATTATTATTACTTTCTTTTCTGCTTTTGTATGTATGTTTATTTATGCCCAAAATGTAGGCATTGGCACCAATCTTCCAGCTGCAAGGTTGGATGTAAAAACTACCTCCAATTATGTAGGTCAATTTAATGGCGCTGCCCCCATGTATATGGGCATTTTTGAAGCCGATGTTTACAGAGGCTACTGGGGTTCTTATTCAGGTGCTCCTGAAGATGTAGACTTTGGTACTGGTTCAGGAAATACTATTGGTAAATTACATTTTACCATACAGGCAAATCCCAAAATGACTATTAACCCAGCTGGTCAAGTGGGTATCGGCACAACAAACCCCAATCACCTTTTGCATATCAATGGGGGCGACTTATTTGTACAATCCAGTACTGGCTTAATACGATTTGGGTATGAGGGAGGTAATGAATGGCAAATGGCCACAACCGGTGCTGGTGCTGATTTAAGGTGGTATACCACTCCCGATGGAGGAACAACCGTTACACCAAGGCATTATTTTAGTCAAAATGGCAATGTCGGCATTGGAGGATTTAGCGGACCTGGTGTGCCGCTTGGCAGGCTGGATGTAATTGGAGCTGGAACAACTTCTGCCACCAATTCACTTGTTTTAAGAAATAGCATTGGTGATACTTTATTA
>CALRKF020000076.1:0-16614 GCA_943367825.1 Chitinophaga pinensis
CTATGTGTCGTTTAAAACATTAGAGAAATTACAGGCATCGGGAGCTGCTGATATACAAGTGTCTGGAATAATAAAAGGCAGCAATTTCTTACTTGAACTTTCTGGCGCCAGTGATTTCAAAGGTGCTGTGAATCTAAGTAATCTTCGAATTGAACTCAGCGGTGCCAGTGATGTAAAAATAGCAGGGAAGGCCAGCATCGTTTCTATTGTTAGTAGTGGTGCCAGTGATGTCAAAGGATATGATTTAGTATCGGATATTTGTACTGCCAACGCATCTGGCGCATCCGATATTAATATTACTGTCAATAAAGAATTAAGTGCAAATGCCAGTGGGGCAAGCGATATTTTTTATAAAGGAGAAGCTGTAATAAAAGAAAGTCATACTGGAGGCTCCAGTTCCATTGAAAAAAAAAGCTAGTGGGTAAATGATATTTTGGCGGAAGGGCATAAACTGCTCTTTCGCCTTTTTATTTGCCAAATGCCCAAATTAGAAAACCAGGTAATGCTTGACTCCAACTATTGTAATCATGTTTGCCCAAGGGGGATTCTGTAAATTTAATATCATCTGCACTGCAAACATTTTTATTTTTAATAATTTCCATAAGGTCTTTGGTATCATCTACAACATCTATTGTTCCATCCTTGTCGCGGTCGCCTTCCTCTTCTTTGTCACCAGCGTAAAACCAATATTGAAGATGAGGTTTTTTTCTGCTGCTTTTAATGGTAGAAAGCATAATGCGATTATTAGCATCTGAATAATCTGCTGCAAGTGCATCCTTGTCACGCCACCAGAATGAACCTGAGAATACACCCACTTTATCTATTTTGTCAGCATGGTTCCAGGCAATATCAAATGCGGATAGCCCTCCCAGTGAGCAACCTGCCAATACTACTGACTTAAATTTTCTTACAGCTGCCTTTTTTTTAGTGAATGCGTAAAGTTCATCATCAATAAACGCAGCATATTTATCTGCTTTATCGCCATTGTTTTTGTAATCTGGAAAACCTGCAACTCCATATTCTTTCATGCGATCACCAGCGTGTACGGCTACTACTATTAATGGTTGTATTAGCCCTAATTTATAAAGGCTATCCATGGTTGCACGAATGTGAAATGCTTGGCAGTCCTGGCCATCATTGAGCAGTAGCAGATTTAATTGCGTTTTGTCATCTGGAATTGGGGTGTTAAAAATGCTCAGTTTTACATGCCTTTGTAAATGACGGCTATAGATATCGTCCTCCTGTTGTTTTGTTTTTTGTTTACAAGCAATGAAAAAACAGGGAGTGACTAATAAAATAAGCAGTAATGATTTGACTTGCATAAAAAATATTGAACAACAAATTTATATTATTTGGCAGCAAAGCTGCAAACCTTTACCTTTGCACCGCGAAGTAGAGCAGCGGTAGCTCGTCGGGCTCATAACCCGAAGGTCGGAAGTTCGATCCTTCCCTTCGCAACTAAGGGGCTCCTTAACAGAGCCTTTTTTTATTCGTTGCAAGTTAAGATCAAGCAACAGAATGCTGATTACCTCCTCAATTCTAGTAGCCTGATCTATTTATATATTAAAAAGGCTATTAAGATGAAATCAGGATTTGTAAATATTTTTGGCAAGCCCAATGCTGGCAAGAGTACCCTACTCAATGCTTTGATGGGCGAAAAAATGGCAATCGTTTCCCCTAAAGTGCAAACTACCCGCCATCGCATTAAAGCCATTCTTTCCGGTAAAGACTATCAGATTATTTTTTCCGATACTCCAGGTATCATTGAGCCTAAATATAAGTTGCATGAAAAAATGATGCAAGCTGTTAAAGGCAGTTTGGAAGATGCAGACATTGCATTATTAATGCTGGATATGAATGAAGATTTTGAAGAAAGCAATCGTTTATTTACCGCCATGCATTTAAAAGTACCCGCGATTGTAGTATTGAACAAAGCAGATAAGGCCAACGAAGAACAGCATCAAAAAGCAACAGAATTTTTCCGCAAGCAACCTTATTGTAAAAAATTAGTAGTGCTGTCGGCCTTAAAGAATAAAGGCATCGATTATCTATTAGAAAAAATTGTTGCCATGCTGCCAGAAGGAGCTCCCTTTTACGACGGGGATGACCTCAGTGATTTGCCCACCAAGTTTTTTGTAGGAGAAATGATTCGTGAGAAAATATTTCAGTTTTTTGGTGATGAAATTCCCTACCATACCACCGTATTGGTGCAGGAGTTTAAGGAGAAAACAACTTTGATTAAAATTGGTGCTGATATTATTGTACAAAGAGATACCCAAAAAGGTATTATTTTAGGAGAGGGTGGAAAGATGATTAAAAAAATTGGCACTGAAGCAAGAAAAGATATAGAAGCATTTTTGGGGTCAAAAGTATTTTTAGAATTATTTGTAAAAGTGCGACCCAAGTGGCGCGATAATGAGATGCAGCTGAAGGAATATGGATATTAATATAAATTAGTACAGTATTTTGTTTTCATTCAAATGACAACTCGGTACTAACAAAAAATAACATAGTAAATCATAATATATGAGTTTTACAGTAGCAATAACAGGAAGGCCCAATGTAGGCAAAAGCACTTTTTTTAATCGTTTGCTGGAGCAACGCAAGGCCATTGTAGATGATGTAAGTGGCGTTACGCGCGACCGTCAATATGGGGTTGCAGAGTGGGCAGGTAAATCATTCAACGTGATTGATACTGGCGGTTTTGTTGCCGGCAGTGATGATGTATTTGAAAGAGAAATTCGCAAGCAAGTACATATTGCAGTAGAAGAAGCCAATGCCATTATTTTTATGGTTGATGCAGCCACTGGTGTAACAGAATTGGATAATTTAATGGCTGATGTGTTAAGAAGAAGTGATAAGCCTGTTTTTTTAGTGGTGAATAAGGTAGACAATCACGAAAGATTGATGGAAGCGAGTGAATTTTATAGTATGGGATTTGAAAATATATTTTTCATTTCATCTATCAGTGGTAGTGGTACAGGAGAGATATTAGATGCCGTAACAGGTTTGATGCAGGACGATGATTCAGATGATAAGTCAGGAGAAGAAGGCTTGCCTAAGTTTGCCATTATTGGACAGCCGAATGTAGGTAAGTCCTCATTATTGAATGCCTTAATTGGACAAGAAAGAACCATTGTGAGTGATATTGCCGGCACAACCAGAGATACCATTCATACGCATTACAATTTGTACAATAAAGAATTTATTCTGATAGACACTGCTGGCATTCGGCGTAAGGCTAAAGTGAATGAGGACCTCGAGTTTTATTCTGTTATACGAGCAATTAAAGCGATGGACGAAGCAGATATTTGTTTGTTGTTATTGGATGCTGGAAAAGGGATTACAGCACAGGACTTGGCTATTTTTTCATTGGCTGCAAAAAAAGGTAAGGGTTTAGTTGTATTGGTTAACAAATGGGATTTGATTGAAGATAAGCAAACCAATACTATCCGTGATTATGAAAAGCAATTGAAAGAAAAATTAGCGCCTTTCAGCGATGTGCCCATTTTATTTATCTCTGTTACAGAAAAACAAAGAATTTTTAAAGCGGTGGAAGCTGCTTTAGAAGTATATGAAAATCGCACCCGTAAAGTAACCACTTCTCAATTGAACGAAGTGATGTTGAAGGCCATTGAATCCTATCATCCACCTGTGGTAAGAGGCAACGCCATTAAGATAAAATATGTAACACAATTACCGGTGCATACTCCCACTTTTGCATTTTTCTGTAATCATCCCGATGATGTGAAACCTGCCTACCAACATTATTTGGAAAATCAACTGAGGATGAATTTTAATTTTAAAGGAGTACCAGTTAGATTGTTTTTTAGAAAAAAATAGGTTGGACATTTAATTTTATCATTAATCAGGTGAGTATTTGATATAAACAGTATTTTTTATTGAAAGTGGAGGCTTTTTCTTAGTGAAGTCTCCACTTTTTTTTGACAGTCGGTCAAATCGTCTTATTTTAGAGCACTCCCTTGATTAAATAGCCTGCTATAATTGGTGGTTTTCAGCATTGAAAACTACTTGGTTGTTTTTATAGGAGTAGTAAAATAATATTTAAAAATACAGAGGGCATGAAACAAATTTCCACTTTCTTATTTTGTCAATTAGTCTTTTTGTTTTCAAATGCACAATGGAGTTCCAATACTTCTTTGAATTTGCAAGCATCCAGCTACCTATCGGGAGATATTCATTCAAATATGGATTCGAAAGGAGGCACCTATATTGCTTTTTTTAAACCCAATGGAGCAAGTGCCTATAATATGTGTGTTCAATACATCGATAATGCAGGTATAAAGAAATTTGGTGCCGATGGAATTACACTAAATACTTATCCAGCTAATTCAGCCACTTTTGTTTTCAATACAATGGTGGATGACCGAGATAATTTTATAGTTTGTTTTCAGGATGAAAGAACTGGCACTTCGGCAGTAGCATATAAGATCAATGGGCAAGGCCAATCAATGTGGGAAACGAATCCAGGGTTGGGCGATGGTATCTTATTGGGTACCGGACTTTCTCCCTATCCTTGTCAACTAAGTGGGGGCGATTACATGTTTGCATGGAATAACGGTACTACTAATAAAATAAATTATTGTAAAGTATTGAATAGTGGGGTGTTGGCCTGGCCAAGTGCAAAAGAGATTGCGCCTCCAATAAGTGGACGTAGTATTTCAAGGGTTCAATTAGTGCCACATACTGCCGATAAATGGGGTATGGTTTTTCAACAACGCAATGGAACAGTTGGTAATCCAACTAGTACTACTTTATATGCCAAGCAATTAGATTCTGCTGGCAACAGTTTATGGACAAGCAGTGCATTATCAAATTCGGTTACTTCCAATTCAAGGTATTACGATGTGCAATCTTCTGGTGATATAACTTTTATTGGATATTATGGCAATCCAAATCTACAAAATCGATTTGATTCCTATCTGCAAAGAGTAGACGCAGATGGAACAATGCCCTGGGGTATCAATGGAGTAGATTTTGCTACCGACCAAACCTATTATGAAATGACCACTCAATTTAGTTTTGTTGGCGAAACGAATGAGATTTGGGCACTTTCCACCTACAGCAATGGTGCACAAACGCAGTACGGAATATATACCCAGCGATTCAATTCAAGTACAGGAGCCAGGCTTTTATCGGATGCGGCCCAACAGGTTTTTCCTGTTTCTGCCAATGCAGAACAACAGCCACCCTCTAAGTTGGGGATTTGCAGTGATGGAAACCTGGTTTTTATGCTCTATGATGTAACTACCAAAATTTTTGCTGCAAAAATTAATAATACAGGTGGACTTTTATGGCCAGGTGGAAAAATAGAAATTGCTGGTACTGTCAATAATAAATTGCGCTACAATTTTGCTGGACTAACTGGAGATCAGGCAGTGATTGTTTGGCAGGAAACCAGGGACGCTAGCGATAACCCCTATGCACAAAATGTAACCTGTGCAGGAAATATTGGGGTGATACCGGTAAAATTGGAATACCTGCGAGGGTCCAAACAAGGAGATGGACACTTATTAGAATGGAAAGTAAATTGTGTAAATACACAATATGCTACTATGGAAATTGAGCATAGTACAGATGCCATTCACTTTACAACACAATTTAAAACACAGGCTTCTGCCATTCGTTGTTTACAAGCTTTTAGTTATTTAAATGCTCAGCCCACAACTGGCTGGAATTATTATCGATTGAAAATGACAGATGAGCATTCTATTTTGGCATATAGTAATGTAGTTGCAGTTTTGGCCAACGGAACTGGGGTAAAGATTTTTCAAGTTGGTTCAAACCCTGTAAGAGACGGGATCTTACATTTGAATTTGATGGCAGCTGAAAAACAAAATATAGCATTGATTATAACGGATTTATCCGGTAGGCAAATTTCTAAAGAAAACTGCCAGTTAAATAGGGGATCTACTATTTATTTATTGAATGTCAAAGCGTTGTCTAAAGGATATTATCTTTTATATGGGATTACCAAAGAGGGTAAAACAAGCCTTGCTACTTTTATTAACCAATAAGATTGATGCACATATTTTTGGATGGTATATAACATAATCCTATCGATTTCATATAGACTTTAATTATATCTAAACTTGAGTAATTTTTTTATGGCGAATTAATTAAAACTCCTTATTTTACAGTTTACTAGGTTCAAGTAAAACAACATTAACTCTTATTTTGTCAAAAAATGATGTCAAAGACATGATTAATATTCATGCCTTTGATGAAGTTTTCATTTTAATGAACGTATTTTTTTAGAATAAAACCCATAATAAAACTTTCAGGTATGAAAAAAGTTTACTTGTTGATTGTATCAGTTATGCTTTTTGCTATAGGTAGTTATGCTCAAATAGCAGTAACTGTTACGAATCCTACTAACACAACTCCCAATTTACAGCCCAGTTATGCCTCTTTGGCTTTGGCCTTGACTGATTTGAATCTTGTTACAGCAATGTCTGGGCCAGTAACATTAACCTGTACTGGCGGCGGAACTGAAACAACAGCACCTACTGGATTATTTATAGGTAGTGCCACGTTGAATCCAGTTTTAAGTGCTACCAATACAGTAACAATCAATACTTCGGGAGGTACAGCCACACTAAATGCTGGTGTTGGTACAGCTACTCCTACAAGTGCAGCTCCTGATGGTATTTTAAGTATTAGAGGTGCTGATTATATTACCATCGACGGGTTAACATTAACAGATGGTAATGCTGCCAATCCGGCTACTATGGAATATGGGATTGGATTGTTTAAAACCAGTGCTACAGATGGTGCTCAAAACAATACTATTAAAAATTGTACCATCACTTTAAATCGGCAAAATTTTGCATCTGGAACATCTCCAATGGTGGAAGGTTCAGTGGGTATTTTGGTTATCAATTCTACAGCAACTGCAGCTGTAACTGCAATTACTCCAACTAATGCAATCGGTAGCAATAGTAACAATAAGTTTTATGCAAACACTATACAAAATTCAAATTACGGCATTGTAATTAGTGGATATGCAGCGGCCACACCATTTACTTTGGGGGATACTGGAAATGATATTGGTGGCAGTGGCGCCTCTACAGGAAACAATATTTTAAATTTTGGCGGCGGTACTGCTTCAGCTAACCCCGCTGCTGGTATTAGAACTAATAATGTATGGGGAGTAAATATCTCCTATAATACTATTAACAATAATAATGGTTCAGGTGTAAATCATGTTAATACATTGCGCGGAATATATGCCCAAGCTGGCACAAGCGCAAATGCAACCATCAATAACAATACTGTAACAGTTAAATCTGCTGCTACAACCAGTGCTTGCACTGCTATTGAAAATAGCATTGGTTCTACGGCATCTTCCAATACCGTTACAATCAATAATAATACTATTACTGGTTCTACTTATACTACTACAACCACTGGAACATTTACCGGTATTTTAAATGCTTCTACAGCTGCAAATTCTGTAATGAATGGCAATACCGTAACAGCTACTGTAATGGGAACCTCTGGTTCTGCCAACAGTTGTACATTTCAGGGTATCTATCAATCTGGTACTGCAACTACTACAACTATTAATAACAATTCTGTTTATTCCAATACAGTGAATAACCAAGGCGGAACAATTTATTGTATTCGTGCAGGAACAACACAGTTAACAGCCACAGGAAACACTATTTATGGCAATAGTTTTCCTTTAAATGGTGGTACATTATCTGCTTCTATCTATGGTATTTATGATTTGTCTTCACCTACTTTGGAAACACTTACGAATAACAACATTTATACCCAGTCGATTGCGGGATCTAGTACGAGTACCTCTTCAGGGATTTATGGATTGTATTTTAATACAACCTCTACTTCTGTTAAAAGCTGGAGTGGAAATAATATTTACGACTTTTCATTTACCAATAGTTCAAGTGGTTCAGCAACACTTTATGGAATTTATACTGCTTCTGGGGCAACGATTAATATTTTCAAGAATAAAATTTATGGTCTGTCAGCTGCTGGTGCTTCCTCTATCGTTAGTGGTATATACGTTTCAAGTGGTACAACGGTAAATTTGTATAATAATTTAGTTGGTAACCTTTCTGCGACTAGTGCAAATGCGGCTAATCCTCTCAATGGAATAAATATTCAGGGTAGTACAACTTCAAATGTTTATTATAATACGGTGAATCTAAATGCATCTAGTACTGGGGCATTATTTGGTTCAAGTGCTTTAAATGCATCTACTTCTCCTGCGTTGACTTTAAGGAATAATATTTTTATAAATACTTCAACTACTAATGGTGCAGCATTTACAGCGGCTTACCGTAGGAGTTCTACAACCTTAACAACCTATGGGGCTACTTCAAATAATAACTTATTTTATGCCGGATCAGCAGGCCCTACCAATGTAATTTATTATGATGGTACTGCTAATGATTTGACTTTAGCAGCTTACAAAACGAGGGTTACACCAAGAGATGCGGCTGCTATATCTGAGAATCCTACGTTCTTAAATACAACTGGCTCCACAACAGGGTTTTTGCATATTGATCCAACTATCGGTACGCAGGTTGAATCGGGGGGTGCATTTATTGCTGGATTCCTAGATGATTATGATGGAGACACCAGAAATGCAACTACTCCAGACATTGGTGCTGATGAAGGAACTTTTACTCCTGCTGCTAATATGTCTTATGTATCCAGCAATACAACCCAGACTGTAACATCAACCGTAAGTACCAATACAACCAATCAGCAAATTATAGGCATTCAAGTGGTTGTAACTGGCGCTTTGAATCCTTTAAGTGTTACTAGTTTTGGTTTAAGTACCAATGGAACAACTAACGTTGCAGATATTGCTAACGCAAAGATTTTTTATACTGGATCAAGTGCAAGTTTTGCTACTGGTACACAGTTTGGTTCAACTGTAGTTGCACCTAGTGGGGCATTTACAGTTTCAGGAACTTTAACACTAGCCCCAGGTACAAATTATTTCTGGTTAACCTACGATGTACCTTGCGGAGCAACTCCAACAAACTTAGTAGATGCAGAATGTAATTCCGTTACAATTGGCTCGGCTCAGACACCTTCTACACAGGCACCTGTTGGTACAAGGTCAATTGTTGCAGGTCCTTTAAGTGGAACTTATACAATTGGTACTGCAGGTAATTATGCTACTTTAACCAATGCTGTTACTGCATTGAATAATGCAGGCTTGGGTGGAAATACAACCTTTAGTATTATTTCAAATATTACAGAGCCAGGAACAGTAGTGATTAATCAGTGGGCGGAATGTGGAGGTACTGGCTTTACTTTAACTGTTAAACCAGCTGCATCAACTACTCCTACTATTACAGGCAATGTTGCAAGTGCAGTGATTAAATTAAATGCTGCAGATAATGTAATAATTGATGGTTCGAATAATGGCACCAATAGCAAAGATTTGACAATTGAAAATACAAATGCAACCACTTCTGCTGCTGTAGTATGGATCGGAAGTTCTTTAACTGATAGTGCTAAGAATAATACAATTAAGAATTGTGTACTTCGTGGTAATGCAGGTACCACTACATTAGGTACAGTTATTATAAGCGGATCAATACTAGGTTCTGCTGCTGAACATTCAAATATTAATAATCAGGTTACCAATAATACAATCTCAAAAGCACAAAATGGCATTTTCGCTATTGGTAGTGCTACTGTACCTGATCTAGGATGGGTCATAAGTAATAATATTATTGGATCAAGTATTACTGCTGAAAAAGGATTAAGAGGTATTGCTGTACAAAATGCGCAGAATTTCACTGTAGCCAATAACCAAATTACAGGATTGTCTACATCATCTAGTTCAACAGTCTCTGGCATTTTAATAGGTTCAGTAATTTCTGGGGGTAGTGTAACTGGCAATAAAATCACAGATGTTAAAAACACAAGCACGAGTGGTTTCGGTTCAAATGGCATATTCTTGAATTCTTCTAGTGTAAGTGCTGCTACTTTAGTTGCCAATAATGCCATATCAGATGTTGCTAGTTATGGCTATGCTTCAGGATGGGGATCTGCAGATAATGGGTATGGAATTTTTGTAAATGCTGGCGGAGGCTATCAGATATATTACAATTCAGTAAATCTAGCTACCAACCAAACTATTGCAGCCAATACTGCCGCAATTAATATCGCTGTAGGTACAGCACTTGATATTAGAAATAATGTATTTGTAAATACACAAACTACTGGTACTCGTTATGCTATTTATAGTGCAGTCGCAAATACTGCATATGCCAATATCAATTACAATGATTATTTTTCAGCTGGTAGTGTTGGATATTTAGGTGCTGCACAAGCAACATTAGCGAATTGGAAAACAGCTACTGCTCAAGATGCTAATTCAATTGCTGTAGATCCATTATTTAATAGTGCAACAAACCTTCAGCCATCTACAGGCTCACCATTATTATCTGCGGCAACTTACTTAGCTTCTGTAACTACAGATATTAATGCCATTGTAAGAAGTGTTACAACACCAACAATTGGCGCTTATGAGCAAGCGGGCGATTTCGCAGCACCAGTAATTACTTATACCGCTTTAAGCAATACATTATGTACAACTGCACCAACACTAGCAGTTACTATTAATGATGCTACCGGTGTAAACGTTACACCTGGTACTGCACCAAGATTGTATTATCGTAAAGGTGGAGCTGCTGCAGAAGCGGATGTATTTGGTAACTATCCAACTGACAATAACAACTCCTTCAATGGTTGGAAATATGTAGAAGCTACAGGTACCGCTCCAAACTTTAGTTTTGCTTTAGATTACAGTAAATTATCAAGTGCTGTAGCAGCAGGCGATAGTATAACCTATTTTGTCATTGCTCAGGATATAGTTGGAACTCCTAATGTCGGAAAAAATACAGTTGTATTTAATGGAGGCACTTATTCTCCTACTTCTGTAAATATTGCATCAACTGGTGCTGTTCCAACAACGGGTACACAAGGGTATAAGATTATTACTACAGTGCCTACAACTCAACCTTCTACTGCAAGTACTACTGGTGGAGCTACAGGTGTACAAGTGCTTAGAGTAGATGTGCCTGCAAACAATTGTGGAAATATCACACAATTGGTAATGACAACTACAGGTACAAGTAATGTTGCTGATATAACTAAAGCTAAATTGTATTATACCACAACAGCTACTTTTGCATCAACCACACAATTTGGTTCAGATATAAATTTCCCAAGTGGTACGATGCAATTCAATGGAAGCATTGCAACTTCTGCTGTAGCTACTAATTATTTCTGGTTGGTATATGATATTGAATGTGCAGCACCTTCAGTAGCCGGCAATGTTATTGATGCTGACCTAACTTCTATTACTATAGGAGGTAATTCTTATGCAGGTAATCCTTCAAACCCTACAGGAACTAGAACAATTATAGCTCCATTAACGGGAGATAATATCACAACTGCACCTACTGCAGCATTTGGTATTGCAGCTGTTAACGCATTTGCAATTACTTCAAGAACTGTAGAAACAGGGGAGCCTTCTCCAATTTTAAATACACAAGGTGGAGGTAGTTCCGGTGTGTCTAATTACAGTTGGGGTACTGCAGCTGGTAGCACATTCTGGTATAAAATAGTAGTGCCCACTTCTGGATATGGTTCATCTGGAAATTTAGCTATACTTGCAGATACTACAACTGGTTCAACCTCTGCTGATACACAGCTGGCTTTGTGGGAATTTCCTAATATGACTAGTGGTTGTGGGGTAGCTCCGAATTTTACTGGTGCTAAATTACTTGCTGCCAATGATGATAGAATTGAATCTGCTCAAATTTTGGCACCTGGTGATGCTACCACTAACTCATTGAATTCATTAATAAGAGTAAAATTGGTGCCTGGCAATACATATTATGTACAACTTGATGGGTATAGTACTGCTACACCAAATGGAAATATTTTCATATACGATCTAAGCCAGGCTCCTTATAGCTTAGCCAATAACGGTTTGGGTAATTATTTCAATCCAACTTCTCCAAGCATGCGTTATGCTTCTTATGAAGTAAATAGTGCTGACGGTTGGACTTATTATTACACCAATAGTGGTACTGTTAATACCATGGCTGATGACAGTGTATTGATGTCGATAAAGTGGAGTGCCAATCCTAATTTCTATTATAATGGAACTTATGCTACTGGTACTGAAATGGTAAACCATGTTAAGCGTTCTGCTCAAAGTATTTCAGCTCCTTCAGCTGCTGGTACTTTTACTTCCGCTGACTCCTTGATTGTATGGGTTGGTAGAAATGCCGCTACATTGGCTTCTGTTGATTTAAGACCAACAGCTCCTTATGTTACCACTAATAATTGGTGGATGCTTAATAAATATTGGAGCGTGCTTCCATTCAAACAACCAGGTGCTGCCGATTCAGTAAGGTTCTACTATAGCGATGCAGATTATAATGCACTTGTTACTAACGTAACTGCTGGTGGTGGAACTATTGTTTCTCATAGCGACATGCAGTTTATAAAAGCAACGAAGAGCCCTTCTACTCATTACAGCAATGCAGAACTTGATCCAGGAGCGGCTACTAATCCTCACAGTGCTTTATTAGCTGGAACTGTAACCAATATTCCATGGGTCAATACAGATGCAGTAGAAACTGGTGTTGATAATATTAACCAAGCTCAGTTTGTTGTTTCATCGTTCTCCGGCGGTGGTGGTGGTTCAACAGGAACTAACTTCTCGCCAATACCAGTGAAAATTGAATACTTCAGAGCAAGTAAACAAGGAAATAATCACTTGCTTGATTGGAAACTTCAATTGGTAAATGCAACAAGTGCAACAATTATATTGGAAAGAAGTACTGATAGTCGCAATTTTAGCGAATTATATAGTACCAATGCATCTGCTCAAAGAATGTTGTTGCCGTTTAGCTACACAAATGTTAATCCATTGAATGGTATGAACTATTACCGACTTAAACTGGTTGACAATACAGGTGTTGTTACATACAGTAATATCCTTGCATTGCTAAATGCTACCAAAGGATTCGAAGTCATTAATATTGCCCCTAATCCAGTTACGAATGATGGTAAACTTAAGTTTAATGTTACTGCTGCAGAACAGGTGCAGATGCAAATTCTAATTGCAGATATGACTGGTAGAATCGTAATGAAACAAAATGTCACATTGATAAAAGGGTACAATTCAATAGATATGAATGTTAGTAGACTCTCATCTGGCCTATATCAAATAATGGGTCAATCAAGTGCTACTAAAACTAAAACATTGACTTTTGTAAAACAATAAGTTGTAAAAGTTTTTGTTCTAAATTTTAAAATCTTCCCCGGCTAATCATACAGCCGGGGATTTTTTTGGCTTATTATTGAAATTAGCTAGCATTTGCATCGCCATTTCAATGCTTGATATAAGGATTGGGGGAAGCTAAAAATACCTTTTAATGGGTATTGAATTATGCTGTATAATTAAGGATATTTACATTCTTTAATAAATATTATGCGATTTATTTTTTGTTACTTACTTTATTTTATTTTCTCGATTAATAATGCTGTTTCGCAAAAGGACGCAGTGGATAGTTTTCAATATTACGCCAACAACAACGGCGATAGTATTCTTATAAGCCGGTTAATTGACTATTGCTTTAATCATAAACAAGATCAATCAGAACTATCAAAAGAGTTTTCAGAAAAGGCATTGGAACAATCTGAGAAAATTGGTTTTAAAGCAGGTCAGGCAAGAAGTCTAATTAACCTCGGCGCCATTGAAGTGGTAAAAGCCAATTACCCTGCAGCATTGCAATATTATTTAGATGCTTTGAAATTTTGGGAAGACCTAGATAGCCAACGGGGAATAATGATGGCAAAAAATAATATAGGACAAGTATATGGATTCTTGAAAAACAAAACCCTTCAATATAAAAACCTCCAGGAAGCGCTGTCTATTGCATCGAAAAATAATTTTCTCGATGGACTTGCATTGGCAAATACAAATCTTAGTCTATATTATGCTGCTATCAATGATTTTAGAACTGCCTTTAATTATCAATATCAGGCAATACAGGCCTTCATAGGCCAACATAAAATGAACGAAGCAGCTACCGGATATACTAACCTGGGTGGCTATCAATTTTATCTTTCCCATCTTGATAGTGCTTTGATATACTATGAAGAGAGTAAAAGAATTGGGGATAGTCTCGGTAATAAATTTATACTTTGTTTATCCCTTGCCAATATCGCCGAAGTATACGAAAATCAGCATAAAATACCCGCAGCTATTGAATTTTACAACCGCTCACTTGAGTATGCCAAATCAGAAAACCTAAAAGAACAATTACTGTTCTGCTATGGTCAATTAGCAGGTATTTATGAAAGGGAAGCAGATTATGCAAATGCCAACACTTATCTAAAAGCATATCAGAAAATAAAAGACTCCGTTTATAATGCCAACTCGTCTCAACAACTAAACGAACTGCAGATTAAATATGAAACAGCCAAAAACGAAAAAGCTTTACAGCAACAGAAATTTGCGAACACAAAAAAACAATACTGGATTATCGGATTGGTATTAATTATCCTAGCTTCAGTAATCATTGCTGCTTCTATTTATAAAAGAAATCAATTAAAACAACAGCAAAAGCTACAGGAAGTTGTAATGAAGCAACAGGATCTGGCCACGCAGGCTATCATTGCAGCAGAAGAAAATGAAAGGCAACGCATTGCTACTGATTTGCATGATGGTGTAGGACAATTAATGAGTGCGGCAAAAATGAATCTTTCGGGTTTTGAAGAAAAATTAGCATTGATGAATGAGGCAGACAAATTATCCTACCAAAAAATTATAGCACTCGTAGATGAAAGTTGCAGAGAAGTAAGACAAGTCAGTCATAATATGATGCCCAATGCATTATTAAAAGCCGGCTTGGGAAATGCTGTGAAAGACTTTATTGATAAAATTGATAGTAAAATTTTAAAAGTGAATTTGTACGTGGAAGGATTACAGGAGCGATTGAATGAAAATGTTGAAACAATTTTGTATCGAGTAATTCAGGAATGCGTGAATAATGTAATTAAGCATTCTGGAGCCAATCATTTGGAAATTTCTATAATCAAGGATCAAGATGGAATTGCCATGTCAATTGAAGATAACGGTAAAGGATTGGATTTAAATGAACTTGTAAAAAGTCAGGGAATTGGTATGAAAAATATAAGGGCCAGGGTAGGTTATCTTAAGGGAACTGTAGATTTTGATACAAGTCCGGGTAAAGGTATGTTGGTTGCCATTCATATTCCCAATTCCTAAGTTTTATTGGTAAATGATAAAGCCACTTCCATTGTGTCGGCATGAGGCATAGCAGGAGCGGAAGCGCTTTTCTTTATGATAACATAAGATACAATGATTAGTATTAAAAGCAGTACAATGGCAAAATATACCCAAGGCTGTTCCTTTAATTTTCTTTTTTCTTTCCGATTTTTTTTCTTCAATTGTTGTTGCAACTGCCGATTGATTTGTTCGGTATAGGCAGGAAGATTTTTTTTATCCTTTATTGCTGCAAGCCCTTCTACAGCATCATTAATAAATGCATCATCAGCCATCATCTTTTCTAAATCATGACTTTCCTCTTTAGACATTTCCTGACTTAAATAATCCATCAGCTTTTGATTGTCAATGTCTTTATTACTATTGCTTAATATGTCTTTTAACTCATTATTCATTTGTCATTTTATCCATTAGTATTTTAAGATTTCTTTTGCCATTCTGAATATGACTCTTTACCTGCAATAAGGAATAGCCTGTAGTATCAGCAATTTCCTGATAGCTTTTCTTTTCAAGATAAAACAAAGTTACACATTGTTGTTGCTCTTTATTCAGCTGTTCTAAAGCATTGGACATATTGTTCAATTGCCTGTCTTTTTCAATGTGTGTGGCAATTCCTTCATTCTCTTCAGATACAGCCATCAACCTTTCATCAATTGGGTTATTGTACTTGGTTTTATCCCGCAATTGCATGAGGCAGTAGTTTTTGGCCACCATGTAAATCCAACTTTTGAAATAGGTGATTTTATACTTTTGTATTTCATCGATTGATTTAAGAAAAATTTGTTGTACGGCATCTCTTGCTTCCTCTTCATTTTTGAGGTATTTCATGCAAACACCCAATAACATCATTGTATATCTTTGTAAAACAATGCCCAGCCATTCATTATTGCGATCAATATAAAATCGCTGCAATATTTCATTGTCGTCTATATGTTTGTACTGCTCGGGCTTCAAGAGAATAAATAAGTAAATTTGTAAGAAATAAATTTGGGTTTAAATAGTTTACGCTCTTTTATTAGATGTAAACTTAGGTTAAATTCCATAATTTAATGTTAGTAAAATCTTGTTATGAGTCATGCTATTTGTTGTATTCCTGTTGCAGCTATTAGAAGCAAGCCCGAATATGGTGCTGAAATGCTGAGCCAGCTTTTATTTGGCGAATGTGCTATAATCACTTTTGTAGAAAAGGGATGGGCTAAGATTGTTGTGAGAGATGATGCCTACACCGGCTGGTGTCAACTGAGCCAGTTACTGGAAATTGATGAGAATCT
>CALRKF020000077.1:0-16508 GCA_943367825.1 Chitinophaga pinensis
GTGGTGCTGAAATTGCACGTAGCGAAGAAATCAAACAAGGCCGTACTCCATTGCATACCCTGCGTATGGACATTGATTACGCCAGTGTATTTGCTTTAACAGTATATGGTAAAATCGGTATTAAAGTATGGATTTGTAAAGGAGAAGTATTAGGTAAGAGAGATTTGAATCCTAATATGATTGCCGGTGGTGGTAAAGAAGGTGGCGAAAGACAAGGTGGTTTTGAAAGAAGAGATGACAGAAGAGATGATCGCAGAGGCGGTGGTGGCGATAGAAGAGGTGGTGGTGGTAACCGTGGTGGAAGTGGAGGTGGAGGAAGAAGAAATTAATTCCTATAACCTGCAAGGGTAAACGAAAAATATTATAATACTGATTAGGGAGATGAATTGTATTCATTGATCCGAAATCTAAAATAGCAACAAGATGTTACAACCAAAAAGAACAAAGCACAGAAAAACGCAGAAAGGCAGAATGAAAGGGGATACCAAACGTGGTGCAACCTTGGCCTTTGGTACGTTTGGTTTAAAAGCATTAGATAGTGTTTGGTTAACCAACAGGCAAATTGAATCTGCCCGTCAGGCAATGACCAGGCATATGAAAAGAGAAGGGAATGTATGGATTCGTATTTTCCCAGACAAGCCTATTACTGCTAAGCCAGCTGAAGTTAGGATGGGTAAAGGTAAAGGTAACCCTGAAGGTTGGGCAGCAATTGTACAACCCGGAAGGATTTTGTTTGAAGCGGATGGTGTTAGCATGCAAGTAGCAAAAGAAGCTTTTGAACTGGCGGCTCAGAAATTGCCAATCCTTACAAAATTTGTGGTACGCCACGATTATACAGCATAAGCTGTTACGCATTCAACATTTAGAATTTAATAATTTATACGATGTCTAAGAAAATTGATTTTTTGCAAAGCCTGAAAGAACTGGATGTGGAAGCATTGCAGGCAAAAATTAAAGAAGACGAATTGCGCATGAAAAAATTAACTTTTGCTCATGCCATTGCTCCCCTGGAAAATCCACAGAGCATCCGTTCTTTAAGAAAAGATATTGCACGTTTGAAAACCGCATTAAGAAAAAAACAATTGGCAGTTTAATCAACGCCATTTAAAAAATAGCAAAATGTTAGAAAGAAATTTGCGTAAGACAAAACTGGGGGTAGTTCTCAGTAACAAAATGGATAAGACCATTACGGTGAATGTAGAAAGAAAAGTAAAACATCCATTGTACGGTAAGTTCGTAAAGAAATCTACCAAATTCCATGCTCATGATGAAAAGAATGAGTGTAGTATTGGTGATACTGTTAGAATCATGGAAAGTCGCCCCTTGAGTAAAACCAAGCGTTGGAGACTAGTGGAAGTGGTAGAAAAAGTAAAATAGTATTTAATACATTGTTTCGGATATACATATCCGTTACTTTAAAATCAGAATAAGATGATACAGCAAGAAAGCAGGTTAAATGTAGCTGATAACAGCGGAGCCAAAAAGGTGTTGTGCATCCGTGTTTTAGGAAACAGCGGGCAGGATTATGCAAAAATTGGTGACAAAATTGTTGTTACAGTTAAAGATGCAATGCCTGCCGGAGGTATTAAAAAAGGTACCGTTAGCAAAGCCGTTATTGTACGTACCACCAACAAATTGCGTAGAAAAGACGGATCTTATATTCGTTTTGATGACAATGCAGTTGTGTTATTGAACAATGCTGACGAACCAAGAGGTACCCGTATTTTCGGGCCTGTGGCTAGAGAATTGAGGGATAAGGGCTACATGAAAATTATTTCATTGGCACCGGAAGTATTATAAGCATTAAAAAATGAGTTAATCGGCCGGAGGCTAAAAACTAATAAACAATGAGTACAAGATTTAAACCCAAGTTTAACATTAAAAAAGGCGATAACGTAGTAGTTATCACCGGTGAAGATAAGGATACGAAGAAGCCACGCAAAGTGCTGGAAGTGATTTACGAGAAAGCACGTGTTTTGGTAGAAGGCGTAAACATTGTTACCAAACATAGCAAGCCTACTTCACAAAATACAAAAGGCGGCATCGTTAAACAAGAAGCTCCAATTGCTATCAGTAATGTTATGCTTTGGGACGCCAAAGCTGGTGCAGCTACTAAAATTAAGCGTACCAGAGAAAATGGTAAATTAACAAGGGTATCAAAAAAATCAGGGGAGGTAATTAAATAATGGCAACAACAAATACTTCAAGGCTGGCAGATAAGTACAAACAAGAAGTTGTACCTGCCCTAATGAAAAAATTCAGTTACAAAACAGTAATGCAAGCTCCGAAGCTTACCAAGATTTGTTTGAATCGTGGTGTAAACGGCGCTGTGAATGATAAGAAATTAATCGACATTGCTGTTGATGAGTTGACCAATATCACTGGTCAGAAAGCAGTAGCCACTTTGTCAAAAAAGGATATATCCAACTTTAAGTTGCGTAAAAACATGCCAATTGGAACCCGCGTTACATTGCGTGGTGCTAAAATGTATGAATTCCTGGATAGATTGGTTTCTGTATCCTTGCCAAGGGTGCGTGACTTCAAAGGAATCAATGATAAATCATTTGATGGCCGTGGAAACTATACACTGGGCGTTACTGAACAAATCATTTTCCCTGAAATTGATATTGATAAAGTAAATAAAATTACTGGTCTTGATATCACTTTTGTAACCACTGCAACCAATAATGAGGAAGCATTTGAGTTATTGAAAGAATTAGGAATGCCTTTCAAAAATGTTAAGAAGTAATTTAAAAACGAAATTCTAAATTCAAAATAGAACATGGCAAAAAAATCAATTATCGCCAGGCAGCACAAAAGGGAAGTAATGGCCGCAAAGTATGCTGAAAAAAGGGCCGCTTTAAAAGCAGCCGGTGATTATGCAGCTTTGGACTTATTACCAAAAAATGCATCTCCTGTAAGGCTGAAAAATCGTTGTCAACTTACTGGAAGACCACGTGGATACATGCGCCACTTTGGTATCTCTAGGAATATGTTCCGCGATATGGCTTTGGAAGGTAAGATTCCAGGGGTAAAAAAAGCCAGCTGGTAAGAATTGCTGCACTATTGTTTCTTCATCAAATGGTGTCGATACAATGAGAATGACAAAAAATTATTAAACTGAATTAATTAAAATAACATGGTAACTGATCCTATTGCAGATTTTTTAACAAGGATACGTAATGCTCAAATGGCAAATCATAGAATCGTTGAAATTCCTGCCAGCAATTTGAAAAAACGCATTACTGAAATTCTCTACGATAAGGGATACATCTTGAAATATAAATTTGAAGATGACAGCAAACAAGGCGTTATAAAAATCGCTTTGAAGTATGATGCCACTACTAAATTACCCGTTATCCAAAGTTTGGAAAGAGTAAGCCGTCCCGGTCTTCGTACATATGCTAAACCTGAAGAATTCAAAAGAGTGAAAAATGGTTTGGGTGTTGCTATCATCTCTACTTCTAAAGGTGTTATGACTGATAAAGAAGCAAAAGCACAGAATGTAGGGGGAGAAGTGTTGTGTAATATTTATTAATACAGTTTCGTAGAAATTCAAATACATGATTTGATAATTAAGCCTTAGTCGTGGCTGAACACAAATCAACTTTATAAACAAAATAAAAAACCGACTATGAGTAGGATTGGAAAGAAACCGGTAGAAATAACAAATGGTGTAACCATTACCATTAGCGCTGAAAATGTTGTTACAGTAAAAGGCCCTAAAGGAGAGTTGAAACAAGCCATTGACCGCGATATTACAGTAGAAATTAAAGATGGTTTGGTTGAATTTCAAAGACCAACTGATCAAATTCGCCATAGAGCAATGCACGGATTATACCGCTCATTGATTAGCAATATGGTGAAAGGCGTTACTGAAGGATATACCAAAACGCTTGAATTAGTGGGTGTGGGTTATAAAGCAGCTAACCAAGGTAATATTTTAGATTTGGCATTGGGTTATTCTCACAATATTATTTTTGAAATTCCCGCTGAATTAAAAATTACAACTTCCCAGGAAAAAGGACAAAATCCTATGATCAAACTGGAAAGTATCGATAAACAATTACTTGGTCAGGTATGTGCTAAAATCCGCAGCTTACGTAAACCAGAACCATACAAAGGAAAGGGTGTGAAGTTTGCAGGTGAGGTATTAAGAAGAAAAGCTGGTAAGTCAGCTGGTAAATAACCGATGACTGAATAAATTATCAAATTATTCTCCGGCAGAATCGGAGAAAAAAAATAAAGAATATGAACAACAAATCAAGTGCAAGGCAAAAAATAAAATACCGTATCCGTAAAAAGATAAGCGGTTTGCCTGCTAAACCACGTTTAAGTGTATTTAGAAGCAATGCTTTCATCTATGCTCAATTGATTGACGACACAACCGGTACAACACTGGCCGCAGCTTCTTCAAAAGAAAAGGAAATCCTTGCTCAAAAGGCTCCTAAGATTGAGAAAAGCAAAATGGTAGGTGCATCAATCGCTCGCAAAGCAAGTGAATTGGGTATTACAACTGTTGTTTTTGATCGTGGTGGTTATATTTATCATGGTCGCGTGAAAGCAGTGGCTGAAGGAGCAAGAGAAGGTGGTTTGCAATTTTAATTCATCAATTTCTAATAAGAAAAATAAATGTCAAAACTAATTTTAAACAAAGTAAAAGCAGGCGATCTTGAATTGAAAGATAAGGTGGTTGCTATTAATCGTGTGGTAAAAACAACCAAAGGCGGACGTGCTTTTAGTTTTTCTGCCCTGGTAGTAGTAGGCAATGAAGCCGGTGTAGTTGGACATGGTCTTGGTAAAGCCAAAGAAGTACAGGAAGCCATTACAAAAGGCATTGAAGATGCAAAAAAGAATCTGATTAAAGTTCCCGTAATGCACGGAACAATACCTCATGAGCAATTGAGTAAAGAAGGTGCTGCTAAAGTGCTGATTAAACCAGCAGCGCATGGTACCGGTGTAATCGCAGGAGGTAGTATGAGAGCCGTTTTAGAAGCAGCTGGTATTACCGACGTATTGGCCAAGTCACTTGGATCTGCTAATCCTCATAATGTGGTAAAAGCAACTTTCAAAGCATTGGCAACTTTAAGAGAGCCCATCGCTGTTAGCAAATCAAGAAACATTAGTTTGAAAAAAGTATTTAACGGATAAAAAAGGTTTGTACCTATTAGTGAGTACACTGAAATAAACAGAAAGCACTCTTCTTTTAATACAAACAACTTCAGTTATGAAAAAAATAAAAGTTACACAAATCAAAAGCGTAATTGACAGACCAGAACGCCAAAAGCGTACAATGGTAGCATTGGGTTTGAAAAAAATGAACGCTGCTGTTGAAGTGGAAGCAACTCCTCAGATATTAGGTATGGTTAAAAAAGTGAGCCACCTGATTAAAGTGGAAGAAGCCTGATTCATCTAACAATAAGCAACTTTTATAAGCTGCTTTTTTGTATCAGGATAAAAAACAACATTATTAAGCGAGCCCTGAATGCTTTCGGGGCGAAAGTTCAAAATAAAAGCAAAAATGAAATTACATACCCTCAAGCCTGCAAAAGGCGCAACTCACAAAGAGAAAAGAATTGGTCGTGGTGAAGCCAGCGGAAAAGGTGGCACATCTACAAAAGGTAATAAAGGTGGTCAAAGCCGCGCTGGTTACAAAAGTAAGAAAGCCCACGAAGGTGGACAGATGCCAATTCAACGTAGAATTCCTAAACGTGGATTTAAAAATATCAACCGTGTTGAATACAAAGTATTGAACATTGGACAAATTGATCAATTGGCTGAAAAATACGGTATCACCGAATTTAGTCCACAAAATTTATACATCAATAACCTGATTAGTCAAACCGACAATATTAAAATTCTTGGTAATGGCGAATTGAAAGGGAAATTCTCCTTTAAGGTGAATGCTATCAGCGCAAAAGCCAAAGCCGCTATTGAAGCAGCTGGTGGATCGGTGGAGATAGTAAAATAAATTAACGATATTTGGCAACGCATTCCTTACAAGGATTTTAAACATGCGTTTTTTGGTTCAGGATAAATTATTAAAACCGATTTTAAGCCGTGAAGAAATTCATTCAAACATTAAAAAATATCTGGAGCATTGAGGAGCTTAGGAATAAGATAACTTTTACCTTATTATTGTTATTCATCTATCGCCTTGGTTCTTTCATTGTATTGCCCGGTATTGATCCTAATAAATTAGCCAATTTACAAAGTAGCACCAGTGGTGGTATTTTGGGCCTCCTGGATGCCTTCGTAGGTGGAGCCTTTTCTAAAGCTTCCATTTTTGCATTGGGTATCATGCCTTATATTTCTGCATCTATCTTTATGCAATTGATGACCATATTAGTTCCTCAATTTGCAAAAATTCAAAAAGAAGGGGATAGTGGTAGAAAGAAAATTAACCAATGGACTCGTTATCTGACTGTAGTGGTTACTGCTTTTCAAGCAGCCGCCTATATCGGTTATTTACGTAGCCCTCAAAATGCAGAATCATTAATCGCAGGTTATGGTGCCCAGTTATTCTGGTTATCAACTGTAGTTATTCTTACGGTAGGTACATTATTTGTAATGTGGCTGGGCGAAAAAATCACTGATAAAGGATTGGGTAACGGTACTTCTATTATCATCATGATTGGTATCCTTGCACGTTTGCCTCAATCCTTCTCTCAAGAATGGATTGCTCGTACTACAAAAGGAGCAGGTGGTATATTAATCCTATTAGTGGAAATTGTATTGCTGATTGCAGTTATCATGGGATTAATCATGCTTGTTCAAGGTACACGTAAAGTGCCTGTAAATTATGCTAAGCAAATTGTAGGTAACAGACAATTTGGTGGAGCTAGAAATTTTCTTCCCCTGAAAGTAAATGCTTCAGGTGTTATGCCCATCATTTTTGCACAAGCAATCTTATTTATTCCAACATTATTTTCTTTGGGAGGAAAGGCTTCCTGGACGGTATACTTTACCGACCATAAAAACATAGGGTATATGATTGTGTACTCTATTGCGGTTATTGCCTTTACTTTTTTGTACACTGCCTTAATCTTTAATCCAAAGCAAATGGCAGATGAATTGAAAAGAAACAATGGTTTTATTCCGGGTGTTAAACCAGGTCAGCCTACTGCTGATTATATCGGTACTATCATGGATCGTATTACTTTACCAGGTGCTGTTTTATTGGCCTTTGTAGGTATCCTTCCTGGTATCATTCAATTGGTATTTGGTATGACACAAGGTTTCTCTACATTCTTTGGAGGTACTTCTTTATTGATTATGGTAGGTGTAATTTTAGATACACTTCAACAAATCGAAACTCAATTGCTCATGCGTCAATATGATGGTTTGATGAGCAGTGGAAGAATTCAGGGTAGACAAGTTACTTCAGGTATCTAAACCTTGTTTTTTGATTGGTTGGTTATAACATTAATTTTAATATCAATAATATTACAATAAACCCCGGCCAAGTGTCGGGGTTTGTTATTAATGATAAAATTTTATACTTTAGAAGATATTATCCTTCGGGAATTACATTATGATACATTATAAGTCAAAGGCAGAAATTGAATTAATTAGAGAGAGCAGTTTGATCGTTGCCAATACACTCGCAATGGTTGCTGCAGCCATTAAACCGGGTATGACCACTTTGCAATTAGATGCTTTGGCGGAGCAATTTATCTTGGATCATAAAGCATTGCCTTCCTTCAAGGGCTATCACGATTTTCCTTTTGCTACCTGTATTTCAGTAAATGATGCAGTAGTACACGGATTTCCAAATAAAAGAGAAATTATTGATGGAGATATCATTTCGGTAGATGTAGGTGCATTTAAAAATGGTTTTCATGGCGATAGCGCTTATACTTTTGCAGTAGGCAATATCAGCGATGAAATAAAAAAACTGCTTCGTATCACCAAGGAATCGCTTTACAAAGGCATCGAAAAAGCAGTCCATGGCGGACGGGTAGGAGATATCGGAAATGCCATTCAACAGTTTACCGAAAAGGAAAATGGATATGGCGTGGTACGAGACCTTGTAGGTCATGGTTTAGGAAGAAATTTACACGAGGATCCTCAAGTGCCTAATTATGGTAAAAGAGGAAGTGGTGCAAAATTGAAGGAAGGGATGGTTATTGCCATTGAGCCAATGATCAATATGGGCACCAAGGATGTTTACCATGCTGAAGATGGCTGGACCATTCTTACGCAAGACGGACAACCTGCTGCACATTATGAACATACTATTTGTATTCAAAAGGGGGGAGCAGACATTTTATCTTCTTTTAAGGATATTGAAAAGGCTGAAAAGGCCAATCAGTACTTGGTAGCTGATTATTAAAATAAAAAAAGCAGTTATTTTTGATAACTGCTTTTTTATTATGCTTTAAATAAACCTAAAAGTTGGCCTATTTTGGCTTTTAGTTCCTTTCGTGGGACGATAAAATCCAAGAATCCATGTTCCAATAAAAATTCACTTCGCTGAAAACCTTCTGGTAAATCTTTTTTCATTGTCTCCTTTATTACCCTAGGTCCTGCAAAGCCAATCAAAGCACCTGGTTCACCACAAATGATATCTCCCAACATGGCGAAACTAGCAGTTGTACCTCCAAAAGTAGGATCTGTACACAATGATATGTAGGGAACACCCGCATCACTCAATTGCGATAATTTGCCCGAAGTTTTAGCCAATTGCATCAATGAAAATGCGCTTTCCATCATTCTGGCACCACCACTTTTATTGATAATCATAAATGGTATTTTGTGCTGAATGCTATAATCACAAGCCCTAGATATTTTTTCACCCATAACACTTCCCAAACTACCACCTATAAAATCAAAATCCATACAGGCTACTACCAAATCATAACTTTCAACTTTTCCATGAGCAACTGTAATAGAATCATGTAAGCCAGTTTTGGCATAGGTTTCTTCCAACCTCTTTTTATATGGTTTTAAATCAACAAAATCTAGGTAATCCTTACTTTTTACATTTTCAAAAAGTTCGGAATAATGATTGTCGTCAAATAGAATTTCAAAATATTCTTCACTTCCAATGCGATGGTGATGTTCGCACTTTGGACAAACAAATTTGTTTTCTCTAAGTTCAGCAATGGTACAAGTATACTTACAAGAAGGACATTTACACCATAACCCTTCTGGAGCGTCCTTTTTGTCTTTTGTTGAAGTAAGGATACCTTTTTTTATTCTTTTAAACCAACTGGGTTTTGTACTACCGGCCAAGCCTTCTTCGCCACCCAACCTGGCATCGAAATCTTCTTCTTTTAACATGCTTGAAATTTACTTTTTACAATACAAATTAAGCATTTCTATTAATGCAATTCAAATCTTCAAATGCAATTTCTAACCTTTTGCTAAAGCTTTCTTCACCCTTGCGTAACCACACACGTGGATCATAATGTTTCTTATTAGGTTTATCAGCGCCTTCTGGATTTCCTAATTGACCTTGTAAGTAACCTTCATATTTCTTATAGTTTTCTAAAATACCTTCCCAGAAGGCCCATTGTAAATCGGTATCAATATTCATTTTGATAGCACCATAAGAAATAGCTTCCCTTATCTGATGTTGTGGTGAACCACTTCCTCCATGAAATACAAAGTAAACAGGCTTCGCAGCGGTTTTCAATTCACGCTCAATATAATCCTGACTGTTTTTCAAAATAACTGGTCTTAATTCAACATTACCAGGTTTATAAACACCATGTACATTTCCAAAAGCAGCAGCAATTGTAAACAGTTTACCCACCTTACTCAATTCCGTATAAGCATAAGCTACATGCTGAGGTTGTGTATATAATTTATCATTTTCAATATCGCTATTGTCTACTCCGTCTTCTTCTCCGCCAGTAACCCCTAATTCAATTTCAATACTCATTCCCAATGGACTCATACGCTTATAAAATTCAACAGAGGTAGCTATATTTTCTTCGATAGGCTCTTCAGATAAATCTAACATGTGAGAACTAAACAATGGTTGCCCTTTCTCTTTGTAAAATTGCTCACCTGCAGTGATCAAACCACTAATCCAGGGAAGCCATTTTTTGGCAGCGTGATCGGTGTGTAAAACAACAGGAACTCCATAATATTTTGCAACATTGTGAATGTGCAAAGCTCCGGAAATACCGCCTGATATATTACCTTGTAATTGATCATTGGGCATGCCTTTTCCTGCAATAAACTGAGCCCCACCATTTGAAAATTGTATGATTACTGGAGAATTTACTTTTGCAGCAGTTTCCAGTGTAGCATTAATGGTATTGGTACCAATGGTATTAACAGCTGGCAAAGCAAACTGATTGTCTTTTGCATCGTTATAAAGGGCTTCTAAGGCAGCGCCATGAAGAACACCGGATCCGTATTTACTCATTTTTCTTAATTTTTTACAAATGTAAGAAACTGTCGCCATTTACTGGAAATCTATCAAGTCTATCCATATTTAAACTTGATAATCAATTTAGTATGATGCAGTACTAAATTTAAAGGATTGGCTGATTATAGCTGGGTTAGAACCCTGTTGAAATAGGCAGGTGCTTGTAATAATCTGCTGCCATACCAACTAAAATAGGATCCATCAGCCAAAATGTATTTACAATTAGGAAGGTCTTTTTTTAATTCCAGGGCATGCTTATTGGTAAATGGATATGGTTCTGAAGACAAAAGTAAAATGTCGGGATTTGCTTTTTTTATTTCTTCAATTGTTACACTAGGATAACGCTGATGAGTAGAAAATACATTGGTTATATTACATGTTTCCAATAAGCTATTAATAAATGTATTGCCGCCAGCAACCATATAGGGCTTGCGCCAAATTAAATAAGCAACACTGATAGGTTTTGTAGGAGTGTAGGATATTTTAGTAAAAGCGTTTTGAATCGATTCTTTAAGTAATAAAGCTTTCGCTGGCCTTTTAATTAAGTAACCGAAATCAATGATCATTGAAAGTGCATCGTCCAAATTAATTATATCTGTAAGCCAAACATTATATTTATCTGCTAGCAACTCTATTTCTTCCTTTGTGTTTTCTTCTTTATTTGCAATAATTAAATCGGGATTAAGGCTATCAATTACAGCAATGTTTACATTTTTAGTTCCACCAACTATCTGTTTAGAAGAATGCCAATCTGAAGGATAAGTGCAAAATTTTGTAATTCCAACAACACTATCTTCTAATCCAAAATAAGATAAGAGTTCTGTTAGAGATGGCACAAGCGAAATAATTCTTTTCGGAGGAGCCAATAACTGGTTAGGGTTTGTTAACAACATGGCAGAATTAAGGTAAGATGTAAAAAAAAACTTCCACATATAGCTGACGTATCAGGTAACTGTGGAAGTCAAGAATGTAGAACCAACCAAGCACCGGTGGTTTTTTTCAGGATTGGATTTTACTTTCTAAGGGGGCTTATGAGTAAAATGCCTTCTTGATCATAATGATTTCATCCTGTGTTTCAGATCGGTTCTTCGCCATATTCGCTTTTTAAAGCATAGGCTTTTGGATATTGGTATTTTCTGGTCTTTCGCCATCATCGCTTTTTAGGGCATAGGCTTTTTGGATATTGGAATGTTCTTGGTTTTTCGCCTTAATACTTTCGTATCGTCGGCTTTTGGGATATTGGTTTTGGTTTTCTCTGGATCTTGTTTTTGTCTTTCGTATTATTGGATTTTAAAACGCTATTTTAATAAACTCAATTTAAAAAAATAGAAGTTGACTGATATTGGATTGTTTAGTCTTTCAAGGTACGATTCGGATAATTGGACTCAACATTTTGGTTTGTCAGGATTCTTGGATAACGATTGATATTATCATCTCTATCAATCAACTTCTGACACAAAGGTGCGAACTTTAACATCCTCTTACAAGAGCAATAATGCTCTTTTTTTGGCATTCAGTAATTACCGCCGCCATCGTAAACTACACTCATTTTCAAACGGACAAATACGAAAAAAAGCATCGTAAATCTACGATGCTTCGAATTTTAAAAATATTAATTGAGTATGTTAAGGATGCTGAAACTAAATGCTGTAAAGGGTTCTGTCAAATATGTTTAAATAATTACTTATTTGGCAAGCCCTTGAATGATATCATATTTAGTAACAATGTGATAAAGGCCGCTTTCGTCTTTGCTGAGAACCGCACCGTTTTCTTTCGTAATAAATTGACTTAATCTTTCAACTGCTGTTTCAAATGCCACTTCTGGATAAGGCTTTTCCATTATTGTATCAATGGGCTGTTGTTTAATGCTTGCATCATTTAAAATTTTATCAAACAATCCACTCTCACTTATAGCGCCTATATTTTCATTGGCTTCAAAAACAGGAATGTTTTCAATATCATATTTTTTCATCATGGCGATGGCTTCTTCAACGGATTGTTTAGCATTAAGTGTGATGAGTTTTTTGGTACCTCTGCCTGCAACAAGGTCCTTGAACGTCTTTACTTCCAAGAATCCTCTTTCCATCATCCATTGGTCATTATAAATTTTTCCTACATACCTGCTACCATGATCATGAAAAACACAAACAACTAGATCATCCTTTTTGAGACTGTCTTTTAATTGTAGTAAACCCTGCAGACAACTCCCTGCACTATAACCACAAAACATACCTTCTTCTTTGGCAATACGCCTAGCCATAATAGCTCCATCTCGGTCGGTTACTTGTTCAAAATGATCTATAACAGACATGTCATAATTGAGCGGTACAAAATCTTCCCCAAAACCTTCACTGATATAAGGATGAACAAATGCCATATCTATGATTCCTGTTTTGAAATAATTGGTAAGTAAACTGCCATACACATCAATAGCCCAAACTTTAATATTGGGATTTTTTTCTTTTAAGTATTGTGCTGTGCCAGTAATAGTTCCACCTGTACCAGCAGTACAAACAAAATGAGTTATTTTACCTTCTGTTTGTTCCCAGATTTCTGGTCCAGTACTTTCGTAATGTGCAAGCCTATTGGCAAGGTTATCGTATTGATTACAATGGAATGAATTGGGTACTTCTTTGGCCAATCTTTTGGCAACACTATAATAACTATTGGGGTCTTCGGGGGCCACATTTGTTGGACATACAATTACTTCTGCACCTACAGCTTTTAATATATCAGCTTTTTCTTTGGACTGTTTATCCGTTGTTACAAAAATGCATTTGTACCCTTTCACGCAGGCTGCTAAGGCCAATCCCATTCCAGTATTGCCACTGGTGCCTTCAATGATTGTACCACCAGGTTTCAGCTTGCCTTCTTTTTCGGCCACTTCAACCATTTTCAAAGCCATTCTATCTTTGATGCTATTGCCCGGATTAAAATAATCTACTTTGGCTAATACAGTGCAGGGTAAGTGTTTGGTTATTTTATTGAGTTGAATCAATGGGGTGTTACCAATTGTTTCCAGAATATTTTTATGCCACATAGTGAATCGTTGTTTGAGGCGCAAAGGTAATTTTTTAAGCAATAATCGGCCTGCTTATTTCTTTAATATTTCTAGGGCCTTTTTTACTGCGTTGTCTGTTGTGTTTTGCACTTCATATAAACCCTCTGTTCTCCATAATTGTCGAGCTAATGCAGCTTTTAAGGTATTTATTAATTTGCTTTTTTCGATGGTAGTAATCGTATTCAATGCAATCGAATCTTTATTGGCAAAACTTGTAAAATATTGCCAATCTGTATCTGAAAAAACAAATCGGCTATTAAAATCAGTAGTCGATTTAAAGGCATTGAGGGTAGATTGATTTTGTAAATAATATTTATACGTAAAGTTGCTGATGGTTCCTTTTGCATAGATTTTGGCAGTAGTTAAAGATATTGACCCCGAATCCAGCGGAATGAAATAATCAGGGCTTATACCTCCTCCGCCATAAACTGTTTTGCCCGCTTTTGTTTTAAAAATTTGTGTTTTATCATATTTTACTGAATCGGCACTGAAGGTTTCGCCATCATGGAAACGACGAGTGATTTCGTCATAATAGGCCTTTTCTCCTAATCCATAAGACCTTTGTATACTTCTGCCAATGGGAGTATAATAGCGGGCAATGGTAAGTCTCAATGCACTTCCATCACTGAGGTTAAATTGTTCCTGCACGAGTCCCTTTCCAAAACTTCTTCGGCCAATAATTATTGCCCTGTCCCAGTCTTGTAAGGCTCCCATTAAAACCTCACTGGCACTTGCGGAACCTTCGTCGCATAATATAGCAAGACTACCTTTTTCAAATTGCCCCTCTCTGCGACAGCGGTATTCTTTTTTTGAAGCATGTTTTCCTTCGGTGTAGGTGATTAATTTGTCGCCTTCTAAAAATTCATCTGCTATTTCAGTAGCTTCCTCTAATACACCTCCGCCATTACCCCTTAAATCTAAAATTAATTGTTGTAAGCCTTGTTTTTTTAAATCAGTCAGTGATTCCATAAATTCTCTATACGTTTGAGAAGAGAATTTATTTAATTTGATATAGCCAATTTTTGAATCAATCATATAACTGGCATCTACACTTTTCAGTGGAATTGCGTCCCTAGTAATGCTGATAGATTTTTTCTCTATATTTCTTACAATTTCAATGGTTACCTTACTACCGCGATCTCCCCTAAGTAATTTCTTGATTTTATCAGCAGTAATATGGGTGCCTGCCACCAGGCTATCATCTACTTTTAAAAACTTGTCTCCAGTTTTTATGCCTGCCTTATCGCCTGGACCATCTTTCAGCACATTTAAAACATTTATGGTATCTTCAAAAATGTTGAATTCAACACCAATACCAAAAAACTTGCCTGCCAGATCTTCATTAATACCTTGCAGCTGTTCTGCAGGAATGAATACAGAGTGAGGGTCTAATTTATTAAGAATGGATTGTATAGCAGTGTCCATTAACGCATCCATATTTATATCATCCACATATTTATTCTTAATTAGATCCGATATCTCTTGAAAAGGCCTTCTTTTTTCTGCAAAGAAAAAGCTCTTGGTGGGATTGGCGTCTCTCATTTTGTAGCCCAAAAACATACCAGCTACCATTGTAATACTGAACAATAAGGGTAGCCATACATTTATTTTTTTGTTCATCATGCTGCGAAGATAATTTTTTCTTCAATAGCTTCTTAAAGGCCTTTCGTTAAACGCAGGATATTTTCTTCAGAATTACATTCAACAGTACCCATCTGAAATAAAAAATGCATTAACTTCAAGTTTAATTAAAATTAGCGCATGCCTATAAAACTCATTGCTGACAGTGGTGCTACTAAGGCCGAATGGTGCTTGGTAGACGGTAAAAAGAAAAAAACCTTTTTTACACAGGGGATTAGCCCTTATTTTCTAAACACTAATCAAATCATTGCACTTTTAGAAAACGAATTGTCAGGCAAACTAAAAAAATCAATGCCAGATGAAGTTTTTTATTATGGTACAGGTTGCAGTAATCCTGCTAATGTTAAAATCGTTCAAAAGGCGCTCAAAAAGGTTTTTCCAAATGCGCGTATAGAAGTTGGCCATGATTTATTAGCGGCTGCCCGTGCTTTGTGTGGAAAAGAGAAAGGTATTGCATGTATTTTAGGTACCGGTAGTAATAGCTGCTTTTATAACGGGAAGAAAATTATTAAAAATAGTCCTGGATTAGGGTATGTATTGGGCGATGAGGGTAGTGGAGCCTATTTGGGAAGAAAGGTAATACAACATTTCTTATACCATACTTTTGATGAAGATTTAATGGATCGTTTCAATGCAAGGTTTAAAGTAACTCCAGATGAGATACTGGATGCTGTTTATAAGAAGCCTTTGGCCAATCGATACATGGCAGGTTTTACTATGTTTTTGGTAGAAAATCGGGGGCATTATATGGTGGAGAATATCATTGAGGACAGTTTTAATGATTTTTTCTTTAACCATTTGTATAAATACAAAGAAAGTTGGTTAATGCCCATCAATTTTGTAGGAAGTGTGGCATTCGGATTCAGGGATGTGCTAAAAGAAATGTGCAATACCTATGAATTACAGTTGGGGAAAATAATTAAAAATCCAATGGAAGGGTTAGTGAAATATCATTTATAAATAAACAGTAGTATGGCGTTTGAACGGATTACAGAAAAAGAAAGTAATTATCGACATTTAGAAAAAATGTCCATCGGCGATGTTTTAGCCAATATAAATAAGGAAGATAAAACGGTACCCCTAGCAATCGAAAAGGTATTGCCTCAAATTGAAGCTTTAGTGCATGCTATTTCAGATAAAATGTTGATGGGGAATAGCAGGCTTTTTTATTTAGGTGCAGGAACGAGTGGCAGATTAGGAATTGTAGATGCCAGTGAATGTCCTCCTACATACGGAGTTCCATATGGTTTGGTAATTGGTATTATTGCAGGAGGTACAAAAGCTATTACCGAGGCTGTTGAGTTTGCAGAAGATGACCCAGAACAAGGCTGGAAAGATTTACAGGCCTTCAATATTAATAGCAATGATGTAGTTATTGGTATTGCTGCCAGCGGTACCACACCATACGTAATTGCAGCATTG
>CALRKF020000078.1:0-16258 GCA_943367825.1 Chitinophaga pinensis
TGAAATTGACCCCCTGAAGTTACAAAGAAATCTTGTTGTTTTTGTTGAATAAAAATTTGAAGTTATTAGTTCATTAATAATTTCATTATGTCCAACAAAACCATTGAAATGTTTACAATCCGACAAGTATTACGATTATATGCTTCTGGACGAGGCACAAAATATATAAGTCAATCTACAGGAGTTGCTCGCAACACGATTAAAAAGTATCTGTTCCGATATGTCCAACTGCGAGTGACCATGGAGGAGTTGGATAAGATGAGTGATGCTCAAATGTCAAAAGCATTTTTAACGAAAGAAGAGCTACTGGTCCCCAATATTCGTCAAATTGAATTAGATCCTTTGCTTTCATTATTTGCCAAGATGTTGAAGAAGCGTGGTGTTACAAAGCGAATGGTTTATGAGAAGTATATTTTATTATGCCCCAATGGATATAAGAGTTCTGCATTTTTAGATAAGCTAAATGCATATATGAATGTTGGCAAGGGTTCTATGAGAATGGAACATAAAGCTGGCGATAAAATGTTTGTAGATTATACTGGTAAAAAATTACAAATTGTAGATAAGCTGAGTGGTGAGATTAAAGATGTGGAAGTTTTTGTAGCAATATTAGGATGTAGTCAACTCACTTTTGTGATGGCTATGGAGTCTCAGCAGAAGGAAGATTTTATTATGGGATGTGAGAAAGCACTTCACTTTTATGGAGGTGTACCTCAAGCCATTGTGCCAGATAATTTAAAGTCAGCAGTAACAAAAGCTAGTAAATACGAGGCACAACTTAATGATAACTTTGCAGCTTTTGCGGAGCATTATCACACTTTTGGTTTTCCAACACGTACCTATAAGCCAAAGGATAAAGCATTGGTTGAAGGGGCTGTAAAAATTATCTACACTACTATTTTTTCTAAAATTGATCAGAAGGTTTATCACGAGTTGGATGAAATGAATAAAGACATCCTGTGTCACTTAGGAGGGCACAATGATGCTTTACTGACAGGCCACAACTACAGTCGGATGCAGCAGTTTGAAGAAATTGAGAAAAACACATTGCAACCATTAAATCCATATCCGTTTGAGGTAATGAGTGCTCAGTTATCAACGGTAAATAAATATGGTCATGTTTTACTTAGTGTTGATAAGAGATATTATAGCGTTCCCTATAAGTTGATTGGCAAACGATTGAAAATCAAATACAACTCAAGCAAACTATCGATTTATGATGAAGGAGAAGTGATTGCAGTGCACGACAGATATAATGGTAAAGGTCAAAAGTATGTTACGATACAAGATCACCTGGCTTCGCAACACAAGTACCTATCAGAATGGAATCCACAAAAATTTATGGCGACGGCTACTGCAATAGATGAGGTTGTTGCTACTTATATCTCTAAAATATTATCAAGAGAAATGTATCCGGAGCAAAGCTATAAATCTTGTTCAGGGGTATTAAACCTTGCAAAGCGTGTAGGCAATCAAAGACTAATCAATGCTTGTAAGAGAGCGGATAGTTATGGGATTTACAACTATGGAATCATAGACCAGATCCTACGCTCTAAGGCTGATTACATTGACTTTGAAGATGAATTACCTAATCCTTCTATGCCATCGCATGAGAATATACGTGGGCAAGATTATTATGAATAAAATATTTTATCAATCAAAAACAACAATCAAATGAACAAAGAAACAGTATCAAAAATGGGACAACTGCGTTTGTATGGAATGCAGACAGCTTTCAAAGCATTCATAGAATTGCCACCACCAACGCCTTTTACCAACGATGAAATGACAGAGTTTTTAATCCAAAGTGAATGGGATGACCGTAAGCATCGAAGTGTTCAAAGAAGTATCAAGCTGGCTAAGTTCCGTTATAAAGCAGAAGTAGCAGGATTAGATTATAACCCTGAAAGAGACCTGGATAAAAATCAAATTAACCGCCTTATTACTTGCGACTTTATCAAAGAAGGACAAGATGTTTTTATAACAGGAAGTACTGGAACTGGAAAAAGCTATATTGCTTCTGCTATTGGCCATCAAGCTTGTTTACTTGGATATAAAGTTTATTATTCCAGTACAGCAAAACTTATGTCGGTTTTAAAAATGGCGAAAGCAGATGGCTCACACATAAGAGAGTTATACAGGATAGAAAAACAAGATCTGCTTATATTAGACGACTTTGGAATCCAGTCCTTCGATTCTGGAGGAAGAGCTTTACTTATGGACATTATAGAAGATCGACATGGAAAGCACTCAACTATCATTGCCTCGCAAGTGCCCGTAAAAAAATGGTATGAGGTTATTGGTGAACAAACGGTGGCAGATGCAATACTTGATAGATTAGTACATAAATCTGTAAGGGTAGAATTAATGGGAGAATCACTTAGAAAAATAAAGTCAGAAACAAAAATTTAAAACAACGGACAGGAGTCGTTATTTTTACTCAGCAAAAGCAACAAGTTCTTTAAAATTTTCAGGCCCAAAAAACGGAACTAAAAACATCTGTTTTTGAGGGGTCAATTTGAAATGGCGGAGAGGGGTCAATTTGTCTGGTATTTACATTCCAGCAACGTATCCGGCTGAAAAAGTAGAAAGTATCAAGTATCAAATATCAAGTAACAAGTAGCAAGAAAATACCCAGGCGCTGAACAAAATATTTCCTCAAGCCCTCAACCATTTTCAACCGGCTGTTTCTTGAGCCACGAATCAGGCCGGGGCGTTCTATAATCGAGATTACATTTTCACCGCAGTTGTTTCTTCCATCAAATCAAAAATAAACTTTCGGCTAATTCATTTATTATTCGAAAAAAACAAACACATTAGAAAGCCTGCAAAGAAAAAAAGACCACATAAAGAGGGTTATGCCTCAGGCAGCGCTTTATTTTCGCTATGCTTCCTTCTTCAAAAAAATATCCTACTCCAATAACTATAGCTTCCCCGACCTTTGTATCAGGTTCACTTGCTCCTGTAATATTTTTAAACTTGAATTGCTTGGATTTAATTGGTTTGCCTTTATCCTTTTAAGGGAATCAAGCTGTAGTTTATTGCCGGGGTTATTATAAGTCTGGTTAGCCTGCGCGCCTGTACTGATTACACACCAGCTTTGCGGCAAGTCTATTGTTGTAGGTTCATGCTACTGTTTGTTAATTACAATTTACGTTAAAACGCAAATCTGTATATACACTTTGTTAATTATCGTAAAATTACTATTTTTGTCAAAGCCTTGATAAATAAGGGTTTTGTAAATAATTTTGTTAAGTTTTGATTTTGCATGTGTTAAGTCAAAAAAAATATTATTTTAAATGGCTGAAGCAAAATTTTTGCACTTTGATTTAAAGTTACTTGAACCATCTTTTGGTTCTGAATTAACTGATTTGATAATCGAACTGGATTACTTAAGAAGGAAACCACTTGGTGGTTCAACACATCCAAAAGTATTCTTTCAACTAAAGCATATTTTTCACACATTAGAAAGTATAGGGTCTGCAAGAATTGAAGGTAATAATACTACAATTGCCGAATACATTGAAACTAAACTTACAGAGACAAAGAAAGTTCCTCCGGGAATTAAAGAAATTCAGAACATTGAAAAGGCAATGGCTTTTATTGAGGATAATGTAAAGGAACATCCAATTAATAGAGCTTTTGTGAGTGAAATGCACAAGATGATTGTTGATGGATTACTTCCACCTCCTGATGGAGAAGGCGACCATACTCCTGGTGAATATCGAAAAAATAATTTAAAAATTAATAAGTCAAGTCATAAGCCGCCAGAATTTTTAAATGTGGCGGATTACATGTCAGAATTGCTTGAGTTTGTGAATAAAAATGATGGTCAGAAGTATGATTTATTAAAAGCAGCAATTGCACATCATAGATTTGTTTGGATTCACCCGTTTGGAAACGGTAATGGTCGAACAGTTCGTTTGTTCACTTATGCAATGCTTGTAAAAACAGGTTTTAACATTAATGTAGGTCGAATTATCAATCCAACTGCTGTTTTTTGCAGTAATAGAAATGATTATTACACCAACCTATCGAAAGCCGATAAAGGAACTGATGAAGCTGTATTAGAATGGTCTGAATATGTTTTAAAAGGGTTAAAAGAAGAAATTGAAAAAATTGATAAACTTACTGACTATAGCTTTTTAAGGAAAGAAATATTGTTACCTACAATTTCACATTCCTTAGAAAGAAAATATATTACTGACGTCGAAGCAAAAATTTTAAAAAAAGTAATAGATAATCAAGTCGTACAAGCTGGTGATTTAAAAGAATTTTTTGTCGGAAAACTCAATGCAGAAGTGTCCAGGCAGATAAAAAAACTAATTGATAAAAAAATGATTGTCCCCGAAAATGAAGGAACAAGAAAATACATTTTACGTTTTGACAACAACTATTTATTAAGAGGTGTCATAAAAGCATTAGGCGAAAAAGGTTTTTTACCGGTTAGAGATGAGGCGTAATTGTGAACATTCACTACATGTGGTATTCAGCACGAAGATTGTTATAATCTATTTTTTGTGAAAATGCCTGTAAGGTAAATAGCAGGAATACGAGTAGTATGTTTGTTTTTTTCATGATTTGCTTTTTAATTGTTGTAAAAGGTACGTAAAAGAGAAAAAAGTAGCAAGTAGCAAGTAGTAAGTATCAAGAAAAATACCCAGGCGCTGAAGAAAGCTTTTTCTAAACCATTCTAAACCCTTCTCAACTCGTTCAAGTATCAAGTAGTAAGTAGTAAGTAGCAAGTAGCAAGTAGTAAGAAAAAGCCCAGGCGCTGAAGAAAGTTTTTTCTAAACCATTCTAAACCATTCTAAACTCCACTGGCGCAAGTGTTCTCATCGTAATCATTAATGCAAGGGAAAAGCCGAAGGGATCACTTGTGCCTTTCAATCCTGCCCGATTGTATCGGGATTTATAAAACGATTATGAATTTTTCCCAGCAATGTCTCTGGCATGGGACCTTTGTGCCTTTCAATCCTGCCCGATTGTATCGGGATTTATAAAACGATTATGTATTCTTTCTAGCGATGTCTCGGGCAGAAAAAGTATCAAGTAGAAAGTAGCAAGTATCAAGAAAATACCCAGGCGCTGAAGAAACCTTTTCCTCAGCCCCTCAACCATTTTCAACCGGCTGTTTCTTGAGCCACGAACCAGGGCATAAGGAAAAATTGCTTCGTGGTTCCGGCTGGTCAACCCTGGGGCTTAATTCAAATACAAATATCATTGAGCCCTTTTTATTTCATTTCTAACACTAAGTGTAATTTGTAAACAAAAAAAAGATTGGTACTTCGAAAGAGATTTACATTCTCCTGAAAAATCAGTTTCCCTAGTGTACATTTTTGGTCTATTAATAGGCAGCCTTGAGCTATTAATAATCCCTAAACCTATACAATAATTGCCTTGAGAAAGCGAAACTGTTTTGTAATTCAAAAGATTGTCACTTAATGAAGTTTGCAAGAATGGCAATATTTGTGATTCTTTAGATCCTAGTACTATCAAACTTATTAAAACAGAATCCTTAACAGTAAATGCAAGAATAAAACTTTCATCATTAACTTTTCTAAGTGCTGAATCAGGAATCACTACGCTTTTCGAAATTAAATTCCCTAAAATTTCAATATCCTTACTTTTCAATTATGAATCCTGGGTTTTACCTCTGATTCCAAATAAAAATAAAGTTGCAAAAATTAAAAGAAATTTTTTCATGGTAATACTAATTACAATGTAAAGTCAGACCTAATTTATATTTTTCAAGTGTGGCTGCAGAAAAATCACTTGTAGTATTGAAAATTAATAAAATTCATTTCGGGCATCCAAATAACATCATTTTGACTGTAAATTAAAATTTATTTACGTACGATTTTGGTTCCGGCTGGTCGGAGACCAGGCCGGGGCGTTCTAAAGGGTTGAATATGGTTTAACATTGTTGAATATGGTTGAAAAAGTTCATTAATAGAACCAGTGTTGATTTGAAAAACTAAAAACTTCTAATAATAGCAATAAGATTTACTTTTTACACCAACACTTACTTAGAAAGCATCCAGTATCCAGTATCTAGTATCTAGTATCAAGTATCAAGTATCTAGTATCAAGAAAACACCCAGGCGCTGAAGAGCAACCTCCAACTTCCAACTTCCAACTTCCAACCTCCAACTAATCCGATTCTCCGTATATTTATTATACAATACGAGGCTCATCATAAACTTCCCTTTCATCATTGCT
Organism: Chitinophaga pinensis; assembly: GCA_943367825.1. Lineage (GTDB taxonomy): Bacteria > Bacteroidota > Bacteroidia > Chitinophagales > Chitinophagaceae > Ferruginibacter > Ferruginibacter pinensis_J. The sequence goes on from CALRKF020000078.1 coordinate 6,223, forward strand.
TCAACAAAATTTATACATCATTAAAAAATATATATGTTAGACGAACAAAAATTCAAGGATATGGCGGAGCAGCTTCGCAAACCAAGTGGTGAAGGCGCAGTCAGAACCGGTGATATGATGAGCAAGGGAAATATTGCTATGATTTATGATAGCTTTAAAGTGTTGGATATTGCAGCAAACGACAATATTTTAGAAATTGGAATGGGCAATGGTTTTTATGTGAAAGATATTTTGGAAAAAAATGATACTATTAATTATACCGGATGCGATTATGCCGAATTAATGGTGCAGGAATCAGAAAGATTAAATACCCATTGGATCGCTGCAGGAAGGGCAAAATTTATACAGGCAAATATACATGCACTGCCATTCGATAAGGATTCTTTCAACAAGGTATTTACCATTAATACTATCTACTTTTGGGATGAGGAAGCAGCTGCATTGAATGAAATAAAAAGAGTGCTACAACCAGGCGGAAAATTGGTCATTAGCTTTCGTCCGAAACATCAATCAGAAAAATATCCATTTACTAAATACGGATTCAATCAGTTTTCGAAAGAAGATGTTGAAAAACTACTTTTAGAAAATGGTTTTTTGGTAGATGCTATCTATGAAAATAAAGAACCGCCCTTTGAGATGAACGGAATTATGATGGATACTGAAAATGTAGTGGTGGTGGGGAGAAAAGGTTGAGGTAGAGGTAAAGGTTGAGGTAGAGGTTGAGGCCTGCCCGAATGACGCAGTCAGGCGGGTTGAGGGTTGAGATAGAGATAGAGATTGAGGTAAAGGTTAAGGTTAAGGGCTTCCAATGTTGAACCAGTTTCAATTTGAACAACTAAAATTTACCCGGATGACGCAGTCAGACGGGACTAAAGACTAAAAACTAAAAACTTCTAATAATAGCAATAAAATCTCCTTTTTACACCAACACTTACTTAGAAAGCATCAAGCCCGCCTGACTATGTCATTCGGGTAAATATCAAGAAAACACCCAGGCGCTGAATTGACAAAGCAAGCTCCAACCACAACCTTGCCCTCAAGCTTCAACTGTTTATACTTGAAATTGCGAGATTATTCGAGAATCTCGCAATTTTGACTATTTTTACATGAAATACCATACCGAATGATTGAAATAGCTCCAAAGCACAAAAAAGAAAATAAACTTATTCCTTTATTGGTGAAACTACAATTTGATGGAATATTAAAGCCAATTCAAGACGATTATCTATACTGGGATAAAGTAAAGTATAAATCTAAAGGCTATCAACCTGGTGAACTTTGGAACGCAATTAAATTTCATCGTTATCTTAAAAGTACTACCATCACTTTTGGGAAATACAGTTTTAGTTATGTGATAACTGACTATATGCAACGTGCTTTACATCAATTTGATTTGCATATAGGGGGTAATTTGGGAAGTAATATTGGAATTGCAGAAACTGACAAAAATAAATTTATTATTAGTTCAATTATGGAAGAAGCTATTTCTAGTAGTCAAATAGAAGGAGCAAATACTACTCGGAAAAAAGCTAAAGAAATGATTCAAAAGGAGCAAAAACCAAAAAACAAATCCGAGCAAATGATCATGAACAATTTCATTACAATGAAACATATTGTTCAACATAAAAATGAGGCCATAACACCTGAAAGTCTTTTATACATTCATAAGCTAATTTCAAACAATACATTAAATGATTATGAAGATGAAGGTAGGTTTAGAGATAATGATGAGGTTTATGTGGTAGATCATACAACTAGCGAAGTGGTCTATACGCCACCAACAACAAATGAATTAGAAGGTTTACTAAATGATTTATGTGCCTTTTGTAACAATGATTCAGCAAATTTTATACATCCAATTGTTAAGGGTTGTATTGTTCATTTTATGATTGGTTGGATCCATCCATTTATAGACGGAAATGGTAGAACAGCTAGGGCACTGTTTTATTGGTATATGCTAAAACAAGGGTACTGGTTGACGGAATATTTATCCATATCTAGGATTATAATAGACACTAAAGGTCAATACGAAAAAGCATACCTCTATACAGAGATTGATGAACTTGATTTAAGTTACTTTATAACATACCATATCAAAACCATGGAGAAGGCATTTGATGCCTTGAAAGCATATATTAATCGTAAGCAAAAGGAAGTATTTCAAGCTGCAAAATTTATGAAGATTCCTGATGTAAATGACAGAATGGCTCAAATACTTAAGGTTTTGCATGATGACTCAGAGAGAATATTAAATACTAAGGAAATCGAATCAAGGTTTAATATATCCAATTTTACTGCTAGGTTGGATCTGAAAACACTAGTCGAGTTGGGATTTTTAGAAATAATACAAGTTAATAAAAAGAAACAAAATTTTATTAAATCAAAAAACTTTGATAAAATTTTGAATAAATACAAACTATAAATACACAAGTTTGAGAAAAGGTTGAAGGGTTTAGGGGCCTGCCCGAATGACAAAGTCAGGCGGGTTTAGAAGTTTAGAAGTTTAGGGTTTAGGGCTTCCAATTTTGAACCAGTTTCTTCCTAGCAATGTCTCCGGCACGGGACCTTGTGTAAGGACAAAACAATTTAATAAAGAACACAACGTCCTCGGGAGAGACCTTACTAAGAAATAAAACAAAAAAATGCTACTTTTAACTTATGAAACTCTCCAATGAAGAAATAATGTCAATTCGGGAATACTTTAAGGACAAACCTGTCTTGAAGGCATTTCTATTTGGCTCATTTTCAAGAGAGGATGCATTAGGTGACAGCGATATAGATATTTTAGTTGAATTAGATTATTCTAAACACATTGGTCTTGGCTTTATTAATATGAAATTAGATTTGGAAGACAAACTTCATAAGAAAGTTGATCTGGTATCTAGCAATTCAATTTCAAAGCATATTCTCCCTTTCATTAATAACGATAAAAAATTAATATATGAAAGGTAAAATTGGAGATAAACAACGCTTACTTCACATATTAGAATCTATTACTGAAATTGAAAATTACATCTCAGGAGTAAACTACGATAATTTTGTTCAAAATTCAATGATGCGGTTTGCGACTATAAAGCAAATTTAAATTATTGGAGAAGCCGCTAATTATATTACAGAAGAAACCAAATCCAAGTTTAAAGAAATTCAGTTGCGACAGATTACAGGGTTACGGCATATACTCGTTCATGAATATTTCGGAATTGACAACAATTTAATTTGGCAAATCATTTCAAATGATATTCCCAACCTTAAACAGGGAATTGCAGAAGTGATCTCGTCGCTTGAAACTTAAGGCCTTCTTCCCAGCAACGTCTCCGGTGGGGACTTTGCATAAACAATCTAATAAATACGCAACGTCCTCGGCTAAGATTTCCTTTTTACAGCAACACTTAATTAGAAAGCATCAAGCCCGCCTGACTGCGTCATTCGGGTAAACCCGTCCGACCGAGTCATTCGGGCGGGCATCCAGTATCCAGTATCTAGTATCTAGTATCTAGTATCAAGTATCAAGAAAACACCCAGGCGCTGAAGAGCAACTTCCTCCCTCAAAATACCTTCCCAAGGGTATCCATTAGCAATTCTTAACTACTACTTTTAGTATCTAAAATATTTTTCCAATAATAGCATAACAACAATATATTAGTGATATGAAAATAATTTCCTTTTTACTATGCTTCATCTTATTATTTGCAGATGCCTCAATTGGGCAAATTAAAGCCGAATGCCTTTCGGGCAATTGCGTTAATGGAAAAGGGAAATATAAATACTCAGACGGATCAGTATACGAAGGCAGTTTTGTAGATAGTCTAAAACATGGTAAAGGAACCATGACTTGGGCAACAGGCGAAATATATACCGGCGATTGGAAAAAAGGGAAAATAACTGGCAAGGGTTACTTCACATACTCTAATGGAGAAACATATGAAGGTGATTTTGTTGCAAGTGACTTTGAAGGAATAGGCACTAAAATATATAGTAATGGAAATAAATATATTGGTGAGTGGAAAGCTAATAAACGCCATGGGAAAGGGAAATTAATATATAAAGAAGGAACTGTTTATGAAGGTGAATTTGCGAATGATTTTACAGAGGGTAAAGGAACAATGCTGTATAAAGACGGGAGTAATTATACAGGCGATTGGAAATTGAGTAAACATGCTGGCAAGGGCAAATACAAACTGGTAAATCATTTTGAGTATGAAGGTGATTTTGTTAACAATGAATTTGAAGGCAAGGGAACAATGATTTGGATTGAAGGCAGCGAATTTAAGGGTGATAAATATATTGGCGATTTTAAAAGTGGAGTAATAGGGGGAAAGGGCAAATACATTTATAAAAATGGAGATGTTTACGAAGGTGATTTTAAGAGTGGATTATTTGAAGGATCGGGAACCATGATTTATAAAGATGGCGGTAAATATGTTGGTGATTATAAAAGAGGGAATAGAAGCGGTAAGGGTAAATACATAGCCGCCAATGGAACCATCGAAGAAGGAGAATATGCAGATGATAAATTTATTGATCCGAGGTATAAATCCTGGACATGTGTAACAGGAGATTGCCAAAATGGGATAGGTACCTATAATTTTGGTTCTGATACAATGATTACTTATAGTGGGCAATGGAAAGATGGTAGAGTGACAGGCGAAGGCGTATATAAAAATTTTAATACTATTTACAAAGGGCACCTGGTAAATAGGTTAAAGGATGGCTATGGCATTTTTATAAATAATGTAGGACAAACTTACACTGGTAATTGGAAAGACGATCAATTGGTAAATGGCAGCTATAGTGATGATAAAGGAACCAGTTACACTGGTAAATTTAGGTTTGGCGGTTTTGATTTAGACGGAGAAACCAGCTATAGAAATGGCAATTTTATGGGTATAGCAACCAAAGGGGTCTGGGAAAAAGGCAAAAAAAATGGCAAATGGATAGAAACAAACCTTAACGGATATTATAAGGAATCCAATTTTAAAAAAGATGTAGAATCAAATGTAAAATATTTCGATAATCAAAACCGTGCTATATCTAAAGAGGAATATGAAGCAAAAAATCCCTATCAAGTTTGTACAGGAGGAAATTGTTTCAATGGTGTAGGCATTTGTGATTATGAACATGGTAAAAATATTTTCATAGGCTATTGGAAAGATTGGAAAAAAGAAGGCTTTGTTGCAAGTTTTAATATTTCCGGCGACATTTATTATGGTATTTGGAAAGCCGATACACTGGTTAAAAAAATCGACGATAAAGAAGCAGAAAAATATTTAACAGCCAACCCTAAAGCATTTAGAAATTTATTAAATAGCAATACAAGATTTGCTGCTGCCGCTTCCTTAATAGAAAATTGTACCACCACCACTTGTTTATCTGGCGATTGCAAAAATGGTTTTGGCGAATGGGCGGATTGTAAAGGAAATACTTATTCAGGTAATTGGGTAGATGGCAATTGGTCAGGTAAAGGAAAATTTAAAGCTAACAATGGTAATCTTTATGAAGGAGATTTTAAAAATGGTGTGTTAGAAGGTAAAGGAAAATATGAATGGGCAAGTGGTGCAGTATATGACGGCGATTGGATAAATAATATCAGACAAGGCAAAGGAAGACAAAGGTATGACAATGGCGATATTTATGAGGGTGATTGGGTGAATGGTACCCGTCAAGGTAAAGGCGAAATGACCTGGCAAAAACAAGAATATTATAAAGGCGATTGGGTAAGTGATGTACGACAAGGCAAAGGCAGATCGCTTGACAAAGATGGCCGCATAAGGGAAGGAGATTGGATTAATGATAAATTTGTAATAACCGAAGCGCAGCGTGAAATTAATGATGATGCAAAATATAAAATTAGTGTATTAGAGAAAGATATATCTGATACAAGAATGAGATTGATCAATACACCAGCCCCCAATGATGCTAATGCGAAAGCAAATTACGACAGAGTAAGGGCAAACTTAGAACAAAATATAAATGATGCGCTCAAGTTAATAGACAAGTTGACCTTACAAATAATTGAATAAGCCACTGGGGCAAGTGGCGCAAGTGTTCCCAACACAATCATTAAAGCAAGCGAAAAGCTGAAGGGATCACTTGTGCCTTTCAATCCTGCCCGATTGTATCGGGATTTATAAAACGAGTATGTATTCTTTCCAGCGATGTATCCGGCTGAAAAAGTAAACGAGTATTTATTGGGTTTTAATTTTCTTCCCTTCAGACATTAACCTCAACCTCAACCCCATAATAGCTTAGGGAGAAAGGTTTCTGAGAAAAAGTTTTGATAGTATCAAATGATACTATCAAATGAAGCCAACCTATATAGTAAAGAACAAAATTCTTCTTTTACGCAAGGTCTACGGCGCAGGACCTTTCGCAAAAGAAAACCTATCAAGCATCTTTTAATAAACAAAAACTAATAGTATCTTTAGTTTGAAACAATTTAAAACACGCAACACTCTCTAAGAATTAGTTCACTTTGATTTGAAGACATACAGTATTGAACAAGTATTTTTTACAAGCCATCTTACATTTTGCGTCATAGAAAAGAACGCTGTTTAAAATAAATAAACCAATTACGTAATAATAGTAAATACAAGTATGAAAAATTTAATTCTTTGCTTAGGCATATTACTATACAGCGTGGCGCTGCATTCACAGAATGTGGGCATCGGCACTAACACACCGGCTGCATCGGCGCAGTTGGAAGTAAGTAGCACTTCAAAAGGATTTTTACCACCGCGAATGACGACTACTGAAAGAAATACCATAGCAAGCCCTTCTGCCGGCTTGATTATTTATAATACCACTGCCAATAGCATACAACTTTACAACGGTTCCGGATGGTTATCACTTTCACCATCTTTCGTTCCTTTGCCTGCAATTGTTATAGGCACCCAGCAATGGATGAGTAAAAATCTCGATGTTGCTTTCTATAGAAACGGCGACCCGATACCTCAGGTTACTGATACCACTGCATGGGCTGGTTTAACAACTGGTGCTTGGTGTTATTTTGCTAACGATTCCATCCAAGGAGGCAAATATGGAAAACTTTATAATTGGTATGCGGTAAATGATCCCAGGGGTTTAGCACCCCAGGGTTGGCATATCCCTAGCGATGCAGAGTGGACAACACTGGAAACTACTTTAGGTGGTGCATCCGTTGCCGGAGAAAAAATGAAGGAGACTGGAACGCTTAATTGGACAAGTCCCAATACAGGGGCTAATAATAACAGCGGCTTCTTAGGCCTGCCGGGCGGCTATCGTTACTTCGATGGCACATTCAGCCTTGTTGGTAATTACGGCGACTGGTGGAGTTCTACGGAAACCAGTTCGACGGATGCCTGGTACCGTGTCCTGTACTCTACCCTTGGCGACCTTGCCAAGAACAGCCTCAATAAGCAACTCGGTTTATCTGTTCGTTGCATTAAGGATTGATAATTTGTCTATTTCTCTGTTGTTGGTATTATCGCCAAATCATAATAGAAAAGCAAGCTCCACTCGTATTCGCCGTGGCCTGGTCTCCGACCAGCCACTATCAAATAATAAATGTATAGTAAAAGTATAATGGCTTAATGGTTCCAGTAGGAAGTAGCAAGGAGTAAGTATCAAGTAGTAAGACATGACCAGGCGCTGAAGAGTAACCTCCAACCTCCAACCTCTAGCATCAGGTAGCAAGTAGCAAGTATCAAGAAAACACCCAGGCGCTGAAGAGCAACCTCCAACCTCTAGTATCAGGTAGCAAGTAGTAAGTATCCAGAAAACACCCAGGCGCTGAAGAGCAACCTCCAACCCGCCTGACTACGTCATTCGGGCAAGCTTCCAACCTTTTCCTCAACTCTTCTCAATAATTCAGAAAGACATTGCTAGGAAATAATGCTTAGTGGTTCCTGCTGTTTCGCGTGCCACGAACTAGGGCATAGAAAATCCACAGGAAACCGCCTTGGCTTGGTCTCCGACCAGTCACCAACAACTGGCGCAGAAATAAATAAGGAGCACATAACAAGAGTTTGTCCCAAGGCCAGAAAAATCTTTAATTTTGATATCAATGTATAAAGCACTAAAACTTTAATCCGCAATACTGAAATTTGATCTTAATTAGAATTATTTGACAGCTCACAAATTTATTTAAATGAAAACACTTTTTGTTGTAACTATTCTTTTCTCATTTACTATATCGGGATATGGGCAGAAGCGATGGGCTTTTGTCGCTCAAGATATAAATGGCATTGAGAAAACTGGTATCATAGGAGATGACGGTAAATTATTGGTTCCAGTTAAGTATGATGGAGTATATAGGGATAATAATATTTTTTTCTTGAAAAACGACAAGTTGTGGGGATGTTGTGACATTACAGGTAAAGTACTTGTTCCTCTGATATATGATGATATCGGTTTAAAGGTTGGGGAAAGTCTTGTTAGAGTTAAGAAAGCTGGCAAATGGGGCTTCGTTGATTTAAGCAATAATATTGTTATAGACTTCAAATTTGACTTTGCCTGTAATTTTAGCGAGGGTAAGTCTTATACAATTATTGGTGCGTCTAAAGGCTTTATTGACAAAAAGGGTAATAAAATTTCATCAACAAATGATATTCAAGATTATTGCCCAGAAGATTTAGATACTTTGGCTGATTTGAAAAATCAATTCAAAGATAGCCTGCTTGTAATCGTAAATGAGAAAGGTAAATATGGAGTAGTAAAAAGTTCAACCGGGGAAAAAATTGTCCCAGCGATTTATGATGAAATCGGGAATTACTACTTTGGTAAAATCTTAGTTAAAAAAAATAATTTGTGGGGTGCATATTTCGATACGGGTAAATTGATTACGGAGCCAAAATACATATCAATCAGTGTCTTTTGGAGTGAATAAATAATTACATAAAAGGTAGATCTTTATTTCGGTTTGTACGACAATACATTTTCAGGAAATCAACCTCCAACCTCCAACCTCTAGTATCAGGTAGCAAGTAATAAGTATCAAGAAAACACCCAGGCGCTGAAGAGTAACCTCCAACCCGCCTGACTACGTCATTCGGGCAAGCTTCCAACCATTTCCTCAACTCTTCTCATCAATTCAGAGAGACATTGATAGGAAAAAAAGGCTTAGTTGTTCCGGCTAGTCGGAGACCAGGCCGGGGCGTTCTAAAGGGTTGAATATGGTTGAAAAAGTTTATTAATAAAACCAGTGTTGATTTGAAAAACTAAAAACTAAAAACTAAAAACTAAAAACTTCAAATAATAGCAACCAAATTCCCTTTTATCACAACAGCCGCTTAGAAGATATCAAGTATTAAGTAGCAAGTAGCAAGTATCAAGAAAACACCCAGGCGCTGAAGAGCAACCTCCAACCCGCCTGACTACGTCATTCGGGCAAGCTTCCAACCTTTTCCTCAACCCTTCTTCAACCTTTTCTCAACCCTTTTCAACTTTTTTTATATGTTTGTTGTAGATAAGCGTTCTGTTATATAGTAATTCTGATTGATTCTTTTAGCTTTTAAAAATAATCTTTATGAAAAAAATAATGAACAAATTATTAGCTGGTATTCTTTTAGTAGGGATGTCAATGGTTTTTACCGGTTGCCCTTATTCAGCAGAGTTTGGGATAGATGCCAAGCCAACCATTAAGATCAATACACAGATTTTGGGCAAGTATGAATCCAAAGGCTCTTCCGACTATTCGTATACTATAAGTAAACATGATGATTATAGATATAAAATTGAAAAGAAGAGTACTACCAGTTCCAGCATCGACAACTACTTTGCATACCTTTCAATCATTGATGGAGTACAATTTTTAAATGTTTCTGAAGAGGAGAGTTCGCAAACCAGCTACTTTTTTTATAAACTGACCATTTCCTCCGGCGGCGATAATATTAATCTGGCGCCTGTTACCGAGAATATTGCGGAACAATTCAAATCCTCGGAGGAGATGAAAAAATTCTTCCAGAAATATATGAACCTGAGTTTCTTTTTTAGTAAAGATGAGGATTTTTTTGTGAGACAGTAATTGCATTTTTCCCAGCAATGTCTCCAGCGGGAAAAG
>CALRKF020000079.1:0-16107 GCA_943367825.1 Chitinophaga pinensis
TCCAACATCCAACCAATAACATCCAACTTCCAACCAAAAACTAAATACTTCTGTTCTATTAAATTTGTTTTGAGTTATATAAAATAAAAAAGGGGCTGGATAGAGATCCTGCCCCGTTTAAATCCAATATCCTATGAAAAACCAATGTATAGACGCAAAAGGACCTCCTTTTATTGTGAAGAACCTGTTAAACTGAAAAATAAATATGAAAAGCCATTCGTACAACAGATTACAGTGATTCATATTAATTGATTTATTTTGTAGCATTATAACAATCATCATTCCTGGTTGTTATTATACTAAAACTTCATTCCCATGTCTGATCATAAAATTCCTTTCAGTGGTTTTGGCTCCGCAGCCATTCATGCAGGCAGAACTGCCGATGGAAACTATGCACACCTTACCCCTATTTATGCAAGCAGCACATTTGTTTTTGATGATGCTGCTCAAGGTATGCGCCGATTTACAGGCGAAGAAAAAGGTTATATCTATAGCCGTTGGGGCAACCCTTCGATGAATGAAGCAGAAGAAAAAATTGCCGCATTGGAAGGCTTTGATCTAACTGATAAAAACGGTCAACCCCTACAACTCAAAGCCATTCTGCATTCTAGTGGCATGGCAGCCTTAAGCACATTACTCTTGAGTCAATTAAAAAGCGGTGATAAAATATTAACCCATTATTCCCTCTATGGAGGCACACAAGAATTAGTGGAAAAAGTATTACCGCCATTGGGCATTGAAGCTATTATTGTCGATTTGCGTGATCTCAACAAGGCGGAAGAAATCTTACAATCGGAGAAGGGCATTAAAATGCTTTATCTCGAAACGCCTGCTAACCCTACTATTCAATGTGTAGATTTGGAAGAATTGACCAAGCTTGGTAAAAAATACAATCTTATTGTTGCCTGCGATAATACATTCGCAACGCCTTACCTGCAACAGCCATTCAAATACGGAGTGGATTTTGTTTTTCACAGTACCACTAAATTTTTAAATGGACACGGAACGGCTATCGGTGGTGTATTAATTGGTTCCGACTTGGAAAAAATGAATGGTCCGGTTACAAAAGTGCATCGTTTATTAGGGGGTAATGGAAATCCTTTTGATGCTTTCTTGCTAAGCACTGGCATCAAAACATTGGAAGTACGTATGGATAGGCATTGCCATAATGCCGTTGAAGTAGCAGGTTTTTTAGACCAGCATCCTGCCATTAGCAAGGTCAATTACCTTGGCCTGAGCAGTCACCCCGATTATGCTATTGCAGCCAAACAAATGCGACATCCTGGCGCCATGTTGAGTTTTGAGATGAAGGATGGCTTGGAAGCTGCTAAGCATTTCATTGATCGATTGCAATTCTGTATTAGGGCTGTTTCGCTTGGTACTGTAGATACCTTGCTCAGCCATCCAGCCAGTATGACTCATTTTGGGGTACCCAAAGAAAAAAGAGAAGCATATGGCATTACCGATGGATTGATAAGGATGAGTGTAGGTATTGAAAATATTCAGGATATATTAAAGGATTTGGAACAGAGTCTTAGCTAAAATCCATGGCATCTCCAATAGAAAAGCAGCGGATTGCACTTGGAAACCCTCTTAAATTTACTTAGCTTTGAATCTGCCATTTATATAAATTTTTACTTATGCCAAGGAGGCTTTTTAAAATTTTTCTGTTGCTTTTTGCCTGCCTTATTGGTAGTTCTTCTATTTGGGCTCAAAACCAATGTCCCGATAATATCGATTTTGAAAGAGGCGATTTTACCAATTGGATTTGCAGAAAAGGATTTTCAGTAGCAACACTTTCTGGTACGGCACCTATAGCCAATCAACACGATATTGTTTCTTCGCCAAATAGTAATCGCGATTTTTATGGCAATTTCCCTGTCCTTTGTCCAAATGGAAGTAATCATAGTGTAAAATTGGGGAATGCCCTAACACGTAATCAGGACAATGGCACAGGGGCACAAGAAATTTCTTATACCTATGCAATTCCTGCGAACGTCACCAATTTTTCAATCTTATATCAATATGCTGTTGTTTTGCAAGATCCTCAGGGCACATCACATACCCAAGCAGAAAAACCCAGGTTTCAGGCCATTGTAAAAAACATTACCGACAATACGGATATCGGTTGTGTAAGTTTCGATTTTATTGCCGGTGCATTGCCGGGTTTTGTTCCATCACCCAATTCTCCCCCAGGAGCAACTGTTTATTATAAAGATTGGACGCCTATTACTTTAAATTTAAGTCAGTATGCAGGTAAGACAATAAAATTACAATTTATTACCAGCGATTGTACCTTGGGTGGTCATTTTGGTTATGCTTATGTGGATGTAAACTCCAGTTGTAATGGTGCAATTGTAGGTACAACTATGTGTCAGGGAGAAACTTCTGTTACGCTTACCGCACCCTATGGTTTTGAAACCTATACATGGTATGCTGATCAATCTTTTTCGCAGGTAATTAGCACCACTCAACAATTATTATTGAACCCTGCGCCCAATGCAGGTGCAGTCTATCCTGTGGTAGTAACCCCTTTTTCTGGTTATGGCTGTGTTGATACTTTATATGCCACTCTAACCTTAGCGCCCAAACCACCATCCGTTGCAGGTTCTGATGCGGCTGTTTGTAAATGGGAACAATTCCCCTTGGGCACAGCCCCCTATTTAAATTATACCTATGCCTGGTCGCCGGCTTCGCAGGTAAGTGACCCTACCATATCGAACCCTACTGGTTATGTTACCAGTTTTGGACCTCCGACAGAATTTGTTGTTACCACTACCGATTTGGCCAGTGGCTGTTTTTCTATGGATACGGTTATCCTAACCCCTAAATCATATGATACTAGTCTAACCGTAAATGGTAAAACCGATTATTGTGTCAATGAACCCTTTGTTACCAATATCAATATCAATAATAGCAGTACTGCTGTACAATGGTTCAATAATACCAGCCCTGTTGCTGGAGCTAATTCACCCAGCTTTACCCCCATCAGTACGGGTGACTATTGGGCACAATACAGCCAACTCGGTTGTACAGATAGCAGCCGGAGTATTCATTTTGATGCTTATCCCTTACCTGTAGCCAGTTTTAGTCCCAATAATGATACACAGTGTGTTACTAAGAACGCTTTTATTTTTACCAATAACTCTTCTATCAGTGATGGTACGGCACTCAGTTATTTATGGCGATTTGGGGATGGTACTACCACTACTACGGCTGCACCTTCAAAAAGTTTTAATTATACTGGCTTGATACCTGTGAAGCTAATTGCCAATTCCATTCATAATTGTAAGGACAGTATTGCACAATCGATGCGGGTATTACCCAATATAATACCCGATTTTAGTTGGGATAAAGCCTGTACCAATGCATTGACCATTTTCGATAATAAAACTGTTGAAAATGGAAGTCCGGCTGTTACTTATGCCTGGGATTTTGGAAACAGCAGTAGCTCTCAACAAAAATATCCATCGCCCTTTACCTATAGCAATGCCGGAGATTATGTGGTGAAATTAACCGCCACTGCCTTGGGTTGTGAAAATGATAATCGCAGTATCAGCAAAAATTTAAAGGCCTTTGGAATTCGGAATGGACTTACCTACCCTACATTAACTGTTCCGTCAGGATACAATACTTTAATATGGGCACAGTTTGATAGTTTGGGTGCAAAATACCAATGGAATCCTGCAACACAACTAAATGATAGCAGGATCAAATCTCCTTATTTCTTTGGCTTAAATGATGTCAAATATCAAATAACCATTACCGATAAAAATGGTTGCATTACCAGGGATACCCTGCAAATGCTGGTGCTTAAAAAACAGGGTTGGTACCTGCCCAATACTTTTACACCCAATGGTGATGGATTAAATGATGTAATAAGGCCCTACTTAATTGGTATGAAATCGCTGACAAGGTTCAGTATTTATAACCGAATAGGAAATCTGGTATTCAGTACCGTTAGAGATGGAGAAGGCTGGGATGGCACATATATGGGCAAAAAACTAGACAGTGGTGCCTTTGTATGGATACTGGAATACATGGATGATAATAATAAGCCTGTGCAACAAAAAGGATCTTTACTACTATTACGATAAACTATTAAATCTTTCAATACTATTACCGGCCCAAAGCCGGTATTTTTTTTGATACATGATATTCCAATTCAAATTAATTTTGAAAAAAACGATACATAAACAATGATTATTCGCAAAGCAACCATCGATGATGCAGCCGCCATGATGGATCTTATAAAAGAATTGGCAGTGTATGAAAAAGCGCCGGATGAAGTAACGGTGCAAATGGATCATTTTATTGAATCAGGCTTTGGGCCTCAGCCAGTCTGGTGGGCATTTGTCGCAGAACAGGATTCCACTGTGGTAGCATTTGCACTTTATTATATTCGGTATAGTACCTGGAAGGGACAAAGAATGTACCTGGAGGATTTATTGGTTACCGAAAAGATGCGGGGGAAGGGCATTGGCAAATTATTATTTGATGCATTGATACAGGAATGCAAGGATAAAAAATTCAATGGCATGGCATGGCAGGTGCTCGACTGGAATGAACCGGCCATTAATTTTTATAAGAAGATAGAAGGCGTCAATTTTGACGGAGAGTGGGTAAATTGCAGTCTCAATTTTTAATACAACTATTTAGCAATATTATGGCAGCAAAAATAACCATGGGCACCAATGGAAAGCTCAATGTACCCAATCATCCAATCATTCCATTTATTGAAGGCGACGGCATTGGCCCGGAAATTTGGAAAGTAGCGCAGAAAGTATTTGATACCGCTGTAGCAAGGGCCTATAATGGCGAAAGAAAAATCGAATGGAAGGAAATGCTGGCTGGAGAAAAAGCATTTAAACAAACAGGGGAATGGTTACCTGCTGCAACCCTTCAAACTGCAAAAGATTATATCATCTCCATCAAAGGTCCATTAACTACTCCCATTGGTGGTGGCATTCGCTCATTGAATGTTGCCATGCGCCAGGACCTAGATCTTTTTGCCTGCGTAAGGCCAGTGAAATGGTTTAAGGGTGTTCCTTCACCTGTAATACATCCTGAGCAGGTAAATATGACCATCTTTAGAGAGAATACAGAAGATATCTATGCAGGTATTGAATGGAAGGCCGGTTCAGCAGAAGCAATGAAATTCGAAAAATTTTTATTGGAAGAAATGGGTGTTACCAGTGTTCGTTTTCCGGGCGATTCTAGTTATGGAGTAAAACCTGTTTCTTCACAAGGAAGTAAAAGGCTGGTAAGAGCTGCAATTAAATATGCACTGGAAAATAACCTGCCATCAGTAACTTTAGTTCACAAGGGAAATATTATGAAATTCACGGAGGGTGGCTTTAAGAATTGGGGATACGAAGTGGCCCGACATGAATATGGGGATGCTGCTTTTACCTGGGACGAATGGGATCAATTGAAAAAAGAATTCGGAGAAGCACATGCGAATGAAGTGCAACGCAAAGCACTGCATGATGGAAAATTGCTTGTAAAAGACATGATTGCCGATAATTTTTTACAGCAGATATTAATTGCACCAAAAGATTTTTCCGTAGTAGCTACCCTTAATTTAAATGGCGATTATATCTCCGATGCATTGGCAGCAGAAGTGGGTGGTATTGGAATTGCCCCCGGAGCAAATATTAACTATAATACTGGTTATGCTGTTTTTGAAGCTACCCATGGCACTGCACCCAAATTTGCAGGTACCGACAGTATGAATCCCTCTTCTGTTATTTTAAGCGGCTGTATGATGCTGGATTATATGGAATGGAAAGAAGCATCGGAACTTATTTCTTCTGCATTACAGGCGGCCATCATGCGCAAGCGTGTTACCATCGATTTTTATAACTTAATGACAGGTGCCACTCTTTTAAAAACAAGTGAGTTCGGCGATGAAATTATAGCCAATATGGGAGTGGTAATAGGTGATGCGCAGTTAAAGAAGAGTAGTAGTCTGTAATGTTGTGGAGGGGTTGAGGACGGATACTAGATACTAGATGCTAGATACTAGATGCTGGATGCTAAGACGGGAATTTATTATGACTACGGTCTACGGCAAAGATAAAATTTTGGAGTTTTTTCCCTAAATGTTCCAGCTTTTGATGCAATGAATTATATAGAATTTCATCTTTTAAAGATGCAGTTTCAAAGAGCGTTTCAAGGTGGTCAATCGTTTCATCATTTGAGGATAATGAATAAATTAGAAACTTTATAAACTCTGCTTTATACCTTCTTCTTCCATAACCTTCCACTATACAACTCCTAACTGTTTTACTTGATCTTCTGATTTGCTGCGCTTCTTCAAATTGTTCAAATTTTGGTAGAAGTAAAGTCATTTTATGAATCTCTATAGTCAGATCTCGAGATATTCGCCATATTTCCAAATTTTTGTAACTCATGAATATTCCTTGTAGCACCAAATTAATAATTCTACACTCCGATTTTAATTAATCCTACCTGTATTAACAACCAAAAAATCATGTTTTTAAACCCAGTATCTAGCACTACTTTCCAGTATCTAGTATCTAGCATCCAGTATCCAGTATCCAGTATCCAGTATCCAGTATCTAGTATCTAGTATCTAGTATCTAGTATCCAGCATCCAGTATCCCTTCCCACTTTCCCTTCCTTAATGTACATTTGCAAAAAAACTGAATCATGGCAAAAATAAAAGTTACCAATCCAGTGGTAGAACTGGATGGGGATGAGATGACCCGTATCATCTGGAAATTCATCAAAGACAAACTGATTCTTCCTTATTTGGATGTACCCATTCAATATTTCGATTTAGGCATGGAGTACAGGGATGAAACCAATGACCAGGTGACCATCGATGCTGCCAATGCCATCAAGGCCTGTGGAGTAGGTATCAAATGTGCTACCATCACACCTGATGAAGCAAGGGTAAAAGAATTTAACCTCAAACAAATGTGGAAGAGCCCTAATGGCACTATCCGCAATATCCTCGATGGAACAGTTTTCAGAGAACCCATCGTAATGCAAAATGTACCCAGGCTGGTAACCAATTGGACCGCCCCCATCATTGTGGGTCGTCATGCATTTGGTGATCAATATCGTGCAACCGATACCGTTATTAAAGGAAAAGGAAAACTCACTATGACCTTTACTCCCGAAAATGGTGGTGAACCCCAGGTATTTGAAGTGTACAATTATAAAGGTGATGGCGTAGCAATGGCCATGTACAATACCGACGAAAGTATTTATGGTTTTGCCAGAAGTTGCTTTAATATGGCACTCAGCAAAAAATGGCCGCTCTATCTTTCTACCAAAAATACCATCCTGAAAAAATATGATGGCCGATTCAAAGACATTTTTGAAGAGGTTTATCAAAATGAATTCAAAGCGGCTTATACTGCTGCTGGAATTACCTATGAACATCGTTTGATTGATGACATGGTGGCCAGCGCACTAAAATGGAATGGCAATTTTGTATGGGCTTGTAAAAACTATGATGGCGATGTACAAAGTGATACCGTTGCACAAGGTTTCGGTTCACTAGGACTAATGACTTCTGTATTAATTACACCCGATGGAAAAATCATGGAAGCAGAAGCGGCGCATGGTACAGTAACCCGTCACTACCGCGAACACCAAGCAGGCAAACCTACTTCTACCAACCCTATTGCCAGCATTTTTGCATGGACAAGAGGCTTGGCTTTCAGAGGTAAATTAGATAATAACCAAGCCCTGATTGATTTCTGTTTGGCATTGGAAGCTGTTTGTATCGAAACTGTTGAAAGCGGTAAAATGACCAAGGATCTGGCCGTTTGTATCCATGGCAATAAAGTAAATCATGGTGAACACTATCTGTACACCGAAGAATTCCTGGATGCTATTGATAGCAATTTGAAAGCAAAATTATCCTAACAAGATTTTAATAAAATATAAAGCGTTGTACACTGCAACGCTTTTTTTTATTTTAGACATTTTCAATATCTTCAAGGCTGCTAAACTGCTTACATGTCTGTACATTTTTCTAAAATCAATAAGTTAATTACTGCCATCATTGCCATTACTGCCTGGGTAGCCGTTATTACACAACTGAATATCAACCTGAATGTCAATAAAGGAGTTTTCAGTACTACGGAAACGGTTATTCGATTTTTTAGTTATTTCACGATACTTACCAATATTTTAGTTGCTGTTTGTTGCACACTGATTGTATTGAATATCCATTCTTTTTTTACCCGTAATACAGTTTTGAGTGCAGTAGCAGTTTATATATGCATTGTAGGACTGATTTACAATGTTATTTTGCGCAAACAATGGGATCCTACCGGTTTGCAATTGATTGTAGACAACCTGCTCCATATTGCTGTTCCCGCAATGTTTCTGCTTTATTGGATACTGCTGGTAAACAAAGAACAATTAAAATGGAAAAATATTTTACCCTGGTTACTCTATCCCCTGGTATATTTAATCTTTATTTTATTGCGTGGTGCTGCTGCTGATTATTACCCCTATCCTTTTATTGATGTAGTTAAACTTGGTTATGTAAAAGCATTACAGAATAGCGGCTTTGTAACCATTGCATTCATAGCAATGTCTTTATTGGTCATCGGGTATGGTAAACTGGTGGGTAAAAATCCGGTTAAGGCTTAATCCATTCCCTTCAAATAATGTTGAAGGTCAGCATCCGTCTTCACTAATACATCACGTACCTTACTGCCCTGATTGGGGCCAACAATACCGGCAGCTTCTAATTGATCCATCAATCTTCCAGCCCGGTTATAGCCTAATTTCATTCTTCTTTGCAATAAGGAAGTGCTACCCATCTGGCTGCTTACAATCAGTCGCGCTGCATCATCAAATAATGGGTCTTTATCATTAAGGTCAAAATCTTTTCCCTCCATTTCTTTTTCGTCTACGTATTCGGGTAAGAGGAATGGATGTGGATAGCCTCTTTGTTCTCCAATAAAATCGGTAACCCTGTCAACTTCTGGTGTATCCACAAAAGCACATTGAAGGCGCACGAGTTCTCCATTATAACTAATCAGCATATCGCCTTTACCAATTAATTGTTCGGCACCACCAATGTCTAAAATGGTGCGACTATCAATTTTAGATGACACTTTGAAAGCAATACGTGCAGGGAAATTGGCCTTGATGGTACCTGTAATGATATTAACACTTGGTCTTTGTGTGGCAATGATCAGGTGAATACCAACCGCCCTTGCCAACTGAGCCAAACGGGCAATGGGCATTTCAATTTCTTTTCCGGCAGTCATGATCAAATCGGCAAACTCATCAATCACCAATACAATAAAGGGAAGAAACTGATGCCCTTTTTCTGGATTTAATCTTCTGGCTACAAATTTTTCGTTGTACTCACGGATATTTCTACAACCTGCTTCTTTCAGCAAATCGTAACGATTGTCCATTTCAATACAGAGTGCATTGAGGGTATGCACTACTTTTTTGGTGTCGGTAATAATAGCATCTTCTTCGCCGGGTAATTTTGCTAGAAAATGATTGGCAATGGTTTTATAAATACTCAGTTCCACCTTCTTAGGATCCACCAATACAAATTTCAGTTGGCTCGGATGTTTTTTATACAAGAGCGAAACCAGGATGGCATTCACCCCTACCGATTTACCCTGACCCGTTGCACCTGCCATTAATAGATGCGGCATGGTGGTAAGATCAACAATGAAATTTTCATTGTCAATTTTTTTACCAATAGCAATCGGCAGAGAGAATTTATTATTTTGAAATTTTTCAGAGGCCAGTAAAGTGCGCATACTCACCACCGTTTTCCTTGCATTGGGCACTTCAATACCAATCGTTCCTTTTCCGGGAATGGGCGCAATGATACGAATACCTAAGGCAGCAAGACTTAATGCAATATCATCTTCCAGGTTTTTAATACGCGAAATGCGAACACCGGCAGCAGGAATGATTTCATACAAGGTTACCGTTGGACCAACCGTTGCAGAAATTTTCTGAATTTGGATATCATAATTTTTCAGGGTATTGATGATCTGGTTTTTATTATTTTCCAGTTCATTGGTATCCTGTACTATTTTATCATTGCCATGGTTTTCGAGCAAATCAAGGGTGGGGTACTTATAATCCCTTAAATCAAGAATGGGATCATAGGGTTTGGTATTGGGTAATTTAGTATTGTCAATGGCTGTTTTTTCCAGTTCAGTAATTTTATCGGGAACTGTTTTTATTTCCAATTCAATGGCATGTGCGGTTGCTAAAGCAGTATTGGTTGCTTGTATCGGCGTATTTTCCTGTGGCTTGATGGGCTCCACCACAACGGGCAATACTTCCTCGTTTTTTTCCAGCAGGTTTAAACCCTGATCATCCGTGGTCGTTTCATCAGGTACGTATTGCATGCCAGTACTAGCTTTTAAGCTATTGGCTTTTTTAACCGTTGCCTGTTCATCTACCGTCCATTCTGCTTTTACTGCGGGTGTTTCTTCTGTTCCTTTAATTTCCTCCTCCGTTAAAACACTATTCAATTCTTTTTTACTCGGCAACCTGAATACCGGATTAAATCGCCAAATGATATAAGATAAAACAGCCACCGCCAATATTCCGATGGTGCCTATTTCCCCTACTACTTTGTACATCCAATCGCGACTCATATCGCCCACTGCACCACCCCAGGCAAAGCTTTTTCCATTCATAATAACGGATACGGCTACACTAATAATGGGTAGACCTAGGAGTAGGTATTTGATATTGCGGGCAATGGAAAATACTTTTTTCCCGAAGAAAAGGTTTATACCCACCACAAAAAACAAAGTACAGATCAAATAGGACGCTACCCCAAAGCCCTTATAAATAAAAAAATGAGCTATAAAAGCACCAAATGTGCCAAGTAGGTTACTCACCCTTACATCTGTTCCCCACAATAATTTTTTTCCTAATTGAAAAACCTTGTCTTGGTCATCCTGCCAAGTGAAGAGATAGGATGTAAAAGCCACAAATAATAATATGGCAAATAGCAAAAAAATACTACCTGCAATTTTATGAGTGCGCTCATCTTTCAGCAAAGATTTTATTTCAGCTGTCTCCTCTTTTTCCTGTTGTAGGATTTCCGGAACTGCTTCCTGCTTCTTGGATGATTTTAATTTATTGGCCATGGTTAACAAAGATATAGAAATCCGCTGCTGTAAAAACAGGTTTTGCACTTAGTTAGCGGAAGTTTTTTCAACATTTTTTTGTAGGTTTGAGCAAAGCCCACTCTTGAAAAAACTTGTTCTTTTACTGGTTATTGTACAACTGTCGCTTTGCTTGCGTGCACAGAATTTGCCAGCAAATGCGATATTGGATATTGCAATGGTGAAAGATTCCGTTGCTGCTACCGATTATACCCTGCTGTTTATTGATAGCAATAAAATAGCCAATATTGATAACTTAAGCGCACAAAACTTTGTACCGCTACAATCCTATGATAAACGGAAAAGGTTGCCCATTCGAATGATCACCAAACCCATTTATCTACACATTCACATCATTAATGGAAAGTCCAACACCGATAGCCTTTATTTTTATCCGGGCTTTCTGTTTTCTGAAGTAAAAATTTATAAGGCATCTGCTGCGGGCAAATTAGAAAGAATAAAAGAATGGGGTAGCAACACTGGCTATACTGGATTTGAATTACAGCCCCAGGAAGAAGCGGAATGCTATTTCGAATTAAAACCATGTAAAACAGATGCCGTAGGAATTGTACCACAATTTATTTCAAAAAAATATTTATCAGATTATGTAGCATTGCGGCAACATAAAAATAATAGCATCAGAATGATGGGGTTTATACTTAGTGGCATTTTATTGATGATGATTTTTTTTACAGCGGCCAACTACATCATCAGTAGAAAAAAAGATTTTTTATACTACTGCTTGTATTCCTTTTGCATGTTTTCCCTGATTTTCCTCTACGCATTATTTCACAATCTTCCCTCAGTTTATACCTGTGCCTTTCGTTCCTATTTCGATTTTTTTCTACTCTTGATAGGTACTATATTTTATGTTTCCTTTACCAGAAGTTTTCTCGAATCCAAAACGGATTATCCATTGCTGGACAAAATATTTAAAGCCGAACTTTACTTTCTGTTTTTTATTCTCTTTTTATACTCTTATTTACATTTTTTTACCAATATTTTTTGGCTGGAAAACATGATTGAAAATGCCATGAAATTTGTTGTACTTGCTATTGGCGTAGTATATGTAGTTATTGCATTTGCTCAGAAAAAAAGAATAATCAATTATCTTGCTTTCGGTGCCGCAGCCCTGATTATATTCTCCTCAATTTCATTGGCCCTTATTTGGCTAAATGTAAATGGCGTTTCAATTTACAACTCCTCGCTTTTTTATTATGATATCGGCCTGGTACTTTCTTTAATATTTTATTTATTGGGTTTAACCTATAAAAACAGGGAAGAGCTTATTCTCAGAACCAAAAGAGAAGAATCGCTCAAATTGGAAGCAAAGAAAAAAGAATTCGAAAATCAATTGGCTGTTTTTAAGGCCCAACAAGAAGAACGCAATCGTATCAGCGCGGATATGCACGACGATCTCGGTGCAGGCATGACCAGTATTCGATTATACAGTGAACTGGCCAAGAGCAGGGTAAAGGACCAGGATATTCCTGAAATAGATAAGATATCCTCCTCTGCCAACGAACTATTAAATAAAATGAATGCCATCATATGGAGTATGAGCAGCGCCAACGACTCGCTCGAGAATATGATTGCTTATATACGTTCCTATTCCTATGAATATTTCGAAAATACCGGTATCCATTGCAGCATACACTTGCCAGAACAGATTCCTTATGCAGAAGTAAATGGCACCATCAGAAGAAATGTATTTCTGGTTGTAAAAGAAGCCCTCAACAATATACTTAAACATGCAGGTGCCACTGAAGTAGATATCACACTAACGGCAAAGGGTAAACTCTTAACACTTACGATTCAGGATAATGGAAAAGGTATCGACTTCGATAATCTTCGTCAGTTTGGCAACGGACTTAAAAACATGCAAAAAAGAATGGAGGACGTAGGTATAGGCTACAAAATTGAAAATAACAATGGCACATTAATTACCCTCACCAGGGAAATTAAAGGTTGATTATTTTTTTGAAGCGACTCCTACAGCCAGGAACAGCCAACCCAATATAAAGCTTAGTCCACCGAAAGGGGTAATAGCACCCATCCATCGATAGCCGGGCTCGAGCAAACTCAGCAAGTACAGCGATCCACTGAACAATACAATGCCTGCAATAAATAAGTTACCCGACCAACGTAACCATTTTGAAGGAAATGCCTGGTAAATAATGCCCACCAATATCAATGCAATGCAATGATAAAACTGATACCGTACACCCGTTTCATAGGTAGTTAGTGCGGTGGCAGATAAAATGGCTTTTAAAGCATGCGCACCAAAAGCGCCGAGTCCCACGGTTATAGCGCCAATAAATGCGCCTATTAAAATAAATTGCTTATTCATCATTTTTAAATTATAGTCCTAATAATATTTTCAAAGAATCCTGCTGAATTTCCTTCGATTCTAAAGTATAGTCAGCAGCCTTATAATAAGGCATTCTTTCTTTCAATTTTTTTTCTATAAAAAAAAGCAGTTCGGCCTTGTTCAAATTTTTCAATAAGGGACGATCGGCCTGCTCATTCAATACTCTTTCTAATATGTCGGCAGCCGTAGATTGAATATAAATGGTAATCCCATTGGCCTTCATCCATTCCATATTATCGGCATGACAAGGCGTGCCGCCGCCACAGGCAATGATACCAAATGGAATTGATTGCATACTGCGCAATTGCTCCATTTCTACCTGACGAAAAT
Source organism: Chitinophaga pinensis (assembly GCA_943367825.1). Classification (GTDB taxonomy): domain Bacteria; phylum Bacteroidota; class Bacteroidia; order Chitinophagales; family Chitinophagaceae; genus Ferruginibacter; species Ferruginibacter pinensis_J. Next base: position 13,855 of record CALRKF020000079.1, read on the forward strand.
ATGCTTCCCCTTTTTTTTCAAAAATAGTTGCAATGCTTTCATTTTCCTCTGCCTCAATCATTTTATCTAAATCATAGAATGACAAACCCATTGCCTCCGACCATTGCTTACCCCAATAGGTTTTACCCGTACCCATAAACCCGATTAGAAAAATTTTTTTTGTTCTGTTGGAATTAGAATGCATGATGGGATAGTGCTATTTGAATAGCACGAAATTACAGGAATAGAATGGGGAAGAAAAACGATTATGCCTTTAATAAAAAAAGACCGCTTATTTTTTCTTTTTGTAATCCCCGCGCTTCCAGGCCTTGATAAATTCGGCCCATGCAAAAGGATTGAAAATATTTTGTGGAGCTGCCTGACCGGCATAATAATATTTGTTGGCCGACTGGCGCAAATAGCGATTACCAGCCTCCCTGCCATCCGTTGGCAGGCTACTCATCAATACACGCCGGGTAGCTTCATTGTTATTCTTTCGGGCTACCGTTAAATTATCATCGGGAATCTGTGTAGCTAAAAAATCTCTTTCAAATTGTTCGCGCGTAGGCCTGGGTCTTAAAATAGTAGCGGGTAAATAAATGGTGTCATTCACCATTAATTGTATTACACTGTGCTGGTTGCCTTCTAAATTTTTAGGTATGGTAATGGTCTTGGGTTTGAAACCAATACTGGTAAATTCAACCTGATCACCCTTCAAGACCACAATACTAAATACCCCTTTTTCATTCGTAATCGTTCCCCTGTTTTGTCCCTTCACCACCACACTTACACTTTGCAATCCTTGTAAGCTATCGGCCGTCATCACTACGCCATACAACTGTACCACCGAATCGCGGAACCCTTCAAACTGCGCATGCACCTGCATTGGCCGTATAAAACAACATAAAAAAACAATGGGTAAAATTCTCTGCATTATATCATGTATGAATCAGCAAAATCAAGTACTGGTTTGCTGGGATTATTCCCCCACAGGCCAGCCTTTATCAAAAATAACAACATTCCTCAATTAATAAACAAAGTAAAGGCATGGTTGTTTAAATTTGCAGACCAAAAGGTTTTTTAACAAATAATTGAACGATGACAAACGAAGACATACTGAAGGCGCTTAGCAATGTACAGGAACCCGATTTGGGAAAAGACCTGGTAACACTGAACATGGTAAAAGACATTGCCATAGACGGTAATAAAGTATCTTTTACCATCATATTGACTACTCCTGCCTGCCCCATGAAGGATATGATGCGTATGGCGAGTGAAAATGCCGTTAAACTACTGGTGAATAAGGAAGCAATTGTTACGGTCAACTTCACTTCCAATACCAGTAGCAACCGACAAGATGCCAAGACGGTATTGAAAGGAGTAAAAAATATTATTGCAGTCGTGAGTGGTAAAGGAGGTGTTGGTAAAAGTACCGTAAGTGCTAACCTTGCCCTTGCTTTAAAGGCTGGTGGTGCCAAAGTGGGTTTGATGGATGCCGATATCTATGGCCCTAGTCAACATATTATGTTTGGCATCAGGGGCGAAAGGCCCATGATGAAAGACGATGGCACAGGCACGGGCAAAATTGTACCCATCGAAAAATTCGGCATTAAAATCATGAGCATTGGTTTGCTGATTGACGAAAAACAAGCCGTAGTATGGAGAGGCCCGATGGTAAGCAGTGCCATTCGACAATTTGTAAGTGATGTAGATTGGGGTGAACTCGATTACTTAGTAATTGATATGCCACCCGGCACCGGAGATATTCATTTAACCATTGTACAAACGGTACCCGTAACCGGAGTGATTGTTGTTACCACCCCACAATTGGTAGCGTTGGCCGATGCTAAAAAAGGTGTTGCCATGTTCGGCCAAGCACAATTGAAAGTGCCCGTTATTGGATTGGTAGAAAATATGAGTTATTTCACACCAGCCGAATTGCCCGATAACAAATATTATATTTTTGGAAAAGACGGCGGTAAAGACCTGGCAGAAGAATTTGATCTTAGTTTCCTCGGACAAATTCCGATTGTACAAAGTATTCGCGAAGGTGGTGATGCAGGCGTACCAGTAATGGAAAGTGAAGACAGCATCAGTAAAAAAGCATTTGAAGCATTTGCAGGCAATGCCGTAAGGGCCATCGCCATGCGCAATGCCAATCTTGCGCCCACTGAAATACAAGAAATTGTAAGCAACTAAATAAACTTTGCTTCAACATAAAATGATACGATACTCAACATATGCCGGTTCTTCCAAAACCGGCATTTTTTATGC
>CALRKF020000080.1:0-15738 GCA_943367825.1 Chitinophaga pinensis
CTTACGAGTGCAGCACCACCACCTTGTTCATCCAAGGAAGAAAGCCTGAGTTCATTGGCCCATATTTCACCACAAGCAGAAGTAGCTTTGGTATTTTCAACCCCAATTAATACGCCGGTAATTTCTGCCAGATTGGGACTGCCCATTACAGAATAGGTTTGCCCATTGCTTTGCAATTGTCTGAAAATTTGAGTTACGGCAGTACTCGAAAGATTTCGGCTTTCTTTTAATTTAACTAGCGACTGCAGGTCAAGATCTAATGAATTTGCGGCACTCCATAAAGTGTCATTGTATTTATCGGTATCTGGACCAAGCGTCGCAGCGTTCAAATTCGTTAGATTTAATGGGATTCTGATTTCATAATAATTGCTCACAAAATCATTTCCTAAGCGAATAACTGCAGTCAGGTCTTTATCATTTAAAATGGTAGCAGCTTTCTTTTCAGCATGCAAGAACAAAGAAAGTTTTCGGAATTGTCGAAGGTCTCTATTCGCAAAAGTTTGGAATACACCTCTTGCATCGCCTTTACTTAAGCCACAAAATTGCATACTTAAGGCTTGCTCATTTTGTAAAAGATTTACACCATTGTTACTCAGGGTTTGTACCCTTTGAATTTCTTTTGGAGTACGGTATGGCAATGGAGTGCGTTGATCATTTTCCTCGATATTTACAGCACTCACATTAAAAGTAGTGGCACCTGGTGTAAGCGGATTGAAATTATTGGTGCTATCAATTTTGTATTTAAATGTTCTCCAGATATTACGACTTAGTTGTAATAATCCAAAGCGCATGGTTACGCTATCAGAAAAATCAGTCAGGAACATTCTGATAAAACGGATGGATTTGAAGTCGGGGATATTGCCAATCTTTTTATTATAAGCATTGATGGGGATACGGAATTGATACCAAATTTCATTTCTTCCAGTACCATCAGCAAGGTTAACGCCTACAGATTTTTTATCTACAATATAATTTTGGCCAATCTGCATTTCAGCAGCAGTGGGTGGCTTTATATCTACAATATATTGGAAGTATTCTTCTGTTTGATTAAGTGTATTGTCTCTATTCAAATCTTCTGCATCTGGATATAAAGTAGCCGCAGAAGAGAATTGAGAATTGGTATTGGCAAGCGGAGAGTTGCCTTGGGTATTATTGAAATTTTTATATCGTTTTAAAATACCATCACCAGGGCCAAATGCATCACTGCGATAATGAATATAATCATCACTACTGGGATCTGCTTGTACCTTGTTGAAAGCAGCCGTTGATACGAGTGGTTGTAGATTAGTTAAGAAAGCATTTCTTTTAACTCTTTCGCTATCATCATTATTTCCATCTAATCCCACATCCTGGTATTCTCTATCGGCGGGTTCATTGCTGAATGCATTGGTAACCTGAATAGGGTTGCGAGGCACTTTACCCCAATTGGTATTATCAATAGGAGCAGCAGGGGCTTTTGGTGTTGGTAATCCATTCTCGTAAAAGCGGCGACCATCTTTCAAAATATCTTCTGATACATTGCCTAAATTGAAATAGAGCTTTCCACCTGTTGATATTGGGTTTTTAATAAAGGGATCTTGCATCCAGAACTCGATAAATTCAATATTGCCTGTTTCGAAATCTGGTTGATCAATCGAACGCATTAAACCACCCCATCTCGTTTTTGGATTTTGTAGTTTACCATCATTAGCAATACTACCAACTCCAGCATCATAATTATAAGGGCCTCTTTGATACGGATAGTAACTGAGGTCAAATGTTTGTAATTGACTTTCGCCAAACCCTGTTGTTTTCTGCGGAAAAATTTCTTTTTGGTAAACCTGCCTAACCCTTGGATCGCTTAATTCAACACGGTCGTTGGCGAAAGGGTTATTAGGCCCTTTGTATTGTTGTAAAGTGGGCTCTATTTGATACCAAGCTATTTGTGCCCTGTTTTTTCCATAATTAATATCATCATTGGCTGCGGCTTCGGGAAATAAAATGGTATTACCCGTTTTGTCTGTTGCCCCTAGGGGAGTGCTTGCCAGTGCCCAGCTGATAGGGGGAAATCTTAAATCGATGCCGGATTTGGTGCCTTCAAAATCATCTATATATACGAGTCCATTATTGCCTCTTCCTATCTGCGGTGCATGTCCGGGTTTTAAATAAGCAGCTTCCGCATATACATTGACGTTAGAAGCAGCAGTGGTTTGATAGAAAGGTAGTTTGTCCAAAATTTTTGTAAATCTTGGCATATCCTTCCTATAATTCATATCGAGCCCATACATGGTATTGCGAATGGGTTCGTTGGTGCCACCAGCATTATTATTATCGTAAGCAACCTTTGTAAAGAAGGGCCTTTCACCTAATCGTACCAAAGTACCACCAAAGCTCAATTGAGTTTTTAAGGTGTTCTTTGCCTGATAATCTAATCGAAGTCCAATATAATTTCTTTGTTGAATGCCGAAAGTGGCATTGTTTTCAAAATTCACTTGTACCTGTTGTCCTGCATTTATGATAGCCTGATTGGTAATTTTGATAGTACCTAAATCATAGTTAATATCATAATCAATGCCTTCTTGTAACTGTCGTCCACCTGCAGTAACGGAAACGGATCCACGCGGAATGTTATAACCAATACTTATGTCCGAAGAGCCAGATGTTTTAGCAGAACCTTTTAATACAAATCTATTCAGATTGGGATATTGTTGGGCCACCGCCTTAATTGAATCATACAACGCGTAATAAAAAGTATCCTTTGCTGTAGCGGGTGGCGAGGGACTATATACTTGATTGGCTAAATCGCGTCCAAATGGTTCCAGTACCGGAAATACAACCCTGCTATATTCTGGAATGACTGTCCAATCTGGTACAAAGTCAAATACGCCATCGGGTTGTGGGTCGAGTTGGTTATTTAATCTGTCAAGGTTAATTAAAGAAATGATTGGTGTGCCTAAATTAGTATTGCCAAAAGGCACATAGCGTTTCCATCCTAATGCTGGTTCCTGGTATAATACGTCCAATTTAAAATCGGCGGAAGTTAAAGTGCCATAACCAACAGAATATACATTCTTCATCATCAATCCCCACAAAGGAAGTGTGGTTCTTTGTGATGTAGATTTTAATAATTTTAGGTATAATATTTTTTGTGTAGCGGTAGCACTATCGGGGGGTAAATCCTGACTAAATTCACCTACTTGATAAATTTTGCCATTATAAGAATATTGGTAAGCTACTGCCAATACTTCGTCTGTTTGTAAGGGTTGACTTAACGAAATGAATCCAGCCTGTCTGTTGAATTTATATTGAGTACTATCTAGTTTGCGGGCAAAAGTTTTTTCAAATTGTTCAACTGGTCTTAATCCGGCCGTCAACAAATTGTTATATACCAAGGCAGGGTTTCTATTACCCGGATTGGAACGTAGGCTCGCAAATAATGGGTTGGCATCATTGAATGGAAGGCCTGGGTTAACAGGATTTACAACACCTGGCTGGCTTTCGCCGAGGTCCATAAAACCTACTATATCTCTTGTTTCAGTAGTGGTGCCGTTTCTGTTGGTAACCCACACTTCTAATCTTAATATTTGAACCGGTGTAGTAACAGCCGGCAAATTTTTCATGACTTTATTGTAATTGCTTTTGAAATATTGTGCTAGCAGGAAGTGCCTGTTTTCTTCATATTCATCCGCTTTAATTTCAAATTGTTGAGACGCAGTACCACCTTGTAAATTGGCCGATTGTCGGGTTGATTTTTGGTTGGCAAATACCGCTGTCATAAATAATTTGCCAAATTGTAATTGGGTTTTTAATCCAAATAACTGTTGTGCGCCTGGTATCAGGGTAGCTCTTGAAGGAAAGGATACATTACCCGCTTCCAGCCTTTTTATAATTTCGTCATCGGTACCAGTATAATCTAGTTTAAGTTGATTGTCGAAATCAAAATTGGCAAGGGTGTTATAGTTAATTGGGAATTTAAGTTTGTCTCCAATATTTGCATTCACATTTACCTGTGCATTCATATCAAAATCAAAGCCGCCATTTTTTCGGGCTCTTTCAGGTAATGTGGGATTCTTGATGTTTTGGCCTTGATAACCGGCGGTGATATCAACATTGCCTTGAGGAGTTATATTGATTTTTCCATTCCCAAATAATCGATTGAATAAATTTTCGTATAGGTTTAATCGGGGTTTAATGCCCACTTTTCTATTTAATATACTAAGTGTATTGGCTCTTTTTTTAAAATAATCTACCTCTGCCTGCCTTCCTCTTAATTGCCAGAATTCGGCATAAGTATAGGTGTTGGGGCTTCGATAATATTTGTTACCAATTTTTTCATAAATGGTATAGGTACGGGTTTTGTAATCATAAACAACACTATCTTTTAGATTGCTGGGCCGACCTAGGTCATAAGTGCTTTTATTGCTACCCGGGAATGCATTGCCACGGTCCTTGATGGGATAATGCAAACTGTCCTTGTAATTGACAGGAACAGTATCAATTTTATTGAAATTAAGTAATGGGTAGGGGTTTCCTGCCAAGGCATAGGGAGTAGGTACAAGTAAAAAAATTACCAATACAATAAAGCCCGTTAATGGTGAAAAACGATTTCTTATAAGCAACATCCTGGAATCAATTAACGTAGAGTTCTTATCAAATGGCTTTTAGTGCTTTTTTTATTAAGTCTTCTAATGGTATGGGTGGTTCTTCAGCCAGGATAATTTTTTGGATGGCCTGTTCGGCCTGTTGTCTTGATATTCCCAGGGATATTAGTGCATTCAACGCATCTTGCTCCGGATTATTGCCTTCCTGCACCAAAATGCTGTTTTCTGTTGCAATTTTTCCTACTTTATCCCTCAACTCAAGTACCAATCTTTCTGCTGTCTTTTTCCCTATTCCCTTGATGCTTTCCAGCAACTTTACGTTGCCTTGCTGAATAGCCCTTGTTACTTCAGTTGGTTTTAGGGAGGACAACATCATTCTGGCAGTTGCTGCACCTATACCCGAAACGCTGATAAGCAAGAGAAACATTTCTTTCTCTGCTTTATCAAAAAAGCCAAAAATAGTATGTCCATCCTCTTTAATTTGTAAGTGAGTATACAGTTTACCCTCCTTCAAATCTTGGATTTGGCTATAGGTATTTAGACTAATATTAACTTCAAACCCAATCCCATTTATATCTACATATACCTGAGCTGGATTCTTGTAAGAAAAACTACCTTTCAAATAAGCGTACATAATTAATCCTGTCAGAGGCGAAAATAAGTATTATTTGGCTGTCAGCCATTTAAAATGCGGGTATTGTTTTTTCTGTAAATTTGCCCCCAAAATTCAACTGTTCAGCTAAATATCAATTACATGCAAAAAATTACTGCTGCAATAACTGCAGTTGGCGGATATGTGCCAGAATACCGCCTTACTAATAAAGAATTGGAGACAATGGTTGACACCAATGACGAATGGATACGTACCCGTACGGGTATTGAGGAAAGGAGGATTTTAAAAGGGGATGGATTGGGTAGCAGCGATATGGCGGCTCCAGCAGTTCAGGAACTTTGTGCCAAAAGAGGGATATCTCCTACTGAGATTGATTGTATGATTTGTGCAACAGTTACACCAGACATGGTTTTTCCGGCCACTGCGAATATTGTTTGTGATAAAATAGGTGCTGTTAACGCATTTGGATTTGATGTAAGTGCTGCCTGTTCCGGCTTTTTATATGCTTTAACCACTGGAGCCAGTTTGATTGAAAGTGGGCGTTATAAAAAAGTAGTGGTAGTTGGGGTAGATAAAATGAGTGCAATTATTGATTATACAGATCGTGCAACTTGTATCATTTTTGGAGACGGGGCAGGGGCAGTTTTATTGGAGCCCAATGAAGATGGAGTAGGGGTATTGGATAGTATTCTAAGAAGTGATGGAAGTGGCAGGGAATTTTTGCATATGAAAGCTGGCGGTTCTGTAAAACCTGCAACAGTAGAAACGGTATTAGCTAAGGAACATTTTGCCTACCAAGAAGGGCAAACCGTTTTTAAATTTGCTGTAAAAGGTATGGCAGATGTTAGTTATGAACTAATGCAAAGAAATAATCTTACAGCAGATGATATTGCCTGGCTGGTACCGCATCAGGCCAATCTAAGAATTATTGATGCTACTGCAAGAAGAATTGATTTGCCCAAGGAAAAAGTAATGATAAATATAGAAAAATATGGCAATACTACTGCTGCTACTTTGCCACTTTGTTTGTGGGATTGGGAGAAGCAATTGAAGAAAGGCGATAATATTATTCTCGCTGCATTTGGAGGTGGGTTTACTTGGGGGGCTACTTGGTTAAAATGGGCTTATAATTCTTAAGATCAATATGCGTATTTTTCTTTTGGGCATTTTTTTGTTGGGAATATTGATAGTGCTTGGTTTTAAGGACTCAAGCACCACCATATCTATTAATTTGCATATTCAGCGAGTTAAAAATGCGCAAGCGCCCATACGTATTGCGATGTATCGATCAACTGATAAATTTCCAAAAGAGAACGGCTATTTCAGGGCTTTTGTTTTTACTCCAAATGCCATAGGTGAAGTGCAATATACTATTCAACAAGTGGAGCCAGGTGAATATGCTTTTGCTTTTTATCAAGACTTGAATTCAAATGGCAAAATGGGAACTAATATCTTCGGTTATCCCAATGAGCCTTTTTGTTTTAGCAACAATGTAAAGCCTTTGTTTTCAGCACCTGATTTTTCGGACTGCAAACTGAATTTAAATGCACAAAACAAAGATGTTTTTGTACGATTAATCCATTAATTTAATCTTAACTTCAACTGGATTTTCGATAGCTAAAATGTCAATGGGAAGATTAAGTAATTCCTTTAAATGATAAAGGTAAAAACTGTCAATATGAAAAAAATATTACTGCTTTTGCTGATTTGTATTTGTTTTTTTTATGTAAAAGTAGAAGCGCAGTTTAGTCGTTATATTGTACGATTGAAGGACAAAGGGACCAGTCCTTATGCCTTGAATAATCCTGCTGCCTATTTGACCAATCGGGCTATACAAAGAAGAACCCGTTATGGCATTGCAATAGATTCCCTTGATTTACCTGTTACCCCACGTTATATAGATAGTATTCGATTAGCCGGGGCCGTTACTATATTAAACAGTTCTAAATGGTTGAATCAGGTTGCCATTCAAACCAATGATGCGGCAGCCTTGGTTAAAATTAACGGCCTCCCATTTGTAGCAGGGGTAAATGCATTGGGTAATGGTTTTATTCAGCCAGTGAATAAATTATTAGACCCTCCAGTAGCAGGCAGTCCATTATCACCTTTAACGCCTGTTGGTGCCAATGATTTTTATAATTATGGGCAGAGTTATGGGCAAGTGCATCTTCATCGAGGAGAATTTTTGCACAATCATGGATTTAGAGGCGAGGGTATGCAAATGGCCATTTTGGATGCAGGATTCTATCATTATTTAAGTCTTCCAACTTTCGACAGTGTACGAAATGCTGGTCAGGTTTTGGGCACTTGGGATTTTGTAGCCAACAATAATAGCGTGGATGAAGATCACCCTCATGGCATGAATTGTTTTAGTATCATTGGAGCGAATATGCCTGGCACTTTTGTTGGGCAAGCCCCCAAGGCTTCCTTTTATTTATATAGAACAGAAGACGCCGCTACGGAATATCCTATCGAGGAACAAAATTGGGCGGCGGGAGCCGAAAGAGCTGATAGTCTTGGAGTGGATATTTGTTCTGTTTCATTAGGCTATACAACCTTCGATAATGCCGTATTTAATCATAGTTATGCCGATATGAATGGCAACACTACCATTATTTCCCGCGCTGCCGATTTTGCAGCTAAAAAGGGGATGTTAATTGTAGTGGCAGCAGGAAATGAAGGGGGCAGTGGCTGGCATTATATTTCTGCCCCTGCAGATGCAGATAGTATAGTAACTGTTGGTGCAGTAAGTACAGCAGGTGTGGTGGCTGGATTTAGCAGTTATGGTCCCAGTAGCGATGGACAAATTAAACCCACCGTGGCCGCAGTTGGCGCTTCTGCAGTGGTGGCCAATACAGGAAATGGTCAACCAACTAACGGTAGCGGTACCTCTTTCGCTTGTCCTAATATGGCAGGTATCAGTACATGTTTGTGGCAGGCATTTCCAGAAGTGAATAATATGACGATTATTGATGTATTGCAAAAAAGTGCAACTAAATATACATCGCCCGATGACCGAGTTGGATATGGCATTCCGGATATGCTAAAATCCTATGTATTGTTGCAGAAAAAATTATACACACAATCTGCCGCCATTGTAAATTGTAAGACCAACTTACAGTGGTCAGCTAAATCTGACACGGGGATAACGTTTATGGTTGAACGAAAATTGGCAACCGAATCGGCGTATTCCTTAGTGAATACTCAAGTGGGAACGGGGGTATTTGCGCTTCGTAATTTTAGCTTTAACGATGATCTTGCTGTGCTTTCATTGGGGAATATACAGTATCGCATTAAAATGAAAGTATCTTCCGATACCAGTTTTTATTTAGATAGTATTACCGTCAATTATAATCAAACTTGTACAACACCCCTGCCTGCTTCAGAAAAAATAGTGATTAGTCCAAATCCAGTAGCTGATCAATTGAAGGTACAGGTAGTAAGAATAAATGCTACGAAGGTGTGCATTGAAGTTCACAATGTTTTAGGACAAAAAATCTATACTTATAACGGGCAACAAGTAAGTGGAAGCAGTACTTATTTTATACCATTCCGTGAAAGGAGTAAGTCCTTGTATACTGTAACGGTATATTTGGATGACAAAAAAGTGTTGACAAGAAAAATTGTAAAAGAATAAGGGCGACTATTGTTTAACTTTTTTAAACAGCATTACATAGCCACAGAGGTTTTTCTTCTTTTTGTTGACTTGTACGGGCTTCATCATATGATATTCAGAAAATCTTGGGATATAGGAGTAGCTGATAACATTGCCATCCAAATCTCCCCATTTTTTTTGCTGAAAAACCACTTCTTTTTCATCCCAGTCATACATTCTTACTTCATATAATCGAGAACTAATATCTCCAATAAAAACAAATTGATACCAGCTCCCTTGGGTTAATGGTACAACCACGGGCATTTCAAATTCACTTTCCATTTGCATGCTAGCTTCTTTGAGTATAATAAATCCCTGTGACTGTAAGTCTCTTTTAATACTATCTGCCTGACGAAATATACTTTCATCTGAACAGGCTTGTTGCCTAATAATATCCTGTGCCTTTGTAAGAGAAAAGGGGAGCGTAGAAAAAATGAACAATAAATAGATAAGCCTTGCTTTCATCTGGTTTCCTTTGGATATTGGGTCAAGCGAACTTGCAATTTATTTATTAAATAGAAAATTCGCTTAATTAGGTAATTCGGATCATTCTAATAACGCTTTTTATAGGCTAAAATTGTGCCAATAAACTGAGAATTAGTGGGTAAGTGCTTATTTTTTGTAAATATAAATTCCATTAGCCTGTTGAGTACAGCTGATTACCAGGTCATTAATACAAATATGGTCTGGGAGGCCAGCACAGTAGAAAATAGTTTCTGCTACATCAGCACCAGAAAGGGCTTTGAGGCCAATATAGGTAGCAGCGGCTTTTTCTTTATCTCCTTTGAACCTAACTTCAGAGAACTCCGTTTCGACTGCTCCTGGATGTATTGCTGTTACCTTGATATTGTATTTAAGCAGGTCAATGCGCATGGATTTATTGATAGCATCAACGGCAAATTTGCTGGCACAATAGGCATTGCCTTTTTCATAAACATCTTTCCCTGCCACAGACCCCATATTGATGATATGTCCTTTGCCGGCAGCAATCATAAAGGGCAATACAGCACGACTAACATAGAGAAGGCCGTTTACATTTGTATGCATCATAGTGTCCCAGTCGTCAATATTGGCTTCTTCAAACCCATCTCTACCAAGTGCCAGTCCCGCATTATTGATAAGTATATCTATTTTTTTCCAATCCTCTGGTAAATTGTCGATTGCATCAAATACAGCATCCCTGTTTTGAACATCAAAGCAAAGGGTTAATACCTTAATCCCTTCCCTTGTTTCTAATTCATTTTTTATGGCTTCCAGTCTTTCTTTTCGCCTTCCTGTAATAATTAGATTGTCTTTTGAGGTAGCAAATTTTTCTGCACAGGCTTTTCCAATTCCGGAGGTAGCGCCAGTAATAAGGATGGTTCTATTCATATTAATTTCATTTTGGGAAACACTTGCAAAATACCCGACTTAAGTCAAATAAAAAAGTCCCGGTTTTAGCCGGGACTTGAAACTTGTTATTTTTAATCTTATTGTCGTATCAGAATTACATTTCCTTTTTTCTGTTTAACCTCTCCTTTATATGTAATTCCTTCTGCTACCCATACATAATTACCAGGGTCTTGTCCACGACCAGCAAAAATACCATCCCAACCTCTTCCGATGTCGGTGGTATAATAAACCATTTGACCAAAGCGGTTGAATATTTTAAAATATCGAAGTTCTTTCATGCCTAATAATATAGGTCGAATTATATCATTGAGCCCATCCCCATTAGGTGTAAACGCATTGGGCACATACATGTCGGGATCTACCTTAAATAACCGAACTAATATACTGTCATAATCTTTGCAACCTTGGCTGCTGGTAGCTTCTAAAACATATTCAATGCTGGCCTGTGGTAATGCAATAGGATTAGGAATGCCGATATTATTCAACCATTGTGGCGGGCTCCATAAATAACTATTGCCACCAGTTCCATTTAATTGCAATGGTTGTCCTTCTACTACACTGGTATCTCTGGGGCCTGCATCAGCAATGGGTTTAGGATAAACTGTCACCAACACGGTGTCTTTAACCGGTTTGGGGCATCCAAGTGTATCCGTTACCGTTACAATATATCGGATAGTTGCAGTAGGATTGATGGCTACTGGGTTGGCAATGAAACGGTTGGTTAGGAAAGTGGAAGGTGTCCAAGCATAACTGGACCCTCCATTGGCTTGCAATTGAACATTAAACCCGGGGCATGTAGCTTTATCGGGTCCTGCATTTGCCGCGGGATAGGGTACTACCTTTATGAAAACGGAATCTTCACTTTGGCATTTACCAATATTTCCTACTACACGGTACCTGGTAGTTGTCAGTGGAGTAGCGAAAGGTTGCTTTTTAGTTGGGTCATCCAAATAAGTGGCAGGCGTCCAAATATAATGCAGTGCATCACTATTGGTATTCAAAAAGAAGCCATCCGTTCTACAGATACTTGTGTCATTTCCTGCGTCAATAGTAACAAATTGTTTAACATCTACAAAGACAGAATCGTCATTGAAACAACCAATGGCATCTGTAAGTCGTACATAATATCGGGTAGGTTGATCGGGGCTTACCAATGGATTGGGTATGGTAAGACTACTGATCATATAATTTGGACTCCAAACAAAATTACCAGCGCCAGCAGCGTTGAGTTGCAAGGTATCAATTGAACAAATCAATGTGTCGTTCGTAAGTGTGATTGCCGGTAAGGCACTAACGGTAACGATTACACTATCTAATCGTGTTCTGCTACAACCAGTAACACCTACTGCCACTTTATATATTGTTGTTATTGCGGGCGAAGCAATTGGATTCGGTATATTCGGATTATTCAATCCGGTAGAGGGCGTCCATTGATAGGAGTTTCCACCACTAGCTGTTAACTGTGCCGATCCTTGTCCACTGCATATAAGTGCATCTGGTCCTGCATTGGGAATCGCAAGTGGTCGAACTACGATGGGAATGCTTGCATTGGCAGTGCAATGAAGTCCCCAGGTGGTAAGTAAATTATAGGTAGTGTTTATAATAGGGAAAGCACGGGTAACTTTTGCAGTAGGGTTTTCCAAACTGGCAATCGGACTCCATTGCCAATTTACATTGAGGTAATTGCTGTTGCCAGTGAGCGTTAAAGTATCTTCCTCACAAATGGTTGTACTACTGGCTGCAATACTATTGGTGAGGTCAAATTTTGGTGTAACTACCAAGGAATCCTTGCTAATACAACCATTGTCATTAAGTGTTACAACATATTTTGTCGGAATTGGTGGAAATACAATAGGGGTGCCTGTATTGCCTCCAATAATAAAACTTGCAGGAGTCCAGTTGAAATTGCCAGTACCCGTTGCCGTTAGTTGTAGGCTATCTAATCCACAGTATGCTGTATCTCGCGGAAATAAATTGAGTGGGGGAAGATCTCCTATTACAATATTTTTATAAACAGTGTCTCTGCAACCCTTTGTGTTAGCTACGATAAATTCTACATTATAGGTGCCCGCTGCAGGGTAAGTATAAATTGGGTTGGGTAAATGACTAGTGTCATCTAGCACTGTTGGGTTGCCAAAATCCCATCTCCAACCTGTTGTTGTGCCATACCTGGTATAGGTTGTATCTGTAAATTGAATGGGCACATTAACACAAAGAGGGGTTGAGTTGATGAAGCCAGGAAAAAAACCTGGGTAGACTCCTACAGTAGTGTAGCCTGTATCAATACAACCGCTACCATTTCTTACTATCAACATTACATGATATACACCGGTGTCGGGATATTGATAACTCGGATTTATCAAGTGACTGGTATCTGACAATGTACCTGGGTCGCCGAAATTCCAAAAATAGTCTACAATATTACCAGTGCTGCCATTGGTGAATTGAACCAAAAAATCGCCGCAGGTTACAAAATCAATCGGAGGTTTTGCTTCAACGATATTGCATTGTGATACTGTTACAATGAAATCTTTTCTATGGGATGCAATGACAATACCGTTTCTGGTTTCATTGATACAAACGCAAACAACATATTTGCCTGCAGGAGGCGCAATACCACTTATGATACCAGTATTTGGATTAATAGTTGCTAAAGCTCCCAGTGGACTGGACGCGCTATAACCACCAGTGTAAGTGACAGAATTAAAGGGTGGTGGACCAGGGTTAGTAGCAACTGGGCTACCAGAACTTGTTACTCCGCCATCATAGGCATTACAAAATGAATAGGTCAATTGATCACCATCAGCGTCTGTAGCACTAAAATCAAGGGTGAAATTATTGCCATCACAAATAATATCAATGGCACTTCTAAATTGCGGTGAACTATTATGCTCTGCATTTGATAATTGAACAGATCCAGGTGTTTTGCATGAGTAGTTTGATCCTGTATTATTGGGGACATTTGCAATTCCACTGATCCTGCAACAAACTTGATAGGTAATAGTATATCCATTCAAATTATTCGGCAGGTCTACAATAAAAACATATATACCCAAACAATATTTAATGGTTGGAGGGTTCTCCATACAAGGTGGAATGGGATTAATTAGAACCGGATAAATATAATTGGATAAATTAACTGCATAAGGACTATTAGCAGAAGGATATTGTGCGTTGTTGTCGTTATTATAAATACCTATGTTTACGGAACCAGGCATAGAAGCAACACCTGGTGTGCCAGGAACAGTGGTGTCCTTATATAATCTAAGGGTTATTCTGTATTTGCTGGTACCTGCAGCGGCACCAGGCCCGAGATATTCATAAAACATTTCACCGCCTGATATATGACCGGCAAATACGTTTGAAAAAGAAAGGCAAATAAAAAGTGTAAAAAGAATTTTCTTCATAATCGGGTTTGTAACAATAATCAGACCTAAAAATAGCAAAAAACGCTGTCTTAAGTAGATGTGGAAATTTTTTAATAGAATTAGTTAACCATATAAAAAAATCCTTTCGGTATCGAAAGGATTTTGTGAATTTTTGTGTTGAGGATTAATAATCTCTTCCACCGCCGCCGTAGCCACCACGGTTTCCACCGCCACCGTAGCCACCGCCACCGCTTCTTCCGCCACCGCCACCGCCGTAGCCGCCACTTTTCTTGTAGCCACCACCGCCGCCGCCGCCGCCGAAGCTGCGTTTTTTGAATCCGTCACCTTCCTGACGTGGTTGAGATTCATTAACGATTAATTTACGACCCTGAACTTCAGTTTCGTTAAGGTTGGCAATGGCAGTCTTAGCTGCTTCATCGTCTTCCATTTCAACAAAACCAAATCCTTTGCTGCGGCCGTTCATTTTGTCCTTCAGAATTTTAGCGCTACTTACGCTACCGTACTGAGTGAAAAGATTCATTAAATCTTCATCAGTCATAGACCAACTAAGATTTCCTACATAAATGTTCATTGTAAAAAACGTTTAAAAAAATTAATAAAAAACCATAATGACTTAGTTGGTACAATGAACTGAATCCTACTTCAAAATGAAAGCTACTTCAGCCAATAGCGATAAACTAAAACATTAAAGCAGCGTAAAGATAGGGTTTTTGGTGAAAAACAGTCATTTTTGAGCAGTTTTCTTAAAATCACTAAAAATTAGGGGAAAATCACCTTCATGAGGAAGAGCCCTTGGGGAGGTACAGAGAAGTCGGCTTTTGAGCAATCTCTAGCGGTTATTATACTATTAAAAGCCTGAATATCAGTTTTTCCTCTGCCCACTTGTAACATAGTTCCCACCAAACCTCGTACCATTCCCCTTAAAAATCGGTTGCCCCTTACTTTATAAACTAAACATTCACCCTCCTTGAACCATTCAGATTCAAATAAAGTACAGTCGAAGGTTTTTACTTGTGTATTTCTTTTACTGAAACTGGTAAAATCTGTGTGATTCAGTAATATTTTAGCTGCCAATTGTAATTTTTCAATATCAAGTGTATAAGGATAAAAATAAGCCCTGTCGAGTAAAAAGGGATTTTTATGCTGGTAGATATAATACTGGTAAGTACGACTAATAGGGTCGAATCTGCAATGGGCATTATCGGCCACTTCAATAATATCCTTAATGCAGATATCCTCAGGTAATATTGAGTTGAGTCCATGACCCTTACTCGTTTTACTTAAATTCAATACTTCTCTACTGTCAAAATGAAAGTAATTTTCCAACGCATGTACCCCTGTGTCAGTTCTGCTACTACAAGTGAGTTCAAACTCCTGCCGGAAATAAATAGCCATGGCTTTTTCCACTTCAGCTTGTATAGAATTGGCATTGTCCTGCTTTTGAAATCCTGAGTAGCGGGTTCCCTTATAAGCGACTTGAATAAAATAGCGCGGCATATTAAAAATAATATTCAGTTCAATCCAGCATTAATGCCTGATCATTACTTTGAAACGGTTAATAAAATAAGGGTCAGTTAGGTGATTTTCCAAGGAAGGAAACAAGGCTGTATCCGAAACATAAGGATAGGCTGCATCAAAAAAATCATATCGCCCTTTGTCTTTCAAAAATAAAACCGAAAGATTTTTTATTTGATCAGTAGTAAAACATTTTGTTTTAAATAGTTTTTTGGCAGTTATAATCATGTCATCCTCATTGTCAGCCGCAGCCATCTTTTTTCTTAGTTTTAAAAAGTCTTCTTCTGTTGCAAAACTCTTACAGTCAGAATTGGGAATAGTAACCATAGTAGGATTGGTTATCGTGGTTGGTTTTGCTGTAGGAGGATCTAATGGGAATGCTGGGTTCACTTCTTTTTGCAGACTGTCAATTTTAACAGTTGCTATATGTGCATTCGGATTTGGGATTTCCATGTTGATAAACCGACTGTTTTGGGTAGGCTCTTCTTTGGTTGTTACAATTGCCGGCTCGATTGTTTTTTGTTCAATTACTATTGTGTTTTTAGAAGCGGTATCGAGTTTTGCCAAATTACTATCGGTAACAACAGTTTCTTT
>CALRKF020000081.1:0-15318 GCA_943367825.1 Chitinophaga pinensis
ACTTTTGGATTTAACTACATAGAATGTAGAAGTATTTTTAAATTCAGAAGGTTTACTGTCAATATATAATTGACCGTCGATTACTTTTAGGGTATCGCCTGCAATAGCCACACACCTTTTTACATAATTTTCTCTTTTGTCGACAGGCCTGGTTTTAATAGTAAAACGATCCCATATTTCGTCTCTGCCATAAGCCCTTACCAAATCGTAATAAGGTTGCTCCGAATCATACTCTGCGGTTAAGGTATCACCCCCGGGAAAATTAAAAACTACCACATCATTACGCTTCACTGGAGAAGCAAACCAACGGGTATAAGGAATTTTTATCCACTCCAAATATGATTTAACATTTAAACCAGGAATAGTATGATGTACAAAAGGCATGGCAATGGGTGTATTAGGAATTCTGGGGCCATAAGCCGTTTTGCTTACAAATAAAAAGTCATTTACTAGTAACGTCTTTTCCATGGAGGAGGTAGGTATGGTATACGCTTCAAAAACAAAAGTGCGTATAATCGTAGCCGCTACTACTGCAAATGCAGCGGCGTCAATCCATTCCCGTGTAGCTGATTTTTTATAGTTCTTTACTACAGCAATACCTGCATATCGCTCACTGTTGCTAAATCCTAAATAGGGGAAATAAATAAAGGGGATAAGGGTAGTTGCTGCATGATGCCAAAAACCGAATCGTCCAAAATGTTCTACAAACTTAATAGTAATCCAAATAGTGATAAATTGTCCGGCGATGGGTATTAATTGAAAGAAAAACCAATATTTTTTCAATTCCATTTTTTCAATCATACACCAGGTGTTATACAATGGCACCCAGGCCTTCCAGGATTCAATGCCGGCCTTCTTAAACATGCCGTACATTCCAATATGCCATCCCAATGCAGCTACAATAAAAATAATCCAACCCATAGTATGTTTATATTTTGAGTGCCAAAAGTACCATATTATATCTTAGTGGTGAAAACCGCTCATAAAATGTTTAAGTTCTTTAACAAATTGCAGTAAGGCACTTTTCGATTGCCTTACTTACTTCATTTGCCTTATTCATAATCATGAAATGCCCGCCTCCTTCGATAATCACATCTGCTTTTACATTTTTTATGGGGAAAATCTTGTCCTTATCACCATGAATATGGAAGATGGCTGGAAAACAAGCTTTATTTTTCCAATTGAGTACTTCATTGACTGCCCAATTAGTATATTCCAATTTTGCTTGCTGACGATAGGCCCTTGCCATATCCTTTTCATCCTTATTAGTAGCGCCCAAAAAATAATTCTGAATGGGCTCGGTGAATTTATAGCTCTTCATAGGATAAATCTTATTCAACTTCGATTTAGCCACCAAGTTCATCCACGTGGGCAATTCCGATACAGTTTTGATGCTACTGATTAAAATTATTTGCCTGACCTTACGCTGCTTAGCAATTTCAATACACATAATACCTCCAAAGGAAAGTCCCATTAGAATGGGGTTTTCCTCTTTGATTTGCATATTCATTCTGCCAGCATAAGACTCGATGGTTTCATTTTTAAGGGGATCTATCCATGGAATCACTTGCAGTTGAAAGCCTTTAATATGAAGCTTAGCAAATGCACGTTCATCTGCACCGAGTCCACTGATACAGTAAATAGTATTCATGGTAATACTTTATTTTGATACCTCTATAATGCGAAAGTTAATAGGTAAAATATACGAAACAGGGAATCCAACAAATATTAAAAGGCAACTAGCATTGCCAAATTACGTCCTTTATGAATTACCACTTATCCCAACACATAACTTTTCACATCCTCTACGGTAATGGTTTTACCCGACAAAATAATCAGTCGCTCTACCACATTCCTTAATTCCCGGATATTCCCCGTCCAATTATAATGCTGTAAATATTCAAGTGCTTTTTTGTCTATTTCTTTCTTAGGCTGACCATAATCTGATGCAATGATTTCTAAAAAATATTCTATTAATAAGGGTACATCTTCTCTTCTTTCATTTAAAGAAGGCACATGAATTATGATTACTCCTAATCGATGGTATAAATCGAGTCGAAAATTCTTTGCTTCTACTTCTTTCAATAAATCTTTATTAGTAGCAGCCACCACTCTCACATCTACATTAATGTCTTTTTCAGCTCCCACCCGGGTAATCTTTCCTTCCTGTAAGGCCCTTAATACTTTTGCCTGAGCAGTTGCACTCATATCTCCTATCTCATCTAAAAACAGTGTGCCGCCATTGGCCGCTTCAAACTTTCCAATGCGTTGCTTGATGGCAGAAGTGAAGGAACCTTTTTCATGCCCAAACAATTCGCTTTCGATTAATTCACCCGGTATGGCGGCGCAATTTACTTCCACTATAGGGCCGGCATTTCGATTACTCTTTTCATGTAACCATCTTGCCACCAATTCCTTTCCCACCCCATTCTCACCCGTAATTAATACCCTTGCATCTGTGGGGGCAACCTTCTCCACTGTTTCCTTAATTTTTTTGATTGCAGCACTCTCCCCAATCATTTCCTGCACCTTGCTTACCCTGCGTTTCAAGGTTTTTGTTTCACTAACAAGTTGCTGCTTATCCAATGCATTTCTTAATGTAATAAGCAAGCGATTCAAATCAGGTGGTTTGCTTACATAGTCAAATGCACCCTTCTTTACAGCCTCTACTGCAGTATCTATATTTCCATGTCCACTGATAATTATAATGGGCACATCTGCATTAATATCTTTGGCTTTCTCCAAAAACTCAAGTCCATCCATCTTTGGCATTTTGATATCGCATAACACCACATCATAAGTTTTGGAACTAAAAAGCTTCAATCCTTCTTCTCCATCACTTGCCTCATCAATTTTATAACCTTCATAACTGAGAATTTCAGATAAGGTCTTTCTAATTGCCCTTTCATCATCTATGATTAATACACTTGCCATAATTTTTATTCGAATTTTTAACTAGTAAGAATCCTACACTTTAAGCTACTTTCCAATGCTCAAAAATAACCAAATATTTTTGCAAACCTATCCCAATTATAAAGCCCTTGGTATACTGTTAAAAACACGTTACCAGATGGAAATAAAATAGAATTACAAGCATTCTTCAGTAGTTTTGCCAATGATAACAAAATGCCGCTGATAACCCTTTATTTAATAATACGCCAAGAGGGCATTGCTAATTTTCGGCATTAATCTTGACATTATATACTTCCGCCAAAAAATAGTGATTGTTTGAAATCTCTTGACATTTTGGCTTTATATCAACCAATTATGAATAAAAAGTTTTTTTTGCAAGGTACAGAAGATGAAATGGAGTTTATGCCCATCATACCCTTAAACGACCAGGATGACCCAAATGCAGCAGCAGAGCCAATTCCAGATGAAATTGCCCTTCTCCCTTTACGCAATACGGTACTCTTTCCAGGAGTTGTAATACCCATTACAGTAGGAAGAGACAAGAGTATTAAAGCGGTAAACGATGCTTATAAGGCTGACAAATTGATAGGTGTGGTAGCGCAAAAAGACAGTAATGTGGAGGAACCACTGGTTACTGATTTGGAAGATATTGGCACTGTGGCAAAAATTGTGAAACTTATCAAAATGCCTGATGGAGGAACCACCATCATCATCCAGGGAAGAAAGCGATTCAATATTGTTGAAATCACTAGCGAAGAGCCTTATTTCAAGGCTAAAATCAAAACAATTGAAGAAGAGTCACTTACTGATGATCCAGATTTCAATGCCATGGTGGGAAGTATCAAGGACCTGGCAGGGCAAATTATTAGTATGAGTCCTAATTTGCCAAGCGAAGCTTCTATTATTTTAAAAAATATTGAAAACCCCTCCTTCCTTATTCATTTTGTCAGCAGTAATTTAAACAGTGATATTAGGGAAAAACAAAAACTACTGGAAATACATAGCATCAAAGAAAGAGCAGAGTTACTGATGAATTTGATGCAAACGGAATTGCAGTATACCGAGTTGAAAAACAAAGTAACCAATAAGACCAGGGCTGAATTAGATAAACAACAACGCGAATATTTTTTGCAACAACAGATGAAAGCCATCAAAGAGGAATTGGGCGGCGATAATGTGGCAGAAGTAAAAGAAATGCAGAAGAAAGCCGAAACAAAAAAATGGCCTGCTGCTGCTAAGGAAATGTTTAATAAGGGTGCCGAAAAACTGGAAAGAATGCACCCCAGCACACCAGATTATTCTGTTGTGTATAATCACCTCGATTTAATGCTTGATCTTCCTTGGGAAGATTATACAGAAGATCAATATGATTTAAAGAAAGCAAAAAAAGTGCTTGATATTGATCACTACGGCATGCAAAAAATAAAGGAAAGAATTTTAGAATACCTAGCAGTATTGAAATTAAAAGGCGATATGAAATCGCCCATCCTATGTTTTTTAGGCCCTCCCGGTATTGGGAAAACGAGCTTGGGAAAAAGTATTGCTGCAGCAATTAATAGAAAATATGTAAGGGTTAGCTTAGGTGGATTGCATGATGAAAGCGAAATACGCGGTCATCGTAAAACCTATATCGGTGCAATGCCCGGTAGAATTTTACAATCTATTCGAAAAGTAAAAAGCAGTAATCCTGTAATGATATTGGATGAAATTGATAAAGTAGGCAATGATTTTCGTGGCGACCCCTCCTCTGCTCTTTTGGAAGTATTGGACCCCGAACAAAATCATTCTTTTTATGATAATTATCTTGAACTAGAATATGATTTAAGCAAGGTATTATTTATAGCAACTGCTAATAATCTCAGCAATATTCAACCTGCATTAAGAGATCGATTAGAAATCATTGACCTCAGTGGATATGCAGTGGAAGAAAAAATTGAAATTGCCAAGCGACACCTGATGCCCAAGCAAAAGGAAATGCATGGACTAAAGGAAAATAGTTTCAAAATCAGTGATGCTGTACTTGAAAAAATTATTGAGGACTATACCAGAGAAAGTGGTGTAAGAGAATTAGACAGGCAACTAGCAAGTGTAATGCGTTTTCAAGCAAAAGAGCTTGTGATAAAAGGAAAATTAAAAGCCACTGTTACTGGTAATGATGTAGAAAGAATTTTGGGCCGCACTCGTTATAGCAACGAGATATATAAAACAGCCAATATGCCAGGTGTAGCGGTAGGCCTTGCCTGGACCTATGTAGGTGGAGATATTTTATTTATAGAAACGCAATTAAGTGACGGTAAAGGGGAACTTAAATTAACAGGCAATCTGGGCAATGTAATGAAGGAAAGTGCCAGTACAGCTTTAACCTACTTAGAAGCCAATTGCAAAAAAGTAAATATTGATCCCGACCAGTTTAATAAAAAGGATGTACATATTCATGTGCCCGAAGGTGCTGTTCCTAAGGATGGTCCCAGTGCAGGTATTACGATGTTAACAGCACTGGCCAGTGCATTTACAGGAAGAAAAGTAAAGCCATTTTTAGCCATGACGGGTGAAATTACATTAAGAGGTCAGGTATTACCCGTTGGTGGTATCAAAGAAAAAGTATTGGCTGCTAAAAGAGCTGGCTTAAAAGAAATAATCATGTGTTGGCAAAATGAAAAAGATGTGCAGGAAATCAATACGCAATTCATCAAGGGCATTAAATTTCATTATGTAAAGAATATGCAACAGGTACTGGAATTGGCTTTGTCTTAAAATATTCAAATCCATTTAACAGCTAGCCAACCTTTAAAAAGTTTTTTACGTTATTACCCTGATTGATTCAACTAAATTCATGTTGGTTGATTTAGGGTTAAATTAATCCCCTTTGTTTTAACAGAGGGGATTTTAAATCCGGTTTAACTTAGTACAGTAAAACAACTGCTTTCATCACGGCCATAACCATACGCTTACACCTCAAGCACTTTTACCATTCCATCGAAAGCCATTATCTTTAATTGTATTTTATCATTCTTGTATGCAGCAACGCAAATCATTATTAATAGTAAGTCTAGCTTTGGCTTTTATACAACAATGTTCATTTACACAAACAATCGGGGGCAATAGCAGTTATAATTTTTTAAAATTACCTACGACACCACAAACCTCCGCATTAGGTGGCATCAATATCAGCAATCAAAATAAGGACATCAGTATTGCCAGTCAGAATCCAGCGCTTTTAAGAGATAGTATGGATGCCCAAATTGCAGCTGCCTTCAATCTTTTTTTTGCTGGCATTGGAAATTATCATTTAATGTATGTAAAAAATAGCCTCCCCTTAAAAATGCAATTGGCCGCTGCTGTTAATTTTTTCAACTATGGAAAAACAATAGCCACAGATGCTGCAGGCAATATTATGGGAAGCTTTCATCCAGTGGATTATGTTGTTACCATTAGCGCCGCTCAAGAATTTAAACCACAATGGCATTACGGACTTAATTTAAAGTACATAGAATCAAATTATGGCCAATATACAAGCAATGGCATTGCAGGAGATTTTGGCATCACTTATACAGATGAAAATAAATTTATTCAAGTTGGTTTTTTGGCAAAAAATATGGGCAGTCAAATAAAAGCCTATGGTACCGAAAAAGAAGACCTTCCATTTGACGTGCAATTGGGATTTAGTAAAAAATTAAGTTCCATCCCACTACAAGTTTCCATTACACTCCATCATTTGCACCAGTTCGATATCAGGTATCAGGATACTTCACTAAATGAAAATATTTTTTCAGAAAATCCATCCAATAAAAAATATACCATCGACAAAATATTTCGACATGTGATATTAGCAACACAGTTTTACATAGGTGATAAAATAGAATTGACTGTAGGATATAATCACCTTAGAAGAAGTGAACTAAAAATCAGTTCTGGCAGCAATGGCTTCAATGGATTTTCTTTGGGACTAGGCGTATTATTTAATAAAATACAATTCAGATATGCCAGTGGTTATTATCAAAACAGTAAAGGCTATCATCAATTTGGAATCAATATGAACTTAAGAGAATATTTTAATTGGAAGCATTAGCCCTGTCCTTTGCTTTTTCCATCCAGTCCTTTTCTTTTTTAGTGGTAAAAGCCTGCATCACCCCAATTAAAAATATAGCAGCAATATTACCCGCCAAATACCATTGTGCAAATACCCCATAATTGGTTATATCATGATAATGCACTTTAAAATAAGTACTCAAATCAATTACTAAATAAAATAAACTAGCGAGTATTCCAATGGAAAAAAGTAACCATGAAAAATATTTCACAAATGTAGAGGGATGCGATTTTGTTCTTACAAAAAAGATGGCATAAGCAGTGCAAAATATTAAAGGAGGAAAGGAAATAACAAATATTTCAAAAATAAGATCTACCGGTCTGGAAGAGATGACCGCAGACAACCCATAAAAAACACCAAATACCAAACTAAAACTAATAGGTATTGCCAGAAAAAGCAGGAATATGATTATTGAAAGTTTAGTGTATTTAATAAACCGATCATCCATAATTATTTATTTAAACTATCTAATTTTCTTACTAAAGAATTCAACAAAGTATCGTTTGATTTTTTCAATTTTCCATCAACCGTTTTTAAATTTTTATCGACCTTTTCAAATGCCCGCATTATACTATCAGATGCTTCTTTGGCTGCCCTTGCTTCAGCGGCCTTATCAATTACCACAGAATATGCTGAAAGTGATAAAGAAAATACAATTAACCCTTTTTTCATTGCAATGCTTGGTTATTAAAAATAACTCAGGTTGGTTTTAGGACTAAGTGTTAATAAAGTTTCATACATCAGTTGAATCGTATGTTCAATATCACTAATATGCAACATTTCTACGGTGGTATGCATATAACGCAAAGGAATAGAGATCAAAACACTCGGGCAACCATCATTGGCATAAGCAAAGGAATCGGTATCGGTACCGGTACTTCTACTAACTGCATGACACTGTACTGGAATTTTATGCTTGGCAGCAGTGGCCTGAACCAAATCCAACATTTTATTGTGTACAGCCGGACCATAAGTAAGTGAAGGTCCTTTACCGCAAGCTGTTTCACCATCCATTACCTTATTCATCATGGGGGTAGTTGTATCATGCGTTACATCGGTGATGATAGCTACATTAGGCTTTATTCTTCTGGCAATCATTTCTGCGCCACGCAGGCCAATTTCTTCCTGTACAGCATTGACAACATATAAACCAAAGGGCAACTTCTTCTTATTTGCTTTTAACAACCTTGCTACTTCTGCAATCATAAAACCACCGATACGATTATCAAAAGCACGACCAATTAAGTAGCCATAAGCCAAGGACTCAAATCCTTCTTCATAAGTTACTACTGCACCAATATGTATACCCAAACTTTCTACTTCTTTTTTGTTTCTGGCACCGCAATCCAAAAATAAATTTTCCACTTTTGGTTGTGGTTCCTTATTATCATTATTACTTATTCTTGAATGAATGGCAGGCCATCCAAAAACTGCTTTTACAGCACCTTTTTTTCCATGAATCAAAACACGTTTTGCAGGAGCAATCTGATGATCAACTCCCCCATTGCGTTTTAAATACAATAAACCATCAGGAGAAATATAATTGACAAACCAACTGATTTCATCAGCATGTGCTTCTATGACAACTTTGAATGGGGCATCAGGATTGATGACACTCACTGCAGTACCATAGGGGTCTGTAAATTGTGTGTCGGCAAAATCCTTGGTATATTTTAACCACAATTTTTGTCCACTACTTTCAAAACCAACAGGGGAAGGATTATTAATATAATTTTTAAGAAATTCCCAAGATGCTGCATTTAACATAGAGGCAGCTTTTTTTCCTTTTGCCATAGATAAATTTTATAGAATGCAAAATTAGTTAAATAGAGGCAATGAAGGTGGCCAGTGCAGAAAATAACATTAGGCCATCAATGAAAAAATAATAAAAAATATAGCCCCTTGCTGTTGTTGAATACTTATACCCAATCACGGTAGCCAATAAACTAATTTGCAAAGAAGCTGATTGCTTAAAGTTTATTCCGTTGAAAGCATAGTAATTGTTTAACAAAATCAAGCAAATAACCAGTGACCATACTACATAAAACAGGGTTTTAGGATTAAAATAGGTGGCCAGGCTTTCTTGCCCACGTACCTGGTCTATTTTAATATCCCTTGTATCGAAAATGATACACAGTAATAGCATGAATATAAACCTATTGACCATCAGTAATAACTCGGCCTTATTTAATTCATACAATGCTTTTTGTAGGGGAAGAAGAGCGGTTACCAAGGTCCAAACCAATGCCAATATAATGGTCTTAAATATTCCGATACTGAATGAAAATTTAAATACCCGAAATGGAATGATGGGTAGAAAATATAAACTGCTGAAAAGGATTACAATTATAATTGCCCCAATATTAAAATGAACAGCAATAAAACAATATAAAATGGCAGGGATGGCAACGCCAACCAAGAATAATTTGATAGCTTCCTTTTTTAGCGTACTTAAATGGTTACTAGTAGTTTGATAAAAATAAGCACTCAATAACCAATAAACATTATAACTAAGCAGGGTAGCAAAAAATACAAAACCATATACATACCATTCCTGCTTTACTTGAAGTAATTGATAAGTTTGTAAGGTTAAGCCAACTGCGCAAAAGGCAATGAAAATGGAATGAGACAGTATAAACCTAAGCCAATACATCAGGGCGTAATGTAATAAACAGGCTCCCTTGTTCTAATAATATTGCTTTTGTTTTTAGCAAAATCCTTTACATATACTTCAAAATAAAGGGTGTCTGTCTTTGGACTGGGACGGGCACTAGTGCCTAAAAAATTAGCCAGGTCAACAGAAATATCTCCCTTGAAATTTTTGACAGCACTGGTTTGAATATCGGGAAGAATCAATGAATCAATCTTCCCAGTAAGCAGATTTTTGACAACAATATAGGAAGTGTCCTTTAGGCTTTTGAATCCCAAATCGCCTTCTGCATCTGTTACCGAAATGGTCAAAACAGGTATTTGCTGTTGTTTTACGGGCACATTACTATAGGCTGCATTGGGTTTAATAGATTTAAATACAATCTGAGGCACTGTTGTATACTTGTCTTTTTTACAGGCAATAAAAAGAATTCCTATTGTTGCTATGAGGAGGATGTACCGCATTGTCGTAATTTAGTGTTTCAAATTTAGTGATAGAAATTGAATACTGCCGAAAAAAATATAGACCTGGAAGCCAGGGTATTCGCTGCCAATGAACAAGATTTTAACAAATTGGCAATAGAAATTTTTAGGTTCCAATACAATCAAAACGAGATTTACAGAAAGTATTGCGAGTCGATTAACACCGTACCCGCAGCTATTCATACCATTTCCGAAATCCCTTTTTTGCCCATACAGTTTTTTAAAACACATGAAGTAAAATCGAGTGATTTCCATGCCGCCCTACTGTTTGAAAGCAGCGGCACCAGCGGCAGTATCAATAGCAAACATTTTGTAAAAGACCCTATACTCTACAGAAAAAGCTTTTTGAAGACCTTTCAACATTTTTATGGCCATCCAAGAAACTACTGTATACTTGGACTCTTGCCTTCTTATTTAGAAAAGGGAAATTCTTCTTTGGTGTATATGGTAGATGCCTTGATAAAGGAATCCAATCATCCTTTGAATGGATTTTATTTACAGGACCACGACAAACTGCACAGCACTTTATTACACAATGAGCTGCTTGAACAACCCACGCTACTTATTGGCGTAACCTACGCTTTATTGGATTTTGCAGCGCTTTATCCAATGGAATTAAAGCATACCATTGTTATGGAAACCGGTGGAATGAAAGGGCGTAGGACTGAACTTACAAGGGCTGAAGTGCATGCCGAACTAGAATCTCATTTGCAATTACAAACAGTACATTCAGAATATGGCATGACAGAATTGCTATCACAAGCCTATTCAAAAGGAGAAGGCTTTTTCCATTGCCCATCCTGGATGAAAATATTGATTAGAGAGGAAGATGACCCCTTTGAAGTTTCACTTGCCTATGACAATAAACCATTAAAAGGCGCCATCAATATAATTGACCTTGCCAACCTTTACAGTTGTTCTTTTATTGCCACAGATGATATAGGCAGGTTGTATAAAAACGGAAGTTTTGAAGTGGAAGGAAGAATTGACAACAGTGCACTCAGGGGCTGTGGATTAATGTTATTATAATAGCTTATATTTTTTTATAACAAATCCCATTTTATGCAATATCAAATGCGCATCGTTTTAATGCTCTTGATTTTTCAGGCATGTAAAACGCCAATATCAACACCATCCAATTCAAGTATTAGTGATAGTAGTCGATACCAACCTAAAAAATATGTGGAATTGAAGCATCCCGATTGGAGTAAGAATGCTACCATTTACGAGGTGAATATTCGTCAATATACAAAGGAGGGGAATTTTAAAGCATTTACAGTGCATTTACCCAGGTTAAAAGAAATGGGCGTAGATATCATTTGGCTAATGCCCATTAATTCCATTGGTGAAAAAAACCGGAAGGGAACCTTGGGTAGTTACTATTCGGTAAAGGATTATTATGCTATCAATCCCGAATTTGGCACGATGGAGGATTTTAAAAACCTGGTAGATACTATTCACCAAATGGGCATGCATGTGATAGTTGACTGGGTTGCCAACCATAGTGCATGGGATAATAAATTGGCCACTACTCACCCCGAATGGTACACGAAAACAAGTGAAGGTAATTTTCAGCCCACACCATGGTATGATTGGGATGATGTAATTGATTTTGATTATAACCAACCTGGTTTGCGTAAATACATGACCGATGCATTAAAATTTTGGGTAAAAGAGGCCAATATTGATGGCTATCGTTGCGATGTAGCAGGATTTATTCCGGTTGATTTTTGGGATAATGTAAGAGCAGAACTGGATCAAATTAAACCAGTATTTATGTTGGCAGAATGGGAAAGTCGCGATTTACATAAAAATGCATTCGACATGACTTATGCCTGGAGCCTTTGGGATAAAATGAAAGATGTAGCACAACATAAAACTTCCATTGGAGGATTGGTAGAATACCTAGCCCATGATGTTGGTTGTTTTCCAGAAGATGGTTACCGTATGACCTTCACTGATAATCATGATAAAAATTCCTGGGAGGGAAATCAATACAGCAATTTTGGAGATGCTTTACCAGCATGCATGGTTTTAACCAATGTTGTAAATGGAATGCCCTTGGTATACAGCGGACAGGAGGCAGGATTAAATCGATCCTTAGCATTTTTTGAAAAGGACAGTATTCAGTGGAAAGCACATCCCTTTTATGATATGTACAAAAAGCTATTTGAGCTAAAGCATAAAAATGAAGCTTTATGGAATGGCAGCCATGGTGGAACGATGGTACGCATTTTTAATAATCTTCCTAATCAGGTTATCTCCTTCAGCAGAGAAAAAAATGGTAACCGTGTGGTACCAGTAATCAATATGAGCAATCAAGCTGTGAAAGCAAAACTCAATAGCAAATATGCCTTGGGCAAGTACACCGAATGGTTCACAGGAAAGGAGTATGAATTTAAAGGAGATGATGAAGTCAGTTTGCCAGCATGGGGTTATCTTATACTTGTCAAAAAATAAGAAAGGGGGCTAATTCAGCCCCCTTTCTTATGAAGTTCTTTTGCAATTTATTAGTTCATCATTTCTACACTTCTATTGATAAAATTGGTCAGGCTACTTCCTTTCAACAAACCTTGTGATAGCAAGGCAAGGTCTGCTAAGTTTTGAACCATCTTTTCTTTTTTATCAGATTCAGTAGAAGCCAGTATGTTTTTGTACACCGGATGATTACCATTTACTGTTAAGGTAACTTCATCAGGCATGTTAGCATAAAAAGCACCCATACCTCCTTGCATTGCAGCCATATCTTTCATACGACGCATAAATTCTGGACGCGTTGCAATTACCGGAGGTGCTTCTGTACTCAACCCTTTTACTTCTACGGTTACATTCAATTCGGGATGCTGCACTGTAAATAAACTCTTGAGTGTTGCTTCTTCCTCCTTTGCTAAAACCGATTCACTGGTTTCTTGCTTATCAATCAAATTGTCAACAATATCACTATCTACTCTAACAAACTGCACATTTTCCCATTTCATCTCCATCTGATTCAAGAACCCATTATCGATAATGGATTCTAGTTTTACCACTACATAGCCTTTTGCATTGGCCTGCTGAATAAACGCATCTTGTTGTACAGGATTAGTAGTATATAAAATGATCTGTTTACCATCTTTATTTTTCTGCAATGTTTCAGTTGCAAGCTTGTATTCTTCCAATGTTTGAAAACCACCTCCTGTATTTTCCAATACCAAAAACTTATTGGCTTTTTCCAGGAATTTGTCATCCGTCATCATTCCGTACTTCACAAATAATCCAAGACTTTCCCATTTTTCTTCAAAAGATTTTCTATCTGATTTAAAAATCTCTTCTAATTTATCAGCTACCTTCTTGGTAATATGTGCATTGATCTTACGAACATTGGGATCGCCTTGTAAATAACTGCGACTTACATTTAAAGGAATATCAGGAGAATCGATGACACCATGCAAGAGCATTAAAAATTCAGGTACAATATCTTTTACCTCATCGGTAACAAATACCTGGTTGCAATACAATTGTATTTTATCCTTTTGTATTTCGTAGCTCTGTTTAATTTTAGGGAAATACAAAATCCCTGTCAAATTAAAAGGATAATCAACATTCAAGTGAATCCAGAATAAAGGTGGTTCGCTAAATGGATACAATTCCTTGTAAAAATTCTTATAATCTTCTTCTGTTAAATCAGCCGGCTTCTTGGTCCAGGCTGGACTGGGGTTATTGATTTGTTTATCCTCAAAGAAAATAGGTACTGGTAAAAACCTACAGAATTTTTCTAATACGGTACGAATTCGATCTGCTTCTAAAAACTCCTGACTCTCTTCGTTCAAATGTAAAATGATATCCGTACCCCTATTTTCCTTTTCTACTTCGGTTAAACTAAACTCCGGACTTCCGTCGCATTCCCATTGTACAGCAGTACTTCCTTCTCTGAAACTTTTGGATATTACGGCTACTTTATCACTTACCATGAAGGAACTGTAAAAGCCTAGACCGAAATGACCGATGATATTAGCCTCATTTTGTCCCTTGTATTTTTCCAGAAATTCTTCAGCCCCACTGAATGCTACTTGATTCAGGTATTTATCAACTTCCTCGGCTGTCATACCAAGCCCTTTATCGGCAATGGTTAATGTTTTTTTGTCAGTATCAATGGAGATATCAATACGCAATTCGCCCAATTCACCCTTGGCCTCTCCGATGGAGGATAAAGTTTTAAGTTTTTGGGTAGCATCTACGGCATTACTTACCAATTCGCGTAAAAAAATGTCATGCTCACTGTAAAGAAATTTCTTAATAATGGGGAAAATGTTCTCTGTCAGTACCCTGATATTACCTTTTTGCATATTTTTTGTTTTTTTAACTAGTAATTAGCTTACTAGGCTGCTATCTGCAAACCCAGTACCAATTGATATCAGGCTGACAGGATGTCAATGTGAATCCAATGATTTTTTGACAGAAAACTGGCTTTATTTATACTCTCCATAAACGGCGCGAAGGGTATCAGCAATTTCGCCTAGGGTGCAATAATTTTCAACAGCCGTTATTACCAGTGGCATGAGGTTCTCTGTTCCGCTTGCTGCCTGGCTAATGGCTTGTAAAGAATTTTTCACCTTATCATTATCACGCTCCTGTTTCAATTTTTGTAATTTGTCCGATTGTAATTGCCGTATACTATCATCAATTTTGAAACCAGGTGTATCATGTATTTCAACCGATTCAAACTTATTAACCCCGACAATTATTTTATCGCCGGATTCTATCTGTCTTTGATAATCATATGCGCTTCTTGCAATTTCATCCTGCATAAATCCTTGTTCAATAGCAGCTACACTACCACCCATCGCATCTATTTTTTCAATCAGTTTCCAAGCTTCAGTTTCCACTTCATTGGTTAATGATTCCACATAAAAGCTACCAGCCAAAGGGTCTACTGTATCGGGTGCACCGCTTTCAAAAGCCACAATTTGTTGGGTACGTAAAGCTATTTTAGCAGCTTGTTCTGTGGGCAAACTAAGTGCTTCATCAAAGCCATTGGTGTGCAGCGATTGTGTGCCGCCTAGTACAGCTGCCAAGGTTTGAATAGTAACCCTACTGATATTATTTTGAGGTTGTTGAGCAGTAAGCGTACTGCCACCAGTTTGAGTATGAAAACGAAGCATCATAGCTTTGTCATCTGTTGCACCTAATTCCTTCATCATCTT
>CALRKF020000082.1:0-15120 GCA_943367825.1 Chitinophaga pinensis
ATTGTTTATAGCAAAATAAGTAAGTGAACCTTAAGCGCTATGCCATTCCGTATATTAATCTAAAGTGCATAAACATTTTTAAGTATTACAAAAAAATCATGATAGAAAAGTATACTCTCTATACACTTTAAAGTCTAATTCAAGAAATTATAGGTTTTTAATGGAAGGCATTTCGCTATGCAAACATTATTTTGCAGAAGCTAAAGTATTTAACCATAGGCGTATGCTCTATTTAAGCAATACTATAAAAGTAAGGATTAATTTTAATATTAAATGAAATAATAATTTACATTAAAATTAAAAAAAACTATCGTCAATGTATGAATCCTTGTACAAAACGATATTACCGTAAATGCTTCTGTTAATTACCAATATCGTTTGAGTGATGGTAATGGAAAAGTAATAAGCAGCGGAACCGCTAATAAAGGAATCAATAAAATTAATATAAACAACCAACCAAGTGGTTTGTACATCGTATCATTCTTCAGTAACAATGAAATTCAAACTGAAAGAATTATAAAACAGTAAGGTAGATTCATGTGTAAGTTAAGGGGTCGGCGTTAGGGGCTGGCCCCTTTTTTATTTGTACAAACTCGGTTGCAATTTGCAATTCACCTAAATTTGTGCATTAATATTCCTACATATGAATCAAAAATTTTCCGAACGCATTGCAGCTGAATTAAAAGAAATAGAAGCCAATGGCCTCTTCAAAAAAGAACGCATCATTGAAAGTGCCCAAGGTCCAGAAATTACTGTAAATGGCAAGACGGTTTTAAATTTCTGCGCCAACAATTATCTCGGCCTTTCGGCTCACCCAAAAGTAATTGAGGCCGCAAAAAAATACATCGACTATCGGGGTTATGGCATGAGCAGTGTTCGGTTTATTTGTGGTACACAGGATATTCATAAAGAATTGGAGCAAAAGATTGCTGCTTTTTTAGGAACAGAAGATACTATTTTATATGCCGCTGCCTTTGATGCCAATGGAGGTGTGTTCGAGCCATTGTTTGGAGAAGAAGATGCAATTATCAGTGATGCATTGAATCATGCCAGTATTATTGATGGTGTTCGTTTGTGCAAAGCCCAGCGCTATCGCTATGAGCACAATGATATGCTTGACCTCGAAAATAAATTAAAAGAAACCGCCCATCTTAGAAGCAGGATCATTGTTACAGATGGAAGTTTTAGTATGGATGGCACCATTGCGCAATTAGATAAAATCTGTGATTTAGCCGATCAGTATGATGCCATCGTTATGATTGATGAATGTCATTCTTCTGGTTTCTTAGGTAAAACAGGAAGAGGCACTCATGAATATCGTGGAGTGATGGGAAGAATTGATATCATCACCGGTACCTTGGGCAAGGCATTGGGTGGTGCCAGCGGTGGTTTTACTTCGGGGAAAAAAGAAATCATTGAGTTACTACGTCAAAGAAGCAGGCCCTATTTGTTTTCAAATACCCTAGCCCCTAGTATTGTTGGTGCAAGTATTGCTGTATTAGATATGCTTAGTGAAACGACCGACCTCAGAGATCAATTAGAATTCAATACCCGTTATTTCAGAACTAAGATGACGGAAGCTGGTTTTGATATTAAAGCTGGTGACCATCCCATTGTTCCAATTATGTTGTATGATGCCGTTATTGCACAACAATTTGCTGCTGCCCTTTTAGAGGAAGGTATTTATGCCATTGGTTTCTTTTTTCCAGTGGTTGCGAAGGGTAAAGCCCGTATTAGAGTTCAATTGAGTGCTGCACATAATCAGGCGCATCTTGATAAAGCCATTGTTGCTTTTACCAAGGTTGGAAAAGCATTGGGTGTAATTAAATAAAAATAAATCATTATGTTTAATCGTTATCTATTATTGTTATTTATCTTTTTAATAAGCTTACTGGATTCAAATGGTCAAAATCAGGTTACTAATAATAAGGATTTAAAGAAACTCGCTGCAATGATGTCGGGTGAATTCAGTAGTGAAGCACAATCTAAACAGGATAGTAGCTTTTTCCATATCATGCTTAGAATGCAACCCATTTGGAAGGACCGTTCAGATGGATATTGGTTGTATGTTGAACAATCAGTTGCCAATATGCAGGATAAGCCCTACCGCCAGAGGGTCTATCATCTTTTTATACAAGATGATACTACCATTGTAAGTAAAGTGTTTGAAATAAAAAGTCCAGCACTTTATATCGGCGCATGGCAACATAAAGAAAGTTTAATTACCCTTAGCCCCGACTCTCTGATTGATCGGAAGGGATGTGGTATTTATCTCCACAAAAAATCACAAGAAATTTTTTCCGGCACAACGCCTGGAAAAGATTGCCTAAGTTCACTTAGAGGAGCTGCTTATGCCACTTCTGAAGTAACGATACATATCGATAAACTTGTTAGTTGGGACCGAGGTTGGAATACAAATGACAAACAAGTATGGGGAGCAGTTAAAGGGGGATATACTTTCGATAAACTTAAAAAATTAAAATAAACAGCCTTCGCTTCTTTGGGAAATATACTTTGAATACCCAACTAAGAAGTTAAAATATTTTTATATAGAAAAACAGCTAATACTGCTCCTACGATAGGTGCAATAACCGGTACCCAGCTATATTCCCAATTACTGCCTCCTTTATTTTTTATTGGCAATATGGCATGCATTATTCTAGGGCCTAGATCCCTAGCAGGATTAATTGCATAACCAGTTGGTCCGCCTAAGGATAAACCAATAGCTAGCACCAATAAACCTACAGGCAATGCATCTAATGTTCCCAATGAATTGGCCGATTTAGTCATGAATAAAACACCCAATAACAATACCATTGTACCAATCATTTCTGAAATAAAATTATAGAACTTGTTTGGTATGGCGGGTGCAGTACAAAAACAGGCTTGTTGCAATCCTGCATCAGCAGTAGCGTCGAAATGCTGACGGTATGTTATCCAAACCAGAAATGATCCTGCCATTGCGCCAATCAATTGACCTCCTATATAATAAGGCACATCAGTCCAAGGAAAACCATTGAAGGCCGCCATTGCAATGGTTACAGCCGGATTTAAATGTGCAGCACTACCATGAGAGGCTACATATACTCCCACAAATACAGCCATTGCCCAACCAAAGGCAATTACAATCCATCCACCTCCATTACCCTTTGACTGATTTAATACTACATTGGCCACTACACCATTGCCCAATAGAATCAAAAAAAGGGTACCCAGTAATTCTGCAATAAATGGAGACATGTTTTTACATTTTAATTGAGTAAATATTTTTAATCAGTGTATTCATCAACGTTATTTGATTTTGCACCCATTCCTCATCATAGTTTTTATATGCAGCCATCCAATTTGCTACCAATGGTGTAGCTTCCATCGCAGCATGTGCATTCAAGAAAAGCAACCTTGTTCTCCTGGCAAGTATATCTTCCACTGTTTCTGCCATTTCCTCCTGCATCATCCAAATGACTTCTGCCTTTGTCCAAGGATACAAGGAATGAATTTTTTCTGATAAACGCGAATCCTGCTCATACATTTTTTTTATTGCAATAGCAGCTGTTCCATATTGGTCGAGGTGATTGGCTGTTTTATTATGCGTCCACCCATGCAAGCGTAAGTGCTTTGTTGTGCAGGGAGAAAATGGTAAGCCTGCGGCACGCATTGCCAAATCAATAGTTTGTGCTGCCATTAGTCGATAGGTGGTCCATTTGCCGCCAGTTACATGAATTAAACCGGAGGGCATTTGTTTTATTACATGATCTCTTGGAAGCAAGGATGTCTTTTTTCCAGCGCCCTGCATTGCCAGTGGACGCAGCCCTGCAAAAACGGAGAGTACATCTTCCCTTGCAATTTTCGTACATGCATACTTGTTAAAATGCCTGATGACAAAATCAATTTCTTGTTCGAGGGCAATTGGATCTGTGCAAATTTCCTGCACAGGGGTGTCCGTTGTACCAATCAATAATTGGTTTTGCCAGGGGATGGCAAATAATACCCTCCCATCGTCTGTTGCAGGAATCATCAATGCGGTATCTCCTTTAAAAAATTGCCGGTTTAGTACCAAATGTATTCCTTGCGAAGGGCGAATGGTTTGGACAAATTTTTCTTCAGACAGCTGTAATACTGCATCTGCAAATACACCCGTCGCATTAATAAAAACCTTTGCAGCAATTTCGAATTCCTGCATAGTCAATTCATCGCGGGCAATAACGGCAGTAATCAGATTGTTTTGCTTTTTAAAGCCCTTTACAGAAAAATAGTTGAGTACGGAAGCACCTTGTGCTGTTGCAGTTTGCGCCAATAGGATGGCCATCCTGCTATCATCAAATTGGCCATCATAATATAGAATTCCACCCCGTAATTTATGATCTGCCAAATCGGGTAAATGTTGTAGTGTTTCTTTTTTAGAAAGCAGTGAAGTCTTACCCAAACTTAATTTGCCAGACATCCATTCGTAGCACCACAATCCAATTCTATAATATAATTTTTGCCAGCGTGAATAGGTGGGAACAATAAAGGCTAAGCGATGACAAACATGTGGTGCATTTCGTAACAGGTTACCCCTTTCTATCAATGCTTCTCTAACCAACCGTATATTTCCCTGTGCGAGATAGCGAACACCACCATGCACTAATTTAGTAGACCGACTTGAACTACCTTTTGCAAAATCTGATTGTTCCAATAATAAGGTACTTAATCCCCGGGATGCGGCATCTACCGCCATTCCTAATCCAGTTGCCCCACCTCCAATAATAAGCACATCGAAGCAATTGGTTTGCTGCAAATGTTCAATTGCTTCTTTTCTATTCATTTTCGTGTATTGCTAATCGTTATGCAATAGCTAAAGCAGCCTGTACCGCCTGATGCCATCCATGCGTTAGACTTGTTCTTTTTTGTGCATCGATAGTAGAAGAAAAAACCTGCTCTACTTGCCATTGCTCCTGTAAGGCATCAATACTGGACCAAAACCCAACAGCCAACCCGGCCAGATAAGCAGCCCCTAAAGCAGTGGTTTCTGTTATAATGGGCCTGACCACATTTGTATTGAGTACATCACTTTGAAATTGCATGAGTAAATTATTACCTGTCGCGCCGCCATCAACACGCAATTCTTTAATAAGAATACCGCTATCTGCTTCCATGGCTTTTAATACATCCATGGTTTGATAGGCAATACTTTCCACAGCAGCACGAGCGATATGTGCTCTATTGACTCCTCTTGTAAGTCCGGTAATGGTACCCCTTGCATGTTGATTCCACCAAGGTGCACCAAGGCCTGCAAATGCAGGTACTACATACACCCCTTCATTGCTTTCAACCTGCATGGCCAGGATTTCAACTTCTGCAGCTGTTTGAATTATACCCAAACCATCCCTCAACCATTGCACTACGGCTCCGGCAATAAACACACTTCCTTCCAATGCATATTGTGTAACCCCATTTATTTTCCAGGCTACTGTGGTAAGCAAATTATTTTGTGAAACAATTCTTTTTTCACCAGTATTCATCAACATAAAGCAGCCAGTACCGTAGGTATTTTTTACCATGCCAGGCTCTGTACATAGCTGACCAAATAAGGCAGCTTGCTGATCACCTGCTATTCCTGCAATGGGAATCGAATTGTTAGGATCGAATAAATCGGTGTGACCATAAACTTCGCTACTACTTCTAATTTGAGGCAAAATATTTCCAGGTATGTTTAATATATCTTGCAATGCGCCATCCCACTCACAAGTGTCAATATTACATAGCATGGTTCTGCTCGCATTACTTACGTCTGTAGCATGCACTTGTCCCTTGGTTAAATTCCAAAGTAGCCAGGTATCAATGGTGCCAAAACAAAGTGCACCATTGGCAGCTTTTTCCCTTGCCCCTTCTACATTATCTAAAATCCATTTTAACTTGGTACCACTGAAATAAGCATCCGTAACAAGACCTGTTTTTTTTACAATTATTTTATCCAAGCCTTTTTCCTTCAGTTCATCACAATATTCCGCGGTTCTTCTATCTTGCCAAACGATGGCATTGTAGATAGGTTGACCAGTTTGCCGATCCCAAACGATGGTGGTTTCTCGTTGGTTGGTAATTCCAATAGCAGCAATTTCTGCAGCAGTAATATTTGCTTTTTGTAAGGCTTCTCTAGCGGTAGCTAATTGGGTCTCCCATATTTCTATAGGATTATGCTCTACCCAACCTGGTTGAGGAAAAATTTGTGTAAACTCTTTTTGTGCCAGGGCTATGACGGTACCAGATTGATTGAATATAATTGACCTACTGCTGGTAGTACCCTGATCAAGGGCCAGAATATAAGCTTGCATATCGTAAGAGGAATTTTAATTCAGCCAGCTTTTGGGAAGAAATGGCTGATTGTTACCTCGTAACAAATCTAAATCTTTTATTCACTCATTTAAAAATAAAAATGCCGGTTGTATTTCAACCGGCATATGAAAAACAGTTATATATTATTTTATTTCTTTCAGTTCGATTGTCCACCCCAAATCCATTTTTAAGATAAGTGGGTTTCCGGAAGCTCCCATCACCCAAAGGGTTTTGTCACCTTTTCCGTCAGTAGCATTATTGAGGATAAACCCATCCAGTTTTACTGATTTGCCTTTAAAATTAATTACAGGATTAACTTCATCATTGTCATTTCTGTAAAATGTTTCCATAGCGCCATTATCAATTTGCATGGTTGTTTTCTTATCGGGCATTTCCATGAAATTGTCGGAACTCATCCAAACGGTACACGCATCTGTAAGTTTCATATCGCCACCTGAAAAATAATTATTGTATTTTCTGGCTGTTTCCTTGGCTTTAGCGCTAATGTATACATGACCTTGTTTATTTGCTGGTGCAGTCATTTCATAGCTAAAATCAATGCCCTTTTCAAAACTATAATCATTGAGGGTTATAATAAAATCATATTCCTGTCCATTAGCGTTGACATGATATACAAATTTGTCTCCCTTATATAAGGGTTCCATACTAGCGCTGCCGTCTTCATTTTTAATATACAAATCAGTGAGAGCTACTGCAGGCGCAACCACTACTTTGGTTTTATTAGTTCGCTTTGTCCCCGGGCGTTTTGTGTTGGTTTTTTTTACTTTAACAGGAGGTTGTGCATCCACGGAAGTAAATAAGAAAAATAACGGTAAGATTAATAAAAATATTCTTTTCATTGTAGTAATTTTTTACAAAATAACGATAGAAAAATATTCTACCCAATACCCTGCTAAAGGTATCTTTGCAAATATGAGAAAATATATATTTCTATCCCTATTTGGTAGCATTGTTTTTTTTAATGGCTTTGCACAAAAATCGAAAACACAAAGACTTGTAAAAAAAACAAGCACTGCTATATCGCAGTCTGCCAAATTCCCCAAAGATTTCATAGGCAATTGGAAAGGAACACTGGAATGGAGAATAGCAGGTAAACCCGCTCAACAATTCAGCATGCAATTGAAAATACAACCAACGGACAGTATTGGTCAATACACCTGGCAAATCATTTATGGGGATGACAATAAAGACAACCGGCCCTATATTTTAAAACCCGTTGACACTGCCAAAGGTCACTGGGTGGTTGATGAAAACGATGGCATTTTACTGGACAGCTATGTACACGGCAATGCCATGCATGGTGCATTTACTGTAAGCGGCAATACCATTGTAGATAATTATGTGGTTGAAAATGGAAAAATGCATGTAGAATTTTTTAGCATTAAAATGAATGATAAAAAACAGAGTGGAAAAGGAACAGAAGAAACCCCCTTTGTAGATAGTTACAGAGTGGCAAGTTATCAAACCGGCGTTCTAACAAAACTCCATTAAGAAAGGATAAGAATCCATTCTTTTACAATTTCAATTGATATAACTTAGCAGATATACACAAGTAATTTACAACATGTCAGAACAAGCAAGTTCCTTTATAGCAAAAAGTACCATTAAGGCGGCCGATTTAGAGCATCGTAGAAAAATAAATTTTAATATCGGCAAATACAATGCAGCGGTTCCCAAAGGCAAGGAACAGTTTGAAGATCTTCATTTGGCAAGGGAAAGAGCCAAAAATATAAAATGGCGGGCTATAGAAACATTGGACCAGCAATTGGAAGAATTTGAATTAAATTTTACCAAAAGAGGTGGCAAAGTAATTTGGGCAGAAAATAGTGTCCAGGCAATCGAAGCAATCCTCAAAATTTGTGCAGAGAAAAATTGCAAGACCCTGGTAAAAAGTAAAAGTATGGTGACAGAAGAAATTCACCTGAATAAGGCATTGGAGCAAAAAGGAATTGAAAGTGTGGAAACAGATTTGGGTGAATATATTCAACAATTAGATGGCGAACCTCCCTACCATATTGTTACACCTGCTATGCATAAAAGCAAGGAAGATGTAGCCAAATTATTTCATGAAAAATTAGGCACCCCTTTACAATTTAGTCCGGAACAATTAACACTAAAGGCAAGAGCCATTCTACGTGAAAAATACGTACAGGCTGAGATAGGCGTTACTGGCGCCAATTTTATAATTAGTGATATTGGCGGTATTGCTGTTACCGAAAATGAGGGCAATGCAAGATTAAGTTGTGCTTTTCCAAAAACCCATATTGTTATTGTAGGTATCGAAAAAATGATTCCCTCTATCACTGATTTGGGATTATTTTGGCCATTGCTTTCTACATTTGGTACTGGGCAAAAAATAACAGTCTATAATACCATTGTTACTGGGCCCCGCCAGGAAAATGAAAAAGATGGTCCGGAAGAAATGTATGTGATTTTGTTAGACAATGGCAGAACGAATATTTTAAAAAATCCCAAACAAAGAGAAAGTCTTTACTGCATTCGTTGTGGTGCCTGTTTGAATGCTTGCCCCATTTATAAGAATATCGGAGGACATACTTATGGCACAACCTATAGTGGACCTATTGGAAGTGTTATTACCCCTAATTTGCAGGGAATGGAGGAGTTCAAACATTTAAGTTATGCATCTTCGCTCTGTGGCAATTGTACAGAAGTTTGTGCTGTAAAAATTAACCTGCACGAATTATTATTGGAAAACAGAAAAGAAAGTGTGGAAGAAGGATTGGCTTCATTTTCAGAAAAAATGGCCTGGAAAATATGGAAAATAGCCAGTTTGAAAAGAGGTATGATGAATATGGGCAGTGGAAAATGGAAGAATAAAATAGTGAATGGCCTATTCAAATCGTGGAAAGAGAACAGGTCTGATTTACATTTTAGCGATAAAACTTTCAATCAAATGTGGAAGGATCAATACAAAAAATAATGTCAAGTCCTTTTATATAATTGCTGTTTAATACTATTAGTCCGGCTTTGGCCCGGCTTTTTAATGTTGCATAATAATGCTGTTGATATATAGCGATACAACCAATGCCAGGTTACAATATATCTGTGACTTTGTTTTTACAGAACAATTAGGATTGAGTATTTCCATTACGATTGATTCGGAGTATTTCATGCAGTACAGTGGGATGAAAGTGAATTATAGTCAGCGTTCCTTTGATAGAAATGCATTTCATATTAAACCCGTAAAACTGCTCTTTCAGGACAATATAGAAAATCAGTCCATTGATTGTTTTGATTTTATTGGGCAAAAAGCGTTTTATAGCATCGAGCAATGTGATTACTCCTTTGATATTTTGGCTGCCAGTTTTTATCTATTAAGCCGCTATG
The DNA here is from genome assembly GCA_943367825.1 of Chitinophaga pinensis. Lineage (GTDB taxonomy): Bacteria > Bacteroidota > Bacteroidia > Chitinophagales > Chitinophagaceae > Ferruginibacter > Ferruginibacter pinensis_J. Next base: position 9,682 of record CALRKF020000082.1, read on the forward strand.
AGGAATACCTACCGCATGAAAAGGATTCCTATGGGCGGTATAGTCATACCCAGTCGCTAGCTTTCCGCGAACAATTTTTACAAGTACCCCTGATAAATATTTGGTTGGCGCATTTTGGCAATGCACTACAAAAGCATTTCCCAGACTTTAACCCCAGAAAACCTATTTTCAGGTTTTTGCCCACTTATGATATTGATATTGCATTTTCGTACAGGCATAAGGGTTGGTTACGCAATGTAGGAGGCTTTTTTAAATCGCCCTCATTGGAGAGAATCAAAGTGTTGCTGGGATTACAGCGAGACCCTTTTGACAGTTATGAATGGTTGAATAATTTACACAAGGAATATCAGTTGGAACCAATTTATTTTTTCTTGGTCAGTGAAAAAAACGGCACTTACGATAAAAATATACTGCCCCATAAAACAGCCATGTGGAAACTGGTAAAAAAACATGCGGCCCGTTATAAAATTGGTTTGCATCCGAGTTGGCAAAGTGGCGACCAAACCGCACTCATCAAGAAAGAACGCATACAATTGGAAGCTATGGCAGAGGGTGCATCCAATTTTAATTCACTTTTCCCTATTCATCGTTCAAGGCAACACTATATCCGTTTCAATTTACCAAAGGGTTATAGAAATTTAATCGAGGCAGGCATTACAGATGATTATAGTATGGGTTATGGAAGCATTAATGGATTCAGGGCTTCTGTAGCGGCTTCTTTTTATTGGTACGACCTTGAAAAAGAACAAAGGACTGCCTTGAGAATTCATCCTTTTTGCTACATGGATGCCAATGCATATTATGAACAAAAACAGTTACTGGAAGCTGCAGCAAATGAATTAAAGTACTACAGGGATATTTGCCAACAACAGCATGGTCAGTTGATTAGTATTTGGCATAATAATTTTTTGGGCAGTGATAAAAATTTTAAAGGTTGGAAAGAGTTGTATCAGTCATTTATACAATCCGTTGTCAAATTGTAAAAGTCCTTGTTAGAGCCTTGTTAAAGCATTTGCACAGCTTCTTATAGCGCCCATAAATTGAATATAATGAACTAAGTTCGCTTACTAATTTATTTTACAATGAGTGCAACGAAAATCCTATGGGTAGACGACGAAATTGAAAGTCTAACTTCTCAGATATTATTTTTAGAAAGTAAAGGCTATGAAGTAGCTACCAAAACAAACGGTTTTGATGCAGTTGAATTTGTAAAAGAAAATCAAATTGATATTGTTTTATTAGATGAAACAATGCCTGGTATCACCGGATTACAAACCCTGCAACAAATAAAGGAAATCAATAGCAATCTTCCGGTAGTGATGATTACTAAAAATGAAGCAGAAAATATAATGGATGATGCCATTGGCAGCCAAATCAGCGATTATTTAATCAAACCAGTGAATCCAAACCAGGTATTATTAAGTTTAAAAAAACTGATTGACAATAAAAGATTGGTAGCCGAAAAAACCACTTCCAGCTATCAACAAGAATTCCGGAGCCTTTTTATGGCCCTCAACGATAACCCCGATTATAATGGCTGGATGGACATCTATAAAAAATTAGTGTATTGGGAACTGGAGATGCAAAAATCGGACAGCCCTGAAATGCAGGATGTTTTTCATTCACAAAAAACAGAAGCCAATACTGAATTTTTTAAATTTATTTCTAAAAACTATGCTTCTTGGGTGAGCCCCAGAAGTACCGATGGGCCAATCATGAGTCATACTGTTTTGAAATATAAGGTATTTCCACATTTGGAAAAAGGAACGCCCTTATTTTTCATTTTGATTGATAACCTTCGTTTTGACCAATGGAAAACCATTCAACCCATTTTTGCTGAAAGTTTTCGAATTCACGAAGAAGAAACATTTTATGCCATCCTGCCCACCGCTACCCAATATGCCAGAAATGCAATTTTCGCGGGCCTATTACCGGTAGATATTGAAAAACAATTTCCAGTTCAATGGAAAAATGATGATGAGGATGGTGGTAAAAATTTATATGAGGAAGAATTTTTCAAAGCGCAATTAAAAAGACTTGGAAAAGGAGATATCAAATATTCCTATACGAAGATTACGAATAATCATGATGGTCAAAAGCTGGTGGACAATATGCACAACCTCTTGCAAAATGACCTGAATGTGATTGTATATAATTTTGTTGACATGCTGAGCCATGCACGTACAGAAATGGAAGTATTAAAAGAACTGGCAGGTGACGAAACCAGTTATCGCAGTATTACACAAAGTTGGTTCGAGCATTCTCCGCTACACCAGGCATTGAAAAAAATCGCTGATAAAAAAATAACCCTTATTGTTGGCACCGACCATGGAAGTGTTAGGGTAAAAACACCTGCTAAAGTAATTGGTGACAAACAAACTACCGCCAACCTTCGTTATAAACACGGGCGTAATCTTAATTATGAGCCCAAGGATGTATTGGCATTCAAGGACCCCAGAGAAGCAGGACTTCCAGTTCCTAATGTAAATTCGTCGTTCATATTTGGAAAAGGGGATATTTTTCTCTGTTACCCCAACAATTACAACCACTTTGTTAACTATTACCGAAATACATTCCAACACGGTGGTGTTAGTTTAGAAGAGATGATTGTACCGATTATCAGAATGACGACTAAATAATATTTAGGCAAATAATGAGGAGGTCAGTTTTAAAATCTATTTGGCTGACTTTAAATAAAATTAATTCACAATCTGTGGAGAAACTTTTTTTTTATTCCCCTTCGAATGAAGGAAGTTGCATCCATAATTAAAACTGAAACAAGCCCATTTTACCGGATACATGAAATACACTCCAGCCATACTAGATAAGATTGAAAGAATAGCGGAAGAAGCAGGTTATGTAATTCGTTATGAAAGAGGAAATTTTCAAAGTGGCTATTGTATCCTACAGGCCAAAAAGGTAATTGTACTCAATAAATTTTTCCAGACTGAAGGAAAAATAAATACACTGATTGATTTAATGCCTGAGTTAGACATTTATTACGATGCCCTCACACACGAAAGCCAGAAAATGTACGACGAAGTAATGGCTGCTGATGTTTCTGATCGATAAATTTTACTTGGGCTAATTCTTATTTCCCCTTACTATAAATTGGATTTATTAATTTTGTGGGATGCTATGTCCCCCGCTTACCATAACTTTTCTCGGTACAGGTACCAGTAGCGGAGTACCCATGATTGCCTGTGATTGCGAAGTATGCAAGTCCAGCAATGAAAAGGATAAAAGACTCAGAAGCGCTATATTGGTAGAAAGCGCTACGACTACGTTTGTTATTGATACTACTCCCGATTTTCGTACACAAATGCTGAGGGCCGACGTTAAGAAACTGGATGCCGTTTTGTTTACGCATCCACATAAGGATCATGTTGCTGGAATGGACGATGTGAAAGCATTTAATTATTTCATGAAAAAGCCAATGGAAATCTTTTGCAATGAGATCACCCAACAAGCGTTAATGAGGGAATTTCCTTATGTATTTACTGAGCAAAAATACCCGGGCATTCCAGAAATAAATATCAATACCATTGACCTGACTCCCTTTATGATTGGTGATATTCCTGTAACACCCATTTTGGTTTGGCATCTAAAAATGCCTGTTTTTGGTTATCGCTTTGGCGATTTTACCTATATCACAGATGCCAATAGAATTGAAGAGGAGGAAAAAGAGAAAATAAAGGGTAGTAAACTGATGGTATTAAATGCCCTGCGAAAAGAAAAACATATTTCCCATTTCACCTTGGCGGAAGCGATTGAACTCATTCAGGAATTATCAATTCCAAAGGCCTACCTTACACATATAAGTCACCAATTGGGGCTAACGGAAACTATCAATAAAGAATTGCCAGCAGGCATTGAATTGGGGTGGGATACACTGAAATTTTCCATAAATTAACCAGCCTTCAGGTTTTTTGTTTTTGTAAGCACTCATTAGTTTAGCCCATAAATCATATGCAAAAGGATATGGTTGAACTAGCTTATGAAAAAATTCTTACTCAGCTATCTTTCCTTTACCAAAAAAGAGAGAATTGGCATCATCTCGCTGCTGCTGTTAATTGTCATTTGTTTGACTCTTCCTTATTTTTTTGCATATTTTATTAGAAAAAAAGCACCTGATTTCAAAGCATTTGAACAATCAATAGCTGATTTGCAAATTAGGGAATCAGATAGCAGTAAATCAAACAACTCCCAGTATAAATATCCACCTAACAAGCATGACCCATACAATAAAAAACCATTTGCCTATGAAAATAATTATAAGGACGAGGAGCAGAAACCTGAATTCTTTTATTTTGATCCCAACAAAATTGCTGCAGCCGATTGGAAAAAATTAGGGTTAAAGGAGAAGACGATTCATACCATTCAAAATTATATATTGAAAGGCGGTCATTTTTATCAAAAAGAAGATATTTATAAAATATGGGGGCTGCGTAAGGAATTGGCAGATCAATTATTGCCGTATGTGCAAATAGCTGAAAAAGAAAAAAATACAAGTAATGCAACCAATACTAGTTATAAAAAGACTGGCAATCCAAAAATCCCCCTGCTGATTGATATCAATGAAGCAGATACCAGCGCTTTTATTACATTGCCTGGTATTGGGACTAAATTGGCACAAAGAATTGTTGCTTTCCGGGAAAAATTAGGTGGATTTTATTCAATTGAGCAGCTAGCAGAAACATTTGGATTAGCAGATTCTGTTTTCCAAAAAGTAAAATCCAGCTTATTCATTAAATCAATCAATCTCAGGCAAGTCAATATTAATACTGCTAATCTAGAACAACTAAAAGTACATCCCTATATTCGTTGGCAAATAGCCAATGCAATCATTCAATACAGAAATCAACATGGGCGTTTTGTTACAGTGCAGGATATCAAAAAAATATTTTTAATAACTGAAGAAATATACAATAAGCTATCTCCTTATTTGAATGCCAACTAATAAATAGTGGTTATGCCAATAAGTTCATTATAAGTTTAACAAGTAGACAATACTACCTTGTATTGCCTTAATTTTGTTATTTAACAGCATTGCCAATTATGAATTTCGATTCTACAGAGCTTACACAACAGGTGGCACAAACTGCCAGGGACTTTGCACAACAGCATATCAAACCGCATTTAATGGATTGGGATGAGCGACAGGAGTTTCCAGTAGCACTATTTAAGCAATTGGGCGAATTGGGCCTGATGGGTGTTATGGTACCAGAAGCTTATGGGGGAAGTGGAATGGGTTATTTTGAATACAGTAGTATTATTCAGGAAATTGCGAAAGTCTGTGGTAGTATTGGATTATCACTTGCGGCACATAATTCACTGTGCACAGGCCATATACTTAGTTTTGGTAATGAGGAACAGAAGAAAAAGTACTTACCCCAGCTGGCCAATGCAACACATATTGGAGCATGGGGATTAACAGAA
>CALRKF020000083.1:0-15013 GCA_943367825.1 Chitinophaga pinensis
ATAAAGAGTGCCTGCGCAAATGCCGGTTCGCGAAAGTAATCCTTATTAAGGACAAATTTGTCTTTAATTATGTTAAAATACTCGTATTTGATCAAGGAAATGAATCTAACAACTTGGTTAAAATGGGCAATACCACATTTTAGGGATAGGCAGAGTCGGACTAAGAAAATATATTTGCCCCTATATTTTTAATCCATTTTAAGTTAATACCAAATGAAAAAAGCAATTCTCCTTAGTTTTCTGCTGCCATTTATTGTTCAAAAGCTTTCTGCACAGTCCGAATCCTTTGATGTTTTTAAATATACATCACCCGCCGGCTGGCAAAAACAAGTGAGCAAGGAGGCAATACTATTCTCACAATCCAATGACAAGCAAACTACTTTTTGCATCATGGGCATTTATGCTGCTCAACCAGGCACCAATGATGCAGATGTCAATTTCGATAGTGAATGGAAGCGAATTATGCTGCCCATGGGTATTACAGCAAACCCACAAAAAGAAACAGGGGAGGAAGTAAAGGGCTGGAAGAATATTACTGCTACAACTGCTTATACCATCAATGGAACCAAATGTGCCGCTGTATTATCTTGCTTCACCAGCAAAAGCATGGTGGCAAGTCTTTTATTTACGTTTAACGATGCCAGTTATCAAACGGAGATGGAAAGTTTTTCAAATGGACTTGACTTACTATCCCCAGCAGATGTCAAGCCTCTTTTAGAAAAGGCAAATGAAAATCAGGCGGCCAAAAAAATTCCTGTAAATCGTACTAATCAATTAAAATATACTGTGCCAGCAGGCTGGACGCAATCAAGTGCTGGCAACGAAACCCTTATCAGCTCTCCTTTATTGGAATGCAGGGAAAATAGTTATTACACAATACATGTACTTGGAACCAGTAATTATTCCGGCGATTTGCAGGAATATGCGCACAATTTGCATAAAGCTCGATTTTATGAGCAAAGTGATTGGCGGCCATATATGGAAGGTGATAAACGTGTGGTGAAAGGGATTGATCAAAATGGTCATGAATTTCTTTCTTACGAAACCTCTGCTGCTTTATTTAGTAGTGATCGTAATTACCATTATGGATTGGTGTATTTAATTCGTTCGGGTAGTCAAATGCTTTCCTTGCTGCTTGAATTAAAACCTGTCAATAGCGACCGCTATTCAATACCAACTGAATCACTTTATTTTACGGCAGGCTGCCAGGCACTGAAATCGGCATGGTCCAAATTTTTAGCTTCTGTAACACTGGCCAATGAACAAGTAAAAGGAAATTATTTACCGGCTGAATTGTTGGGTAAATGGGAGAGTCGCATTATTCTGGGAGCGACCAACTGGGGTTTGGTAGATACCAGAATTGTAGAGCAGTATCGTTTTATGGAAGATGGTCGTTTTCAATCTGAAAAAATGTTTGCTGGCAATGCTTTTGGAAAGTATTATGTCAATGGAAATAAATTGACCATTAGCACTGGAAAAACTGTATCCTATAAGTTCAAACTGGAAAGTCTTTTCGAATATGGTTCCTGGCATAGAGAACTCACTTTGTATGATGCTACTGGAAAAGAAAGCATCTTGCGCTGGGAAGGAGAATAAATAACCAACTGTTTTAATTATGAGAATTTATTTATTGATAATACAGGTCTTATTCGTACAGGCTTGCCTGTTAGGGCAAAATGGTTGCGACCAAGCGGAATTGTCTGCCCGCCCCGGAAAATGGCTGGAAGGGAAGAAGGGGGCCTATTTTGCAGTGCCTGCAAAAGATATTGTGGCAGAACAAATAGTCCTGAAAAAAATAGATGATTATATAAAAAGTATCTACAAACCTCAAGGGGTAGTGGTTACCCATTCCAATATTATAGGCTACAATGCGAATATCGCTGCCAATTGGATTGCTCACCCATATGCATATACGCTGGGTTTTAGAAAATACCTTTGCTTGAATGGTAAAGCCTATGTAAACAATGAACCCATTGTAGACCCGGGTGGGGCAGTATCGATTTATGTGAATAGCATGGAATGGATTGCCAATATATATGCAGCAAGTATTCAACCCGACAATGAAAATGGATATCTTGAAATGCTGGACATGCCAGTTTTTAAAAATGGTTATTATCATTTTGTATTGGGTAATAACCAGGCCAACCGCGCAGTCCTTATTACCAAGGGGGGTAAACTTCCATTTAAATACTTGACCCGAAAAGAATTTTTATTGATAAGAAAAGGCCAATTGGAAAAGAAAAAAGCAGCTGCATTGATTGCCAGAAAAAATGAAATAAAAATACGCCCGCTTGCTGAACAGGAAAAAGCCAAGGCGGAAGAAATTGCATCCTTAAAAAATGAAAATTATACTCAACCCTATATTGATCGTTTTCTGAAAGATTATAAGACCGATGAAGAAAAGCAAAGAATGGCTCTTGATAAGGTTGCAAAATTTTATGATGAACCACTCTCCTTGATCCAATCTTTATTACAAACTTATACAGCAGCAGCTTTGAATGAACCCGCCATCATTAAGGGACAGGAATCATTTGATGTATTTACAGGATTTGTTTCTGATGCAGAAGGTATCTGTCTCGTAAAACCTAACCTGGATTATTATACTCTGCAGCTTCCAAAATCAAGTCCACAGTTTATTACCCTGTTTTTTAAATGGTTTGATACCGATGCGGTGTATACTAAAGAATTAAAGACCATCCAGGATAATATCAGTTATGATTTTTTTAAAAACCTACTTGTAAACTGACTTTCAATTTAATTGACCGCTTCTCTTTGCCAATGCAGCTTAGTACCAAAGCCCAAGGTATTATCGGTAAATTTTATACTGTCAATCTGTATTATCCAGATATCTCCCGGCATGGCCAGGGCTGTTGGATGTTGTTTGTAATATTGACTGGATGCATGTGCTGCCAGTGGATGGTGATTTTCAATTACGCGCCCTTCTAATTGTATCCCCTTGATTTGTAAAAAATTCAATTTATCGGGTAGAATAGTGCCTGCTACAAGCGCCTGCTTCAACATCATAGCAGCATGCCTGGTAGAATCGGATGTTTTGAAATATAGCAAGGTATTTTCTTTGTTATAAGTATAAAAACAACTGAAACAATAAGGATGACCTGCTTCATCTACACTGCAAATATTGGCGCAATGTTGTTTCGCAATAAATGCATCTATTTTGTCTTTCATGGGGTTTAATTTACTTTAATGATTCTTACCGGACAGGCCTTGGCAATTTCTTTTGAATGTTCCACTGCAGTAGATGGAATGCTAAGAATAAATAAATCTTTTTTGGCGGTAGCTTTTAATAAAGTGGCTTTACCATCTTTCTTCGACATCCGCCAATATTCGGGTTGCTGCTCATAGCAAATACCACAGCCAATGCATTTATTTCTGTAATGAATAATTTTAGCCATTGTCTGCTTCTACAATTTTGTACAACTTGTCCTTAGAAGAAATTTTATGTTCAATGGGTAAAGTAATCCTATCTCCTTTATTAGCCTGCGATTGTGGCGTTCCATTTACCATTAAGCTATCGAGTTTTTCCTTGATCATACCAATACTGGGGCCTGTTATCATGATGGTATCTCCTGCTTTAATGGAACCTGCTTCTATTAAAAATTCGCCTATTTTAATTTTTGGATAAAACTTTTCTCCCTTCCCCATATATATTTTTTTCTCCGTTGCAATAGAGCCGGGTTGGTTAGTCCATTCACCTAACTGCCTGCCTAAATAGTAACCTTCCCAAAATCCACGGTTATACACGGTGGACAATTGTTCCATCCAATTTTTTATTTTTTCAGCGTTATAGATATTGTTATTGATGGCTTCGATAGCTTCGCGATAGCATTTGGTAACTGTATATACATAATCGGGTCCCTTGCTTCTGCCTTCAATTTTTAATACGGTAACACCTGCTTCCAATACCTGGTCTAAAATATCAATCGTGCATAAGTCCTTCGGTGATAAAATATATTCATTATCGATAATCAATTCTTCATTGGTCTCAGCATCGGTTACTTTATATGGTCTCCTACAATTTTGAACACAGGCACCTCGATTGGCAGAGGCATTTTGTGAGTGCAGACTTAAATAACATTTGCCGGATATGGCCATACACAATGCACCGTGAATGAAAATTTCTGTTTTAATCAATTCTCCCGACACACCACGGATATTCCTGCGAATGATTTCCTGATTGATTTGTGCGGTTTGTTTTAAGGTGAGCTCTCTCGCCAATACCACTATATCCGAAAAAGGGGAAAAAAATTGCACAGATTCAATATTACTGATATTGGCTTGCGTAGAAACATGCAAGGGAATTTTCAATTGCCTGCAATATTCAATCACCGCAAAATCGGCACCAATAACAGCATCAATCTCCTGCTTTTTTACTTCCTTCAATATGCTTTGCAATAATTGCATATCATGTTCATACATCACCGTATTTAAAGTGATATACGATTTGATGCCAGCCTTTTTGCATATAGCACTAATGGTTTTTAAATCCTCAACTATAAATCCACCAGCAGAACGCGCACGCATATTTAATTGCTCTACTCCAAAATACACTGCATCGGCGCCTGCTTGAATGGCGGCTTGCAATGATTCAAAGGAACCAGCAGGTGCAAGTAATGATATGTTTGAATATTGCGCCATGAATCTTATTTGCTTACTTTTTTCAATTCAATTTTTTTCTCTCTTCGTAGTAGGGCAGTTTTGTATTGTTTCTTTTCTTCAGCAGTTTCTGGTTTGATGCCTATCACGGGCGTGGCATTGCCGTTTCCGTCTAATGCCACAAAGCTAAAATAGGCTTCGCTGATTAGGTATTTTTTTTCTTCCAATACTTTTCTGGCAAAGGACTGCACAAATATTTCCATCGAGCTGTGAAATGCCCTTGTGATACAAGCATGAATAGTAATGATATCTCCAATTTTAGCAGGTGCATTAAAGTCTACTTGGTTGATAGAAGCCGTAACACAAATTTTTCCTGAATGGGTTTGTGCACAAACAGCCGCAGCAATATCCATCCATTCCACCAAGCGACCACCCTGTAAAATATCCATTGGGTTGGTATCATTGGGGCAAACCACTTCGGTTTTGATAATAACAGAGGCACTTGGGGATTTTAATGGCTTGGATTGTTTCATATGATTGATTTGTGCTATAAAATATATATACTATAAATTTACTGTATTTGGATATAATTTGCAGTTATTAGGGTAAGATGGTATACGTTGAATTAGAAGTGACATTGGTCAGTTAAAAAACTGGAATACATCAGTAAATATGCTGCAGAAAAATTCAATTTAACAATAAAAAGATTGGGCAAATATAATAAATATGGATAAATTTGTCTTTAATTATTTCTTGAAATTCCCTTATGGCTGCTGATTCGCGAAAGATGGTTGTTGTAACATTGTTGGTGATCGCTTTTTTGAGCTATTCCTGCTTTATTTATTATCGTTTACCTGTTAATAATTACGCTGTTGAACCCGCTGCAGCTGCAGGTAAAATGGTTTGGCAACAATACAATTGCAATGCTTGTCACCAAATTTATGGGCTAGGAGGTTATTTAGGGCCCGACCTTACCAATGTTTACTCATTGAAAGGACCCGATTATATCAAATCCCTGGTCAATTTTGGTCCAGGCAGCATGCCTACTTTTCATTTGTCCGATAAAGAATTGAAGGATCTGACTGCCTATCTAAAAAGCGTTGATGCTTCAGGCAAATCAGACCCACGAACATTTACAATTCATTCTAATGGTACCATTGCACAATAAACATTTCGCCACCACCAAATTATTTGTACTAACTGGGCTACTGTTATTGTCCGTTGGAATGATATTTGGTTTAGGCGCTGCCACTCAATATATCCTACCCAATTTTTTAAAACAACAATTATCCTTTGAAAAAATGCGCCCCCTGCATGTAAGTGCAGTCGTATTCTGGATTATCGTTGGCGCAATGGGAGCTGTGTTTACTTATCTTCAACAGTATACCGGAAAAAAACTTCGCTTTCCTTTATTGGCGAAACTGCAGTTCATGGTTTTTTTGATTACCATCATTTTTATTCTAATTTCTTATGGCTTCGGTGAATTTGGTGGTAGAGAGTATTGGGAATTTAATCCTTATCTGGCCATGCCGATTGCAGTAGGTTGGATTTTGTTTCTGATTAATTTCATAGCCTCACTCGGCACATTAAAGAAACAACCTGTATATGTTTGGATGTGGTTAACAGGTATTGTATTTTTCTTATTCACCTTTCTGGAATCTTATTTATGGTTATTGCCTTATTTCCGCAACAATATCATCAACGATATGACGGTTCAGTGGAAATCCTATGGCTCCATGGTGGGCACCTGGAATATGTTGATTTATGGTAGCAGTATTTTCTTGATGGAAAAAATAAGCGGTAACAAAGAAGCGAGTCATTCTCCCATGGCATTCGTTTTATATTTTACCGGACTCACCAACCTGATGTTCAATTGGGGCCACCATATTTATACCCTGCCCACTCACCATTATATTCAATATGTGAGTTATGCCATCAGCATGACCGAACTTTTTATATTCGGAAGAATCATTTACACATGGAGGTCAACCGTATCGACTGCTGAAAGACATTTTCATATCATGTCTTTTCGTATGCTAACTGCGGCAGATGTTTGGATATTCTTAAATCTCTTGCAAGCTATTGTAATGTCGATACCCGCCATCAATGTATATACACATGGCACCCATTTTACAGTAGCACATACCATGGGCGCAACCATTGGCATCAATAGTTTTTTACTCCTGTCATTTGCCTTTGATATGTTGCATGATTCCGATGTTCAAATGAAACCTTCTGCCTATACTTTTATTAAGCTGGGATTTTGGATTACCAATATTTCCTTATTGGTGTTCTGGGTAAGCTTGATATTCGCTGGTATAACCAAAGCACATTGGCAAATGTCAATTGAAAGAACCGCTTTCAATTCAATGATGGAACATATGAGGCCTTATTTTGTTACTATCTTAAATGCAGGCATCGCAATGATTGTAGGATTCCTGATGATGCTGTACCCACTGATCAAAAATTTATTCAAAGCATATCTCAGAACAGAGGATTAAAAAAATCACCTACTATCTGAGTAAACCTTTTTAATTTTAAAACTATTCACGGCTATATGATTCGACTTACTAAAATTGTTCATTTCGAAACGGCTCATGCCATTCATGGTTATCAGGGCGCCTGCAAAAATATACACGGGCATTCCTATGAATTACATGTAACGGTGGCTTCTCAATATAGCGGCGATGCCTATATTCCAGCACCGGGTTTTGTAATCGATTTCAAAGAGATTAAAAAAATGGTGAATGATACTATCACCGAATTATTTGATCATAAAATAGTTTTATCTACCGCCTTTTTACAACAATTTCCTGCCATCGCCGAACAGGAAAATTTATTGATTTGGGAAGTGGAGCCCACTGCAGAAAACCTACTCATTTTTATCAAGGATCAATTGAATTTAAAAATGAAAACACCCATTCGTTTGGTGCAATTAAAACTATTCGAAACCAAGGATTCTTATGCCGAGTGGATGGCAGATTAATAAATAGCAATAGTCAATCAATTAAACATTTAACTGCAAACTATGTTTTCAAAGGCAACTGAATATGCACTTAGGGCCACGATTTATATCGCACAGAAAAGCTCTGTGGAAAACAAATTAGGTATTGAGGAAATTGCTACCGCCATTGGTTCACCTAAATCTTTTACTGCAAAAATTTTGCAGTCACTCACCAAAAACAATAAAATTATCAGTTCTGTACGAGGACCCAATGGTGGTTTTTATATTTCCGATAAAGCAAAAAAATTACCTGCCAAATCCATACTACAGGCAATGGGAGAGGATGATGTATTGGAAAAATGTGTATTGGGATTAAAACGTTGCTCCGAATTACAACCCTGCCCCATGCATGCTCAATACAAAAACATCAAACAACAATTGATAAAATTATTTGTGTCCAAAACCATTCAGGACCTAGCGGCAGATATTAAAAACGGCGTCATCTTTATTAAAAGCAGAAAATAAATTCCTTGCAAAAAAATAGCCCTCATGGAGAGGGCTATTGTATGATTGCTATAAATTGTTTATTGAATTTTTTCCAATACCAATTGTTTCACACTACTTAAAGGAATCCTTTCCTGCGTCATGGTATCCCTGTATCGGATGGTTACCATATTGTCTTCCTTGGTTTGGTGATCAATGGTTACACAGAACGGTGTACCAATTGCATCCATGCGGCGATACCTTTTACCGATAGCATCCTTCTCTTCATAAAAACAATGAAAAGCAGTTTTGCAATCATCCATTAAGGCACGGGCAATTTCTGGTAACCCATCTTTTTTCACCAATGGTAGAATGGCCAATTTAGTAGGTGCAATTTTAGCAGGTATTCTTAATACAACGCGACTGTCCTCGGTTCCATCTTCCTTGGTCCAATGCTCATTGGCATAGGCCAAACTTAAGATAGTGAGAAACAAACGGTCAAGCCCAACCGAAGTTTCTACTACATACGGTACATAGTTGCCATAAGGCTTTCCTTCGGGGTTTAAGTCGTTGTCGAAGTATTGAATTTTTTTCTTGCTGTATTCCTGGTGTTGCTTCAAATCAAAATCGGTTCTGCTATGTATACCTTCCAATTCTTTCCAACCAAATGGAAATTCAAATTCAATATCCAATGCTGCATCGGCATAATGCGCCAATTTTACGTGGTCGTGGTAACGCAGTTTTGCTGCAGGTATGCCCATGCTTTCGTGCCATTTTTTTCTTTCGGCTTTCCAGAAATTATACCAGTCCATTTGCGTACCAGGACGTACAAAAAACTGCATTTCCATTTGCTCAAATTCACGCATGCGGAAAATAAACTGACGGGCCACAATTTCATTTCTAAAAGCCTTACCAGTTTGTGCAATACCAAAAGGAATTTTCATCCTTCCCGTTTTTTGTACATTCAAAAAATTCACAAAAATACCCTGAGCTGTTTCCGGCCTTAGGTAAATGGTTTCACTTTCTTCTGCCACACTACCAATCTGTGTGCTGAACATCAAATTAAATTCTCGTACATCAGTCCAGTTACAGGTTTTACTGATAGCACATTTTATTTTGTGGTCCTCAATTAATTTTTTCAAACCGTCAAAATCATTCTTCGCCAGCAATGCATCCATTTGCTCAATGATTTCATTGGCCAAGGTTTCATTGCCCAATGCTTTTTGTTCTTCGGCAAATCCTTCTAATAAATGATCTACCCTATAGCGTTTATTACTATCCTTATTGTCAATCATCGGATCGCTGAAATTGTCCACATGCCCACTGGCCTTCCAGGTAGTGGGATGCATAAAGATGGCTGCATCAATACCAACGATATTATCGTGCAATTGCGTCATGCTTTTCCACCATTCGTCGCGGATATTTTTTTTGAGTTGCGCACCGTTTTGACCATAATCATATACGGCGGCTAGTCCGTCATAAATTTCGCTGGACTGAAAAATGTAACCGTACTCTTTACAATGGGAAATTAATTCCTGAAATATATTTGTTTCGTTTGCCATAAGCTGCAAAAATAAGCCAGAACAAGCATTTTAAAACCTTTAGTTGAAATGCAGTTAAAATAAGATTAGTAGCAGTAAAATTCCATTGCAGGCCCTATTGGAGTTTATCGTTATTGCGATGCCTGTCATGGTCACGCAATTGCTTTTTTTCCATATTCTTGGCCAATGCATCCGTAAGGTCTACCCCCGTTTGATTTGCCAAACAAATCAATACCCATAATATATCGGCCATTTCATCGGCTATTTCCTTTCCTTTATCGCTTTCTTTATACGATTGCTCTCCATACTTTCGTACCATCAGGCGCGAAAGTTCTCCGACTTCTTCCATAAGTATACCCAGGTTGGTGAGTTCATTGAAATACCTGACACCAACGGTTTTTATCCATTGATCCACTTCTTGTTGAGCCGCTTGAATGGTCATGTTTGTTGTTTTAGCGAGTTGATTATTTTAAAACTTATCCTTTGTATCAATAAAAATAGTCACAGGCCCATCGTTGAGCAAGGCTACCTGCATATCGGCACCAAATTCACCCGTATATATTTGTTTTCCCAAATCCTGCTCCAGTTGTTGAATTAATTGCTCATATATGGGAATGGCAATCTCCGGCTTACTGGCTTTGATATAAGAAGGCCGATTGCCTTTTTTGGTAGCAGCATGTAAGGTAAACTGACTCACCAGTAAAATATCTCCATCGATATCTTTTACAGAAATATTCGGCACTTTGTTGGCATCGTCAAATAGTCGGAGGTTGACCAATTTATTACTTAGCCATACAATATCTTCTTGATTGTCGGCATCCTCAATGCCCACCAATACCAATAAGCCGGCCTTGATGTCCGATTTTATTACTGCATCAATGCTTACACTGGCCCTGCTCACTCTTTGTATGATTGCTCTCATAGGTACAAATATAGGATGGGTACAACAAGTTTAAAACAGCCGCTAGCCATATTGCTATAATAGGGCTCTAGACAGGAGTAGCTTCCTTCGACCACAAGTCCATAATACGATTTTTTAGGCCCCTCCACTTAAAACAGCATTTATACATGCAAATATTTACCCATAAGATTCTTTTTTTATTTTACTGCTTTTTGCAAGCAATTTTTTAGGCTCCTTTTATTTTCAAAAAATAAATCGGAGTTTTTCTTTAAAACCCTTGCTGACAAAGGATTTCAGAAGAATATCGGGCCGTTTTTTTTCGACAAGTAAGTTTTATGAAAAATCCAAGATTTATAACAAACATTTTTTTTCAAAAATTGGGGAAAAGTGTGCAAATGCCCACCACGTTTGATTCATAGAAATTATCCACCGTTTTTGTCCACAGGTGTTGATATTTAAAAGTTTGTTTGTTGACTTACAACAAATATTTTCGTTGCCTTCATTTCAAAAGAATTAATAAACCATAGTCAACCTTACTAACGATGGCCAATATAAAAAAGCAGTCAACCAAAGGACTTCAGTTCTCCCGGCAGTTTACCAAAGAAGGAATCAGCCCTTACGATATGTTCGAATACGATTATCGCACATCTGTGATAAAGAACCCTACCGGGGAAATTGTATTCCAAATGGATAATGTGGAAGTGCCCAAACAGTGGAGTCAGATTGCTACTGATATCCTGGCCCAAAAATATTTTAGAAAAGCAGGTGTACCACAAGCGGATGGTACCAGTGGAAGAGAGTCTACCGTTAAACAAGTAGCGCATCGCATGGCCCATTGCTGGAGAGTATGGGGCGAAAGAAATAATTATTTCGCTTCTGCTAAGGATGCCGAAGTATTTTATGATGAATTGGTGTATTCCATTCTCAACCAGGCTTGCGTACCCAATAGCCCACAATGGTTCAATACCGGTTTATATGAAGCCTATGGCATTCAGGGAAAGCCACAGGGGCATTATTATGTAGATGCTAAAGATGGTCAGTTAAAAAAATCAACTTCAGCCTACGAAAGACCTCAACCACATGCTTGTTTTATCCTGAGTGTGGATGATGATTTGGTAAATGAAGGCGGCATCATGGACCTCTGGGTGCGTGAAGCGCGTATTTTTAAATATGGTAGCGGTGTGGGTACCAATTTCAGTAGCATTCGTGGCGAAGGCGAAAAATTAAGTGGCGGTGGTACTTCCAGTGGTTTGATGAGCTTCCTGAAAATTGGCGACCGTGCTGCAGGTGCTATCAAGAGCGGTGGTACAACCCGTCGTGCTGCCAAAATGGTTTGCCTGGATCTCGACCACCCTGAAATTGTTGAATTTGTAAATTGGAAAACCAAAGAAGAAGATAAAGTAGCTGCCTTGATCGCTGCGGGATACTCGCACGATTATGAAGGAGAAGCCTATCGTACTGTAAGTGGACAAAACAGCAATAACTCTGTTCGTATCCCCAATTCTTTTTTCAAAGTATTGGATCAGGATGGCGATTGGGAATTGAAAGGAAGAAGCGATGGTCGCACCATGCGCAAAGTAAAGGCCCGCGAATTATGGGATCAAATCAATTACGCTGCCTGGAGATGTGCTGACCCGGGAACACAATACGATACTACCATCAACGAATGGCATACCTGCCCCGAAGGTGGTCCTATAAGAGCGTCTAACCCTTGCAGTGAGTACATGTTCCTCGATAACACGGCTTGTAATTTGGCCAGCGTAAACCTGCGTAAATTTTTCAACGAAGCTGATAATACCATTGATGTGCCAGGATTTGAATACACTTGTCGCTTGTGGACAGCCGTATTGGAAATCTCTGTATTAATGGCCCAGTTCCCCAGTAAAGAAGTAGCACAATTGAGTTACGATTACCGTACCCTTGGATTGGGTTATGCCAACTTGGGTTCTTTATTGATGGTGAGTGGTATTGCATATGATAGTGAAGAAGCACGTGGTATTGCCGGTGCTATCACAGCTATCATGACGGGTATTGCCTACAAAACTTCTGCTGAAATTGCCTCTTTCATGGGTGCTTTCGATAAATACGAAGAAAACAAAAAACATATGTTGCGCGTAATGCGCAATCACCGTGCGGCTGCTTATGATGCACAGGAAGCGTATGAAGGCATTGAAATAAAACCCCAGGGTATCAATGCAAAATATTGTCCCGATTATTTATTGAAAGCAGCTACCAAAGCATGGGATGATGCAGTTCAATTGGGCGAAAAATATGGCTACCGCAATGCACAAACTACAGTGATTGCGCCAACTGGTACCATTGGTTTGGTAATGGATTGTGATACCACCGGCGTAGAACCAGATTTTGCTTTAGTGAAATTTAAAAAATTAAGTGGTGGTGGTTATTTCAAAATCATCAACCAAAGTGTACCACAGGCATTGCGCAATTTGAAATACAGCGAAGCCCAGTTGGAAGCCATCGTTAATTATGCCAAAGGACATGCTACCCTAAAAGGTGCGCCTTATATCAATACAGAATCATTATTGGCCAAAGGATTTACCAATGAAGATTTACAAAAAGTTGAAAATGCATTGGGCGCTGCCTTCGAAATAGGCTTTGTATTCAATGTGTACACATTCGGTGAAACAGCCATGGAAAGACTTGGTTTCAAACCCGAACAATACAATGATTTCGGATGGAGCTTATTGGAAGCTTTAGGATTTACCGATGATCAAATTGAAGCCGCTAATACTTATATCTGTGGTACTATGACAGTAGAAGGTGCTCCTTTCTTGAAGGACGAACACCTTTCTGTATTTGATTGTGCTAATAAATGCGGACAAATAGGCGAAAGGTATATTCATGCACACGGTCATATTCGTATGATGGGTGCAGCACAACCTTTCTTGAGTGGTGCCATTAGCAAAACCATCAACCTGCCCAATGAAGCCACGCAAGAAGAGATTGCTGATTCATATCGCATGAGTTGGGAAATTGGATTAAAAGCCTGTGCATTGTACAGAGATGGTTCTAAACTTTCTCAGCCATTGAGTAATAAGAGCGATAAAAAGAAAAAATCTGAAGAAGAGGAAGGTGAAGAACAGAATCCATCAGCATTCGAATCGGCTTTATTCGATATGGGCAAACTTACCATCGACGATTTATTGGATGAAATGAACAAGCGTGTATTGAACAGCGCAGATACTTCGCTTAAGCGTCAATTGGCGATGATTGTAGAAAGAAGGACCATGCCAGCTAAGCGTCGTGGTTTTACGCAGAAAGCTAAAATCAATGGCCAGGCATTATTCCTCCGTACCGGCGAATACAATGATGGCACATTAGGTGAAATCTTTATTGATATGGCCAAAGAAGGTGCTACTATGCGTAGTATGCTGAACTGTTTTGCCATTGCTATCTCTATTGGTTTGCAATATGGGGTGCCACTGGAAGAATATGTAGAGAAATTTGTATTCACCCGTTTCGAACCAAGTGGAATGGTAGATCATCCAAATATCAAATCAACCACTTCTATCATCGACTTTATCTTCCGTTCACTTGCTTACGAATATTTAGGCCGCAACGATTTAGTGCATGTACTCGACAAACCCGAATTACAGAACTTGGGCAATGCAGAGTGGGATCAAAACACACCCACTATTGGAGATCGTGTACCCGAGTTGAGTGAGGTTCGTGTGGTAGGGTCAGCAACACCCGCCGCTACCCAACCTGCCAAGGCAGCACACCGTACAGCACATGTAAAAAAAGCAGCACAAACAGGTATGGATGCAGTAAATGCAGCCGCTAAAAGCATGCAAAGTGATGCGCCTGCTTGTAATACCTGCGGACATATTACAGTACGCAGCGGCACCTGTTACAAATGTTTGAATTGCGGAAATAGTATGGGATGTAGTTAATCCTTTATATAATTTTAGTAAATACTACAGCGCCGCTTCATAAAGTGGCGCTGTTTATTTTCCGCCTTGGTTCGTGGCACAAGACAAAATAATTTTACCCCTCGGTCGGTTTCTCAACCGACCGGAACGCTCCTTTGGTCGATGAGTGTCTCCACCGACCAAAGGAGACTTATTAAAAAACACATAGAAATATTTACTATTTAAAAATTAAATTATTATATTTATAGTCCTATTTTATAAAATTCTAACCCGGCCATTTTTTAACATCAAAGCCCCTGACCGATGGTTTTGTTTAAAATATATGACCAAGCTGTAGCCGCCACGATTCATTTGTTAGATCAATTGAACGTAAAATTCACCAACACTGCTGTAAACAAAACCATTCTATCGCATCCCGACTATCCAAGTTTATTAAATATTAGTGACAGCCTAGCCGGTTGGAATATAGCAATAGTTGCTGTAAAGCACAGGAAATTTACTTTACACCAACCCTATTTTTCAATGGTTACCAACTGCCTGAATTATATACAGTTGGTTACTTAAAAATATTTTTTGGCTGAATAGGTAACAGCCAAGAAACAGTTTGGTGATACCTAAGGCTGCTGGTGGCCACCGG
>CALRKF020000084.1:0-14613 GCA_943367825.1 Chitinophaga pinensis
ATAAATCGGTAGTTAATCCCATTTTGCCACTTATTTTTTGATTGCCCCACTCCAATAAACAATTATGTAACAAAAGTTATACAAGCATTGAGAATAATAGCGAACCTTTGCAATCAAAATCATTCATTATGTTATTACGTAAAATTGCAACGCTATTGATTTTACCGCTTTTTATATTGATTGCTTGCAATACTCCCGCAGGCTCCAGTAACTTGTCTGTAGCTGATTTTGAAAAAGCAATCGCTAAAAATAATATTCAGTTGCTGGATGTACGTACAACGCAAGAATACCAGTCGGGCCATTTAAAAAATGCACTACAAGCCGATTGGAACAATACAAGCAGTTTTCAGGAAAGAGTAGCCGCATTGAATAAAACAGTTCCTGTTTATACTTATTGCCTAAGTGGCGCCAGAAGCAATGCAGCCACTGAATGGTTAAATGCCAATGGATTCAAGGCTTTCAATATGGATGGAGGACTGCGTGCTTGGCAACAGGAAGGGAAAACAGTTGAACAATTAAATCCTGCCAAACAAATTAGTTTGCAGGAATACCTGGCACAAATACCCGCAGACAAAACTGTATTGGTTGACTTCAGTGCCGAATGGTGCCCGCCTTGTAAAAAAATGATTCCAACCATGGACTCATTAGTAAATCTACATGGCAGCCAATTTGTATTGGTAAAAATAGACGGTGCTGTGCAAACCGCTATTTGCAATGAAATGAAAATTGAAAATTTCCCCACATTCGTAGTTTATAAAGAAGGAAAAGAGGTTTGGAGAAACAGTGGTATATTATCGATGGAAGCCTTACTACAACATTTATAATACTTTTCCCTTTCGTTGATTAAATCAGATAGGTCACTATTTTTCATATTAGCCTATTAATATCTACATTTGCGCCATGCAAATACAAATACTAAAATCGAAGATTCATAGAGCGGTTGTAACAGAAGCCAATTTAAATTATGTAGGTAGCCTTACTTTAGATGAAGACCTGATGGATGCAGCCAATATGGTGGAATATGAAAAAATTCAGGTAGTCAATGTCAATAATGGCGAAAGACTGGAAACCTATCTTATTAAAGGAAAAAGAGGATCTGGCGTCGTTTGTTTAAATGGCCCGGCTGCTAGAAAAGGGGCAGAAGGGGATATTGTTATCATCCTTTCTTATGCGCTGATTCATTTCGACAATGCAAAAACATTTGAACCCAAGATTGTATTTCCGAAAGAAGGCAATACACTTTAGCAGCCACCGAAATTTTAAAAACTAGTTATTGCCTTCTTTCAGTGAATATGTTCTACTGAAATGAAAAGTGGAAATTTTCATTTATTTTTTTTCCTGTATTGTAAACAACTGCACTAGCTATATATATATTAGCAGCAGTGGATGCTTTATTTTTTTTGCCAGTCACCACTAATTTTACAATATGTTTCCCTGTTTTTAAATGCAGCACATGAAAGATATTGATGCCCCGATGTTCCTGTTTGGCATAATCAAAATAAGTATCGATGCGGCGTTTAAAAACGCCATCAATAAATACATCGGCCATACCTCCATCCTTTACCCAATTTCCCTCTATGGAAATGCCAGTACCTTTAAAACTATAACTAATGGCATCGCCAGCCTTGGCACTAAAGAGTGATTGATTATCTGAATATTTATTCCAATCTCCTTTTATTTCCCATCCAACATTTTCATTTGCAGGTAAAACCTTAACGCGTTTATCAAAGACTAGTTCAGGAAAGGCAGCTTCCATTTTAAATGCTTTGGGACTTTGTTCTTTTATCAGCATTTCGTCATTTTGAATGATACCACCATTGCTCTTTACAAGATATTGGGCATACTTCATCGTTTGTGCAACTGCTTTATTGAATGAATAGCTAGTATTGTCAAACAAGGTATCTGCCATCGATTCAACTGCATTTCTGTATGCCAATGGCAAAGCATCATATCCTTTGATGATGCCCAAAACAGACATGGCATTAGAAGGATTACAATCCGAATCCTGACCACAACGGGTGGTTATCTCTAATGTTTTTTCTATATCACCTTCTCCATAGAGCAAACCCATTACAATAAAAGCCCCATTCAATTTGGCATCGATATTAAAAGTTTTTCCAGCTTCGCAAATATTTACCTTACCCCATTTATTTTCTAACTCTTGCCAAGCTTTACGCCACTCGGAAGGATAATGCTCATGCAACAACAAAACGTCCCTAATAATTTTTGCATAATCACTCTCCGCTGGTAAAGAAAGCAATGCTTTATTGATTATAGTTTTGATATCATTATCAAAATAGGCAGCAGTATACAATGATGCTACAAAAACACCTCCATAAACCCCATCTCCGTAATTCATGATATGGCCAATTTTATCGGCTATTGCATTGGCCGTTTGTGGCATACCCGGACAAATAAACCCTATATAATCTGATTCAATTTGAAAGTCGATATCATCTGCATGTAAATTATACATTGGATTTCCCGACATCGGCGGATAGATGCCATCAAAATAATTTTTGCGCCCCTGTACATTGGCATGCCATAACATGTAACCCGACTTAGCAAATAGTTCCTGAAATTTTTTAGCAGGTGCATCGATACCATACTTGTCCATTGTTTCCATGAAGGTCAACTGCACATAAATATCATCCTGCCATACAGACCCCTTCACATCGGCTGGCACCCAATTAATAGGATCATCAAATGTTTTGCCCTGCGCCCTGAATTCAGTAGGAGCACCATAGGTAACACCAATCATTTTCCCTGCCCAACCACCTTTTATTTTATTTTTTAGGGATGCCAAGCTTATACTTAACCTAGGCTCTTTTTCTATTTTGGCGTTGGCAAATTTTTGAGCATATGACTGACTAACTAGCAAGCAACTTATTAAAAAGAAATACTTTTTCATAGTTTGTAATATTTAAACAATCATCGTATTTTATCTAACTAAAAACTTAGTTTTTCAATGGTATATTTTTCTTCTTTGGTAGCGGTCTTCCATTCATCAGTTCTGAAAGGAATAGCTGGAAAGCCTTCTTTATTAAACAAATTACAATCAGTTGTGTTACCAGCCCATCCAAAATGCACAGCAATAGGATTCACAACTTTATTTTCCGAAACTACAATATTTTTCCCCTTAATAAAAGCCTTTGCCGGATAAAACACATGGTCTTCACCAGCTATTTCAAAACCTTTGATATTGCCTTTTGCTTCAGTAGTAAACAAACCAGATCCAAGATGATCAAATGAAACTATGATTTCATTTCCTTTTATTTGCATCGATTTATAACTAGGTCCCCTATCCTGCATCTTAATACCATAAATATTATTAAATGCAATGGCGGCTAATCGTTTCCCAACATCCTGTTTATTGGTTGGATGAATATCCACCGGATTGCCAATATCTGTTGTAACCACCATACCTGTGTTGGGTAAAGACAATGTCATGGTTTGTGCTTCCCGCAATTCGGCCCAACCACAACCTTCATTGCTATTGCCTACATTATTAAAATTGGCTAGCTGCACATAATAAAAAGGCATAGTAGGATTATTCCATTTCTTTCTCCAATCATTAATCAATAATGGAAATGCTTTTCTATATTGATAAGATCGACCGGCATTGGATTCACCCTGGTACCACAACACACCTCGGAATGCAAATGGAATCAAAGGATGCACCATTGCATTATAACATAGTGATGGAAATGAATTTTCATTGGTTGTTTTTTTGATAAACTCCACTTGAAATTTCCAATCGCCTGCCAACAAATATTTTTTATCCCCAATGCTCAACTGAAGATTTTCAGCATCCCCATAAATTCCGCCACCTCCACCATTGTCAACTACTCTTACAGCTATACAATTCCTCCCTTCTTTCAATACCCCTGCAGGAATCGCATATTTCCGAAAAGCATCCCATTGATTAGTGCTTCCCACTTCTATGCCGTTGACATAAGTAATATCATTATCATCAATTTTAGACAATTCCAGCAATGCTGATTTGGTAAAATCGAGTGTCGGCAAATCGATTGTTTTTCTTAGCCATACTACTCCATCCAATTCACCAATACTTTGCGCCTCCCATAACATGGGTGCTTTCATTACAGGCCAGTTAGCATCATCAAATGAAAATGTTTTAAAGTTGTCGACTTGCAAATTTTTCAGACTGGCGCCTTGTAATTTTTCAATTCTTTCTTCACTGGCACGAACTTTTAATTTTGAAATGGAATCTAAATTCAGTACAGGCATACTTGCAATCATGTCCTTGAATTCGGTACTGCTTTCAAATCCTTCACGACTAATCCAGGTTTCTACATTGGTACCGCCCCAACTATCATTAATAATGCCAATCGGAATATGCAGTCGATCATAGATGTTTTTTGCAAAAAAATAAGCTACTCCCGAAAAATCAGCCACCGTTGAAGGAGAACAAATATCCCAGTTAAGTAAATCAATTTCCATGTTTGGCAATGAGCTAATTGTATGTGGAATTTTCACATGCCGGATATTTGGATAATTTGCAGCAGCAATATTTGCGGTTGCATTGTTAGATTGGCCCACTGTCCATTCCATATTGGATTGTCCGCTGCAAAGCCATACTTCACCAACTAATACATTATTGATTTGAAGTTTATTCTTTCCTTCAATAATTAATGAATAGGGACCTCCTGCTGGCTCTGGTGCTAATTTGACCGACCAGTTTCCCTTATTATCAGCCACAACAAGTTTGTTTTGCTGATGAAAGCGAATAGTTATTTTTTCATTGGCAGTTGCTTGTCCCCAAACAGGTATTAATACATTTCTTTGCAATACCATATTATCGACAAAAATACCTGGCAAAACTATTTTTGCGTTTAAAAGCATTGAAAGATTCAAAAAACAAATCAGTAACAGATATCTATTTTTCATTTCAGCTATTTTTTCAGGTTACCATTCAAAGGATAATTCAAGTTACTGAGAAAGAATAATAAAATAAAAACAGCTTTTAATTCAGCCTCATTTATTTAATAGACAAATCCTGCTACTTCCAAGTAACAATAATTTGATCTGCAGCATTATCGAAAATCACAAATGGAAGTTCTTTATTTTTTTCAGACGCCCTCAACCCTTTGTAGTAATTAGGATCGTAATAATCCGACAACTCTTCTAATGGATCCAAGATTTTGGATAATGCTGAATTGATTTTTGTCGGCACCTTGTTCACCTCCATATTTTTCAATTGATCGCCGAAGCCATGAAATATCAGTTTCACCTTTGAAAAGCCGCTATGATAAGACCCATTTTGCTTATTCAAAATAAACTGTCGATTTGCAGGATCAAACTCCATCAACCTGCTGCAAAACTTGCCTTTCTGATATTCAAATCCGTCACCTGCATCTTCGTAGTAATCAAAATTATTTTTAGTCGTGCCATTGAACACATGCAACAACAAAGTATCTGATGGAAGCTCCCTGGTTGATTGAACTAAGGTCTGCATTGGGAGTATGGACGATGACTTTACAAATATTGGCAATTTATAAATAGGAACTTCCGACATCCATTCCCTCGGGCCTTTTATCATTTCATCGCTGTAAAGATCATACCAATCCCCTTCAGGTAGATAGATTTTTTTGATGGACTCCTTTGATGTCACCGGAACAACAAGCATTGCATCGCCAAACATGAATTCATATTGATAATCGGAACTATATATTTTTTCATCGAATGGATGATATATACACAAACTCCTTTGTACAGGCATACCTGTTAGGGATGCTTGTTGAAATGCAGAATACAAATAGGGCATCATCCGATAACGGAAACCAATATACGATTTTGAGATAGCTTCTGCTTCCTCACCATAAGCCCAGGGTTCATTGGCAGTGTAGAAAAAACCTTTATGATTTCTGCAAAAAGGAGAAAACACCCCTACTTCTATCCATCTTTTAAAGAGGTCTTTGGTTCCATCTCCTATATACCCACCAACATCATAACCAATGAAAGGCATACCCGACAAGCCCATTTGCGAATTTAATTGCACACTGCTGAGCAATCCTTCATCGCTGCTAGTATTATCTCCACTCCACATTGCGGCAAACCTTTGCACGCCGGAAAAACCTGATCTCGTGAGAATAAATGGTCTTCTTGCGGGAGCATATTTCATGGCGGAGAGATAACTGCTTCTCGCCATTTGCATACCATATACATTTTTAGCTTCCAATGCATTGGCTTTATGCCCATCAAAATCAAAATTTAAATTGTCCGGGAGATAACTTCCTCCTACCGCCGGTTCATTCATATCATTCCAATAACCATATATGCCATTGTCCGGTAGAAATTTCATTTTGTCAATCCACCATGCTCTTCCTTTCGGATTTGTAAAATCAACATAATGATTGGTACTGGGATAAATATCAGATACAAAGAGTTTGCCATCTCCATATTTCACAAATACATCTTTCTTTAATCCATCATCATGTGCTTCATAGGTACTATCAATTTTTATTCCCGGATTTACGGAAGCAGTAACTTCTAGGTTCATGGCAGCCAGCTTTGAAGTCAGCGATTTCAAATCGGGAAAACGATTTGTATTAATCCGGAAAGGCTCATATTCATGTAAATAATCCGCATCCATTACAATGCAATCAATGGGAATTTTCCTAGCCCTGAAACTGCTGGCTACATCCAACACTTTTGACTGTGGATAATAGCTGCATCGGCTCTGGTGATATCCGATACTCCATTTCGGAGGCAAGGGCATCCTGCCGGTTATGGCTGAATAATGTTCTATAATTGTAGCGATAGAACTGTCATAGAAATAGAAATAATCAGCATCTCCGCCATCCATATTTACAGATACAAAATCGGGTGTTGACTGTCCAAAATTGAAATATGTACGATAAGTATTGTTGAAAAATAAACCATATACCTGACTGTGATGAATACCTATGTAAAAAGGAAAACTACAGTACATGGGTAAACGAGCATCTCCATAATTGTAAGTATCTGTATTATTCAAAGCAAAACCCATTCCTCGTTTATCGAGATTCCCCAGCACTTCCCCCAGGCCTACAAAACGTTCGCCTGATTGCATTTTTTTATACACACTTACCTTATCGCCAATATAGGTTGTGCCAAATGCAGATCCTTCTTCATCTTCATTAACTACTTCGCCATTCCTGTTTTTGAAAATCACTCGAAAGGAAGGCTTTTTAATAATCTCTGCGGTAATCAAAGCCGTGCTCAGTATAATTTTGTCTGGCTGTTCAGCAATAGTAAAGTCTTTAAAATCCGGAATGCTGTCGTTCATCAGGGCATAAGAGAAATTGCGAAAGGATTTATTTTTTGTCACCCTTACCCTGATCACCTGAGGAGAATAAACCTGAATATTGAAATGTGCCGAAACAGTATTTCCTTCCAAGCCTCCTTTTACGCTATGTATATTTTTGACAGCACCGATATTTATAACCTGTGCCTCAGTTGAAATGAAGTTGAAAAAAAACAAGAGCAAGAAAAATCCTGATTGCAGTAAAACTTTGATTGACCCAATCATATCATTTATCAGTTTGTTTAGTTTTGAATCCCAATTTTTTCAGGCCATTCTGAATTTCCGGAATCTGCATAAACAGTTTCCAAATCAATCCTGATCTGTAATTTTCAATCATTACAACAATGGGTCCCTGGTCAATAGCCAAGTGGGAACTGGCATACCAATTTTCTGTTTCAGAAAATCCATCTGAGAAGCCATATTGCCCCCAGATTTTACCACCCAAGTTGTAATAAAAATGCCTGAGCGCTTCCATACTATACGTTGGGGTAAAAGGCATTGAAGATAATGCCGCTGTGGGTTGTATCACACCCAGATCAACATCAGGCGCATGTGCCACATAACCCTTATAACTATCACCTGCAGTTAGTCCCCAGCAATTAGCCCCATACCCTTTATATTTTTTGGGATTTTCGATACAATAAGCTCTGTTGATGAGCGTATGATTCCTTACCTGCTGCAGGTAATCGATACCGTTATCGTCTGTTAGTCCGTTAGGATTAATGCCCATAAAGGTATACTGTTCAAAAAACAGCGGTCCACCTTTATCGTAATTACCTAAAGGAAGTTCAATTCCATAATAAGATTTACCATTTTTCCATCCCTGACTACCCACCCAGGTTGAATCGTACACTGACCTGTTGATGGAATGATAAGGTGATGCTGCAGCAACAATGTATGTAATCAAACATTCATCCCATCCCCATACAGGGAAATTCATATCAAAATCATTGTGCGGGCTCCAGTGCCAGTAAAGTCGGTTTGAGCCTTGGTTGGTATGCCATGCCCAATTGGCCGCATTCCAGATTTGATTCACACGATTTCTAAAATATTTTTCCTGAATATTATCACTATTAAAATATTCTCTTGCTGTAAGCAGTCCCATGATGAGGTAAGATGTTTCAACAATATCAGCTCCATCGTCGAGACGGTCGAAGGGTATTGTTTTTCCGGTTCTTCCATTCATGAAATGCGGATAGATACCATGATAAGCATCTGCAGTAAGCAGAAAATCACAAATTTTATTGAGTCTTTTTACAGCTGTATCTCTTCCAATCCAGCCCCTGCTTACAGCGACTACTGTTGACATAATGCCCATTCCTGTACCACCAATGGCACAAGCATCATAACCGAACTCAGATTTACTAAGATTAGGTTCATCCCATGCTTCATTTATAAAATCCCAGTAATAAACCGCTTTAACTGGCACATCCCTTTCTCTTGCTAGCCCGCTTACCGGATGAGCATAGTGCCAGAAATAACGAAAAGTTTGTTTCTGCACTGTTTCTAACAAGGCAGTATCCGAAAGTCCAGTAAGTATGCCTATAGGAGCAATGGAATCCTTCAGTGAAAAAGAGGAAGGCTTTTTATTTTGTGCAACAGACGTACTAATAGTAAAAACAAAAACTACAATTGCAGTAATAAAAACTCTAAAATATTTGTTTAAGCGTGCAAGCATTGATAATGATTAAGGGGAGTTAAGGTAGGAAAAGATATTCAACTTTCTCCTGCATAGCTAGCAAAAAAGAGAAGTCACCAACCCTAAAGAACTTGAAATTTAGTAAATGACCTGAAAAAATGAGTGCAAAATTTGAAACTAAGGTTTGACAAAATTGAATTTTTATTCTATGGGAATACTTATAAAAAGTATTATGTAATATAAAAGCCAAATTTGTGAAATGCAAAAGACCCTAAAATCATCCTAAATACGGCGATCATTAATCATTTTAACCTAAGAAATTTATAAACAGGGATTTGCTTATTTTTTTGAAATATTATTTACATTTATCACTGCTGTTCACGATTTTATTTCAAATAAACAAATTCAGATTGAATGAAAAAATGTTTTTCAAAGGCAGTTAAATTATATTTTATTGTTGTTTTAAGTTTTAGTTTTTATTGCACGATCCATGCGCAAGTACGGAAAGAAGTTAAAATTGGTACACAGGTTTGGACCACAACAAATTTGGACGTAAGCAATTACCGTAATGGCGATCCTATACCCCATGTGCAGGACCTAACAAAATGGAGAGCATTAAAAACAGGGGCATGGTGCTATTACGAAAACAAGACTTCCAATGGAACTATATATGGTAAACTATATAATGCGTTTGCTGTACACGACCCACGTGGCCTGGCTCCAAAAGGTTACCATATCCCTACCGCTGAAGAATGGAACATACTTTATGAATTTCTTGGTGGTGACTGGGAAGCACCAAAAAAATTAAAAAAAACAAATGGATGGGGTGATAATGATAATGGTACAAATAGCAGTGGTTTTGAAGGACTTCCCGGCGGCAGCTTTCAATACATATTCGGTGGAATTGGAGAAATAGGCCAATGGTGGAGTTCTTCGAAGGATCCCGAGTTTGCAGAAGATATTTACTTGTCATATTTTTTAAGATCAAACGAAAACCACTTCAATAGACTTGGTACTAGTGGCCAGCCAGGGTGCTCTGTTCGTTGCATTAAAGATGCCGGAACAAATACCGACCTTAGTGTCGGGAACCTGAACAATTTACAAAGACAGGGAATGGTATTTACCAAACCCGAAGAAGCCGTAGACTACCTTGAGAACAATTATTTCTTAACGCCCGGCGACAAAAATGGAAGCTACTGGGGTAGTTATTTTTATTTATCATTTGATCATGACTGCCTGTCCGTCTTTAAAAAATTTACAGGTAAAATACCGCAACAATACCTGCAAAAGAATAAGAACCAATACTTTGAAAAATCAAATACAGATGCGCTAATGGAGATTGTTACGGTTGACGAATCATTTGAAGAGATACGCATACCCTGGGATAAGATCACCGATATTAAAGTTATAAAGAATACCCAGGGTGATTATTTACTCCATATAACGGGAGCAGCAGGGTATTGGTATGTATGGGCCGATAAATACGAGAATATCCGGCAGGCTCTCTTGTACCTGTCTAAAAATCATCCGACTAAAAGCGAAGAGTACATCAGGCAGGAAAATCAGGAAAGGGCCTTTCAGGAAAGAATGAATGCGCTTGAATCTGAATTTGGTGGTGTGACTGGGGCAGTAAATTATTTAAACAACACCATTCACTATCTCTTTACGGGAGATTACAGAGTAATTTTTAGTTGGCATCCCAAATATTTCTATTTTGCTATTACAAAGTGGGATTACCGAAACTCAGAAGAAGGGGATATAGTGTTTCAACATACATTTAAATTTAGAGATAAAGATGTTACATTGTTTTTTTCAAACGCAAATGATGATTTGGACTTTGTCATTATGCCTGATCATACAAAAGGTGTAAAATATGTTTCCCCGTTTTTTATTGATGAGCACGACCGGGAAGATGTATTAAATGATCAATATCAACTGAAACTTTGGAAACGGGGTTGGTCGTATGACGAAAGTATCAAGAAGGCGGAGAGGGCAATTGAGTATTTAAGGTACAAAGCGGAAAATGAGTAAGTTATTCTTAACCCTTCCGTAAAGAATCTCCAGGCCTTAAAATCATATTGCACTATTGAAATATTTCAAACCCAATGCGGATATGAACCTGTCGATGGTGGCGATTGAAAGTATAGAAATGGAGTAACTCGGTTTTTCAGCTTCCGTTTCAGCTACCAAAAAAGAAAAACCCTTGACTAGCAAGGGTTTTAACTTTTTAAAGCGGGAGCAAGTTTACAATCTTCGAACAATTTTAAAAAAGATTTATTAGCCATAAATGAGCTTTTTACTATTATTAGTGCCTCATAATCTTCTACTGCCCATCTAAGATACAAGGCCACCTATCGGTATCCTCATCGTATCAGATAAGGATGTGCTCTATCAGCCAATCAATACTTCACCTCCAACACATCACTTATTTCTGTCTTAATATCACCGGGCAGGTCGGCTTTGATTTGATATTGGTAGTAATTACCAATGGGTAGGTTCTTTTCTATCCAGAATGTAACTAGTTCCTTGTCTTCAAATGTCTTGTAGATTTCCATTGGCTGGCCTTTCTTGCAACGATACAAAGTATATTTTTCAACTTTTTGTGGATAGCTCCATGTCAATGTAACCGTTCTTGCTTTTATATCCACTATTGATTTAAAATCTGTTATCTTTTTTCTAATCCCCGATTCATATTCAAGCTCTCCCGTTCTGCCAAAAGAACTATTGCCAGCATCATCATAGGCTGTCAACTTGTAATAATAGATATTGCCCATCAAGGCAGTGGTATCAATATAGATGCTGTCCATCTTTGTTTTGGTTGGATTCCAGGTTAGTAAATCTTTTGCATCACCCTCCTCTTTATTTATTCTTTGTAATAAATACTTCACCACATCATCGCTTACGCTGGCTGTCCACACTAACCGTATGCCTCCCTTCTTCTGCATTTTCATTTCTGAAAACAATGGCTTTGCCGGTGCAATCTTATCAGGACGTTTTAATTCAAAGGGTTCGGAATATTGCGAGTTATTAAAATTATTATCTACTGCTACTAATTTGTAATATACTTTCTTTGTCAATGTTTTCACATCCACTGTATCGCTAAAGGCATTGCGTTTTATAAAGTCCTTGCTGATTTCTACAAACTCTTCTTTCAGGTTATTTGCCCTGAATACCCTGTAGCCTAATAAATCATTTTCCGTATTCTGTTTCCATTTTAATAAAACCATTCCTTCATTTGATATTTTACCTGCAATGTTTACCGGCGCAACTGGCGGATCAACATCCGCCACTGCTACAAAGTATGGGAAGGATACAGATACTTCCTCCTGCTTCCCAATAGCTTTTATCTTATAGTAATTGGATTGCTGTGGCTTATTATCGGTAAAACTGGTTTCTGTTGGCTTCAATAATTCTTTGTTGAGTTCTGTATAGGGGCCATCGGCATTATCTGCTTTTAATACGGTATAGCCCTTTACTTCATTTAAATGTTCCTGCGGAAAACTCCAGGTGATGATTGCTTTTTTAGTTTTTAAATCTCCCACACCTGTATGTATTACCGGAAGGTTATCAAACTGGTCAGTTCCTCTGCCTTTTACCACTTCTGAATATGGGCCTGTTTCTCCAAAAGGGGTAATGCCTCTTATTCTGTAATTATAAACTTGCTGATTATCTTTTAAAGAATCCTGGTAAGCATAGATGGTACTGTTTGGATTTTCTGAGGCGTTGATAATGGGTAAATCTGATACTGCTTTAAAATTACTACCGTCCGTTGATCGTTCTAAATAATAAGCGGTATATACGCCAATGTCTAAGCGACAATCCCATTGTACCGATGCTATAAAATTACCCCATTGCACATTTTTTATTTTTGGGGGATGCATTTTTAATTTTTGTGCACTGCCGATATTTACTAAGCCTGCTTCTATATTATTTCCCTTTACCTCTTCTGCCAGCGATATTTTATAGAGATAGCGTTCATTCTTCTGAATTTTCTTATCTATATACATCAACCCTGCTGCCTGTGCAATAAGCGGATTTACATCACAGGTAAATACACAGAAACCCATCTGCATTTCTAATTGCTGCTGGGCATTCACCAAGGTTTTTAAATCAGCATTCCCTTTTACAAGCGCTACGTCTTCATTGTAGATACCTGATTTTACAATAGCTGCTTTTTCATCCTGTCCAATCACTTCATCAAAGCGTTCTTTACTGTATGGCCTGATTGGACTAATCGTAAGCAGCGATTTTTTTACAGTAGGATTGGCTTTGCCATTAATCATGATGGTATAGCGTTCCAGCTTATAGCCAAATTTATTGCCAAGTTGCCAACTTAGTAAAGATGATGGGGACCAACGTACTAATATTGAATCCATCCTCCCATCTGCCAATGCTGCAATAAAATCCTTTTTTTCTTTTACTGTCTTTATGGGCTGTGCCTGTGAATACGATGTTGTTATAATCAACACGGCAGCTACACTTACCGCATATAGCCATTGCCCTTTTGTCTGCTGCATATTCTTTCTTAATTGTTTATCTATTTAATTATTGCCTTCTGCTAAATACCATCTGCCCATTGCCCACTGTCTTATGCCATCTGCTTAATAAATCACATCCGTTAGATAGCTTACACTGTGTTTTCCTCCCGGTGTACGATAAGTCAGTTGTACATGGTAGGTTCCATTCACAATCTGAGGAAATATGCCACCCGTCTGTACAAGTGCATTGAAAAACCTGGAATTCTGTTGTACCAACGGACTTAATGTAGCCCATAATAATACACCTGCATTATACATGTGCATAAAATCCCTACTTGCATAATAGGGAACATTATACTTAATCATAAACTTGGTTGTGCCGGTTGGGGCAATGCCATTATTTAATTGTGCATAAGGGTCATGGCCGGTATAGTTTACCGAATAATCGTTTTGTTCCAATTCCACCTTTTTCCAGGGGATAAGGTTGGTGTAAAGCGGTATGGTATCCGGATTGGCCATACCTTTCAGTTTGACTTCATCGCTTGTTGCTGTAGTAAAATTTGGATATACCATTGGGATGATGACTGAATCCACCCAGTTATTACCGCCTACGCCTTCTACAGTCAGCATGGGATAATTACTACGATACGATGGGCTTAATGTTATGCTGGTGGGTTCACCATCGTCATGCAGTGTACTGTCGGTAAGTGTCCTCACTTCAAAGCCATCAAAGATTTCATCGGATGGATTTTTCCTCTCGCCTATCAGTATTACACCTCCTGTTGCCACATCCTGTATATTATCAAAATGAGTGAAGCTGGCCAGTTTGGCTGCAAACGTACTGTAATTACTGCACCGGAAATTCATACCAAACATTTCAGCTTCTTTCCTGGTTACTTCTGTTGGTATTACATTATTCACCGTGGAATCCATAAAGCCTTGTGTGGAATCTCCAAGATTTTGTTGCCCTGCTGTTTGCTGGTTATTATTAAATGTGCCTGCTATATTATTACTGTCGCCGGATACCAGGTTATTAATGCGTACCATTGACAGCCGGTACGTTTTTCCATTTTCTATACCCGATGGTATGGGGAATGTAAGCTCATGGCCACTGCGGTTGAACTCCGAATAAAATTTATCGGTATTGCCCGGATTCATGCACGTGACTTTCATCTTGTAAGAGAAAC
>CALRKF020000085.1:0-14514 GCA_943367825.1 Chitinophaga pinensis
TGAGTACAAATACTATTTATTATTTAGTGGTAGTAAGCCCCATTTTTTTACCCAATTTTTCAAATTCAATATCATTCGGTTCCCAGAGTTCAATTTTATTTCCTTCCGGGTCCATTATATGAACAAATTTACCGTACTCATAACTTTCAATAGTATCGGTAATGGTTACGGCATTTGATGCTAACTCTTTCAATAATCTTTCTAAATTAGCCACTCTGTAATTAATCATAAAATCCTTATTAGAAGGACTGAAATAGGTAGTGGATTCTTTAAAAGGGCTCCATTGCGAATACCCCTTTTTTAATGTGTCAATCGCTTGTCGCCATTCGAATACTGCACCATATGCATTGGTATTGAGTCCCAAATTTATTTTATACCATTCTTTGAGCTTTTCTGGGTTTTTGCATTTAAAAAAAATGCCTCCAATGCCAGTTACTTTTTTAGTGGGTTGTTCAGGTTTTAGTTCAGGTCTTATCAAGGACTTTACTGCATAACCAGCAAAAAAGGAGGCGATGATTATAGTTAATAGAATACTTTTTTTCATTTTTCATTAATTTAATACAAATAATATTAAAATATTGATATCATTTCTCAGCAATATCTCTCCTCAGTTTTGTTTGGAGGCTGCGTACCTTGCGTTTTTTAATAAATTATTTTTACGCAAGATCCCGTAATCGAGACGATACTTTAAAGTAAAGTTGCTGCATCAGAATTTTGCCTTCGGCTAGTTAAAGGTGATCATTTTTATGTTGTCAACTTGTTTTTTTCCTCTCTGTAATAATTTTATATCCCTGTACCAACAGCAACGGAATTAATCCAGCTAC
Organism: Chitinophaga pinensis; assembly: GCA_943367825.1. GTDB lineage: Bacteria > Bacteroidota > Bacteroidia > Chitinophagales > Chitinophagaceae > Ferruginibacter > Ferruginibacter pinensis_J. The sequence goes on from CALRKF020000085.1 coordinate 825, forward strand.
AATTGACAGTAGCCATATATTGGTGGATAGCAGTTCCAACCCAAGCACTAAACGCATCTGGGGTATAGCATAAACCAACAAGAGAAGCACTGTGCAAATTAAAAGCGCTATCCAAATGAATTTATTTTTAGTGATATCATTTAGGATAATATTTGAATGTGTCGAAGACATATTGAAAACATGAAAGAGTTGGGCAAACGCTAGCGTGGTAAAGGCTACATTGTTTGCAATTTTGGCATCAGTAGAAAGGAAATGGTTACAATATAGTACAGCCCCCACCACAGCAAGGGTTATGCCTGCTGAATATAATGATATAGTAATCCAGTCTCTGTTTGATACAATAAGTTGTTTAGCGTCTCTTGGTGGTTTTTCCATAACAGTTTTATCCCCCTTTCCTAAACCGAGTGCTAATGCTGGAAATATGTCTGTTACCATATTTAAGAACAAGATTTGCAATGGAAGTAAGGTAGAGGCAGGCGCAATAAAACCTAAGGTTGTCACAATAAATATTTCACTGAGATTACAGGAAACAAGGTATACTACAAATTTTTGTATGTTCTGAAAAATTTCTCTGCCATGCGATACTGCTTGTGCAATGGATATAAAAGAGTCGTCTTTCAGTATTATGCTTGCAGTTTCTTTTGCCACTGGTGTACCTCTCAATCCCATAGCAATGCCAATGTCAGATTTTTTTAGTGCTGGTGCATCGTTTACGCCATCTCCTATCATGGCTACAATATTGCCTGCCTTTTGATAAATGGCTACAATTTCTAATTTTTGTTTGGGGGTAGTACGAGCGAATACGGCTGTATTCAGTATTTTTTTATTCCATTCTGCAGAAATAGCTTCCATATCAGGTATGTCAATTCCTGAAATGACATTTTGTTCATTCTCATCTACCAACCCTACTTTTTTAGCAATATTAAGCGCCGTTAATGGGTGGTCGCCCGTAATCATAACAATCTTGATACCTGCCTTTCTACAAGTCAGTATCGCCTCTTTAATATCTAATCGAGGAGGATCTATGAAAGCAATCATTGCTACATAGGTTAGTGAATTCAAATAATCGGCTTTGTTAATTTCGGATTCTTCTTTATAGGCAAATAATAAAACCCTCAAGCCACCAGCAGCCAACTTTTCAGATGCCGCCAAAATACTTTTTCTTTCTTCCTCTCCTAGTTCTTTTATGGTTGTTCCATCAAGTAACTTGCTGCATTTAACCAACAAATGCTCTACAGAACCCTTTGCAGCCACAAAATTTCCATTTGTGCTTTGGTGTAAAGTGCCCATTATTTTGGTATCTGAGCTAAAAGGGATTTCTCCAATTCGTTTATATTGTGTGTTCAGCTCTTCCATAGTACTGCCTGATTTGTTCACAAGGTTGACCAATGCAATTTCTATGGGGTCACCGGTTATGGCAGTTTTTTCTTTAGTTTTTTTGGAAATGGCATTATTGCATAGTGCAGCAATTAATCTCAATTTTTGAAATGCTTCTTTATTCTTTTCAAAATCTCCCTCCACAAAACTTATTAGATTGTCTTTGATTGTAACGCTAATTTTTTCGTTGGGAAAAGAAAAAGAATCTACGTATATCTTATTTTCTGTTAATGTGCCCGTTTTATCTGTCAATATTACATTGGTACTTCCCAATGTTTCTACAGCGGATAATTTTTTAACAATGGCATTTCGCTTTGCCATTAAAAGCATTCCATATGCCAAAGCAACTGTGGCAACAATGGGTAGTCCTTCCGGGAAAGCAGCCACCGCTAAAGCAATTGAGGTTTCCAAAATCAATACCCAGTCTTTGCCCTGAATCAATCCAGTGATGGCAAAAATGGTTGTCATACCCAATGTGATCCAAATCAATTTTTTGCTTAGTACACTTATTTTTTTATCAAGCGGCGTTTCTTTTTCTGCCGACTTTTCTACCAGGGTAGTGATGGTGCCTAATTGGGTATTTTGAGAGATGCCGGTAATGACTGCTTTCCCGTTTCCATTTGTAACAGAACTACCTTTAAATACCATATTAAACTGGTCTCCAAGGACAGTGGCTTTTGCCAGTTTTTCTATATTTTTTTCAACTGGAAGCGACTCTCCAGTAAGAGAAGATTCATCACACTGCAACTGGTTGGATTCTATCACATGTGCATCGCCAGGAACAACATCACCGGCTTCAAGCGTTATAATATCTCCCGGAACAATATGCTCAGCAGGTAGCTCAATAATTTTTCCATCGCGTAACAGCTTTGTATATATCACATCCATTTCTCTAAGCGCATTCATTGAATTGCGCGCCTGCAACTCCATGAAAAATCCAATGAGGGCATTTATTATAATCACCACCAGAATAGCGATTGCTTCAACAAAATTTTGAAAGTAAAGTGTTACCAATACTGCAAAAAGCAATAAATAAACGATTGGACTTTTGAATTGTAGCAGTAGCATCCATATAATACGCTTCTGCTTTTGAGCCTTAAATATATTAGCGCCAAATTCTTTTGATCTTTTTTCCGCTTCAATTTGGCTTATCCCTACTGCGGAATCTGTTTGTAATGCAAGTAGAATTTCTTCTACTGAAAGGGTATGGGGATCTGCAGGTGGGTATTTAATTTTCATGGGTGGTTTTATGTTCTCGTAAAAAAACTGCTGGTTCTAATAAATACCTGATTGTAAATCATCTTCAATTTTGAAATCATTTTTATAATGGTTATTTTTTACTCCCTTCGTTTTAGAAATGAATATACCAACTAACTATTTGTAGCTTTCTTTATATACAATATTTATTCCTACTTATTTTTTTTTATTAATTCAATCTCATGCTTCAATTCCTTAATGGATTCCAATAGCAAGGGAATCATCCCCATATAATTTACACTCAATTCGCCTTGAGCATTTTGTTTTACCAATTGAGGGTATAATGCTTGTACTTCTTGTGCGAGTAAACCAATTTGCAAATCCTTATCCCTGTCGCTATCCTTCCAGTTATAAGTATATCCATTCAGTTGTGTTAAATTTTGCAAGACATTCTGTATAGGATGAATATTGCTTTTAAGCCGGGCATCACTTACTTGTGTAAGCGTGCCTTGTAAAACTGCATTGCCATTGCTTTGTATATTAAATTTCTCTGCCAATACTCCTGCTTCACTTCGGGTATAAAATACCAATCGTGTAGCATTGGAGGTTTCATACACATTACCAATAAATCCTGTTCTTTGTTCGCCTGTTAAATTGATGCCCGCCCATGTTACACCTCCTAAAGAACCACTGGTGCCAGTGGTAGATAAAATTAAATGTGATTGTGCATCTGCTGTTCCTGATAATGAGTTTTTCAATTCCATAATTCGGTTGGTACCGCCATGTCCGTAAGCAGAGGGAAAACTTGCTCCAATACCTATATCGCCATTTCCCAATATTTTAAATAATTCCGTTGAGCTAAATCCTCCGATATCGCCTTTATAAAAAACATGATTATAATTACTGCCCGGAACCTGATAGCGAAGACCACCATCTTGCGAATTACCAAAGCCTAAAAACCCATCATCGTTATTAAGAAAACCTGCTAAAACAATTTTACGATTTGTAGGTCCATCAGCAAATTGCAAAGGTGCCTGTGGGTTTGAAATGCCAATACCCACATAGCCATTACCGGTGATGCGCATCAACTCATTAGAGGCAGTGCCGCTATTATTACCTGCATAAAAAACATGGTCGTAAAAATTTCTTGGTACCTGATAACGTAATATCCCAAGGTTTACACCAAAACCATAAAAATCATGTGTATTATTAGGAAAGTTTCCAAAAAAATTATTGTGTAGTACCAATTTGTTATTGGCATAATTATCATCAAATTGAAGGTCGGCATTAGGGGTGGTTGTTTTTATACCCACATAATTACTGGTGTTAATGGTGATGGGTTGAAATCCATTATTTGGATTACCCATATATATCTTGCCCCCATTAATTTTATAAAGGTTCATATTGTCATCAACGTCCAATCCAACATAAGCAGACTCATCTGTAGTCAGGTGCTTCATGATAGAGATTCCATTTTTCGCTGCACCTGTTGCATAGTCAGTTTGTATATTTAAGGTGCTAGGAAAAAAGTAATCGGGGTTAACGATGCGACCAATCGTGATTTTCCCATCCTGCATTTCCATGGTAGCCCTGCCTCCTCCAATATCCATATCGCCACCAACCCCAAAATAGATGGCTTTATTCGGTGAATTACCTCCAGTACCATCAGCATAATTCCATACATAGCTTTTATACACATTGCTCCTTTCCACTCCAAGGAAAAGCCCTCTTGAATCATCATTTTGAGTTTCCTGACCAACAAAAGTAATCCTTGCTCCATTTTTATTGGTACTGCTAAAGGCAGGTGCAAACTGCGATTGCGAACTGATGTCTAAGGCATATTTTGGATTCCTTTGATAAATACCTGCCCCATATTGATTGATATTAAGTGCTGGTCTTGCAGCAGGATCAAACCAATCGAGTCCGATACGGATAACACCATTGATATTATTAGCATGATTCCATATAACCAATTCATTGGAATTAGTAGCGTTATTTCCAAAAACCATTCCCTTATTGATATTGCTTGCATTCGTGCCAAAATCAAATATGTCACTAGCGATTACACGCATTCCAAGAATGCTTGTTGGGGGAGTGGGATCACTATAGCGGATATCCAATGCATATTCCGGATTGCGGTTAGATAAACCTACCCGACCTCCCAATGGCACTTGTTTTAGACGAAGTAATTCATTACCCCCCGCTATCATAGAAATATCTTTTGATTCAACTGTGCCCAAATAAGTATCGTTGGCATAGTCAATGGCTCCATAATTTTGATTACTGGGTGGATTCATATTGAAATTTCCGTGTAAACCCCAATAAGCACTATCACTTTTTTTATGATCCAACAGCCAATTCCACTGGTTGCTTTGGTAAAAATAAAACCCTACACTATCCGGACCAGTTTGATATATCAGCAAGCCAGTAGCAGGCGCAGCCACATTGTTTTTTTCTGTCTTGGTCAGGCGTGGAATCAGTAAACCTTTTGTACTGCTTTTGATGTCTAACATGGCACTGCCATCTGCCGAACTTCCATCTGTATTAATGGAAAAGGATTGTGCATTTGCTCCTGAAACAAGGAAGAGGCAAATTAATACAAAGGGTAGTACTCTCATAGTCGTGAATTTAGACACAAAATAAAATAAATTATAATAATTGAATGCCAGGCATTATAAGGGTAAAAGCTTTATCCTTTTAGAGGAAGGGCTTTTGTAGGTGAAAGATCCACAGGTTAGTTGTAACGCTTAATTAGTGCCACTAAAATAAGCTTAAATTCTGAAATTGTTTTATTGCGATAATAGTAATTCATCGAATCAAGTACCATGACTTTTGCTGCCAAATTAATATTTCTTTATATTAAAAAATCCTGCTTTTAGGGGAGCATAATAAAAAATGGAGGGCATTAATATTGCATTATAATTATTAAAATATTTAACATGAAAAAATTACAATTTATAGTTGCGGTATTATTTTTATCCTTGCAAGGTATCGCTCAGCAAACAGAAGATGATCCTTCAGTAGGTGGTCATAGCAGGACTTTTGGAAAATTTAAGGGTACTCCCGCAGCCAATTTAAATACTCTTAAAGGACAAGTATTAATTACTGGAACTGTAATAAGTGTAAGTTGGTGCGAAGAGGATTGCTTGACCGTATTAGTAAAAACAAATACTGGCAATATAGTTAGCATTGGCACAAAGGATAATGCCTTTAGTGTACCCAAAAATATTGCAGGTAAAAAAATTACTATTGAAGGCTATGAACAGGCTAAGCTAACCATTAATAAAAAGGTAGATAAAAATCAGCGTCAAAAGGACATACAGGTGGCTGCAACTGGGATAAAGATTTACGAATAAGGCAGGGGCAGTGGAACCGTTTTTTCACAGCAATGTCTTTCTGTTGGCTTGTGTGTAGGATGAGGACGTTTCGTTGTACATAAGTTTTTTACGCAACGTCCCGTGCCGGAGACGTTGCTGAGAAGAGAAATAGGCAATAATATGCCTTGTAATTATTTTTTTCACAGCAATGTCTCTCTGTTGGCTTGTGTGTAGGGTGAGGACGTTGCGTTGTATATAAGTTTTTTATGCAACGTCCCGTGCCGGAGACGTTGCTGAGAAGAGAAATATAGTTGTTATAAATCCGGATGCAATCCGGCTGATTTGAAAGGCACAAGTGACCCTGCGGAACACTTGCGCCAGAGAAACGCAAGTTCCACTACCGAAGACCTTGCTAGGAAGGAAAAAAATAGCTATTTGCTCTTGTCAATAAATGAGCGGGAGATTTTTAGCACCAATGCTCTTGGTGCAAATCTTACAGAATTGGCCATTATATAATTCATCATGCCGTGAATAGCTACGGTTGTGCCTTTCATCATGGCGGTATATCCATATGCTGCTACTGCTTGGGAACTTGGCATCTTCTTTCCTTTCACCAATTTACTTTCTGCCATTGCAGCGGCTTCCTGAAATCCACTTTCGGTTGCACCGGGGCATAAAGCAGTTACAGTAATGCCCTGATCCCTTACTTCATTGCTGATTGCTTCTGTAAAACTTAATACATAGGCCTTAGTAGCACAGTATACTGCCATTGATGGCCCAGGTTGAAAAGCGGCAGTAGAGGCCACATTCATAATTTTACCAGCTTTCCGCTTTATCATGTCTTGGAGATAAAGCTTGGTAATAGCAGTTAAACTGGTAATATTCAAATTAATCATCTGTAATTCTTTGTTCCAGTCTGTTGTTGAAAACATGCCAAAGTCGCCAAAGCCTGCATTATTAATCAGGTATTCGACTTGAATATTTTCTTTGGATGTTTCTGCATACAGTTCTTGCGCAGCAGTTAGGTTTGAAAGATCTTTGCCAATGCAATACACTTGCACTTTGAAATTATTTTCCAATTCAATTTTAAGTTCATCCAGTTTGTTTTTGTTTCTTGCCACCAACACCAAATCTCCACCATTACTAGCATGAATCTTTGACAATTCAAGTCCGATTCCATTTGATGCTCCTGTTATTAATGCAGTATTTTTCATAATGGTATTTTATTTTGAAGGTATGAATTAATTTTTATGGTTAGTTTGCAATTTACTTTTGTCATAGGGAAGGACCGCTTAAGATTTTAAAGTAGACATACCACCATCTACCCGTACAATTTGACCAGTTATCCAACCAGCTTTTTCCGATAATAAAAATGACGCCATATTAGCGATGTCTTCTGTACTACCAATTCTTTTTAAAGGATGTCTAAGTGCATTGGCTTCTTTTTTTTGGGTGGTATTTAATAGTGCGGCGGCTAGTGGCGTATCAGTTAAGGAAGGGGCAATACAGTTTACTCTTATATGGGGTGCATACTCTGCGGCCAATGCCTTCGTTAATCCTTCGATGGCAGCTTTGGATACCGATACCTGCGAATGATAGGGCATACCAGTTTGTACGGCAACCGTTGAAAATAAAACGATGGAAGCATTGGCCGATTTTTTTAATTTGGGTAATGAAGCTTGTAGTACTTTAATAGCACCGATTACCTGTAGTTTGTAGTCTGATTCAAAATCGGCAGTTTTGATTCTTTCAAAGGGTCGTAGATTAATACTTCCTGGGCAATACACTATACCTGTTATTTCATCCGGTAGAAAATCCATCGATACTTGCTCCTCTAAAACATTCAAGTACTGAAATTGAATATTCGGTATTTCAGTGCTGGGCTGATTTTTAAAATAGGTTGCAATAACTGAATGGCCTTCTGCTGCTAGTTGCCTGGCCAGTGTTTGGCCGATACCACTGGAAGCCCCAATGATTAAAAATGTTTGCATGGTTCTAAGAATGATGTACGATAACAACAAACCAAATGGTATTTGGTTCGTTGGATGGCAGAAATGACCCTGTGAAACATATTTTCATTTTCACAGCAATGTCTCTTTCTGGACTTGTGATTTGGCTGAATATATGCCATGGTTCGTGGCATACGAAACATAACAAGATTTTCCTTCCTAGCAATGTCTCTCCATGGGCTTGAGCAAGGGTGAAGACGTTGCGTTATTGCAATAGTATTCACGCAAGGTCCCGTGCCGGAGACGTTGCTGAGAAGTAAAGTAAAAAAAAATAAAATGTCGGGGCTATAAATCGAATGCAATCCGGCTGATTTGAAAGGCACAAGTGATTCTGCGGAACACTTGCCAGTAGATAGTGGCTTTATTGAACCTTATGTGCCTCCATATCAATTTCAATTAATTGTCCTTTAATGGCCAATCCTTTTACTTCTAGCCAAGTGCCAGTAGGGAACTGCTTTTTATATACAGTATTCCGATAGCCAGATACCTTAATAAATTCTTCCATATTGGTAGTATATACATTTTCTGCCACTACATCATCGAATGTATAGCCATAGTGCTTTAAAATTTTATCCAAATCACTATAACAATTTTTCATTTGTTGTTCCATATTACCAGGCGCAACAATAATACCACTGTCATTCATACTTACCGCACCAGAAATCTTCAGGTCGTTGCCAATTTTAACGGCATGTGAATAACCATAGTCTTTTTCAAGTTGGGGGCGTAGCAGAAAGTATTCGGGACTATCGCTTTTTGCAACAGTTATTAATTTTGTATCAGCAGCGTTTGTTTTATCGCTATTGCTGCAACCAATCAATAATGTTAAGCAAAACAAAATGCTGGTGGGGACTACAAAAATCTTTGACATAGTAATAGGTTTTGGTAAAATGATAAATAAGCAGCTGCCAATGCAGCTTGTATATTTAAATGTAAGTATAAATTGTTTTATAAATGCAAAAGCTAACCGTTAATTTCCATGCCATGGTTCGTGGCACACGAAACATAATATTTACTTTCTCAGAAACGTTTCTCCCGGGATTGTGTGGTGGCTGAGGACCTTGCGTTGATTATAAATTTTCTCAGCAACATCCCGTACCAGCGACATTGCTGAGAAGTAAGTTGTAAACTATTTTTTATTGATGGCCCATAATGTTCTCAATTTATCTAGCTGGTCTTCCCTCGACTCAATGGGGTCGAATATTTTTATGCTGAATGCGATATCGCCATTTCTTGCAAATAAGCGGTAAAAGGATCCGCTATCGGTAGTTATTTTATAAATCATATAATCGGATACACTGTCCTCCGGTTCTTTCTGCAATAGTATATTATTGATGTTATCAATTTGCTGCGATATCCAGTCATAATAGCCAAGAGTTGTTTCTATATTTTTTTGTTCGCTGGTATAAAAAGGAAGACTACTGGCTTTGAAATAATCAAATTCCAGTCTTGTTGAATCGTTGTTTAAAAAATAAGGTCGGCCATTGGCTTTGCGTTTAAAATCCATTCCATATTGACAAGGAATCTTGGTGTCACGGACTACTCTTTCAAAGGAGGATTCAAGGCTGTCGAGAACAGCAAGTTGAGATTGAGCATTGCCTTGTAAAACAAGACAGGTGGAAACTAGTAGGAAAAGGGAAGCTTTTTTCATTATAGAAAGTTAATATATCTTTTGTCAATGAGATAATTGCTTTTGTTAAATCCCTATTAAAATCTTAGTACATAGTTATTTAATTGGAAAATAGTGTTTCTTAAATCTTGATGCAATATGGTAGATTTGAAAGACCAGGTGATCCTGCGAAATATCTGCGCTTGTGATATTTTATTTTAGGATAAATCCAATTCCATAAACAATAGATACTGTCTAAACTCTTCCGGAATTTCAACTTCGGGGTAAACGGGAATAGCTGCAAATCCTACACTTCTGTACAATGCATGAGCGGCCTCCATAAACTTCGGACTATCGAGTCGCAGTTTTTTATAACCTGTTTCTTTGGCTGCATTTATTAAGGATTGAAGAATTGCCCTGCCTGCTCCAATCTTGCGGAAGGAGGGGTTTACATACATTCTTTTAATTTCACCAATTTCTTCATCGATGCTTTTTAGGCATCCTATGCCGCAAGGATTATTATCAAAAAATGCAAGCATCAACCTGCCATGCGGTGGCAGGAATTTATCAATGTGTACAATATCTTGTTCCACTTGTTCGGTTGGATTATGCGGATGAACCCCATAGAGTCTTTGCATATTATCGTTTCCCCATATTAAATAGTCGGTCCATAATTGCCTTATATTTTCATTGTCCTCGGGAATATTGGCCTCCCTGATTTCTACCACTGAACTTTTATACATACCTGATTAATTTTTAAAAATTTGAATTTATGTATTTAATATATCAAGATTAATGAAGATAGTATCAATGGAGACAATATCCTAGAATTGGATACATTATTAAAAAAAATAAAGATTCTAAAAATGCATGTCAATCCGGCAGATTTAAACGGCACAGTTGATCCTGAGAAACACCTGCGCCAGTGAAAAAATTCATACATTGTGAGTGAATTTTAAATAAGACTACTGTCAGGTAAGATTCGTTAATATTTCTTCATTTGAAATTTCAATTCTTTGTGAATAAGGTTAAATGCATATTGATATTCATTTTTGTGCTGGGCCATTCTTTAAATATTGCTGCACAAAATATTAGACACACTTACCGGTTTTACAATAATTTATCCACTACCGAACCCGATTGCACGCCCGACCTGCTTCCTGCAAAAACATTAAATACTATTTGCCTTTCAACGGTTGGCGCTACACCCGGATATTTTGTAGAAGATATTGTACCCGCTAACGGAATTACCAGAAATGTATATCATAATTTTCAGGGTTGGGGATTAAAATACCTGAATAATACAGGTGTCATCACTCAAACCTATACGGTGCAGCTATATGTGAAGATTACAAATTTCAATCAATTCTGGACTAGACTAATCGATTTCTCCAATGGGGTAGATGATAATGGCATTTATTTTACCAATACCGGTACACCTCCGCCCACTACCAGTCGTTGCCTGAATTTTTATCCCAATGGTAATTTTGGCATTTGCCCTTTTTTTAATGATAGTACTTATTATTTTTTAACCATTACCCGCAATGCCAGTACCAAATTGATTGATATCTATGTCAATGATCAATTGTTCACCTCTTATAACGATGCTTCTAATTTTTATGTGAGTATGACTGGTAAGCCGGTTTTTTTATTTCGCGATGACCCTATTGGATATTCCTGCGAAGATGGGCAGGCCAATTTTGCGTATGTTTCCTTTGCTAATTATTATTCTACCCAGTCCGATGTTTCACAAATCTATCAGCAAATAAATAATATCGCTAATAATGCAAATTTTACCATTAATCCGCCCACAGTTTGTGCAGGTGGAGCGGTTACAGTAAATTATTCGGGTAATATTCCTACGGGTGCTGGACAGTATACTTTTAACTGGGACTGGAATGGCGGAAATCTTTTGTCCGGCACAGGTCGTGGCCCCTTTACCGTTAGTTGGGAAACAGCCGGCACCAAGATAATCACCCTTTCCATCGGTGGGGGATGTGCCAGCTCTATCATTAATTATAAAACTATTTTGATTACGCCTCCTGTAACTACTCAAATAGACACCACTATTTGTCAGGGTAATGCTTATGCTGGCCATACAATCGCAGGAACCTATACTGATACATTTACTACTGCGGGTAATTGCGATAGCATTCGATTGCTTCATTTACAAGTGCAAACTGTTTTAACGCCCAACCTGGGCAATGACCTTTCCTTCTGTAAGGGCGATTCGATACGCTTAGACCCAGGTAAATTTGATAGTTATTTATGGCAGGATGGATCTACGCAACCAACCTACCTGGTAAAAAAACCGGGATTGTACAGTGTTACTGTCACCTCTCCCTGTACTACCGGTAACGCACAAGTGCTGGTACTGGAAGAAAACTGTGCTGTTTATTTTCCCAATGCCTTTTCTCCGAATAAGGATGGAAATAATGATTTATTTAAAGTGCTAGGTTATCCTGTTTTTGCATCATACAGACTAGTAGTATATAGCCGATATGGTCAGCGCCTTTTTGAAACCAATGTTCCGAATATTGGTTGGGACGGCACTTATAAGGGGAAGGCACAGGAAAGCGGGGTATATGTGTGGAAATGCTTTTACAAAAGAAATAATCAACAGCCAATGGAATTATTGAAAGGCACTGTAATGATAATACGGTAATAGAAATTAATTTAATGCTGGTTACTTGGAAAGTAGCAATGATTCTGCGGAACGCTCTCGTTATTGTATACAACAAATAATATGATAATTGTTCATTTTTGATTAATCTGTCAAGCTGTACAATTAAATTTTAGTTCCCACCGTAAAATAAATATTTCTTCCATCGCTTGGCCAAATACCTGGTCCAGGGTAAAAAGTTGGCCGCTTGGTAAAATATTGTTTATTGAAAATATTACTGATGCCTGCTCTCATTGAGAAAATGGTATTTAATCTCAATGTGGCATTAAAATCCCAAACTGAATAGGCAGGAGTAAAACCTTTTGCACCGCTAATGGTAGGCCTTACTGTGTTTAAAGCATCTGAAAACGTAGCGGAAGTATAGTTGTATAAAATTGTACAACTAAAGCCTTTGTATAATAGGTCAATTCCATTTCTGCTTATCCATTCTGGTACAGCTTCTACTTTATTTCCTACAATTGATTTGTTAGCTGTGCCTGTTGAAATTTGACCAGTAATATATTTTGCGTTGATATAGGAAGTGGATGTAAATAACCCTGCAAATAGTTTATTCGTAAGCGGAAATTTATATTGTACAAACATTTCAAGTCCATTGGTAAGGCTATTGCCAATATTTGTTTTATACGTATAGGGTAGTCCAGCATTGTCTTGCATTATTAATGTACCCATGCGATTTTTGTATAATACCCTAAAATAATTTATGTCGTATTGGAGGCGGCTAAATAGTTTGCCTCTGATTCCGATTTCGGTATTGTAGCCTAAAGCATCTTTTAAGGATTTGTCGATCTTTTCATAAGTAGATGCAGGTACTATGTCTTTGAATATAACTGGCCTGTATGCTTGTGAGATTCCTCCGTATAAATTATTTTCTTTGTCAAATAAGTATTGAGAACTGATGCCCAACAAAATAAAATTGTGTTTAATACTGGTAGGCAAGGGCATAGCTGTATAATATTTAATTTCTCCATCCATTTTTGAATTGCCATTTTCAAATCTTATTCCAGGTAAAATTTTCCATTGAGGATTGATTTGAAATGAATTTTCCGCAAACAGTGCTATATTATTTGTTTTAAAATGTATATCCCTGCCATAGCCAGATCCTGTAACTGTCATTTCATAGTTTGTACCAGTAGTACCTATGCCCAACTGCTGTCGGTGTAAATTATTATTCATATAAACTGCTCCACTAGTTAATTTGCTTTGCATTTTTCCAATCTTGTATTGGTGCAATAAACGTAGTTCAATGGTTCTGCTGTTGAATTGATCAATATCAACCTGTCTGTTTGAATAAGTTCCCGTAATTGGATTGATAGCATCTGAAACATTGGCAAATGCATCCAATTGAACACTATTTCTATTGCCAAATACTCCAGATGTGGAAAGGTCTATTTTTGTTAGTTGAGTTAATTTCCAATGTAGCGAGACTGAGGGAACGTAAATATCTGGACTAAAATAATTACGGGTTCTTGTACTCATTCTTGGATTTGCATAAAACATA
>CALRKF020000086.1:0-14060 GCA_943367825.1 Chitinophaga pinensis
AGCACCTCCTCCACCTCCACCCAAGCCACCACCGCCCAATCCTCCTCCACCTATACCGCCACCATCATTATACCAAACGTTTACGCATACCCGTTGTGTAATGCAACAAACAGTTCCTTCCGGTGTATTCGGCGGACATGCATCGGGACCACAATATCCAACATTATAACAAAACTGTATGTAAGTATCTGGCAATATTTCATTTTGGGCAGCTGTTTTTTTTGCTTTGGAAATACCAGGCAATTGTTTTGTATTGTCAATATTCCCCAAAATATTATTATTAAAATATCCCAATATTGTTTCCCTAAACTCATCCCCTATATTCATTAACGAAGGTTCCGTTATTTTTTTAACCATTGCACTACGTCTGTGCAGCTCAAAAGTAAACCTGCTATCCTTTAACCGTACTGCAATAAATGTTTCAATCGTATTGTTTTTTTGTGTAGGAATGAGTTGTATAAAATTAAGAGGGTCTTTTTGCAGGGTTACCGCCTTATCCCACAAAGGTTGCCCGTGCCATTTTACAAAATCACTACTAAAATCTTTTTGCGCCAGTTGCATTTTTATATTAGCAATTGTTTTTTCTAATGCTGCATTATTGCTGCTGGTATGATTTGTAAATTGAAGTATAGCAGCTGTCTCAAATGATTTATTATCATTTTTTTTACAACTGAAATAAAGCAAAAGAGCAAAACAGCATGGTAAATAAATAAAAACTGATTTAATTATGAAGGTCTTTTTCATTAGATTATTTTTATAGGTTAAGAATTGGTTTACGGTATACAACCATTTTATGGCGGTTCGTGTACTTTAAAAAGAAATTTTTTGATTTTCATTGTAATTCTTTTAAAATGATTAAATGCTAGGCTGTATTATTAAAAATAGGTACAGCATATTTCCCTCCGCAATAATTCCTGTCTTCACGTTGCCATGGTTTGTGTCTCCACGAACCATTTTCTGTAGGCTTGGAAAGCTTGAATAAAGATTATAAACTACTTACTGATTTCCCTGGGAAAAACAATTTTATTTGGGGGTATTTTCTCAGGCTTGACGCACCGCCACTTCTTAGCAAGGTCTCCGGCACGGGACATTGCGTACTACCTTTTCCTAAATTACGCAACGTCCTCTCCATGTGCACAAGCCCAATGAGAGACATTGCTATGAAGCTATATCTATGAAGTTTTTCCATGGTTCATGTCTCCACGAACCATTTTCAGCCTTGTTATGAAATAAAAAAATCCCCCTTCTTTCGACTATACAAAAGAAGGGGGCTATTGATAGGTCCGTGAAGACACGAACCATGGCTTGCTATCAAGTTTATTTCACCAACTGCTTCCGCATCACACCCGCAGCAGTTTCTACTACCGCTGTATAATATCCTTTAGCTAAACTAACGGGCAAGAATACACTATTACCTGTAATGGTATTGGTACGATATACCAAACGACCGTTGATATCATACAAT
Organism: Chitinophaga pinensis; assembly: GCA_943367825.1. Lineage (GTDB taxonomy): Bacteria > Bacteroidota > Bacteroidia > Chitinophagales > Chitinophagaceae > Ferruginibacter > Ferruginibacter pinensis_J. Next base: position 1,466 of record CALRKF020000086.1, read on the forward strand.
GCAATACTATTTACCTTGGCCGCACTGTATACATAAAGGGTATTGATAAATGGATTAGGACCAATACTAATATCCCCAGCCTTATCCAATGCAATACGGGCAACCGGACTATACCTGAAACTACCCGAACGATCAATCATCTTTAACCGATAATACAAATAACCGCTGGGCCTTGGATTCGTGCGACTGATAGCATCTACCTGATTGTACACATTGCTCATGCCATTCTTCGCATTTACTGAAGCAATAGATACAAAATTGCTGGCATCTGCACTTCTTTCAATAGTAAAACGCGACACATTTATTTCATTTTCGGTTGACCAGTTCAGCATAATATCATTACTGTATTTATATGCCTGGAAATTGGTGAGTGATAATGGTATCGGATTATTAACTGGACCAGTTATTTCAAAATCATCAAATGCTACACCGGCTGCATTAACAGAACCATCCGATTTAAAACGTAAACGAAATGCCACACTCGCATTTCCTGATAAGAAAGAAATATCCTTAATCCTTTGAACATAAGTAGCCGAGCTTCCACTAAAGAATGCTTCATTCACCGGAAAGCTGGCATCACCCACTGTATTCGCAAAATTATACCAGTTGGCTGCTACTGTAGTGCCCACGGGCAACCAGCTAATGCCCTTGTCTAAAGAATACTCTAAACGTGTACCATCATAACCCGATTCGGTACTGTACTTGGAATAAAATTTTACCGTATAAGTACCGGCCACCGTAAAATTATAATTGGGCGTCCATACACTAGCATCTGAATTATCGGCATAATTTCCCGTTAACCCAGTTACCCATGCGTTGGTACCACTCTGCGTACCATTCTTACCCACAACGGCCGAATTACCCAATTGCCAACTTGTACCCGTAGTAGCGAGGTTATCAAAATCATCGGTATTCACATCAAAATTACCACCACTGGCTGGCGTATAAGGTATGCCCCTATTGGGTAATATATGTATATACGATGTTTTAGTAAGCGCCGATGCACCTCCATTAATCGTAAGCGTTACAGTAAACCTGCCTGAAGTAGTATACAGATGTGAAGGATTTTCGAGCGTGGATGTTTGTCCGTCGCCAAAATCCCATGACCAACTAGTGGCTTTATAGGAAGTGCTGGTAAAATTGATAGTGCTGCCCACATAACCCAGTGAGCTTTCAGCACTAAACAAGGCTGTAGGCGTGGTAAATAAATCGGAACTGAATAACCCACGGCCATGCGTAGCCGCAATTACCAGTTTATCGGAGGTTCTTAATTGCAACATATCTACCCGCACATTGGCCAAGCCTGAATTGCTGGCGCCCCATACAGTAGAGGTGGTATTGAGGTTATCGGTGCTCCACACCCCCAGCTCTGTTGCCAGTATAGCCTGGTCGCCATTACTGGGATTAAACAGCGCCCAGCGTATAGGCATATCCGGTAGATTGCCCTCAACGCTTGTCCAGCTGGTGCCGCCGTTCAGTGATTCCCAAACACTGTTAACCCCATAATTACTAAAAGTCACCAGCAAGTGATTGTCGTTGCCCGTTTCTACTTCTACACAGCTTACATAAGCAGCAGGTAAACCCGTACTAATATTAGTAATCGTAGGCGTGGCGGTATTGGCATTATCTACCCTTACTACGCGACCAGTTTGTGATCCAAAAAACACCCTGTTGGCTGTATTGGGCGATACCTTGATGGCCGAAACAAATCCACTTAGGGCTGGTACCGTAACTGATGCAAATACTGCTGATGCAGCAGTAGTAGCGGTTTGCGGATTATCCCAGCGACGATAGGTATTACTAGCATCGCACATATAGAGAATATTGCCTGCATCATCGTAATCGGTAGGACTAATAAAATCACCACCCGTAGTGGTGTACTCAGTAAAAGTGGCACCTCCATCGTTGGAGCGATAAAAATCATTGTAAACATAAGAAGTAAACTGGTATTGCGCTTGGTTTTGATCGATGTGCACAAAAGCACCATCACCACCGGTAACCTGTACACTATTTTGTATACCCGAAGTATTAAACTGATGCGATCCATTATCCTGTGCACCCGCCAAATAATAATTGGTAAGCGAAGTAGGATGTATGGCACAGGCATAAAACTGTGCAGTTACATATCCCGTTCCCTTATCAACAATCGTTGGCGTGGCTACATTGGCGTTAGTAGTACGATATACACCACCATCATTGGTGAAATATGCTTCACTACTACTACCTGGTCTAAAATAAGCCAGGTGCTGATCGGCGTGCATGTATTGAAAACCAAATCCTCCATACCAATGCGTCATCTGCGACCAGCTAGTACCACCATTGACAGAGCGAAACAAATCAACGCCGCCCACAAATACAGTATCTCTATGATTTGGATCTACTACAATACTTAAATCGTACCAGGCCTGTGTACGCGAAAAATCGGTACTACTTATTCCCGGGTCGGCATCGGCAGGTTCAGTAACACTTACCCAACTGGTACCACCGTTAGTAGATTTGATAATACCATTAACAGCACTGCCCGATTCTAATATGGCATAAACATAATTGGGGTCGCTTGGTGCGCAGGCCACTTCAATTCTATTGCCCGCAACAGGCAAGGGCATTGCCGCACCAAATGTTACACCGCCATCGGTTGATTTATGAATAGAACCATCGAGACAAGCATATATATTGCCATTAGCTGCAATTTCTACATCGTAACAAAAATTAGTATTAGCACCTGTGATACCCAAACCGGCACCCAAGACTTTTGTCCAGGTAGTACCGCCATTGCTCGAGCGTTGTAAGCCCGCACCACCAGTTGCTACCAATACCACACCCGTACTGGTTACCACCACGCGTTGGTTATAATTAAAACTGGCACTATTAGTAGCTGCAATTTGTGCCCATGATACACCGCCATTGCTTGATTTAAAAACACCATTACCTCTGATGGCATCAATATTGCCATAACCCTCGCCCGTGCTCAGGTACATCACTTGCAAATTAGAAGGGTCTTGTGCAATACAAGAAATAGAGAGGTTAGCCATTAAATCGTTCTCGGCTGTCCAGGCAGGATTGGCTGCAGCAATATTGGTTGTTTTCCAAAGGCCGCCGCCCACACTGCCCACCCATACGGTATTTCCCGATGCATCGTTGGCATCTACCAATAATGCCCTGGTACGACCGCCTTGGTTTTTAGGACCCAGCGATTTCCAGTTAACACCCGTGAGTGCAGCATTGCCTTGTTGCATGAGCATGTCTTTATATTCCTTAGCGATTAATAAACGCTCGGTAGGAATATAACCCAGGGCCGGATCCTGCATCATCCGCTGATCCCTTTTCAACATTTCGCGGGCACCGGTTTCTTCTGCCCGTTTGTTTACATTAATAGGCCCGCAGGACTGTAGAAATAAAACACTTAATAAAGAGAGTATATATAATAGTTTCATATTGTAATAATAATAAAAATATTTTGGGTGGAGTGAGGGGGAGGGGGGTTTTTGGGGGGATTAAATTAGAAAAATTAAAGCCTATACGATAAGATTCATATTTTCCGCTTGTTTTTTATTCAAAAAAAATGATTCATAAATATTATTATCATTTTAAATAAACAACATTAAACATTAGTGTTTAATTTTAACTATACATTTATTTGGTAACGTGATAGAAAACGAAATTTAATTTCTATTATCAAATCTAGTTAGACTAAAAATAAACTACAATGGCAAAGTTTTTAAAAGGAAATGACCTTAATACTGAAATTGGAAAAATTTTTGAAAAAGCTGAAAGTAAATTGATTTTAATATCCCCATATATTAAATTACACCATCGCTACGCCGAAGAGTTAAAATCAAAAGTTAATAATGATAAACTTGAGATAATTATTGTCTTCGGTAAAAATGAAAAAGATATTACCAAAAGCCTTTCTGCAGAAGATTTAGTTTTTTTCAAACAATTTCCAAATATTGAAATACGATATGAGAAAAGGCTACATGCAAAATTTTATGCTAACGAAACTTCACAAATTCTAACATCAATGAATCTTTACGATTTTTCGCAAGATGAAAATATTGAAGCGGGTGTAAAAACAAATTTTAACCCATTTAGCAACATAGCTACTAAATTTATAGTTGGCGAAAAAACCGTTGATCAGGACTCATGGGATTATTTCAATAAAGTTATTGACAATAGTCAACTTCTTTTTAAAAACGAGCCTGAGTATGAATCTGCTTGGGGTGGTTTAACAAAAAAATATAAAGGAATTAAAAATATGGTTGATAAAATTTCTGAACATTTTTCAAATAAGAATTTTCAAAAGCAATCATATCAAAAAAATATTTACCCCGAAATTGGGTACTGTATAAGAACAGGTGAACAGATTCCATTTAACCCAGAGCGACCTTTCTCGAATAAAGCTTACGAAAGTTGGGCTAAATTTAAAAACGAAAACTACCCTGAAAAATATTGTCACAAGACTGGAAGATTATCAGATGGTCATACATCAATGGCTAACCCTATACTTAAACAAAGGCCAATATAATACAGAATATAATTTAATATAGACTTAATTAACTTAAAGATTGCTTTCTAATTATAGAATTTATGAGCAAAATTTAAATTGCCCATAATATTAGATATATAAAACAATTTCAAGCTACTGTTTTGTGTAAACTTAAATTATGCGAACTAATTAATGTAATCTCTTTCCCACCCATTTTCTCTTCATTAAATTTGATATACTGATTTTTCATCATTAAATTGAGTAAGATTACCATCGTCAACCCACCGTTACTCAATATGAAACAGTTAAAAAAGCTTGCCAATTCCCTTAGCCAATTTCGAGAATAAGGCAATTGGTCACAATTCCACGATTTAAAAGATCTGTCAAAGCGCTCAATGTAGAAGCAATTGAATTGATCGAGCTCATTTTATAAAAAGAATTGGGTTAAATTTATTTTAGTATGCAACAATTACCAGAAGACAAAATTTTACCAATAAACCTGTTAATATCTTGCTTTAACAAAACTAGCTCAACTTATAAATTTTACTGGTTATTATCAATAATAGATGCATTAGAATCCAGATTGTCTATAGAATCAACAACCATTCCCAAAAAAGAACTATTTGCTAGAATGATTGCCAATGCATGGTATACTGTAAATTATTTTAGAGTTTCATTTGGTAAACAAGATAAGCTTCATAGTGCAGTTATTAATATTAAAGAACTAGAAAACTTACCTATAGATGCAAATAAACAATTAATACTTTCACGACTCATTAATTCTAACAATCCTCAAACCATTAATGAGCTTTTACAGTTTAATAAGCAGGTACCACATTGGTTTTTAAGTCCATGGTTTCCGGGAGAGAACAAAGCAGCGATTTATCAAAAATCACAATCAACAAATTTTAAGTGTCTCTACTCACTAAATGAAAAATTCATTAGTGTAGATTTATTTTGGGCAAATTATTTGTTAATAAATGCTACTCTTATTAGAAATTTTTGTTTTTGGAATTTAGTCGTTTTTTTACAAAATAAAAATCCAAATGTTCCAGATATACCAAATAAAATAATTAAACCTGCTATCAGAAATAACTTAACAAATCAACGTAAGTTTTGGAATACTGTATTTGATGAAACAGAAAGCTTAAATTGTATTTACACAAATCAAAGTCTCTCAAAAGAAAATTATGCTATTGAGCACTTTATTCCATATAGTTTTTTATCCCATGATTTGATGTGGAATTTAATTCCAGCAGATAGGGCTTTTAACTCAATTAAATCAGACAAACTTCCTAATCTAGAAATATATTTCAATGGTTTTTTTATAATTCAGAAAATTGCCATTGACATTATTAGAGAAAAAGAGCCACGAAATAAATATCTCGAGGATTACTTAACTATTTTTACGCCTGACCAATATAAAAACATTGAGAACATTAAATTAAAATTTAGAAATACTTTAGAGCCATTAATAACTATTGCCTCAAACAATGGTTTTGAATTTTTATAATGATTTAATTAATTAGTCTAAAACATGAAACAAATTGAAGTAGTGGCTGCAATTATTATTCACAGCGCTAAAATCTTATGCGTACAACGCGGCGAAAGCAAATTCAATTATATATCAAAAAAATACGAATTTCCTGGAGGTAAGGTTGAAGCGAATGAAACAAAAGTTGAAGCAATTATCCGAGAAATAAAGGAAGAATTGAATATGGATATTGATGTAAATAATGAATTTTTAACTGTAAGCCATCAATATCCTGATTTTGCATTATCCATGCATAGTTTCATTTGTTCATGTAAGGATATTCATTTAAAACTGACCGAGCATATCGATTTTAAATGGTTAAGTAAAGAGGAATTGATTTCTTTAGATTGGGCAGAGGCAGACATACCTATAGTAAACAAACTAATAACAAACTAAATGGAGTTTATAAAACAAGCATTATCAGCAAGTTTACAAAGGGGTTTTATAAATCACCTGAATCATTCAACTGATGAATACCTCCCAGAATTAATTGTTAATGATAAAGAAGCTGGCAAAAAAGTACTTACTACTATTAATCGCTCATTAACGGCATGTGACGAATTTTGGTTTTCAGTAGCTTTCGTAACTACCAGTGGTGTTGCTACAATTATTAATACACTGCATGAATTAGAGAAAAAGGACGTTAAGGGCAAATTACTCGTTTCACAATATTTGAATTTTAGTCAGCCAGAAGCTCTTAAACGGTTACTTAATTTCACTAATATAGAATTGAAAATAGCTACAAAAGGTAATTTTCATTCTAAAGGCTATTTATTTAAAAAAGGCAATATAAATGATCTAATTATTGGAAGTAGCAATTTAACTGCTAATGCTCTATGTGAAAATACTGAGTGGAACCTTAAAATATCTGCTACTGCGGAAAGTTATATTATCAATAACGTTATCAAAGAATTTAAGCTAGAGTTTGAAAAGGCCCAACCGGTATCACAAGAATACATTGCAAATTATGAGACCATTTATATTCAGCAATTAAATTCAAATAAAAAGCAGAAAGAAGAATTAATCAAACTAGATATTATTTATCCGAACGACATGCAAATAGATGCTTTAAATAACTTAAAGCATATTCGGTCTTTAAAGAAAACCAAAGCGCTCTTAATATCTGCAACAGGAACTGGTAAAACTTACTTATCTGCTTTTGATGCTAAAGAAGTAAATCCCAAAAAACTTTTATTTGTCGTACATAGATTGAATATTGCGAATGCAGCAATGAAATCCTTTGAAGCCATTTTTGGAAATTCAAAAACTTTGGGTGTTTTTTCGGGTGATAATAGAGAGGTTGATAAAGATTTTATTTTTTCGACAATTCAAACTATTTCGAAAGAAGAACATTTGCAAAAGTTTGAACCTGATTTTTTCGACTATATTGTTATAGATGAAACACATAGGGCTGGGGCCGAATCGTATCAAAAAATACTTCAATACTTTGAGCCTAAGTTTTTACTCGGAATGACAGCTACACCAGAGCGTACAGATGGTTTAGATATTTTTAAGTTGTTTGATCATACCATTGCCTATGAAATACGTCTTCATAAAGCAATGGAAGAACATATGTTAAGCCCTTTTCATTATTATGGTGTCACTGATATTACTGTTGATGGAACACTGCTTGAAGAAAATGCTGATTTTCTTAAATTAACTTCTAATGAAAGAGTAGATAAAATTACTAAAACTGCGAAATTTTATGGTTGTGATAACGGAGTTCTAAGAGGGCTGGTTTTTTGTTCTAGTATTGAAGAGTGTAAAACGCTTTCAAATAAATTTAATGCGAAAGGATACAAAACCATTGCGCTTACTGGAGAAAATAGTGAATCTGATAGATCCCTTGCGATTACCAATTTGGAATCAAATAATGTAGATGAAAAGTTAGACTATATTTTCACGGTTGATATTTTCAATGAAGGAATTGATATTCCCAAAGTCAATCAGGTTATTATGCTAAGGCCTACTCAATCTGCAATCATCTTTGTTCAACAATTAGGAAGGGGATTAAGAAAAGTTGATGGGAAGGAGTATTTGACAGTAATAGATTTCATTGGAAATTATAGCAACAGTTACCTTATTCCAATTGCACTATATGGAGACACAACCTACAACCGTGATACTCTAAGAAAATTAATGGCTAGTGGAAGCTCTATTATTCCCGGAAGTTCTACTATAAACTTTGATGAGATTTCAAAAAAGAGAATATTTGAAGCTATTGACAATGCCAACTTGCGCCGCAGAAAAGATTTGATAAATGATTATAAACTTCTAAAATTTAAAATTGGAAAGGTACCTATGATGCTAGATTTTGTTCAGCATGGATCAAGAGACCCACAATTATTTGTTGAAGATTCCAAATCGTATTTCAACTTTGTTGCTGATATTGAAGATTACTATAAAAACACACTAAACAAAAATGAAATAAAAGTACTTGAGTTGTTTTCAATTGAAATTAATAACGGTAAGCGAGTAGAAGAATCTGTATTGTTATTAGAATTATTAGAAAACAAGTCCACAACCTATTCAAAGTTTACTAATATTATTTTTGAAAAATATGGATATGTTCTAAATAAAGAAACCATTGATTCGACAGTCTCTAATATTTGTTTTGAATTTATCACTGAAAAAAGCAAAAAGAATTTAGTGCCTGTAAATAAAATATACAGCTTAAATATTTTAATGGTTGAAAAAGAAAAGATTGCTTTTCACCCAAACTTTGTCGCTATTTTAAAAAATAAGCATTTCCTTGATTTTTTTAAAGATAGTATTGCTTATTCAATTTTAGTTTTCTCTAAGCAATTCAAATTAGATATGTATAATAAAGGCTTTATCTACTATAGAAAATATTCTCGAAAAGATGTATTTAGAATTTTAAATTGGAAACAAAATCCAGTTGCTCAAAATGTTGGAGGGTATATTATTAGTCCAGATAAAGCAAATTGCCCGATTTTTGTAAACTATCACAAAGCAGAAAATATTTCAAATTCAACTAAATATGAAGATGGGTTTATTAATAATATTGAATTTGAATGGATGTCAAAATCAAAAAGAACACTTGAAAGTCCCGATGTAAAAACAATTCGGAATTATAAATCAGGGTTACGGCTGCCTTTATTTATTAAAAAAAGTAACGATGAAGGAAAAGAGTTTTATTATATGGGAGATTTAACACCAAAGGAAGATTCATTAAAGCAAACTACAATGGTTGATGATAAAAAAAAGAGTGTTTCAGTAGTAAAATTTGTTTTTGAATTGGATCGTCCAGTTGAAGATTCGTTATATAACTATATCACTTTAACTTAATCGGAAACCACCAATTGAAATTTTGCTTCGGAAGAAATGATATTCAAGTATCACAGGAATTAATTGATCCAGCAGTTCATACCGAAACCAATCAACCACCCAATAACTTTCAGCTAATTCTATAATCAAAATGCCAATAGCTAATTAACTATTGGCATTTATCTTAATTTTTTACGCTGCTGAACCTCTAACTTAATCTCTACCTCAACCCGCCTTACTTTGTAATTCGGGCAGATCCCTCAACAACCTCCAACCTCCAACTTCCAACTTTCAACCTGCCTTACTTCGTAATTCGTTCAGACCCCTCAACCTTAACCTCAATCTCAACCTTCCCTACTTCTTCCCATACACCGTATATATCCCACTACCCGGATAATCCGCATCCAGCATTTTTAGCAATCGAGCGCCTTTAATGCAAGAGAAAAATGCATTGTATTTTTTGGGCTTTCCTTCGATATCGGTAAAATGTATTTGCCAATTATTGAGTATGCTGAATTTGCCGGCCGATTTTACATTGGCAAATTTTGCATTGCCTGCCATGCCGTTTACTACCAGTATGCTCCAATTGTATTTGTTGCCCGCTGAAAATTGAAAGGTTTGGTTCGATTGGTTCATGTACATGCCCGCATAATCGCCGGTGTACACATTGTAGAGTTGTTGTATACCCGTAAAATCGCTGCTCCAACTGCCGGTAAAATCGCTGGCGGCAATGGCAAACTTATTGTAGTTGGGCAATAGTAATAAGGGATTTAATAGTTTTGATTCACTGTCCCATTTTATTTGCTCGGGATCAAATTTAAATTGACTGATAAAACTGTTTTTATCGGGTGCTATTATTTCTACCCAACCCGATTGGCCCTGGCGGAATAAGACCACAAAAACTTCTTTACCGGTGCTTGTAAGGGTTGCATTACCCATGCCCAAATAAGGGCGATCGTAATTGCTGATATAGGCTGTTCTAAAATTGCTTAGGTTACTTAAATGCGGTGCCACTAAAATATTCCAAACAGTACGCACCAGCGGATCGGGATCGGCCGGAAAGATGGTGCCCTCCTTGGGGTAATGCAGCAATACCTTGATATTGCCCTTGGTTACTTCTACCCAGTCTTCCTGCACGGTGCTCGTCCAACCATCATCAAAATTGGTAGTCGTGTAGCCATAACCGGTAGTTTTGGCGGGCGGATTAGCTGGTGTATTAGTTGGTGTATTGGTAACAGGCTTTACCACCTCATTTGTTTTTACAGGCGCGGGTGCTATTTGTTTTTTTAAACTAACCGATTCTAAAAAATCGGTCACAGTTTGCTGGTACTCTTCGGTATTGGTAAGGATGATGATATTCACCATTTTTCCGCCACTGGTGGAAGTAGCCAATACTGCAATGCCCTTACTGCCCTCGCTTTCGAAGGGTGCATAGCCGCTCTGCACATCCCAACCGTTTTCGCTGGCTGCGGGTTGCATTTCAGGTGGGGTTGTAACGGTTACCATTTCTTTTACCAATGTTTGCCAGGCCATGTCAAAGTTTTCTTTGGAGTCGGCCGTGCCAGGTACCGATTTATACAAAGTGATCATGCAATAAATTCCTTTAGCATCATCGGACTTGCTGTACTGAACCGCATTTTCGTTGCCCGTTTTATTCCAGCCCTTGGGTACGATATAACTGGCAAGATCAAAATTTGTTTTTTGAGCAAAAACAAGTGTTGGCAAAACTGCGTAGATAAAAATTAAAACTCTTTTTTTCATATACTTATTTTTATGTCTAAATTTTTAATGCAGTACTATTTTGTAGCAGGTGCATGAATGGGTTGATAGGATTGTCCCTTTGTTTTTTCGGGGTTAAAGAAAAAATTATATACAAATTCAAAATTAAAATTATTAGTAATGGCCGCATGCTGTTGTGCTTCAGTGGGCTCACTTGGCCAGTAATCCCAGCTTACCAATATCCACTGTGGTTGATCGGTTTTGCAAAGCGGTACCAGGGCGGGGTCTACCTTATATACAGGATAGCGTCTGGAACTGTATGGAGGATCGCTTAAATACTGACTAGTGAAAATATCTCTTCCATTATCCAAATCAATCAGGGTAGGTTGGAAGCTGGTCATGGCATCTTCGTTCAGGCGATTGCTGTATTTTTCCCTGTTCTTTTGTAGTCCTGTTTTAAAGCGTTGAATTTTTTCGTCTAATTGCTTTAATGGAATTATCAAGCGCTGCTGGTCGCCCTGTTCTGCTTCGGTAATTCTTTTCTTTTCCTTTTCATAAAATAGGGGGATGCCCGCTTCTAATGCTTGCAAAAATTCGCCCTTGCTTATTTTAATAAATGGTGATTGATGTGTTTTGTATATAATTACACATTCCTTTCCACCACCGAATCCCATATTTTTTACCCAAAAGTTGGGGAAGTTTTTAATATTGGGGTTATTGCTGATGTCAAGGGATTTTTTATCGCTTTCTTCGTCTACATCTGTACTGGCCGTGGGTAGGGTAAAATAATATTGTGTTGGTGTGCAGATATCTCTAATGGGCCAGTCGCCCGGAATGCCATTAGCTGCAATGGACCACCAAGTATTACTATTGGTAAGCGGTACCATTTGGTGACTGCTATTGTATTTTAATTCGGTATAGGTTTTGGCATAGGCGCCATAGCTCTGTGGTTTACCGGCAGTGTGCTGATTATATAAACCTAGTTTTTCCGAAACAAATTTCTTTACATCGCCTAGTCCGCCCTTGGGTATATAACTGGCTTGTATCCAATTGGCAAAAGAATCGCCGATTGAAAGCTGTTTGGCCGAATATATTTTATTGTCAATTTTGAGACCTTCTTTTACTCCTTTAAAATGATAGATTTTCATCCATCCAATAATACTATTGGCAATGCTTTCGCGTGCGATGGGCTGTGCGAATAGATTGTTTGCAGCACCAAAAATCACCAAGACAAACCGTATTTTTTTCATTGTAGGTAAATTAGTTTTTAAATCGATGATATCCTATACATTTTTTAACCCTTGCCTGCAACTTTAATTAATACCGTAAAGCTGGGCTATTTACAGGGGACTTCATATCCCATAAAAAGAGGATTTTTAGGGTTGGGGGGCCGATATTCAGCTTGGATTGGCAAGAGGAGGCTTGTCCGAATTACAAAGTAAGGCGGGCTTGCCCGAATGACGAAGTTAGGCGGGCTTGCCCGAATGACGAAGTTAGGCGGGCTTGCCCGAATGACGAAGTTAGGCGGGCTTGCCCGAATGACGAAGTTAGGCGGGCTTGCCCGAATG
>CALRKF020000087.1:0-13870 GCA_943367825.1 Chitinophaga pinensis
AAAACTTGCTGATACAACATAATCTGTTTCTGGCAATAAGCGTTGATAGGGTACTATCGTAAGACTCTTATAATCCTGCCCATATACCTGATTAGCATTGATAATAGTGCTGCCTCTTTGCAGCCTTACATTATAAGGTTCTACTTTATACAACACTTCTTCGCCTGCTTCATTGAGTTGCCCAAAGCTTTGATTCAACGGCATATTGGTAGTGATAGCTTGTACGCCATATACATCTACACTGTTTGAACCGGGTGCTGGCGATACTCCTCCGATAACTTTTAAGGTAATGTCCCTGCTTTGATCCAACCCTTCGGCAAGATTTTCTATTACCGGGTACTCAGGACAGATTTTCCCAAATTGCATGTGAAGGTTCAAATGTCCCTTTACAAATCCTCCCAGTATATTCCAATTCAGGTAAGCATAACCATCAAAATAACTTGGCTTGGGTATTTTTGCTTCCAGTAATGCACCGGCAGCAAGATGTACAATATCAAATTTTCTTCTTTTTCCAAATATCTTCACCCTGATGCCAATACCGCCTTCCAGATACGCATACAGTCTGCCTCTTGCCCACCAGCCTCCAATACCTACCGCATCTCCTGTGCAGGTTAGATTATTTGAAGTGCTGAACATAATATCCCCGCCTATCCCTGCATATATCCCTGCATATATCCAACTTGTTGATTCAGGCTCCATTCCAAAACCGAATGCTGCATTTAATTTAGCTCCAAATGCTACTCCGCCGCCTGATTGCAATGCTGATACATTTACTGATGGTGTGTAGTTGATGTTTTGTGTTATTTGGGAAGGTGGTGCCGGGAATGGGTCTAACTGATTACCCACCATAAAATAAGCTGATACAGTGGCCAGGTCTTCTACATGCGCCCAGTCCAAGGTAATCTTTGCACCTAATGGTGAAGTTGGCCTGCCAATATAAAAATACCAGGTGGTTGGTGAAAGATGTATTACCATCTCCCCAAAACGGTTGTTCGGCCCAGCTCCTTTAAAGGCTGCCATGTTAAGATAGCTTGTCAGGTTTGCATGAAATACCCTGTTTGGCCGGTCATACATAACATTTAACTCGGCATATATCGGAGTTGCCTGCGCAGCACTGCCATCATTCACCGCTTTTGCAATTGTTCCTGCGGTAATGTCTTTCATCACCGCTACAGTGCCTTTTAGATTTACATAGTTGATACCCCAGTTGGTATTTAATTCTACTTCAACGGCTACACCTCCACTTACCAGTTTTTTATTGGCTGCATAAAAAGTAGTTCCCACCATCATTCCAAAACCTACATTACCATCTGGAACATACACCTGTCTTGCCCATGTATCGGGACTACCCAACGCATTACCACTACCATCAAGCAGGTAAGGTGATTTTAAATTTTGTGGTTTTGTCATGTGGTAGGATAAACCTCCCAGCAGCCCGTTCAAATACAATACTCCTGGAATGACAGGAATACCTGCAGTGGATATTTGTGCAAAACCACTTACCTGAAAATATTTATACCCTTGCGATTTTCCAAAATATGCCTGCGCCGCCAGGTTGATATTGTCGCCCATGCACTTGAACTTTATTCCAATGCTTCCCTTGAATCCATTTCCATAAGTGGGGTCGTCCCTGTACAAAGCAATCGTGCCATCCAATTCAAATGAACCAAAATGCACCATGATACCTATCTCTCCAATATGCAAACCATCACTTACAAAATATTGTCGCTTTACTGCAATGGAATCTTGAGCAAAATGCCCTTTATAAATAAAACTGGCATGTGCGCCAAAACCTCTTGCCGTATCTTCCATAAATCCAAGGGCTACATTTGCACCAAGCTGCACCTGCCCATTTACCAAACTTAACCGTATGCTGTCAATCGTTACCTCAAAGCCTGCCAATGATGGAGTGCTGATGGCATCACCAATCGCAAATGTGCCGCTGTGAATGAAGGGGCTTTGCGTAGATAGCCCCACATTCTCAAAACGTAGTCCCCTGAATTTTACCATCCCTGAATCGGAATACACACTGCCATTCAACAATGCAGATGGAACTAATTTACCCTGGTATTTTTCTATCTGTACATACGATCCTTCCCTAAGCGTAGCTTTAATGCCCATTGGCATGTGAAAGGTATCAGTCTGCCGCAGTTTCACCTGGAATAAATAATCCAAATCATCATTCCATTGCGATACCGTTGCCCGATAGCTTAAACTGTCATTACCTAAAAAGGGAATCCGCATTCCGCCACTCATACTTCCACCCGTTAGTCTGTTCCGTAATACTTCTACTTTGAGTGTATCCATACTGAATGCCCAACCATCTGCACTACCTTGTGTAATGTCAAATAAATTAGTGCCGCCTACCAAACCGGTTACACCGTTTTCATCTATTAGCATATTCTCGGCTATCAGGCTGGCATTGCCGCCTGCTTTATTAAAGGGTGTCCTCACTGTAAGGGTACGTAAAAAGAAACCTCTCCATAAATTGATATTACTGCCAAACTCATTTTGATAAGCTGCCGGAAACTGAAAATTTTGTGGATTAGCATAATCACTCATGTCCACCGTTGCATCCGTTACTTTAAAAGCAAAATCTTCCATACCCCTTATTTTAAAAGGTGTAATGGAAACTGATGCCAGCATATTATTGATGTTCACCACATGCTGTAAACTTAATGTGGCGGTTACTGTGCTATCGTTTGTCTCAGTGCTGTCCGGAATAAAAAAGCCACGTTTAAACACAAACTTCCCTTCTACATTGAGTTCCTGAAAACCACTGCAATTCCATTTGATATTATTATTACCGTTGCCCGGTAATACCAAATCCACTTTTTTACCCAGCGTTAAAACATGAGTGCTTACCAAGGTGAGTGCAGGACCATCCGTTGCTGTTATTCCATTGGGGCCAAAAGGTATATTCGTTGCCCTGAAACAAAGTTTCTCCTTCATCCCCGGTAACTGAACGGCTGCATAGGCATTGAACGTTCCTCCATTGGGAGTAAACTTTGCACTGTCTATACAGATTAATACTTTACCACTGGGATCCATGATACCAATGGGCAGTTTGTCTAAATGCTGTGCGGTTAAAAAACCTACCACTGCTCCTTTATCTCTCACTGTTTTATCCAACCGGATAATTCGTTGCACCAATGGATTGGTAGTGTATGCTGCATACAATGCTTCGTTCTGCGCTGCTGCATTAAATGAACTTACAATGCCCGATAACAGTAAAACTATACTTACTGCCAGTGATTTTCTCCTGAAGATGTTTGGTATCATAACTGCTATTAAATACTTTTTTATTTTGTTCATGGTTCATGGCAAATAGTTCATGGTAGAACTGTACACACTAATTATTCATTATCCATTATTTACTTTTAATTACTTACTATTGCCTATTTACTATTGCTTATTGCCTTTTAGCTCTCAACTAACTCACCGCTTCACCCCATTGGCTGCTTCCCTTCCTTGCGTATCCTGTACTGTTTTTTCAAATCCATCCACCCAAAAATCACTTTTGCCGTTTTCGTCTGCCTTCTTTGCATATTCCATAGCTGTTTTATAATCTGCTGACCAGTACGCTGCCTGTGCCAGGTTGAATAAAATAATATTGGCTGCTTTTTTATTTATCCTTGCTTTTTTACTGTCCTCCTGTTGTGATAATGCTCTTTGCCATATTGCAATGGCTGGTTGTATGGCTTCCGTAAATTTTGAATGGATAAATTTATCGGCTGCTGTTATCAATGAATAGGCTTTGATGGCTATCTCTGATGCTGAATCCAGGTCTGCATAATCATCTTTGTCTTTCATACGATACACATCACTGTATGTGCCTGCATCTCCTTTGTAAAAAAGATTATTGACAATGCTATTAATTGTACCTGCAAGTTCTTTATGGCGTTTGCTGGCTTCTGCTCCTATGCGTTGCATATAAATGATGTTATACTGTCTTGCGGCTTCGCCCGGGTCTTTGTACTGGTCGGTTTGCACACCTATCATCCACATAAAATTGTCTTTGGCGTATTCTTTACCGGTGATGTTGTCCTTTATTCTATACTCATAACCCTGGCGGTAACTGCCATTATAATAATACATGGTGTAACTGGTATCTCTGCCATTTACTTTAGTATTATACACCTGCCCATGTTGCTCGGGCCTGCTGTATTCAGTAAACATGGGATAACTCAACTGCACTTCTATATCTCCTGCCATCGCTGTTTTTTTTAATGGCGGTATGGCATAACTCATCGTTGATGCTAAATAATTACCTCCCATATAGTCCGGTATGCTGGCTGCTACTGAATAAGTTTTGTACTGGCTGTCTAATGCTATAGCTGGTAATTTATAATAGGTAAAACTCACCCGCTCGTATTTGGTTTTTTGGGCTGTGCATGTTTGGGAAGACAGTAACACTATAATTATTATGTAGTTTTTTAATCGCATTTTATTTTACTAAAATATTAATACTCAAAAATTACTTTGCACTTCGGTAAGGAATTTATAATTCTTTTCTTTTCATCATCGCTGAAATTATTAGAAACCAGAGTTAGCGTTTTGAGTTTTTTCAAACTTCCTATAGACTGAGGTAGTTTAGACAAACCACAATATGATAGATTAAGTTCCTCCAAATTCTTTAATCCTATCAACCTCTCAATATTTTGTAAGCTGTCATTGGCAGAAAAATTGATTTCCTTTAAATTTTGCAAGCTGATAATCTCCATAGGAATATTTCTTACAGCATTAAATTTTAGTTTTAAAATCTCCAGTTTTTTAAGTTGAAATATTTCTTTAGGAATTTCTTTTAATTTGTAACAATTCTTATCGTTATTGCCTTCTTCAAACAACGCAATACAATCTGTGCCTTCAATTTTCAGAGACTTTAAATTTGTCAATTTGAAAACACTATCGGGGATATTATTAACTTTCACTTCCTGAAGGGAAATTGAATACTCCAGTTGGTTACTTACTGCTAATTTATCAAGTTCATCTCCTGAAACAGTTTTGGTTACAGTTTTATCTTTCGGCTTAGCAGCTTGAATCTTTACATCCCCCGGTGTCTTTTGAGAAAAAGAAGAAATTGAAATCCCGCAACAAAACAAAACAATAATTCCGTTGAAGGCTATTTGTATTTTATTCATAAAATAAATTTACTTAACTAAATCTTTAGGGTAATATTGGCAATCACTAAAACTACTATCATCTAAATTCATTATCTTAACTACTGCAGCTGTTTCAAAACTCCAATAGCCAAAATAAGTATCATGCTTGCTTTTATGACTATTATACCAGCCAGCTTCTTTATGTTCTTTGTACCAATCTTTAGTAATAAATTCCTTTATTAGTCTTTCCGCTTTTTTCCTATCAATTTGGGTAATAGCTTGTCGAAGCTTACCAAACAAGCCCCATCCATGCTCATAGCTTTCTTCAGTAATAGGCTGCCTACCCTTTATTTTTGCTCTTATGATAAATTCAATCAAAAAATCTTTTACGCCGTCTCTATCTATTAGCTCAACTAATTTTTTAAACTCTGTTTCAGATATATCAAGTAAATAGCCTATTGATAGCATCCAAATCATTTGATCGTACCCAGATAAAGTATATTGATTAAGGACTTTATTATTATCACTTAGATTTACAATATTTTTTGACCACCCTTCATTTAAATAGTCAATAACTTTTTGATACTCATTTTTTATTACTAAAAAATCCAAGCCTGAAGTATAGCTTGCAATTACAATGTTGAAAATAAAATCAAGTTGTCCTTTTTTAAAAAAACTCATTCTTTCAGGTAATACTTTACCACTTATAATCATGTCAAAACCGCGCTCAATATGAGATTTGTAAGTAGATAAATAATTCTGAAAATAACCTTCTGACTTTATATGCTGTCTAATCATAATAAATTGTGTTATGGAGTAATTATTCCGATTACATTTGCACTCGCATCAAGTTCTTTATAAACAATAGAGCCATCTGAACCAACAGTTGCTAGTATTCTTCTATATCCCACAGCATTTATGTCCTGAAATATTGTAGGGCCTACAACATTTAATAATCTATTATCACCAAGAATCCAAGAATCGCTCATTTGTTTAGGCAAACCAGTTGCTTGATTTGCTGGACTTAATGTAGCCGTTCCATACTTTGCTTCAACAATATAATATTGCCCGTCCTTTTTAAATACCCCATCTATCCCTGTTTCGCCCCATCCTTCTGTCAAAGCAGTCTTTCTGTGATGTAATGGCTGAAATCCCTTCTCAGTTAAAAATGCGTCGCTGGCAATTTCCCCGAATGCTCCTTTAGAATTATTATTTGCATTTGCTATAATATTTCTATTCTCATTTACTACCGAGCGTTGTGTTGCATAAATATCATCCATAAACCCATCCAATGCTGCGGCATTTACCTTCGCCAACCCCTCTCTCTCCATATCATCAAAAGCCTGATTAGCCGCAGTTCTTTCTTCAGTAGTGAACGTAACAACCCCAGTGCCAAGTTCAGTTTCCTTAACCATTTGATTAAGGTTATTAATATTGTTAAGTTCAGCTTTTGCGGCAGAAACACTATTCTTTAGATTAGTGATTATTTCACTTGGTGATTTTTTTAAAAATCCAACAGGCGCTGCAAATATGGATGCCATATTATACCAATGCAATACTTGGCTTCCCCACTTAGTTTGCTGCAATTTCTCACCCAACAAATCATTTAATATAAACCCACTTGCTCCCCAGCCCAGATTCCAGCAAGCTTTAAACATCATCCATCCGTTCTTTGCCTGCAATGCTGCATCCAATTCTCCAATTCCTGTTAACATCAAGGCTGCATCAAAGCATATCCGTATTCCAGTTTTTATTTTTTCGCTGTTTTCATTGTTAAAAACCAGCATTGCAACTAAGGCAGGTGTTCTAAGTAGCTCTCCCTTTTTTAATGTTGTGGTACCAATTGTAAATTCACCATTGAAGGTTATCCATACATAATCATAAGGCGTTGTTGATAATGCGAAAGCAGATACAGGAGGATTACCGTGGATAGCCTGAAGAACAACTTGTCCATTATTAGTAAAGTTTTGCGATACATTGTCGCCAAACCAAAAACCGGGCTTGAATCCGAAAGCATGGTTTTCTTTCATGGCTTTTGCGAAAGTAAAATCTTGTGCTGGTGGCCTTGCATTTAAAATAATTCTTGCAAGTGCCATAATAAAATTATCAAAATCATGAGCATTCGTATTAAGCAATGGAATATGCCCATTGTCAATATTATGTATTAGCTCCTTCAATAAAAGTGTATTGGAGTTGTATAATTTTGCCACAGAAAATGAATCCAATAATTCATTTTGCTGTGCTCCAGGTGTTTCTTCTACAATTTGCGTAGCAAAATACTCTCTATGATTAGTACCGTTATTTCCCATTGTACTAGCTGCCATCAGCTTTAAAGCATGTATTCTTTCTTTCAAAGTGAGTGCAGAATAATCTCCTGTGCCAAAACTTTCAAAGAGTTCATCCAACTGAGAGGCAGATGTTGCCAACAAGATTTGTTTATGTTTTACCAACTGACCTTTAGCATAACCAATTGCATCCCTCATATCGTACAATACAGGGAGATAACTATCATCGTAGTCGGGTTTTTCTCTCATTATCCCTCCAAACATTCTTATAATCCGCTTTCTATCACTTTCCTCTGCCAAGTTGGTCTTTATTGGATAAGTAACCCACAGACTATAGCTTCCTATCAAATGTGTTCCGTCATTAGCAGCAAGGTTTACCTTAAATTGGTCAGTCATTTTATAATTACCTATAGAAAATAAAATTGTCTTACCTGCTGTCGTTGAACTTGTTACGCTTCTAAAAATACTATAGGTTATATCATTGTGCATTTCTTTAGCAACATCCACAGCAGGCTTAGTACGTAAATCATCAAACATCCCCTTTATTGTTTGAGATTTTAATTCCTTATCAATAACTATTGTTAACCCTGAAACAAAAAGCATGTAAGTTTTTGTTTCACTACCTTGATTCCACTTTTTTAGGGAATCATTTATCTTATTAAAATCATTACTCCCCTCCGGGGTTAAATCAGGAGTTCCAGTAATTTTTCTAACATAAAATCCAGGAGTATCTATTAGTGGAGCATTCCCATAATCACCTATAAGAATAGTATAATTAGTTTTATCCCAATTACTATTTTTCTCATATTGTTGATTAGCTTTTAGAAGTTCTAAAAACTTAGCAGTACCCTCTTTTATTAACTCATCTTTACTAATAAAAGAGTTATTATATTTATGAGAAGGAGGGGTTGCAAATAAACTTGATGCTGTAATTAAAACAGCAAAAAACAAAAAGAGTTTATTATAATGCTTTTTCATAATTCTAAAATATTTATTGCCTTGCATCAATAATTGTTTTTATAAGATTATCCAATTCTGTTTTAAGCAGGCCTGCAATCGCATCAGAAGTTACACCTGCTGAAATTTTTTGAGCAACGAAATCCTTGAATGATTTGTTTTCAGGTTTTAAATATGATGCTATCAATTGCAATTCATCCTGGGTATTAGTCTCTCTTGCAAATAAGTTTGCGGTTTTGCCAACATTATAATCTCTTGCAGCCTTTTCATAATTACTTATCAGATTAAACTCTTGTGTTCCTGATTGAATAAGTTTTGTTGAACTTCCTAATATCATAACCTCTGAAGCATCATGACGTTGAGGTTCACTATTTGTAAGTGCATCATACTTTTGCTTTACATAATTATTAGCATTACCCTTTTCAAGATTCATTTTATTCTCTAAAATATTGAGTGTATCTATATTGTACTTTATTTTAAGTTTTTTCAAAGCAAGTTTTAGAATGTCAGTTTCTCCACTTGTCAAACTAGGAGCTGGTCTTGGATTTAGACCTCCGTTATTTACAAACTCCACTTTACCATCTTTCCTGACAATCCATTGATTTCCATTTTTATCTTCTATTAAAACTTCTTTCCCGATTTCTTCTGGTTTTAATACATAAGTCACTTTAGTCCCATCAGGGCCAACCATTGTAATAATATGATTAACTGTGTCTATAATTACATCCACTATCACCATATTGGAACCAAGTGTAATTGCATTAGAATCTAAACTGAAAGCTCTTCTGTTATCTCTTTGCTGCTGCTCTATTCTCCTCTCTTCATAATACGCATCAAATCCGCCCAGCCATTCATCCAGCGGCCTGCTCACTGCATATACTTCACCAGTTGTAATTTCACGGTTAATGTTTACAAATACATTATTGAAGGTTACTTTAAGTCCGCCATTGCTGTTGTTGTTGCCTGCGGCATTGCCTACTAATTGCAGTATAGCTAAAAAAGGTATATCGGTAATACGGCCTTTACCATTAAAGTATCCGGGGCTGCCACTACTTCCAATACTGTCTATCTGCATTTCAAATTTGCCAATCTTTATAAACATATTTTGTACTGCTTCTGCTGTAGGTAATGGCACCTGGCTAAGCCCTGCACCATAGTTAATGGCCAGCCCACAACCTGGTGGCGGCACAGGTGCCAGCGTAAGCATTGTGTCAATGGAGCTAACAGGACCATAATACAATCCCGCTTTACCCTGTACCCTTGCCTCGTAAATTGTAGAGGGTTCAAGATCAAACACATTAATATAAGTGCTATCCGTTTCTTTCATAAACCAGGTACCTGTACCGTCTTTTTTACGGTATTGAACACGATAATGCTGAAAAGTATTGGATGCCTGCCAATGTATTTCACCCTGCCTGGTATCAATGCCAGTAGCAACTATGGATTGAACCGGTGGTGGCCCTGAACCACCAATCCCACCCAATGGGTTATTGGCAACAAATGAAAAACTACACACTTCACTATAGCCATTATTTTTAAACCAATCCCTGCCGTTGGCATCAAATGCTTTAACCCTCCATGCATAAGTATAGCCTTCTACCAAGGCTGGTTTATCTGGCCCATAAGCATAAGAAGTAAGCGTTGTTTCATCTGTAAATACAGGCACAGTTGAAAGCACCACAGCATTTGGGTCGCTGTTTGAAGGTATTACTTCAAATAATTCCACTTTGTATCGGGTGCTTAATGTGCTATTGGGGCTGCTGATATGCCTTGGGGTCCACGAAAAAACAATATTGGAATTTCCCGCTGTTACTGGCTGTAGAATGGTATTGATTTTTAGAAAATTATTATATGAAAATGCATCGACAAAAGGAGTATTGAAATAAAAAGCTCCAAAATTGTCAAAACCTTCCCATACATCATCATTTTCCAAACCAGGGTAATTTATCGCTGTAAGAAATTCAATGCCATAATTACATATTCCACTAACATAGGCATAACGCATTTGCCAGAAATCATCGAATTGCCTATCATTAATTTGGAAATAAAGTTGAGATATAAAAGGCCCTACTGTATTTCCCCAGATATTTTGCACTGTAGGGTTCCATGTGATATTAAAAATGTCGCAAAAGTGTTTTCCGCACTGATTTATAAGATACCCTTCAATACTCTGACCATAAGGATAACTCCAAGTAACACTCGAAGATGTTTTTATATAATTTTTTGTGAGAACCCTGGTTTCATTTGTTGCCAATATATCAAATATCCAATTTGTAAGATTTGCATTATAATATGGATCCTTATTGCCATAACCTTCCGGAGAAAAACGACATATTAAAGCAAAAAACCTGGCTCTTATTTCATCATCGTTTTGATTATTTTGCAGTAAATCCATCAACAATGGGGCAGCTGCATTATACCATTCATTTTTCCTGGCCGTATTCCAATTGCCATAGTTATTTTGAATTTGATTACCTATTAAATCTATTAAGTTTTCATTTGCTGCCTGCTGTGAGATTATATATTCCCCGCAGGCGGGTGTATTAATAAATGGCGGGTCATTCTTTGTAAGATAATAATAACTGCATCCTTCATTGCTTACTTTTACCCAGTCCGGTCTGTTATAATCATACGCAGTAAAACAAATTTTATATGATCCGTCGGGCAAACCTTTCTTTTCTTCATATTCCTGTTTGCTGATGCCGATAAAATCAATATTGTTGCTGTTGAGATAGGGAGCTAGTTCTAATCCTTCTACACTATAAGGCTGATTGGGTTGCAGCGTTACCGGCGATGGATTATAATAATCTGAAGTACGTATTATTAGTGAGCCATTGAGTTCTATACTCATCCTTAGTTTTATGGTGTAGGATGGTTGGGTCATATCACGATTCAGCAATACCACTCTCAACTGGTTGTTGATGCCGGTGGCATAATCGGGCAGGTACACCGAATAGGGCGGCACCAACTGGGTGTTTGCCTGTATCGGAAAAACCTGTGCATTTGCTGATAGTCCTGCCAGCAGGATTAAAAACAAAAGCAGTTTTGTTGGTTGTTTTAACATACTTCGTTATTTCAAATAAAATATTATCTTACTCATTACCATTTTTCAACTTTCAACTTTCAACTAAAAACTATACCCCCAGTTAAACGTTATCGTCAGTTCACTTAAGCCCTGTCTCTGCAACGCCACCGGCAGTTTATTCATGTACATTATATTCATGCTCATATTCTGTCTTCCTTTTAATGGATTCTTAATCTCAACCGATTTTTTTAATCCGATAGCTATCGGATCATTTTTTTTGCTGCCTGTGGTTTCTTCCTTGGTTAATGTTTTGTTTGCTGGAGTTTCTTTCTTTGCTTTGGGTGCATAAGAAAAACTCATCCTTGCATTCCAAACAGAACTATTGCTTTGCCCGTTAGAAATATTCTTATTATAAGTACCTCCACCATTTACTTTAACCAATTTCTTAAAGAGTGATGTACCGATATTAATATTGGGGCCAAAGAAAACCGTTTTTGCTCCGGGTGCATTGGACAGATTAAGATTGATTGCTCCGGAAAGATTGATATTTTTCTTGGGCATATTTTGAGAATACGCCAGATTACCGCTGATGAAATTACTCTGCCTGCTGCCAAGCTGTGTTCCTGCCTGCTCATCACTAGCCCTTTGATAAGTGGCATTGAGCGAAAGGTTCTTTTTAACATTCTTGCTGCCAAAGGAATGTGTAGCGGCTAAACTCATACTGCTATTGACCTGGTAAAAATTTAAAGTGTCTAATGGATTGGCAGGTAAAAAAGGATCGGCCTGAGGTTTGACATTTGTATAGGTGCTGAAATTATTATAGGTACCATTGAAGTTCCATTTTTCACTTTTGCTCCAGGATATATTACCACTGCCTACAAATCGTTTGGTGGTACTGTTCTTTGTTTTGTCTAAATTATTTCGTTGCACACCTATATTACCACCAAGGTTTACCTTGCCTTTAAATAAGCGTATGGTTGGTGCAATAGTGATATTACGTAGGTCATTGTTAAAAAAATATGCTCCCAGAGTTTGGTACTCCGGTGTTATGCGTTCATACTGCAATTGTATAGAGTATTTTCTTGCGTTGTAACCAAAAGCAGCTTTCACCGCATCATAAAATACTGCATTGTTTTTTTGCGGCAGCAGTTTACCCAAAAATGTTTTAGAACTTCCGGTTGGTTTTGCGGCTGCTGTCTTATCCGAAATAATTCCGGATACCGCGTATTCAAATTGTACATTAAATTTTTTAAGAACCTTTTTCTTAAATGATATAGAAGCTACATAATTTTCTTTGGGTGTGATATTGGCTTCAATGGGTACAAACACTAGTGAGGAAGAATCATCTTTTGCCGTAAAGAAAATAAAACTTACATCATCACCGCCTTTAAATCGGTAACTGCCTTTAAATCCCCAGCCTTTTCTTTTAAAGGCAACGCTGCCTGCATTTTTTATAATGGGATTGTATTCTACTTTTTCTTTTAGTTTACCGTACATGGCGGCAAACTGCCATTTGTTACGGGTCATCTCAACACCATACCCATTGAATACATGCCCTGCCAAAGTAAGAGGTGAAAAATTCATAGAGGTACTTCCCCAATAAGCTTTTATCCATTTCCAGTAAGGTTTAAACTGTATACGGTTAAAGGGCTGTGTGTAATTGTGGGAAGCATTACTCAGTGCAAAAGAAAAAGGCATGTTATACCCAAACGCATTGATATTTACATTGCCGGATAAAAACCAGCTGAAAGGGTCACGCCTGTTGGGTATACCTGATGAAGTGTAGGCAGTTGAATTAAAATTTAAACCGCCACTCATCTTTAAACCTTTCTTTACTCCATACTGGCTCATGTCCTGTGCTGTAACTGTAATGCTCAATAGAATCAATACAACCGCTAAGCAAATCATACGCAGTTGCATAGGATAAAAATGATATGTATGTTTAAATGGCAATTTTATGTTTCTTCATTTTATGTTTCCCACGAACCTACTTGCCTACCGGCAGGTGCTCAAAGCATACAAATAATTATATTTACTTCTGCATTTTTTCAACTAAAAACTCTGAGCTCCTACTGCTTAACAAACAACAAATACCTCGTATCATAATCCGATACAATTTTAAGCATATAGGTACCTGTTGGATAAGTACTCATCATCCCCAGAAAATTATGCAGTATATGAAGTGTTGGTGAAAAGACAACTGGACTGCCGATCGGCATACCCCATAACTGGCTGATATAAACAGTTGCTCTTTGCAGTTTATAAAACTCTACATTCAGTGTAAAGTTTCCGTTATTCGGATTGGGGAATAGTTCTGCCAGTTTGATCCCCCTGTTATAGGTTCCTGCATTTACTACCGCATTACTGTCATAGTGTAAATACCAGACAAATTGACCCCTCTCCGCCATTTCAAATTGACCCCTCAAAAACAGATGTTTTTAGTTCCGTTTTTTGGGCCTGAAAATTTTAAAGAACTTGTTGCTTTTGCTGAGTAAAAATAA
>CALRKF020000088.1:0-12814 GCA_943367825.1 Chitinophaga pinensis
ACCTTTGTAACAACGCAAAATATAATTTATAGCAAGCTCCAGCGGAGCGCTCTCTTTGTACCTTAAATCACTTCGTTAAGTTTCGTGAAGTCAGGAACCTAGGCGTGGGAGGAAAAGTTGAGAAAGGTTGAATATTGTTGAAACTTCCATAGTTGAACCAGTTTCAATTTGAACAACTAAAATTTACCCGAATGACCCAGTCAGGCGGGACCAACAACTAAAAACTAAAAACTTTTCCAATCCCAACAACGAAAATCTCATTTCAAACCAACCCTCTCTTAGAAAAAAAAATCCCCCACCATTAAAATGGCAGGGGACAGATATCAGTTAGTTTCGGTTATTGTATTACCACTTATCCACTTCTTCGGTACTTCCGTTATCAGCAGGTGGAGCATCCGGTGTATCAGGGGTATCAGGTGTATCATTAACAACTGCTGTTGTGCTAGTAGCATCTGAACTTACAGGTGCCTCTGCATTTACTCCTTCCGTACCAGGTGTTGCTTCACCTTCATAAGGTGTATCATGACTGAATGCATCAAAATCAAAATCTGGCATCAGTTCTGTTTTCACATAATCCACTGCTTCACCTAAACCCTTCACAAATTTATTGAAGTCCTCTTTGTAAACGAAAATCTTATGACGCTCGTATCCATCAGAATCAAAGCGCTTGCGACTTTCAGTAATAGTCAAATAATAATCATTGCCCCTTGTTTCCCTTACATCAAAAAAGTAAGTTCTGCGTTTACCGGCTTTAATGCGTTTGCTATAAACGCTTTCCATTTTTCTTTCGTTGTTTTCGTACGCCACTGTCTATAAAGTTTTAGTTTTTAACGATTTACCTCTTACTAAGGCAAAGCAAAGATAAAGTTGTTTTTGAAATTGCAAAATTTTGATTATAGAAGCTTTCCCACCCTTCTTTAACATCCAATTATGCACCTTCCTCACTATCATTAACCTCTTGTTCTTGCTGACGTGCAAACATATCCGCATAGATGCCGTTGAGGGCCATCAAATGCTCATGTGTACCCTGTTCTGCAATGGCACCCTGCTCCATCACAATTATTTTATCAAATTTAAACAATGAAAATATTCGGTGGGTAATGATGATGGCCGTTTTATCAGACAAGTATTTATATAAATTGCCAATAATCTCTTTTTCGGTGCGGGCATCTACCGCACTAAGGCAATCATCAAATAGCAGCATTTTAGGCTCTTTTATCAAGGCCCTTGCAATCGATATACGTTGTTTCTGTCCCCCACTTAAGGTTACGCCCCGCTCTCCTATCATGGTTTGATATCCTTCCGGAAAATTGGATATTTCGGTATGAATACTGGCCAATTTGGCCGCATTAATAATCTCTTCCTTACTGGCATTGGCCAAGCCGAATCCAATATTATTATATACCGTATCACTAAACAGAAATACATCCTGTGGTACATAGGACAACTGATTACGCAGCGACTCTACCTGCAATTGTTGAATAGGAATGCCATCATAACTTATCTTGCCCTCCTGCAGGTCATAGGCACGCAATAACAATTGTGCAATGGTTGATTTACCAGATCCGGTTCTGCCTACAATGGCTATTTTTTGTCCCGCTTCAATTTTTAATGAAAAGTTTTTAAGTGCATGAATACCAGTATGCGGATACACGAAATTGGCATTTTCAAATGCTACTGCTCCTTTCAAAACATGTACTGTGGGGGAAGCAGGATTTTGAATACTGGGCTTGGTAAACAGAAATTCATTGATGCGCTTTTGAGAAGCGGCAGCTCTTTGGGTCATACTGGCCGTCCATCCAATAGCACTCACAGGAAATGTGAGCATCTGGATATACATAACAAATTCGGCAATGGTACCTGTATTGGCCTTGCCCTGAATGACCAATATTCCGCCTGCCAAAATAGTGATAAGGGTACTTAAGCCAATCAATAGCGCCATACTGGGAAAATAGATGGCTTCTGTTTTGGCCAAACTCAGGGCATTGGAACGATAGGATTCGCTATTGCGGGCAAAAAAACCAAACATGGCTTTCTCCTGTACAAATGATTTTATAACACGGATACCACTATAGGACTCTTGTGCATTAGTAGTTAAATCGCTTAATAAAGATTGTATGCGCTCACTTTTTTTATTGATGATGGTATTGACAAAATAAATAGTGATGGCCAATAAAGGCAATGGTGAGAGGGCAATCCAGGTAAGGGTAGGATTGGCCTTATACATAAAGAATACACTAAACACTATTACTGCGGCCAGATTGATAAAATACATGATGGCTGGCCCCGAGTACATCCGCACCCTACTAACGTCTTCGGCTATTCGATTCATTAAATCACCCGTTTGGTGGGTTTTATAAAACTGTGTATCCAATTGCTGGTAATGGCTAAATATTTCATTCTTCTGGTCGTATTCAATATGCCGGCTCATTACAATAATGGTCTGTCGCATTAAGAACATAAAGAAACCGCTGATGATGGCAATGATCAATAATACAATGCCAGCATAGAGTATTTTTCGACTAGGATTCTCTTCAAATTGCTGTACAATATATTTTACGGTGCCAGAATATTCTTTTTCTACTGCGCGTTTATCAAGATGATCGGCATTGGGATTTTTTTGCTGCTCTACACTATGCACCACTACATTCACTACATACCCTGTTAGCTGTGGTGACAGGATACGGAAATAATTGGTCAGTATAATGAATACAATACCTAGTAAGAGATACCAACGGTATTTCCAGAAGTATTTGTTGAGTGTGAAAAGGTGACGCAAGAGGAGAAGTTAGATGTTGAGGAGTTTAGGCGTTTAGATGTTTAGGCGTTTAGTCGTTCTTAACCTGAAAATTTGATTTAATAACTAATGATTTGAATAAAGGAAATAGTTGAATTGAATTAACAGGCTGTATTGAATATCCAAAGGATGGTCGACTAAACATCTAAACAACTCTACGACTCAACTTATCTCTTTTAAAAAGATTTTCCTCGGCTGAAACAGTATTACCTAAGGATTGCCATCTAAACGACTAAACACCTAAACAACTAAACCAATTTTTGTTTTAAATAAGATTTTCTCCAGCTAAAACAGTATTACCTAAGGATTGCCATCTAAACGACTAAACGCCTAAACAACTAAACCAATTTTTGTTTTAAATAAGATTTTCTCCAGCTAAAACAGTATTACCTAAGGATTACTAACTCAACCCTTCATTCATCCCCTTGCCTTCTACAAATTTCTCAAACAACTGCAGGTTGTAATGTTGTTGAAATGCTTCCAAATGACGGGCATGGTGTAGATCGGTACCAACAAAACTGGCAAGATCATTTTTTAATATATAAGCAGCTGCCTTGGCTACTGGTTTGCCATAATAGCCGGTAAGTGACAAAAGGTTTACCTGTAATAAAAATCCTAATTCGGTAAGGCGATGATAGTATTTATAATTATGGTGATAATAATTATAGCGCTCGGGGTGTGCTAAAATAGGACTATAGCCATTGGTAATAATTTCAAATACAATCTCCTCCAAATTATTGGTAGGGGTTGCATAAGATTGTTCCGTTAAAATTAAATTGTCTTTCAGTTTCAACAAGGGACTTCCACTATGCAATAATTTCATAAAATGATCATCTAACATATATTCGGCGGCTGCCTGTATTTCTACGGGAATGGAAGATGCTTTTAATGCAAACTGTACTTTCATCAACGCATAACTAATGTTATCGGGGGTATTGCGATATAAATCACCAATGATATGCGGTGTGGCAATCATTTTTTTAACACCCAATTCGCTTAACCCTTTAATCAAGGCCATGGAAGTCTCAATATCCGGCGATCCATCATCCAATCCCGGTAGCACATGCGAATGCATGTCGATTGTAATAGGCAATTGATTGATGGTTGGTTTTTTGGAAAAAAAGGAAAACATAATTGAGAAATGTTTAGGGGTTTAGGGGTTTAGGGGTTTAGGGTTTAGGGTTTAGAGGTTTAGTTGTTTAGGCGTTTAGACGTTTAGGCGTTTAGATGTTTAGGCGTTTAGGCGTTTAGACGTTTAGGCGTTTAGTCGTTCTTAAACTGAAAGTTTGATTCAATAACTATAGCTTTCAATGAAGGAAATAGCAGCACTTAATTAACAGGCATTAATGTCTATCCTAAGGATGGACAGCTAAACGACTAACCGTCTCAACAACTAAACAAAATGCTATTTCAAATAAGATTTTCGCTGGCTGAAATACAATTTCCCAAGGAAGAGCGCCTTAACCTTTACCTCAATCTCAACCTTCATCAACTCAGCGTCCTCTGCACCAACTGGCTATAAAACTGTGGTAATTTCCTCAAAGGCTTCATGAAAGAGACCAATAATGGGGCTGGAATATTATTGTGCTTCATTGCCAGGTAATCGCGTCGATTGGCTCGAAGTCTTTTATAAATACTTTCATTACTCTGACCGCCATTGCGCATCATTACAATCAGTTTGGGCAGGTAATAAGAACTGATACGGAAACGGTAGAGGTACCTGGTCATAAATTCATAATCACAGGCGGAATAATAATGCGTTTCGTATAGGCCCAACTGGTCGATGATTTCTTTTCTTACATAAAAAGTAGGATGAGCAGGCATCCAACCCCATAAAAAGCGAAGGCGTTTATAAATCTTGCCTTTCCAATAGCGCAGGATTCTATTCGTTTCTACAGGATCCACATATACCAAATCACCATATACAGAATCAACTTTTTGTTCAGTAAAACTCTTTACAATCTCCGAAATAGTAGTAGTAGAATAAAGCATATCATCGCTATTGAGTAAGCCAATGATATCCCCGGTGGCCATTTTTATTCCCTTATTAAGGGCATCATACATACCATTGTCCTTTTCCGAAATCCAGCGACTGATATTAGCAGAATAAGACTGAATAATACCCAATGTTCCATCGGTAGAACCACCATCCACAATAATATGCTCGATATTTCCATAATCCTGCTTGATAACAGAATCAATGCAATTACTGAGGTACTTTTCAGCATTATATGTGACGGTGATGATGGAAATTTTCATAACAGGTAAAATTTTAGCACCAGAGTGATTACCTGTTATACAGACCGGTGTTTTGATAGATAGTTAATTCAGTACAAAGATATAGTTTTTTTGCTATGTGCTGCCTGGAAGGAGAAAAATATTTTTTTTGCCAAATACGGATGTATTAATGTTGGAAGTTGGAGGTTGGAGGTTGGAGGTTGTGGCAAATTGAAAATAGTTTAGCTATGGAAAGCCTGCACGGATGACGAAGTCAGACGGGGTTCAACAATATTCAACAACTTTCAACAATTTTCATCCTCTCAACATTACCTCAACCCCGTCCGACCTATCAATCCTAGCGAGATTCAACAATTTTTAACAACTTCCAACCTCCAACTTCCAACCACTTCTTTTTCTCAGCAACGTCTCTCTCCAGGCATGTGTGAGAGCTGAGGACGTTGCGTCTTTTATTAAGTTGTCTTGTCTTTACGCAACGTCCCGTACCGGAGACGTTGCTGGGAAGAAAAAATTAAAATTTGTTTAGTTGTTTAGGCGTTTAGTCGTCAATCCTTAGGATATACATAAAAGCCGGTTAATTCTGTTCAGCTAATTCCTTTATTGAAATATTTATTTATTGAATCAAACTTGCCGGCTTAATACGACTAAACATCTAAACGCCTCTACGACTAAACACTTCTAAACCCCTAAACCCTTCTAAACGCCTAAACGCCTCTACGACTAAACCCTTCTAAACCCTTTCTCATCCCTTCCTCATCCCTTCTTTCCACCACCACATTCTCCATCACCAACATATCCATATTCGTCCTCAAATAACAGCTCAATGCTTCGGCAGGACTATTAACAATGGGTTCATTTTCGTTGAAGGAGGTATTTAATAAAATGGGAATACCCGTTTTTTGGCGGAAGGCTTCAATCAGGGCATAGTAGCGGGGAGATATGTCGCGGTCAACCGATTGCAGGCGGCCCGTACCATCTACATGGGTTACTGCTGGTATCAGTGCCTGCTTTTCTTTTTTTATGGGGAATACCTTTTCCATAAAGGGCACTT
The DNA here is from genome assembly GCA_943367825.1 of Chitinophaga pinensis. GTDB lineage: Bacteria > Bacteroidota > Bacteroidia > Chitinophagales > Chitinophagaceae > Ferruginibacter > Ferruginibacter pinensis_J. Next base: position 6,087 of record CALRKF020000088.1, read on the forward strand.
CATCGGCCAATTCAAAATACTCAGCTACATATTCTTTTAAAATGGATGGAGCAAAAGGCCTGAATGATTCCCTTCTTTTAATCTTGGTATTCAATATTTCCTTGGCATCCGTTCTGCGAGGATCAGCGATGATGCTGCGTCCACCCAAGGCACGTGGTCCAAACTCGGCCCTTCCTGTAAACCAGCCCACTACCCCACCGCCAATCATGCAATTGGTAATACGATCAAATAATTCAGCATCAGGTACCTCTTCAAAAGATTGGCCAATTCCATTCAGGTAGGTTTTAATTTCCTCATTGCTATAACGACTACCAGTATACGCAGATTTAATAGCCGGCTGCCGTTCCAATTTCAATAACTGATGTTGTACAAACAATGCAGCACCCATCGATATGCCGGCATCGTGGCCCGCAGAGGGTATATATACTTCCTTGAATGGAGTATTTCGGGTAATCTTACCATTGGCAACCGAGTTTTGTGCTACACCACCTGCTACACAAAGCTGATCGCAGCCCGTGCGTTTATGCAAGGCAGTTAGTATATGAAAAATAGTATCCTCGGTAAAAGCCTGTACCGAAGCAGCCAGGTCCTTATGGTATTGCGTAAGTGGCTCGTCCTTTTGGCGAACCGGCCCTAATAAGGCAATCATTTTATCATTGTACAAGGGCGCTACAATGGGCAAATGATCTTCACCATAACTAATTACACCATCGGTGGCCGACCTGAAATAAGACAGGTTTAATTTAAACAATCCATCATCGGTCCAATGAACAATGTCTTTGAATTTGTCTTTATAAATGGGTTTACCATAGGGTGCCATGCCCATCACTTTATATTCGTCGCCATAATAAGGAAAGCCCAGCAACTGTGTAAGGGCAGTATAGAAGATGCCAATAGAATGAGGAAAATCAACCGAGTCGAGGATTTGAATATGATTGTCTTCGGCAATGCCAATCATGGTAGTACTAAAATCACCACTACCATCAATAGATAAGCAGGCAGCTTTTTCAAAAGGCGATGCAAAAAATGCAGAAGCGATATGACTGCGATGGTGTTCTATCTGATGAATCTTATTTATAAAATTCTTTGTTGGCAATCCCGATATTCTTGCAAGTTCATTTTCAATAGAACCTGCTTTCTTACTGTTTTGCAAGCGGTCTTTTAACACAGCAAAACTTCCGATTGGGTTACGCGCCAGGAATAATAATTTTTTTAAGAATTTAGCCTTGGGGTCGCGACCAATAGCGTAATGGTCTACCTGGTCGAAGCCAATGCCTGCTTCTTTCAAGCAAAACTGAATCGCCAATTCGGGAAAGCCAGCCCAGTGTTTCACTCTTCTATATCTTTCTTCTTCGATGGCAGCAATCATTTTGCCATTGACGAAAATAGCAGCAGAGGAATCGGCGTGATAGGCATTAATGCCGAGAATTATCATTGTGTGAGGTTGAGATTGAGATAGAGGTTAAGGTTAAGGTTGGAGGCCTGCCCGAATGACGTAGTCAGGCGGGTTTAGGGTTTAGAGGTTTAGAGGTTTAGGGTTTAGAGGTTTAGCCGTTCTTGTTAAGAAATTGTATTGGCACCTTGAATTGTATTTTTATAAGCAAAACTTGTTTAGGCGTAGAGTTGTTTAGTTGTTTAGCCGTTCTTGCTAAGAAATGGTATTGGCACCTTGAATTGTATTTTTATAAGCAAAACTTGTTTAAGCGTAGAGTTGTTTAGATGTTTAGTCGTATTAAGCCGGCAAGTTTGATTCAATAAATAAATATTTCAATGAAGGAAATAGCTGAACTGAATTAACCGGCTTTTATGTCTATCCTAAGGATGGACGACTAAACGCTTGCCCGGATGACAAAGTCAGACGGGTCTAAACAACTAAACCAATTTTAATTTTAAATAAGATTTTCTCCGGCTAAAACAGTTTTACCTAAGGATGTACAGCTAAACGACTAAACGCCTAAACATCTAAACTACTAAACCACTCTCCTTCGCCTTGGTTCGTGGCACACGAAACAGTTGTATGAACAGCTGTTGAATATTGTTGAATATCGTTGAAATTGGTTGAAGCTTCCAGAACTTGAACTAGCTTCAATTAGAACAACTAAAATTTACCCGAATGACCCAGTCAGGCGGGACCAAAAACTAAAAACTAAAAACTTTTTTTCCTCCGATCGTAAAAATATATCATCCCAAATATCCCAATATACGCCGTGATATTAAAAAACAAGTGATTATCGATACCAAAGGGCATGGACTGATTTTTATTGAGACTAACAAGGAATAAGCAGATTCGAAGAATATTGATACACCATATCAGCAGTAAACCGCCGATGATCCAAATCAATTTTGATTTTACAGAACCCTTATTCGCCACCATGAATGCCAGCCAAAAGCTCATCACTCCGTAACCGATGCAAGAGTATCCAATATGAACAGCTTTACCTCCTACTATTTGCAGCGAGTATGCGTCGGGGATAGTAGTAGCGATACCAACAACAGATAAAATAAATTGTGACCCATACAATAGGGAACTCCGCAGCCAGGCTACATAATTCAGGTACTGTTCTACAAAGGGGCTGTAGTAATTGCCGGGTGCCGCCAATCCTATCCAGGCGATGGTGCCAAAATAGGCAATAGAAAATACAGCCAGGAATTTAAGGCAGTAGAGAAGGAATTGTTTGAATGCAGAAGTCATTTTGTTGGGTTATAGAACACAGATGAGGCTGATTAAGCTAATAAACACTGATATTTTTATATGACATTTCAATTTAGTACCTTATTGTAACTAATCATGTAACTCGGTTTATAAATTTAGCGAAGCTAATTTTTCTTAATCCGCTCTTCCTCCGCCACACCCGATTCATCCGTGTTCTATCTTATAAAACAAAATACTTTTCTTAATCCGCTCTTCCTCCGCCTCACCCGCTTCATCCGTGTTCTATCTAATAAAACAAAATACTTTTCTTAATCCGCCTTACCCGATTCATCTGCGTTCTATCAAAAAAAAACTATATTTTATTTATCCGTGTTCCTATTTTGAACCACAAAACAATCTCCGATACCCCTCCTTCACCTCCTCCACCTCCACCGCCTTCAATGCATATTCCCTAGCTCCCCTACTCCATTCTTCCATTGCTGCTGGATCCAAGGATGCGAAGAATCGAATGGCATTGGCTATTGCGGTGGGTTGTTCGGGATTAATATTGATGCCTGCTTTTGCTTGCTCTAAATTATTCCATGGAGTTGTATGACTGGTAATAACTGGCCGGCCTGAAAGCAGTGCTTCCATGATGGCATGACCGAAATTTTCGCTTTTACTGGGTAAGATAAAAAGGGATGCTTTAGCCAATACAGTTTCAATCTCTGTAGCAGGAATTTCACCTTTGAAAGCAACATTAATACTCTTGGGCAAGTCCTTTATTTTTTCGAGGCAGGCATTATAATATGCATTGTCTTTGATGGCGCCATAAATATGGTAATCAATTTGTAAGCTTTCGTTCTTTATCTCCTTTAATCCATCAAGCACCAAACTATAATTTTTCATTGGGCTAATAATACCAACGGAAATCATCGACAATGTTCCAGGTAAAGACTGGATAGGAAGTATTGATTTAATTATTCGTGGGAAATTAGCCGCAATTTTTACCCTTGCCTCCTTTCCAAAAACAGTTTTAATATGCGTTTCTTCTTCGGCGTTAGTTGCCTGCCAGCTGATTGATTTTGTGAGTCCCAGCAATTTCCAAAGCCCCAAGTAAATTTTCTTCTTAAAAGATTTTTGTGATAGTGCCCCTGGGTTTAACATGCCCCGGGCAGCCACAATCTTTTGTATATTTTTAGTGTATAATAATGGCTTCAGTGTATAGTGCCAGGAAAAAATACCATTGATATACAATACAGCCGGCGAGTGAATTTTTATTTCTCGCAGCAATACGGGCAATATAGCAGCCTGCGAACTATACCAAACCTTTGTATTTTCATTATAAATTACCCATTGGTCATGAGCCACTGTATGTAATACCGTTCCATCCAAATCCTTATTACCGCAAAAAATATAAAACTCCATTTCTTCTGCTGCTCCCATGGTATCCACGAGATTAGCAATTGATTGAATAGGCCCTCCCGCTTTAAAAGCGGGACTAAACCAGGGTATTAGGATGAATATTTTTTCCAAAACGGTCGATAGTTCATCCTGAATTCTTTTTTCCAAATCAGGAAGATGACGAAAATGAGGAAACAAGATTTTACCAAATGCCCAAGAATGGTTTGTAATTCACAATCGGGGCGGATGGGGTAATAGAAGACGAGGGGAACAAATAATAATAAAATGGGAAAATGTTTACTGTATTTATGAAATTGCTTTAATACAAGATTATATAATAATCCCAAAACAAACATGAAAATACAACCTCCAACAATTCCAAAATTTATATAGGCATCGCCTACTGAGCTTAAACCCATTGATGTGCCTGTTCGTAAATTTAATCCAGTGTATCTGGTAAATAGAGAACGATCTCCAGCCTTTAATTTATCTGGGGCTAATACTCTTGGCAGTATAGCAGCTTCAATCACCATCCATAATTCAGCTCCATTTGAGAATGGCACTTTTGAGGGAACTGTCTTCATAATATTTGTAATGATAAAACCTTGATTAATCCTAACAGTACTAGCTCCAATACTTTTTAAATCAAACAGTGAATTATTTTCTTGCTTTGCTTCTACAACTTTTTGAAATGTGGCAATACCTGTTTCTTGACCACTAGTAGTTGCAGACCTATAATTTTGTTTGACCTGTTGAATTGTAATTGTCATCAAAATAAAAAAACTACTAAAAATTAATTTAACCTTGGTACTTGGCTTATATTTAATAGCCAATACTGCACCAATCATAATTAACCATGTAAGTAAATCATGAAACATTCCTTCACTTAAAGAACTTAGTATAATTGAACCATAAACAAGTAAAAGTGCAAATACCTTTAACTGCTTGTCACTCAAAACAAGCAAAAAAACACCTATATATTTAAAATTGCCAAGTAAGTAAAATACAAATCCCAAATCGCTAGAAAAAAAAACAGCCACAATACTTGAGACAAAACCAATTCCAATTAACCAAAAAGGATATGTACGTCTATTAGAAATATATTCTTTGAGAAATGTCACATTAATCTTTTCTCCTTTTAAATCACCTGCTGAAATGTGCAAACCCATAATAAATAGAACAACAGCAGGTAAAACATATGAAAAGTATTCGAATTCTGGTATTTTCATGGTATACATGAAATATTGATATTTATCTACTCCGTTATATGCTAATACAGGGCCAATAAGCATTTGCAAACACATCAAAGTCCCAAATAAGTAACGTATGGGCAACACGTAACTAATAGAAAAAAATAGTAAAAAGAATTGATGAAGTGATACCAAAATTGCAAAGTATGAAAACAAACTTAGATTTGGGAATAGCAAAAATATAAACACTGCAACTGCCAGATAAACTGTCCAATTAATTTTTGTATATAATAAACTTTTCAAAAATTATTTTATTAATTCACTTTCAAAAGCAGCAGCAATGGCTTGATAGCTCCAATCAGATATTTTATTTTGAGAAAACTTACCCATTTCGACTAGTTTATCTCTATTATATAAAAACCATTGCATTTTATTTCTTAAATCAATTTCATTACCTGCTTTAAAAGTAAATCCAGTTTTAGTCTCCTCAATCAAATCAGCTGCACAGCCAACCTTGTCACTTACAATAACTGGCTTTCCACATGCCATAGCCTCATTAACAGACAATCCCCAAGTTTCACCAGGCCCACAAGAAGGCAGAACGAAGACATCTGCTAACCTATAAATAATAGGCATAATAGTTTGATTTTGAAAATCTATAAAATGCAAGTTGACTATTTTAGAATATGAACTTAATAAGTCCTTTTGCAATTCTCCATTGCCAACCAAAACTAAATGTACAGTTGTATCATTAAGTGCTAAAATTGATTTAATTAAAATTTCAGGATCTTTTTTAATTTCAAGTTTACCAGCAAATAAAAAAACAAAATGGTTTTCAGGTATATTTAACTGTTGGCGCCAAATCAATGCTTCAGATTTATAAATTCCATTATAATCAAAAAAACGTAAATTATCTATTGCATGAGGTGCAAATGTCAATTGCTTTTCTGAAAAACCATATTTTAAATAATAAAACTTATTTTGAATACCTACATAAAAAGCACGATTTACATAACTATAAACCCACTTCAAAAATACATATCTAAATATTTTTTTTATCCAAAGTTTCTTGTCCAGTAAATTTGAATCACCTCTAAAATAAACAGGTATTTTATTATGAAAATAACGGAGGCACTTAATGTGACTTCTAAAATTCCATCCATAAATTAAAACTCCTGATGCTCCCCATTCTTGAATTTTATTTATTAATTGTGGATTCTTAATCCCATTATAATGATGTGACCCTGGGTTTTTAGCTATGTTTTCTACAAATTCAAATGAATACCCAGTCAATAAAGGAATATCCCATTCACGAGATTTTCCAAATCCAGGGTCAAAAACTGATTTTTCTGACTGGCTCCAAGTATAAAAAACTTTAATTTCTATCCTTCCTCGTTTAGCAATCTCCTGAAAAAGAGGTGCATTATATTGAATAGGATGAGTGGTAACTATGGCAAGTTTTGGTTTCAATTATTTTAGAATCATATTGTTTCGCATGAATA
>CALRKF020000089.1:0-12343 GCA_943367825.1 Chitinophaga pinensis
TGCACAATATGGTTCTGATGCCATTGCAGGTGTTATCAACGTTATTTTGAAATCAAATGTAAAAGAAGGCAATGTGAATGTATCAGTAGGCGAATTCATGACTGGCCGTGGCAAATCTTTGGATTCTGATAAAGGAAAAGTACTCAGCAAACAATCAGATGGTCTTACTGTTAATGCCAACCTTAATTATGGATTCCAATTAAAAAATAATGGCTTCATTAACTTAACTGCTGATTATCTGACCAAACAAAAAACTTACCGCCCCAATTTTGAAACCTTATATCCCGATAACTATCGTAAAAAATACGGGGATGGTTCTTTAGATAATTACAGTTTATTTTTCAATAGCGGTTTTCCAGTAAAAGGTAAAACCAGTTTTTATGCATTTGGTGGAGTAAGTGCCCGTAATGGTAGCGCATATGCATATACGAGAGATGCAGGTTCTGCCAGAAATGTAATTGCTATTTATCCAAATGGATTTGATCCTATTATTCAATCAAAAATTACTGATATTGGCTTATCATTTGGTATCCGCAGCGAAAAGCGTGGATGGAATACCGACTTCAATGTGAATCTGGGTAGAAACCAGTTTAAATATGAAGTGGACAAAACCTTGAATGCTTCCTTATTGGCTGCTTCTCCAACACATTTCAAAGCAGGTGGTTTCCAATTATCGCAGAACAGTATCGGTTTCCATGCCAATAAAGCTTTTGCAAAATTTGCCAAAGGATTTAACCTGGCACTGGGTACTGAATTAAGACAAGATCAATACAAATTGTTTGCAGGAGAACTGGGTTCTTACAAACAATACGGACCAGTAGTATTTGACATCAGTGGTGGTGATACTACTTTCCGCCCTGGTGGGTCACAAGGCTTTCCTGGTTTTCAGCCAAAGGATGAAACCAACAAAGCAAGAATCAACTGGGCTGGTTATGCCGATGGCGAATTGGATTTATCAAAAGGATTCATGATCAGTGGTGCTGTAAGAGCAGAAAACTATACCGATTTTGGCTGGACTACCAATTTCAAATTTGCAACCAGATTAAAAGTGAGCAATAATTTTGCATTAAGAGGTTCTATTAGTACTGGCTTCAGGGCCCCTTCTTTACCACAAAAACATTTCAGTTCAACATTTACAAATGTGGCAGCTGGTAAAATTTATGAAATTGTTATTGCTCCTAACTCTGGATCATTGGCAAAAGCAGTTGGTATTCCTGATTTGAAACAAGAAACTTCTGTTAATACCAGCTTTGGATTTACTGCAAAACCTGCAAAGAATTTTACTTTAACTGTAGATGGTTATACTGTAAGTATCAAAGATCGTATTGTATTAACCGGATTATTTGATCAAACTGATGATGTAATTGGAGAAACATTGGCCGACTTAAATGTTGGTGCTGCACAATTTTTTACCAATGCTGTAGATACCCGCACTGATGGATTTGATGTAATTGCAACCTATGGCTTGAAATTAGGCAAGGGCAAATTAACTGGAACCTATGCAGGTAACTTTAATCACATGAAAATTAATTCAATTAAAACCACCGATGCTTTAGCTGGAAAAGAAGATATTTATTATGGTCGCAGAGAACAATATTTCTTATTGGCCAGTGCACCTAAGAGCAAGATGAGTTTTGGACTGGATTATAAAATCAATGATTTCGATGCCAATGTTCGCTTTACCAATTTCGGCGAAGTAAGGATTATCAATTTTGCAGACGAAGTGGAATTATTCAAAAAGAAAACTACTACCGATATTTCTTTCAGCTATTTAGCTAATAAAAAAGTAAATATCACCATTGGTGGAAGCAATATTTTTGATGTATACCCCGATCATCATGACGCAGCCAATACCGAAACTGGGGGTATGTGGGAAGCTGTTCAGATGGGTATTGGTGGATCATTCTTCTTTGCAAAAATTGGACTGAAGTTCTAATAAGTAATTGCATATTTAATTTCAACTCAACAATACAATGCGTCCCGTTTTTTATCGGGACGCATTTTTTATTAGCGAGGCATTATGACTGTAGAAAAAAAGCCGGGATTTTTCAATCCCGGCTTTTTTATTGATATGTTTAATTTCGTCTACCGTGCACCGGGAGGGCAATGTTGACGCAGGTATTCTGTATATAAAGTAACCAAATGAAGAGAAGTGCCTTCGCCTTCAGAAATATTATGTGTACGATTGGGATAAGCCATGTACTGAAATTGTTTATTGTATTTAACCAACTCATTTACCAATACTTCAGCATTACTAAAATGTACATTATCGTCACCTGTGCCATGGATATACAATAGATTTCCTTTCAATCCCTTTACATAATGTATGGGTGAACCGTTGACAAAATCCTCCCTGTTTTCCTGCGGTAATCCCATATAACGCTCCTGATAAATATTATCATAAAACAATTGATTGCCTACTGCTGCTATGGCAATACCGGTTTTGAATAAATCGGGATATTGAAACATTAAATTCAGTGTAGAAGAGCCTCCACCACTCCATCCCCAAACGGCAGTACGGTCCTTGTCAAAATATGGAAATGTTTCCAGCAGTTTCATAAACCCATGTGCCATATCGTTAATATTGATTCTTCCAATTTTACGATAAATGGCTTTTCGCCATGCTGCTCCTTTCAACTGAGGAGTACCTCTGTTATCTATCGCCACTTGCACATATCCATCACCTGCCATATCACCATTGTATAAAAAATTACTATGATTGCCATAACTGTCACCAACTGTTGCAGCAGCTGGTTCACCATATACATACATAACAACAGGATATTTTTTATTTGGGTCAAAATTCTTCGGTTTATTAATCCAGGCATCCAATACAATATTGTCGGAGGTGGTAATTTGTAAATACTCTACATTTATGGAAGGATCGGGCTTTAATAAAGTGCTCAGCAATTTTCCATTCAAAGGCTTATTATCGGGTAAACTAATCCATTCTTTAACAGGTGCTGTATTATGATTACTAAAGGAATGTGTAGCAAATTTTCCGCCAGGTGCAATATTGTATTCATGGGTACCTATCATACTAGCAGGACTCAACAATTCGGCGGATTCTTCCTTGGGCTTTTGAACAACAGATTTTAATTTATCAAGTACATTACCTGATTTATTCTCTATATGAATTCGATATAAATACAATTGGGTGGCACTGGTAGGGGATGCGGTGAAATAAATGTAGTTATTAACTTCATCGATACATTTAATTTCACCAATATCATAATTACCCTTGGTCAGTAGAGTTTCTGTTTTGCCATCCCTGCTGATTTTATAAATATGCCGCCAGCCATCTTTTTCGCTTACCCATATAAAATCAGTTCCATTATTAATCCAATTGAAGCCTCCTGGCTCTCCAAAAATATCACCCGAATTTAAGTCCACCCATGCATCATCATTTTCAGCCCAGAAAGTATGACTATTTCCATCGGTTGCATTGCAATAAATTAACCTGCTCTCCTGTTGTTTGCGATCCATTTGTTGTACCATTAATTCATTAGGCCCCGACCAATCCATACGTGGAATATAATGTTGCTGAGGGTCGCCATCAATTTGCATAAATCGAATATATCCATTCTCCATATTAATCACTCCAATTCGAACCGGAGAAGGTGCTTCTCCTACTTTGGGATATTCAACCGGTATAACCTGGGAATAATTACTATCAGTGGTGTTCAACATATAATAATCCCTGATTTTTGTTGCATCCACCTGCCAGAAAGCTATCTTACTGCCGTCGGGACTCCATTTGAAGCCATCCCTGCAACCAAATTCTTCCTCATACACCCAATCAAAAGTACCATTGATAAATTTTCGTGTACCGTCTGTCGTTAGTTTAGTAATTTGTCCGGAACTCAAATCCTCCGAAAAAATATTATGCTCACTTACATAAGCCACTTTTTTTCCATTGGGCGAAAACTTAGCAAACATTAATGATTTTGTGGGCCTGCCCTTCCCAATTTGGCTCAATTTACCAGAGGCAATGTCCAACACCCAGTAATCCCCCCGAGTATTGAGTCGCCAAACCTTCTCGGTATTTGTAAAAAGGAGTAGTTTACTATTGTCAGCACTAAAAGTATAAGATTGTGGAATCAATGCCTTTCCAACAGTAGGAGTCAGTAGTTCTTTCCTAATTACCACAGTTTCTGCAGTTGTTTTTGGATTTACGCGTACAATCGCACCCTCTTTAAATTTTGTATACGTGTTTCCATCTGCATCCCATTTAAACTCGCGCTGGGCAAGTATAGGCTGCATCCATGCCATTACCAGGATGAATAAAAAACTGATCCTTATTTTCATAATGTAAAATTTTTAGAAAACTAAATTAAGCAAATAGCTTCAGCCCCCCTATAGCATTGCAGTAAAAGACTGTAATTTTGTAAAAAGATTATATTTTCAATTCCAATGGAAAAAGAAAAAATAAGGCTGGATAAATACTTATGGTCGATCAGGCTTTTCAAAACAAGGAGCCTTGCAGCAGATGCTTGTGAAAAAGGGAAGGTTAAATATCAGGGACTAGCAGCTAAAGCAGCCCGAACAGTAACGGTGAATGATGAATATGAAATTAAAACTTCTGATAAGAAATGGCTGATTAAAGTAATCGCTCTATTGAATCACCGGGTACAATACAGTGAGGCCATAAAACATTATCAGGATATCACTCCAGCTGAAGAAATGGAGCGAATTTCCTTTCAGGCCGCTGTATTTAATACTGGCAAAAGAATGAGTAAACAAGGAAGACCAACCAAAAAAGATAAAAGAGAACTGGATGAATTCATGGGTGACTAAAACCAATAAAAATGAAAATTGATATACTATCTGTAGTGCCCGATCTTTTGCAAAGTCCATTTGCGCATTCCATTTTAAAAAGAGCGAAGGAAAAAGGCTTATTAACAGTGAATGTAATCAACTTGAGGGATTATACTACTTATGCTCGAGCACAGGTGGATGATTATGCATTTGGTGGTGGTGCAGGCATGGTAATGATGATTGAGCCCTTGGTAAATGCTATTGAGAGTTTGCAAAAAGACAACACCTATGATGAAATAGTTTATTTGACACCCGATGGTCATCGATTTGATCAGAAAATGGCCAATACTTATTCATTAAAAAATAACCTGCTTTTGATTTGTGGACACTATAAAGGCATTGACCAAAGGTTCAGGGATCATTTTGTTACAAAAGAAATTTCCATTGGAGATTATGTATTGAGTGGCGGAGAAATAGCAGCAGCTGTAATGGTGGATGCCATTGGAAGGTTGATCCCTGGTGTATTGAATGATGAAACCAGTGCCCTCACAGATTCCTTTCAGGATAATTTATTAGCCCCTCCTGTGTATACCCGTCCGGAGGAATTTCGGGGTTGGAAAGTGCCAGAAATTTTATTGAGTGGCAATCATAAATTGATAGACCACTGGCGGGCAGAACAAGCATTGAAAAGAACACAGGAAAGAAGACCAGATATTTTGGATGTAGAATAAAAAGGGGCTGAAAATTTTTCAGCCCCTTTTAAATCAATCTTTTTTCAACCCTATCAATGGCAGGTCCTTTTCCTTAATTAAATGATTAAAGGTCAAAAGGTCCTCATTGATTATTTTCTTAAGTAGATTTAATTGAACATCCGCCTGAGCACCTAACTCTGCAAATGCTTCTTTCACTTGCCTGGCGGGTGCCGCATTGCCACTGGAAGCAAAATCATACAAGCCAGAAATTTTATCGTCTAACCGTATGGGATAGTTTAAAACATCCTGACCGCTTTTGGCCTTGGTTTGGTGCAAGGCTTCTTCAATAATGGTCATTTGTTTGTTTATACTATCGGCACTTTCTTTCACCGCTTTGGGTATATCCTTGCCTTGTTTTTCGGTAAACTCATTCAATTGCCTACGGATATCGCGTATATTTTTAATCGCCTTTTGAATCTCGTTGAATTTATCCCTCACCGAAATCAGGAAATTGAATTGGTTTTCATAATCTGTTTGTGTTAGATTATACACTGGATTGGCCTTGATAGCAAAACTTCCCTCCACTGAATCTTTACCAGCATGGATGCTGTAAAAATAATTCCCCGGTGCTGCTTTGGGGCCCGGCACATTGCCATGCCAGATTATCTGACCATCAATTTTATCAGCTGAAGGATACATCATATCCCATGCAAAGCGATTCATTCCTGCCGAAATATCAATTTTGTTTTCCTTTTCTTTGGCATTAGTGGCAAAGGTTTTGATTTCTTTTTTATGTTGGTCAAGAATTTGAATACTCAACTGACTTGAATCGTTTATGCTTTTCAGATAGTAATTTATAACCGGGCCATTGGGTGGATTCATGCCAGCATTGCGGGGAGAAGGCTGTTGATAACCATCATACCGGTATACTTCATTCACTGGAAAAGCATATAAGTTTTTCTCCAGTACACTAGCAGCCTTTTGCTGCACAATGGTTAAATCATCCAATACCCAAAATGACCTGCCTTGGGTAGCCAGAATCAAATCATTTTCTTTAATTGTGATATCCGTAATGGGCACCATAGGCAGATTCAATTGAAAGGGCTTCCAATTATTGCCATCATCATAACTAATGTATAGACCATATTCTGTTCCTGCATACAATAACCCTTTTACTTTTTTATCTGCACGAATGGCCCTTGTAAAGTGATTATTTGGAATGCCATTCGTTATTTTCGACCAGGTCTTACCGTAGTCGGCTGTTTTGAAAAGATAAGGAGCAACATCATCACTCTTGTATTTGGTGCCAGCGAAATAAGCCTTTCCTTTTACAAATGGATCAGTTTCTACACAATTCCACATCATCCATTGACCTGCTGCAGGTGGAGTTACATTTGCCCAATTGATACCTCCATCTTTACTAACATGAATAAGACCGTCGTCACTACCGGTCCATAATAAATCTTTTTCCAATACAGATTCAGCAGCAGTAAAAATGGTACAATAAACTTCTACTCCTGTATTGTCTTTTGTGATAGGACCGCCACTACTTTTTTGCTTTGATTTGTCATTGGTTGTTAAATCGCCTCCCAATGCAGTCCAACTAGCTCCTTCATTTTCTGTTGCGAACAATACATTACCTCCGGCATATAATTTTTTGGGATTATGCGGAGAAAAGAAAATGGGGAAATTCCATTGGAAACGATATTTGCTTACATCAGCACCTGCACCTAAAGGATCATCGGGCCAAACGCTTACTGCTCTGTTTTCTCCTGTCTTATGATCTAGTCGAGAAAGATAACCGCTGTAGTTTCCACCATAAACAATATCGGGATTCAATGGATCGGCCACCACATATCCGCTTTCGGCACCGGCTGTTGACTGCCAATCGTCTTGTGATATTTCACCACCATCACTTCTTGATAAAATTCTAACGGTGCTATTATCTTGTTGAGCACCTAAGATTCTATATGGAAAATGATTATCGGTACTAACCCGGTAAAATTGACCAGTAGGCTGGTTCATATATGTGCTAAAATTGTCGCCTCCATCAAAACTAATTTGTGCACCTCCATCATCAGCAATAATCATTCTTTTACCATCTTCTGGATCAATCCATAAGTCGTGATGATCTCCATGCGGTGTATTAATATTCCTAAAAGATTTACCGCCGTCTACTGATTTTAGAAAATTTACATTGAGCACATATACACTATTTTCGTTTTTAGGGTCAACAAAAATTTTACTATAATACCAGGCACGTTGGCGAATATTATTGTCGCTGCTTTGCAATGCCCATGTTTCACCTGCATCCGTGCTAACCAATAATCCCCCATCTTTGTTTTCAATGAGCGCATAAATTTTATCAGGATTGGATGGTGCAATGGCTACTCCTACAATGCCCCAAAGGCCCTTTGGCAAACCTTTATTCGTAGAAATATTTTTCCAAGATTCGCCACCATCAATACTTTTCCATAAACCGCCCCCTTCTCCACCGCTCTCTAAACTATAGGCTGTTCTTTGTATGCGCCAAGTACCTGCATACAATACAGAGGGATTGCCATTCTCCATTACCAAATCACTACAGCCGGTTTGATTATTTACATACAATACTTTTTTCCATGTCTTACCACCATCGATTGTTTTGAATACACCCCTTTCTTCATTGGGACCAAATAAATGCCCGATAGCAGCTACCCATACGATATCGGGATTTTTAGGATGAATAACAATACGGATTATATGCCTGGTATCTTTCAATCCAAGATTTCGCCAACTTCTTCCTCCATCATCAGTACGCCAAATACCAAAACCCTCGCTCACATTTCCTCTTAAAGTATTTTCTCCTTCGCCTACATAAAGTATGGTAGGATCGCTGGGAGCCACTGCCACAGCACCAATACTGCCTCCAAAAAATTTATCGCTGATGTTTTTCCAATTACTTCCACCATCTATGGTTTTCCATACCCCACCGCCAGTGCTGCCAAAATAAAAACAATTTTTGTTTTTGAAATCGCCCGTAACAGCACCACTTCTTCCACCTCGATAAGGACCGATGCTTCTGAACTTTGTTTTACTCAATAAAATACTATCACTATTATCAATCGTATTCGCCAATTTTTTTTGAGCCTGCAAATTCAAAACAAACAAACAGGATATAATACTAATCAACATTTTTTGCATGGTACATATTTTTAAGAGAAGTAAGATACGGAATGAAATTAAAAAAGTGCTTCGGTAAGGAAGCACTTTTTATAGATGGCAAAATAGCGTTATTGTTTGAAAATACTTTCATCCACTGGTTTATTGATTTCAATAGCACTTATCAATATTACACCATTGGGGGTGGTTTGTGAGTAAGGAAATACATATCCTTCTGGTGTTTTTTTAAAATCGCTGAAAACAGTTTCAATTTCAGTCTCCTCACCATTGATATTCATACTACTCACCGTTTTAACCTTATAATATGTAGTAGCATCAATAAAAACCTGTACAATCTTACCAATATTGGTAGTCAATTTTAAATGAAAACAATCAGCTCCCTCTACTTTTTCCTTACCTACCAATTCTACCGCATGACCTTTTTCTTTGTAATTCAATAAATAGCTTTGTATGTCCAATGAAAGCTGACCCGATTTTAATCTGTCGGCATCCACTTCTTCCGGGCTGCTTTGACCTTGAAAGGGCATAAAACTAATGCCCTTGGTAGGTGTCATAATCTGATACCCTTCTCCCATTCCTGGAACAGAGATATCAGAACGAAACCCAACAGCCTGAACAGCAGTTGTAATAACTGAAACCTCTAGCCCTTGTACACTCAATGAACCAGTCATTTTCAGTGTTTTCAAAGCCAATAGTTTTTCCTTACCTCCAATGGCATCTATGTATTTATTAATAATTTCATCTGAAGTTTGTGCCCAACTAAGTTGTACCGTTAAAGTAGTTAAAATAACGAGTACTGATTTTTTAAAATAATTCATGGCGATTTTTTTATTGTTTATATTTTTTATTCAGGTTTATACAATTTTGGATCAACTGGTTTATTAATTTCTATTTTATCAAATGTAGTGCCGCCACCTCCCATTCCTCCACCGCTAATTTTCATTTCCATCGTATGTGGAAATAGTACTCCCTCCACCTCGTGATAATCGGAGTAAATAATGATGGTTTCGGTTTCTGCGGCTGGTTTTCTTCCGCCGCCGCCCATGCCCATGCCTTTTTGAGAGGACTGCTGTAATAAATTAGTCAAAGGATCAATCCAATAAAATATTTCCTTCCCTGTAACTGTGGTCAATTTTATTTTTTGACAAAGCATTCCATTAGCAGAATCCTTTCCTATCAGTTCTGCTTTATGTCCTTTAGCAGCATAATCCACCAAGGGGCCTGCTATATCTAATTCAGCCTGCATACCTGCAACTGCTTCCGCCGGCAAGGCTGTTGGAGTAGTGCTGCGCATGGAAAACATAGACCAAGCTTCTTTGTCTGTTACAATCATAAAGCCATTACCAGCACCCATTTCAAATTCAGTCCTGCTCAACTTGCCCTGCTCCTTTGTTACTTTAACGGTTACTTCATTGCCCATCATCTGACGAGCACCTTCCATATAAATGGAATGAATGGCCACTAATTTTTCTTTACCACCACGGGCTTTTACATAATTGTCAATCACCTCATCCACTGATTGGGCCTTGCTATATTGTACCAATACCAAAAAGACCACCAGAAAGCCAAATATTAAAATACTCCTTAGCATATTGATTGTTTTAAAAAGGAAAGATAGTAAAAATTAATTCAGTCCAAAATACCGTTTGTATAAATTAAAGGAGCGAGCTTGGATTATCTTTACAAAAAAATAAAAATGAAAATACGGGGAAATATAGTTGACCTTTTCAACAAGGAAATCTATTTAGGAGATTTGACAATAGTAGAAGAGAAAATTCAATCAATAGAAAGATTGGGACAAATCTCTACAACAGCACAATTTATATTACCCGGTTTTGTTGATAGCCATGTGCATATTGAAAGTAGTATGCTCGTGCCATCAGAATTTGCAAAACTCGCCGTTGTACATGGTACCGTTGGCACTATCAGTGACCCACATGAGATTGCCAATGTTTGTGGAATGGAAGGGGTGCAATACATGATTGAAAACGGCAAAACCGTTCCCTTTAAATTTCATTTTGGAGCCCCTAGCTGCGTGCCTGCCACCATATTCGAAACAGCCGGAGCTGAATTGAATGCTGCTGAGGTTGATATGTTATTACAAAACCCGGATATCTACTATTTAAGTGAAATGATGAATTTTCCGGGTGTATTAAATAATGACCCGGAAGTAATGAAAAAAATAGCCGCTTCGCATAAATACGGAAAACCCGTTGATGGGCATGCACCCGGTTTGAGAGCAACAGCAGCCAAACAATATATTGAAGCGGGTATCTCTACCGATCATGAGTGTTTTACAAAAGAAGAAGCACTGGATAAACTTCAATATGGAATGAAAATCCTAATTCGGGAAGGCAGTGCTGCTAAAAATTTTGATGCATTGATTGATTTATTAAATGACTACCCTGATAAAATGATGTTCTGTAGTGATGATAAACATCCTGATAGTTTGGCAGCTGGGCATATCAATCAATTATGTGCAAGGGCGGTAAATAAGGGCATTGATATTTTTAAAATTTTACAAGCCGCTTGTATAAATCCTGTGCTACACTATAAAATGAATATTGGTTTATTGAGAAAAGGAGATCCCGCAGATTTTATTATACTGACTGATTTAAAAGAATTTGAAGTAAAAGCTACTTATATCAATGGAGCACTTGTGGCAGAAAATGGTCAATCAAAAATCAACACAGCTACCGCTGCCATCATCAATCAGTTTGATTGTGCACCTACCGATTCGAAGGCGCTGGAGATTCCGTGGAAAGGCGAAAAAGAAATGGTTATTATGGAGGCATTAGACGGGCAGTTGATAACCAATAAAATCAATTGGACACCCAAGCTGGCAGATAACTTAATTACTACCGATTTGGAAAATGATGTTTTGAAAATAGTGGTTGTCAACCGTTATAAACAAGCACCCATTGCAAAAGCATTTATCAAAAATGTTGGATTAAAACAGGGTGCCATTGCTTCCTCTGTGGCTCATGATAGCCATAATATTGTAGCAGTAGGTGTAGATGATGCCTCCCTTGCCCTTGCCATTAACTTAGTGATAAAAGAGCAGGGTGGTGTAAGCGCAGTGAGTTCATCGCAGGAAATGGTACTTGGGTTACCAGTAGCAGGTTTGATGAGTAATTTAGACGGGTACAAGGTAGCTGCCGATTATACAGCCATTGACCAAATGGTAAAAGAAGCATTGGGCAGCACCCTAATGGCCCCCTTTATGACTTTATCTTTTATGGCATTGCTGGTAATTCCGCACCTCAAATTAAGCGACCTGGGATTATTTGATGGGGACCGTTTTGAATTTGTATAGTGTTTATTCTGATTTTGCTCTTATAACGGTAAGGGATACACTATCACTTCCTTTGGGTGCAAAATACTTGGTTTTAAATCCCTGGCTTTGCCCTGGACCAATGGTTTCAAAAACTGTTTCGGTGTCTTTTTCCAGCAAAGCGCCGGTCTTACTGTAAAATGATAGTTCAATATCAATATCCTTAAAGCTGGCAATTTTAGCATTATTGGTGATGGTTCCTTTAATAACCATTTGACCAATCAGGTTATGCTTATCATGTCCACTTACTGTTAAAAATCGTACAGGGTTTTTCTTTTCCGTCTGCTCCAGCGTTTCTTTGGTTTGTTCATACTTATCTTTTTTAACAACGGCTTTACTATCACCGCTATTACAAGCTGTCATTCCTATTACTAATGCCAACAAAAGAAGCATATAT
>CALRKF020000090.1:0-12294 GCA_943367825.1 Chitinophaga pinensis
CTACCGGTTCGACTGGTTCCCGCGAAAACAATACTACTCATCAATGGCAAGGCAACCGGGTACTCACCGGAGCTACTACTGTTCCTTTACAGCAGGAGCAAGGAATGACAATCGGTATTGTATTTCCAAAAGGTTACCTTATTAAGCCTAATTATTTTTGGCGCAATGTAAAATGGTTGTTGTTGCCACTATTTGTTTTTTTCATAATGTATTTAGCATGGAAAAAATGGGGGAAGGATGAAAAGCTCACTATTACAACTGAATTTTATCCGCCGAAAGGAATTAGTCCGGGTATTTGTGGTTATGTAATTGATGATAAACTCGACAAAAGAGACCTTACGGCCTTGGTACCTTATTGGGGTGGAGAAGGCTATTTACAGATAAGGGAATCCGAAACTGAATCTTTATTAGGCTTAATCAAGAGTAAGGATTATGAATTTATTAAATTGAAGGATTTGCCCGAAACGGCCATGACATTTGAAAAAACATTGTTTAATGGCATTTTCGCGTCAGGTGATAAAGTATTGTTGAGTTCTTTAAAAAATGTATTGTATAGTTCCATGACAATAGCTAAAAAAGAATTGGAAGAGGAAGTAGATCGTGCTGCATATTATACCAACAATTCACGTGGATTAGGTGCAGGCTTAGTAGGGTTTGGTATTCTTATTATCATATACGGTGGGTATCAGTTATTTGCTAATTGGGGTTTCGGCATCTGGCAAAATCTATCCATTTTAATAAGTGGAATAATCCTTTTTTTCTTTGGAACCATCATGGCCAAAAAAACCAGTAAAGGAAATGAATTGTATCAACGTTTAGCTGGCTTTAAAGAATTCATTCAAAAAGTTGAGCAACCCCGCTTAGAGCAGTTTTTAAAGGAGGATGAACATTATTTTGATAAGGTACTTCCTTTTGCTATTGTATTTGATGTGGCAGATAAATGGAAGGATAAATTAAAAAATTTGGATGTGCCTCCACCTAATTGGTATGTGGGAAACTACCATGGATTTACCACCTATATGTTTTTGAATAGTTTGGATCATAGCATGAATAAAATGAGTGAAAATTTTTATAGCACCCCCAGCAGTAGTGGTAGTAGTGGAGGAAGTTGGAGTAGTGGAGGAGGAGGATTCTCCGGCGGTGGATTTGGCGGCGGAGGCGGAAGTAGTTGGTAAAAAATATAGCATAAAAAATTAAGCCCAGTTTTGCAGGGCTTAATTTTTTAAATGACTTTTTCGAATTATCTGAGAATAGTAACATCCCCCTTTGTATTCACCACTGCATCATTTAATAAAGTGAATTGCAACGTATAATAATAAGTAGCATCTGGCAAGGCCTTGCCTTTATAAGTGCCATCCCAGGTATTTTTATAATCATTTGATTCAAATACCTTGGTGCCATAACGATTAAACACCATTGCCTTTATATTTTTAGTACAATTACCATTGGTAACAAACCATTTGTCATTAATGCCATCGCCATTGGGTGTAAAGGCATTTAATGGTTTAACGCAATAGGGTATTACGGTTACCAATACTGCATCTGTATTCGTACAACCTCCACCGGTAGTTATACGCAAGGTATAAGTAGTAGTAGTGGCTGGGCTTGCAACCGGATTTAGAATATTGCTGGCATTTAATCCGATAGCAGGCGTCCATACATAAGTGCCTGCAGGACCAGCGCCATTCAATTGCGTGCTGCCACCACTTAATATAGTGGCATCAGGACCAGCATTTACATTGATAGCCTGGGCTACTGTAACGGTAAAGCTTTTGTTGATGGTACAAGTTCCGGTGCTGCCAGTTACTGTATAAGTGGTAGTGTTGGTTGGAGATAAAACCGGATTAGCAATAGTACTATTACTAACACCAGTAGTAGGTGTCCAGCTATAAGAACTTGCATTGCTGATAATATTGGCATTAAAAGAAGCGCCAAAGCAAATACTGGTATCTGCCTTGTTGTTCATAGTTAAATTATTAGTCAAATTTATTACTATCGGGTAAGTAGAAACGCAGTTATTGACATCGGTGACAGTAGCTATATAATTGCCTGGGGCCAAATTGGTAGCAGAAAGACCGCTTTGTACAGGATTGGTATTCCAGGAAACGGAGTAAGGATTGGATGTGCCAGTAATGGTAAGTGTTGCTGAACCTGTAGTGCTGCAAGAGGCAGGTGTAACTGCAGTGCTTACCGTGGTAGGAGTGGTCGCCTTACCAGATACGGCCAAAAATATACTATTGGGATAAGGGGCATTGTTTCCAGCAGTAGTAGCATTGGCGAAATTGATTTTTTGTAACACTTTATTTCTATCAGCACATGTCAACGGAATTTCTATATAATACATTCTAGGGTTTGTGCTATAACCATCTGCACCGGAAGCTGGAGTGGCACGAGTACACCTGCCAAAGCCAGATAAAACCAAATTGGTTGTGCCATTGAACCAATCACCCAATGAGTAACCTGTCACAGCATTGGTAATGCTGCCATCAGAAAAATAAAGTTTAATATTTACCAGCGAACTACCCTCGGTTGTAAAGCCAAGTATTCGAATGGTACTAAATGAAGCGGGTGTTAAAAGGGTTAAATCGGCATTTTGATTGCGTTGTAATAACAACACATTATTGGCATCATTAGCAGCTAATTGGTAAGTACCTGCTGCGTCGGTGATGGTACCATTATTGGGTATTCCACCTCCTCCAAGCCCGGCCGAAGTTCTAAAATTTTGTGTATACATTACTTTATTGGATGCGGGAAAAGCATCCAAGGACATGGTAGTATTGGTTAATGAACTTGTACCTCCTTCTGCTATACCATCCTGGTTAAAACCTGTAACATTTACAGGTACAAACTGAGCATGCAAATTATTTAGTGTAAGTAGGAATAGTAAGTGTAGTGGGATGAATTTTAATAATTGTTTGGCCATTTCAAATAGTTAAGGTTTAGGGAGAATAAATTATTTTTTTAAGTCAAAACGCAGGCTGAATTCATGTGCTGCAAAGCCTCCGTTTTCTAATGTGGATGGAGTAAGGTAATAGTCGTAGGAATAGCCCAGTCCGATTCTATTCATGATATTAAAGCCTGTTTGTACACTCCAAAATTGTTTATCGCGATAGGCGAGGGCAAACCAAATTTTTTGTTGGTAGTCTAATTTGCATCCAAGGTCTAATTCAGCAGGAGCGTGTTCTGCCAGTCGGTACATGAAATTAGGGATCAGGTAAATGTTTTCGCCTGTTTGCAATTGATAACTAGCTGTAAGGTTGTAATGGCGGTAGAGCTTAGCTCTTAGGTTGGTGCCACTTACGTTAGCCAGGGTTAATTTGGATTCAATCAATTGACTAACGGCCAGGCCTGCACTTAATTTTCCATTGGTAAAATAGATACCTGCGCCTGCATCTGGTGCCATTTTATTGCTTGACCCAGATAATACCGGATCGTTGGCTAAAGCATCTGTTAATTTGCCCTTGTCAATAGCAAATTGCAATACCCGGAGTTCTAGTCCTAGTCCTAACCTAGCTTTATCATCATTCAGTTTTACCTGATAGGAATAAGCCAATTGCAGGCCAGTACGACTGGTTGGCCCGGTTACATCGCGATATAAATAGGCACCCAAGCCGGCGTTCAACTTTTGAAGGGCGAAATCGCCATACAGCATAAAGGTTTTAGGGTTACCAGGAAAGGATGACCATTGGTTTCGGTAACTCATGCCAAGTGTATTTTTACCAGAAATGCCTGCTGCTGCAGGGTTGTACATACTGTTATGCAATAAATACTGGGACGTAAAATGCAATTGCTGGGCTGCTGCCATGCAGGTGTACAGCAGTATGGCTGTACTGATTGTTATTTTTCTCATAAGGTGGTGAAAATAATATTTATTTTTACAAATACTAGTGTTTGGAAGGATAAATATGCTCAGATGCACTGTGGATAACCCTATCAGCCTGCATTTTACGCCCTTTTTTCCTTAAAAACTTCCAGAAATACTGTCAATTATTCAAAATTCTTATTACCTTTGCAGCCCTTAAAGTTCTTGACATCCTCCGTTTAACGGAGAAGGCTTTGGGAGTCAATGCATAAAGTATTGACGCTATCACCAAAAAACAATTTTAAAAATGGCCAAAGAGATTACAGGCTATGTCAAACTCCAATGTAAAGGAGGACAAGCCAATCCTGCACCACCGATCGGACCTGCACTGGGTTCTAAAGGTATCAACATCATGGAGTTCTGTAAGCAATTCAATGCTAGAACCCAAGATAAACAAGGGAAAGTACTTCCCGTATTAATCACCGTTTATGCTGATAAGTCTTTTGATTTTATTATCAAAACACCTCCTGCTGCTGTTCAGTTGTTGGAAGCAGCCAAATTGCAAAGCGGTAGTAAAGAACCTAACCGTGTAAAAGTGGGTAAGGTTACCTGGGAGCAAATTGAAGCAATTGCTCAGGATAAAATGGCCGACTTGAATGCCTTTACGCTAAACAGCGCAATGAGCATGGTTGCTGGTACTGCACGCAGTATGGGTTTAACTGTTGATGGAAAAGCTCCTTGGGAAAAAAATTAATTTATCACACCTTAAATAACAGACAATGATTACGAAAAAAAGAAAAGTTGCCGAAACTAAGGTGGATAAGAACAAAGCTTATTCCCTTAAAGAAGCCTCTACATTAGTAAAAGAAATCAATTGCACCAAATTTGACAGTTCAATTGACCTTCATATTAAATTGGGTGTAGACCCAAAGAAAGCAGATCAGGCAGTACGCGGTACCGTTAGTTTACCACATGGTACTGGTAAAACCAAATCTGTATTAGTACTTTGTACGCCTGATAAAGAAGCAGAAGCTAAAGCAGCTGGTGCTGATTTTGTTGGCTTGGATGAATTCATTACCAAAATCGAAGGTGGATGGACAGGTGTTGACGTTATCGTAGCTACACCTTCTGTAATGCCTAAGATTGGTAAATTGGGTAAAGTATTAGGGCCTCGTAACCTGATGCCGAATCCTAAAACAGGTACTGTTACCAATGATGTAGCCGGCGCCATTAATGATTTGAAAGGTGGTAAAATTGCCTTTAAGGTTGATAAAGTGGGTATTATCCATGCATCTATCGGAAGAATCAGTTTTACACCGGAAAAAATTGCTGAAAATAGCCAGGAGCTAATTAATGCTATCCTCAAATTAAAACCTTCTACTTCAAAAGGTACTTATTTGAAAGGCGTTCACATGGCAAGCACCATGAGTCCGGGTATTATTATTGACACTAAATCTGTTCATAACTAGGAGCTACCCAACTGCTAGTGATAGCAGCAGGTTTATCCCAAAAAATATTTAATATGACAAAACAGGAAAAAAACGAAGTAATTGAAGTGCTGAAGGGCAAATTCAGTCAGTACAACAACTTCTATATTACCGATACAGAAAGCTTAACCGTAGCACAGGTAACACAGCTTCGTCGCCATTGCTTTAATAAGCAAGTGGAAATGAAAGTGGCTAAAAATACCCTGATTAAAAAAGCATTGGAAAGTATTGATGCTGAAAAATACGCAGGTGTATACGATTCTTTGCATAAGGTGACCGCTTTATTATTTAGCGAAAACCCTAAAGAACCCGCTTTGATTTTAAGTGGTTTTAGGAAAGAAAGCAAAGGTGAAAAACCGGAACTTAAAGCTGCATTCATCAATGGCGATGTATTTGTAGGCGATAATCAATTGGTTAACTTAACCAAAATCAAGACGAAGAACGAATTGATTGGAGAAGTAATCGGATTGTTGCAATCACCTATTCAACGTGTTATTGGTGCTTTGCAAAACAGGCCTGAAGCGGCCGAAGCAGCTGTTGCAGAATAAGCAGCAGTTTTAAAAAGGAAATTATTTTTTTAATAACCATCCGCCGGAGATAAATCTATGAAGGCGGAAAAAATGTAAACAACATGGCAGACGTAAAAGCATTAGCTGAAAACTTAGTAAGCTTAACAGTAAAAGAAGTACAGGAATTAGCTGAATTCTTGAAAACAGAATACGGCATTGAACCAGCTGCTGCAGCAGTAGTAGTTAGTGGTGATGCAGGTGGTGGCGCAGCCGCTGCTGAAGAAAAAACCTCTTTCAATGTAATTTTGAAGAGTGCAGGTGCTAACAAACTAGCAGTAGTTAAAATTGTTAAAGAATTAACTGGCTTAGGTTTGAAAGAAGCTAAAGATCTAGTTGATGGTGCTCCAAAACCAGTTAAAGAAGGTGTTGATAAAGCAACCGCTGAAGATTTGAAAACAAAATTGACTGAAGCAGGTGCTGATGTTGAAGTTGCTTAATTTCTTCGTAACTAATAAAGAAAAGCCATTCCAAAAGGAATGGCTTTTTCTATTTATGGATAATTTATGCACAATTGTGTTGCCTCTAATAATTGATAGCACATTTTAATTAAATTCATAGCATCAAATCAACTTGCTATGACCTTTTTCAACCGAAAAAAAGCAACATCTTCTTCTATTGAAGCGGAAATTCCTACACAAAAATCCAGGAGATTATTTTTAAAGATGATGGGCATCGGTGCCGGATTAAGTGCTGGTAAATTATACAGCAATAATTCGGGTGATATAGATGCTGATTTAAAACGAGCTGCTCATTATTTTGCAGACAGGGTAGAGTTGACTTTATTTCGACCACAGGATATGTTGGAGTTGAACCTGCAATATATCGGTTACCGTAAAGCTGCTGATGGTAAATCATTACAAAGAACTGGTACTCCCAATTTATTGATTGTAACTTTTCCTCCTCAAAGTATTGCCGAACAAGCTTATGAAGAAAGCGGAGGTGAGGGCGGGCAGGCAAATTTTGATGCAGTGGCCATAGATGCTTTGAATAAGGAGAAAAATGACAATAATACTTCCAATGCAAAACCCTTGCAATCTGAAACAATCACTCAAGCCGCTAAAACTTATATTTCAGGTAATAGTCGCTTAGTTTTTAGTATCCCCAGTTCCAAACAACAAATTGATTTGAATGCTGCAACTTTATTGAATTGGAGCGATTATACCATCGAAGTAAATAATAGGGCTACCTGTGCCCCCGTGTATTCGGTAAAAGATGATTTACCCGTTTACATCAATGTATTAGACCTCGATAAAATAACTATTCCCCGTACCATCAACGAACAAAATAATCAGCCTGTAGCTGCCAATGCCAATAACAATCAAATTAGCAATGCAGGTATTAAAATAATACGCAATCCTGCTATAAATGCGGATACGCTTCAACGTCAGGTGCAACTAAATCAACAGATGCGTGGAGCTACAAAAGAAGAGGCTAAAATTATTCAGCAAAGAACACTGCCTGCTGCTGCAACATCCAATCAAAGAGAAGCCGAAAGTAATATCGCTGCAGCTATAGCCAATTTAAAATTTGGTAAAACGCCCAGGCCAATTGATGAAACAGAAACATCGATTGAAATGCCTTATCGACTATTTCTTTCACCAAATCAATATGCAGCATGGAAGCATGAGCATGTATTAAAAAATAGGGAGGACCTGAAAGGTAAGGCTGTGGCCACTTACGAGCTATGGCATAGCCGCTTGCATAGTACTAACTGCGATGGAAAACCTGACATGACCAAGGCTACCAAAGGTATCAAAACAGTAAGGGCTTTATGGGGTACCGACATTAGTGGGGATTGGAAGTTAAAACCGCAAAGGGATTATAGTCCGGATGGAAGTAAAAACAATGGGACTAACCCTAATAATAAATTCGTAACTGCATTGTATAATGACGACCGCCATTGTATAGTGCATGAAAGCAGTAACTTCTCCATTAGCAAATATGTTCCTAAAAATGTACAGGTAAATAATCTAATGCTAACCTGCATGGGGGCATGGCTAGACGCCGAGATGCTGGTAAAAAGAAAAGAATTGCAGGACGCGGCTATGTTGGGTAGTTTGAATCTGTTGAAATGGAAACATATTGCCACCATGGCAAGGGATCATTATGTGGAAGTAGTATATGCTGGTAATATGTTGCCCTTTGGTCATGAAGCTTCTCTGGTAAGGATTACAGAAAGGAAACCAAAAGATAATTTTGCGGCTAACTATCAACGTTATTTTATAGTCATCAATGAGGAAGAGAAAAAATACAATCCCTACAATCCGGTGAATGGAAATTTTAAAGAATTCCCGTTTTCAACGATTCAATTTATCAGCACTGCTACTCCAACTATAGATACAATAACGCAAACATTCTGTACACTTAATACTGATACACAATTAGATCATCAGTTTATGCCTTTTGTCAATGGAAAGCCTTTCTTTTTTAAATTAAGGGGTTATGATTTGGATGGCAATGAACAGAATTTTGAAATGCCATTGGTATTTGTGAGTACCAATGTTACAGTGGAAGGAAATGGATATCAGTTCGGCAATATCATAAAATTATGTGCAGCCTATAATAATCCGGCTAATGAAAAATATTTTAAAGTAAGTTTTAGAAATCAAACCCTGAGTCTGGCGCGTAGTAAGACAAAGGGAGATACTCAATTTGAAACTGAAACTGTTTCGTTTAATGCCACCTTTACAGCCGATGAATCGCCAGGGTTTAGACCAGGTACCGCTGGTATCAATATATTTATTGCGGCCGTGGAAAACCTCACCGGAAAGCGTGTATCCCAGACAGTTACTTTGGTAGATGATAAGAATAAGGGAAATGTTTTTGCCAAACTAAAACAGGTACAAGCTGTTAATTTCAACGGCAATAGTAATAAAACCGGGGGAAGTCTTTCTCCTAATTTTGGCATCACGGCACTTTCTAAAACATTGGGTGCTGTAGGCGGTGCTGTGAACGATTTACAAAACCTGAGTTTTAACCCTACCAATTATTTTGATACTTCTGCGAAACTTTTTGGTGTCATTCAATTAAAAGATATTATTAAACTGGCCACTAATGCGGCTGCTATACTATCAGGTGATACCGTGCAGTCGCCCATTCCAGCTTTGAAAAATATTGAAACAGACAAAGCAAATATTACACAGTATATATGGAGCGGAGCCACCTTGCAGGATTTCAATTGTGCCTTTTTTAAATTCCATCCAAAGGCAGGGTCTTCTTTAAAAGTAGAAAGTAATTTATATCGCTATAAAGACAGTAGTAAACAAAGCTTACTGACAGTAGATTCTTATATCAATGATTTCTCCATTGAAATTGCGAAACTAGCTGCCGTTAATTTCAAAAAAGTAGGGTTTAAAACAGGCAGTAATGCTAAATTGGATATTACTGTTGAGATGACCAATCAGCCATTGGAATTTTTGGGCCCTTTGACTTTTGTCAATGAGTTACAAAAATACATTCCGGCAGATGGATTCAGTGATCCTCCTTATTTGGATATCACTATGGAAGGCGTTACCACAGGTTATACCTTGGCCTTACCCGATATTCAATTAGGAGCATTCACGCTTCGCAATATAAATTTGGGTGCTTCCATTAACCTGCCTTTTACAGGTGATCCAATGAGCATGCGTTTTAATTTTTGCGAAAAGCAACAACCCTTTACATTAACTGTATCAGCGCTTGGAGGCGGAGGCTTTTTTGCCATTGAATTTGATATGAAGGGCTTACGTTCACTGGAGGCCGCATTGGAATTTGGAGCTGCTGTTTCATTGAATCTAGGAGTTGCCAGTGGTGCAGTAAGTATCATGGGTGGTATTTATTTTAAAGTTACTGTACTGGACGACGATACTAAACAATACAATATTGAAGGCTATGTAAGAATCAATGGGGCTGTTTGTGTATTGGGATTAATTACTGCTTCAATAGAATTTTTATTGACATTGGCAGGAGAAATAGGCACCGTAAATGGTAAGGAAAAAATCAAGCGTGTTTGGGGAACTGCTCAGCTAAAAATTAAAGTGGAAGTGTTTATGTTCAGTAAAACAGTGAAATTAACCACTACCAAAGAATTTGCAGGGGCAGGTGCTGATCCAACTTTCGGAATGATGATTAGCGAAGAAAATTGGCTGCAATATGCTGATAGTTTTGCTGCCTAAAATGAAATTATAACCTAATAAGTACCACTTCTAATACAATAGTATGTCACAAAAAATTATTATCACTACCTCTCCCTGGAAAGATTATAAAACAGGTAAATGGATGTTAAGTGCTGTCATGAATATTCAATTGGAAGCAGCCATGAATAGCAGGCTTTCTTCCTTTCCGGATATTTTACAATGGATGGATAAATTGCAGCAGACTATCTTTTTTGTGCAGTGGGGCAATACTGCACCCAAAGAAATTAAACCAGTTACCAGTAACTGGAATCCTGCTTTGTACAGTAAATTATTTTATGATAATATTAAAGTAGATGGATTTGCACCATTGGATATTAGCAAACTGGTATTGAAATCTTATCCAGTTACACATGTTGCCAATTTTGTCTTGGATGCATATAAAGAACTAGGTAACCTTAAAATGAATGAGTTGCCCAAGGCTAGTTTTTATACCAATGAATGGAAAAAATTAGATGGTATTGCACCAGTTCAATTGACGCAGACCAAGCCATTGACCAATCAGCGCAGAGATGCTCAGCTCGGTGATTTTTTAAAGAAAACAAATACTGGTAGAGTCAATGCTAAGCAACAATTAACTCAAAATAAATTTATACCATTTGCCACACAGCCCAATGTAGATTTGGATTTTGGGCAGTTTCAAAATTTTCATTCTGTCAATGAAAAAGGGCTAACAAAAGCACCACCATTTATCAAGCAGCCCGAATTTGAATACCATGATATTTTGTCAATCATTACTTCTTATCCTGTTATCATGCGTAAGTTGGGGTTGATCATTGATTTTGAATTACCCTCCGCACCAATAGCTGGCAATGGCACTGTAAGAATCCTCCCTGCGAATATGGGTTTTGCCAACGATATACAAGTAAGTAGTCCTGCTACAGCATATGAAGCTAGCGCCACTCATTTTTATACTGCGGCTAAGCCTGGCAGTTATATTAGCAAGGGTATGCTAAAAGTAAATAGCAGCGATTTTTCTGTGGTTACTTTTGATACAGATGCGGCAGCAATGAAATTAACAGCACATGCGGATACGATTTATACCAATATGGCCAAGATGCTAGTGCAGAAATCGAATTTTTTATTGTTTACACCATTGGATAACAATGAAACGCCTGTAGCCAAAGAGGAAGATGAACAAGAGGACAGAGACGAGGGAATGCCTACTTTAAGAAGTTCGGGTATTGGCTTAGTTAAAAACGGATTAGCCGAACAACTTAATAAAAAATTATTGGATAATGTTACCATTCATGCTCAATTGATTAATCCTATAAAAGCATTGAAGAGCGAACAATTATTTAATAAAGCCGTCGGTGCACCCATCAATACAAAAGATATTGCCGTTAGAAAATCGACCATGCTTGCCAATATTAAACCAATCAAAGAGGCGATGGTCAATCCGGTTATTATTCCTATAGCAACCGAAATTCTGTATGCAGATGATTTGGTACATGGTTATCGCATGGATGTGGCATATGAGGACAAACCCAATACTTGGTATTCATTGCATAAAAGAAAAAATACCTATGAATTTGCGCCTGTATTGGGCAATGCAGAGACCATAGCATTAACTGCGAATGAAGCATTGGATGAAGGTTGTATTCACTTGGCCTTAACAAAGGACGATAATGAAGAAGATGATCAGCATGAAAAAGTAAATGAGGTATTGGCGAGGTGGGAAGGCTGGAGTTTATCGGTGCCTAAACCCGGAAAGGGAATGAATGATGGTAAGGATGAGTTTCATATTAATTCAGATGAGGAGGAAAAGAAAAAATACAAACTCAATAATGAAGTGCCATTTCGATTACAGGTAAATACTTCACCTGCTCCAAAAACTTTACCCAAATTGCGTTTTGGCAAATCATATCGTGTTAAGGTAAGAACAGTAGATATTGCAGGCAATGGATTACCACATGATGTATTACCCGAAAACAGTACAGATTTAATTAGAACCGGCATTAAATATTTGCGCTATGAACCTATTCCAGTACCTGTATTGGTGCAAGGCGATGAAGTGGTCAGTGGCGACAAATCAAAAATGCGCGATCGGGATGGGGAAAGTTTAGAGCATATGGTGATTAGAAGTAATGTTGGTGTTAGTACACAGGATTATGAAAAAAATAATCCAACCAATTTATATGCCAGTTCAAATAAGGAGGATAAAACTGTCATTACCAGCTTAACCTATCTGCCTGAAGCAGTAAGACATGTAAAAGCGCCTCGTGCTTCGCAGCACATGAGTGAGTTGCATGGCATGTTTGATG
>CALRKF020000091.1:0-12131 GCA_943367825.1 Chitinophaga pinensis
CCACAACTAGGCGCCGGCAATACAAGCAATGGTATCATCAATGCCAAATGGTTGTTTGGTGCCCCTGGTAAAAATCTAAAAGCAAAGATTGATGCATCCCTCTATGCCAGAAAAACACAGTTTCCCAAATTTGCTGGATTTGATTTCGATAATCCAACCAGCAATTATTCCACCTTACAAAAAACAATTTTTGAAGGCTCACTGGATGAATCGGGTAATGCTAATTTAAAAACTGATTTTCAAATTGACGAGGCTGCCCCTGGTATGCTTAATGCCAATTTAGTGGTAAAAGTATTTGAACCAGGCGGATCATTCAGTATTGATAATATGACCATTCCTTTTAGCCCATATAATAGTTATGCAGGCATTAAATTACCAGATGGTGAAAAACCTTTTGATTATTTACTGGCAGGAAAAAAACACACGATACAAATTGTTAATGTAGATAATAAAGGAAATCTTTTATCAGGCAATAATGAAGTAGAAGTACAGTACTATCGTATTCAATGGCGTTGGTGGTGGGATAATAACGGTGACAATCTTAGCAATTTCACACAGGACGAATACAATAAATTACTTAAGAAAGAAACCATTAGTTTGAATAATGGCCGTGGCCAATGGAGTTTTGGAACTTCCGAAAGCGAATGGGGCCGTTATTTGATTTTAGTAAAAGATTTGAAAAGCGGTCATACCTGCGGTACAGCATTTTATATTGATGAACCGGGCTGGCAAAGCAGGGCTGGCAATGATGATCAATCTGCCGCAGCAATGCTTTCCTTTAAGCCCAACAAAGAAAAATACAATGTAGGTGAAGAAGTAATCCTGAATATTCCGAGTAGCAAAGATGGCAGAGTACTGGTAAGTCTTGAAAATGGCAGCAAAGTAATTAAAACATTCTGGCAAGAAACAAGTGCTGGGCAAACCGTCATCAAATTCAAAACGGAGGCATCAATGGCTCCCAATATTTATGCTACCGTCAGCCTATTGCAACCACATGCACAAACCATCAATGACCTGCCGATTAGGATGTATGGCTCCGTGCCCATTTTTGTAGAAGATAAGAATACAGTGTTGAACCCGGTTTTGAATATCGCTTCCAGCATCCGACCTGAACAGCAGGTAGCCTTTTCCGTTAGTGAACAATCCGGCAAAGAAATGACCTATTCTATAGCCATTGTTGATGAAGGCTTACTCGATCTTACCCGCTTCAAAACACCTAACCCGCATGATGCATTTTATGCGAGAGAAGCACTTGGTGTAAAAAGCTTCGATATGTACGATTATGTAATTGGCGCATGGGGAGGTGATTTGGAAAGAATACTCACTATTGGTGGTGATGCAGAACTGGGAACCGGCAAACAAAAAACGGCCAACCGTTTTAAACCAGTAGTACAATACCTAGGGCCCTTCCACTTGGATAAAAATCAAACCCAAAAACAAAGTTTTACATTACCGAATTATATTGGTTCTGTAAGGGCAATGGTAGTGGCTGCACACAATGGCAGCTATGGAATGACAGAAAAAACAATTACTGTTAAAAAACCATTGATGTTATTGGCGACCATGCCGAGAGTATTGGGCCCTGGCGAAACCATCAAATTACCGGTGACTGTATTTGCAATGGAAAATAATATCCATAATGTATCCCTTTCCTTACAGGCGAATCCCTATTTGGAAGTAGTAGGAACTAATACACAAAATATTAGTTTCAGTCAGATAGGTGAACAAATGGCCTATTTTGATGTAAGGGTAAAACCAAATACAGGCATAGGCAAAGTAAAACTAGTAGCCAATGCAGGATCTGAAAAAGCCAGTTATGAAGTGGAACTGGATATTCGAAATCCTAATCCACCTGTTACAAGTGTAATTGCGATGACGCTCGCTCCGGGTCAACAATGGAATACTACTGCATTACCTATTGGTGTTGCAGCAAATTCTAGTTCGAGTATTGAAATTTCCAGTGTGCCTTCCATGAATTTACAAAAGAGGCTTTCTTACTTGATAGAATATCCACATGGTTGTATTGAACAAACAACCTCTGCTGTATTCCCACAATTGGTATTAAATCAATTGACCGACTTGGATGAATTTAAAAAAGCTCAAATAGAAAAAAACATCAAAGCAGGCATTAGCAAAATTCAAAATTTCCAAAGACCCGATGGAGGATTTAGTTACTGGCCCGGTGGAAATGAAAGTGATGATTGGGGAACCAATTATGCTGGGCATTTTTTAATTGAGGCACAGAACAATGGTTATTTTGTAAGTGACTACTTATTACAACAATGGAGAAACTATCAAAAAGGAAGGGCCAACAGTTGGATACCCAATGCAAGTAATTTTTATGGCGCCGACCTTTCTCAAGCTTATCGATTATATACATTAGCACTGGCCAAAACGCCAGAATTAGGTGCAATGAATCGGTTAAAAGAATTCAAGTATTTAACGGTGGAAGCAAAATGGCGTTTAGCTGCTGCTTACCAATTAGCAGGACAGGAAAACACTGCATTGGATTTAATGAGCGGTTTACCTACTAGTTTCGAAACCCGACTTAATCCAGGATTTACCTTTGGCTCTGATTTAAGGGACCAGGCCATGGTATTGGAAACACTAACGCTTTTAAAGAAAAGAACAAAAGCAGAAGAATTACTGGGAAGTATCGCTGCTAAATTATCGCAAGACAATTGGTATAGTACGCAAACAACAGCCTATAGTTTAATCGCTATTGCCAAATTTTGCGGCAAAAACCCAAGCGGTGCAAAAATTATAGCCAGTGGAAGTATCAATGGAAAAGCGGTAAGTCTTAACGTTAATGCATACCTGCGCCAATTACCAGTATTGTTTACCAGCAGCAATACAAATGTGGTCATTAAAAATAATGGCAATAATACCCTTTACCTCCGATTGATTACGTCGGGCCAACCATTGGCAGGAGATAGTTTGAAAGTAAATAATAACCCGGCTGTTTTACAAATGAACGTAAGTTATTTATCGCAGGATGGAAAGGCCATTGATGTAAATAAATTAAGTCAGGGTACAGATTTTATTGCGAAAGTGGTCATCAAAAACCCAGGCAACCGAGGCTGGTACCATGATATGGCGCTTACACAGATATTCCCAAGTGGATGGGAAATTTTAAATGCAAGAATGATGGATGGAGAATCTGCCTATAAATCATCTACCGTTTCCTATCAGGACATAAGGGATGATCGCATTTATACTTATTTCAACATCAATCAAAATGAAACCCGCACTTATTATGTGCAACTGAATGCATCCTATCTAGGGCGCTTCTTCTTGCCAGGTGTATTCTGTGAGGCCATGTACGATAATAATATCAGTGCCGGCGTTAACGGCAAATGGATTGAAATCGTACAACCTTAAAAATATACAGTCACTGATAATACTGTTCAACTTGCAACGTTCAATACAAACGTATTTTGCAAAACAGTATTATCAGTGTTTTTTTACCTATTGGGCTTTATACGAGCATACTACTACCAGTGAAAGAATTCATACCTCATATCAATAAAAAATTAAGTGTAGGCAGTAAAATAAAAATATTGCTTTTGTTGGCCATGCTAATTTGGTTTTGGCTTTCATTACCTTCCCGCCTTTTTAATACCCCTACCTGCTATGTGATTGAAGACAAAGATGGTCAGTTATTAAATGCTACTATTGCAACCGATGGGCAATGGCGATTTCCCTTCAACAAAGAAGTACCACAAAAATTTATTGATTGCATTTTAACCTTTGAGGACAAACGCTTTTTTAAACATCCAGGGGTTGACCCTATTTCTTTAGGGCGAGCCGTCATCAAGAATATTAAAAATAAAAAGGTTGTGCAGGGAGGAAGCACTATCAGTATGCAGTTGATGCGGTTAAGTGAAAAAAATGATCATCGAAATATCTGGAATAAAATCAAAGAAAGCATTCTGGCGTTTAGGCTAGAACTTTCCTATTCTAAGAAAAAAATCTTAGCACTTTATGCCAGCAATGCTCCCTTTGGAAGCAATGTAGTTGGATTGGATGCTGCCTCCTGGCGCTATTATGGCCGAAGTCCCGATAAACTTAGTTGGGGCGAAATGGCTGCACTGGCCGTATTACCCAATTCACCCGCATTGGTACATCCTGGTAAAAATAGGGATGTGCTCTTGAAAAAAAGGAATACGCTGCTCGATCAACTAAAGCTTGCAGGAAAGATTGATCAGAGCACCTGTGATTTGTCGAAGCTAGAGCCATTACCAGGCAATCCAATTGCATTGCCACAATTGGCGCCGCACTTATTGCAAAGATTTATCAAAGAAAAAACTAACAATAACCCTTACACGAAAATAAAAACTACGCTGGATGGGGAATTACAAAAAAACCTACTTACTATTATTGCCCAACACCATGCTGTATTAAAAGGAAATGGCATCAACAATGCCTGTGCATTGGTATTAGATGTTGAAACAGGAAACACCTTAGCATATGTGGGAAATATTACAGATCCTTCTAATAAAGAAATGGAAGCGGATGTAGATGTAATTGCTGCAAGAAGAAGTCCGGGCAGTGCACTAAAACCAATCCTCTATGCTGCCATGTTAAGTGATGGGCTTCTATTACCCAATAGCATCATTCCCGATATACCCACACAAATTGGTAGTTATTCGCCACAGAATTTCGACTTAAGTTATGATGGAGCAGTGCCAGCCAATAAGGCCTTGGCCCGAAGTTTGAATGTGCCTGCAGTAAAGGAATTACAATTATACAAATACCAACGTTTTTATGAGACCCTACAACAAGTAGGCATCAGTACTTTAAACAGATCAGCAGATACCTATGGATTAAGTTTGATATTAGGTGGCTGTGAGGTAACCATGTGGGATTTGGCAGGTGTTTATGCCTCGATGGCAAGAGCATTGAATCACGCCAAAAAAAATAGAGGAAGCATCGACGCCAATGATTTTCATGCACCACGATATAGGATAAATGACAATGGTCCTTCCCCTAAAAATACCACTATACCGCTAGATCCCACATCGATTTATTTTAGTTTCCAAGCCATGCAGGAAGTGATGCGGCCAGGTGAAGAAGGTCTCTGGCAACAATTCAATGCTTCACAAAAAATTGCCTGGAAGACAGGTACAAGTTTTGGCTTTAGGGATGGTTGGGCAATTGGTGTAACTCCAAAAAATGTAGTAGCAGTTTGGGTAGGCAATACAGATGGAGAAGGAAGGCCAGGATTAGTTGGTGTACAAACAGCAGCTCCGATATTATTCGAAATTTTTCGATTATTGCCTTCGGCTACCTGGTGGGAAAAACCAAGTTATAGTTTTAGTTATGTACCAGTTTGCCGGCAATCTGGATTCAGGGCTAATACAGATTGCAACGAAGTAGATACTTTATTGATGCCGCCGAATGCCCTTAAATCGCCACTTTGCCCTTACCACAAAATCATTCATTTGGATGCAAGTGGTCAGTTTAGGGTAACAGAACAATGCGCTAGTCCTACCAGTATGCAGCACCGCAGTTGGTTTATCCTTTCGCCTGCAATGGAATTCTATTACAAACAAAAAAATGCTGATTACAAAACACTCCCTCCTTTCAAGGAAGGATGTGCCTTTGCAGAAACAGGAAAACTAATGGAGATTATCTATCCTTCGCAGGATGCCAAAATATATGTACCGCTGGAAATCAATGGGGAGAGAGGGCGTACTATTTTCACGGCGGCGCATAGACGAAGTAGTTCAAAAATATTCTGGAGTCTGGATGATGCATTTGTGGGCACTACCCAAAACTTCCACCAATTGTCACTCAACCCCTTGCCTGGCAAGCATATTATTACCCTGGTAGATGAAAACGGGGTAACTGTCAGCAGAAGCTTTGAAGTGCTGGAAAAAGAGAAATAATTAACAATACATCAGTTTACAAAAAAGGTTGAAGAAAACTCCAATACGACAAACCAAAAATAAATATATTAATTACAATGTATTTTAAAGGCATTGTTTTCAAAGTTAACAGGAGGTCGAAATCGTCTGGTAAAAAAGAGAATCGGGTATATACAGTGAATAATATCCAATACATAGTTAACATATACCAATCCTCCGAACTAGTTACCGAATTAATCGAATAGTGAGTCAGGTTGAGTAATAAAGAATAAATAATAGCAGCATGCAAAATCATTAAAAATTTGGGCAGTATTTGAACCCATGATTGACTATTTATATGCAAAAGGCTACCCAACAAACGCAAAGGATTATACTTCCAGGATGGAAAGACCATTCCTAGATAATAAAACAATACATCTAGCCCAACAATCAGGTTGAATAAGCCCATTTCATTACCAGTGGGCCCCATTAAGTGCAGGTAATTGAAACTGCTGTATAAAATTAATGCGCGAAAAATGGGTTTAAATATCATCAATATTGAGAAGGGAAAAGAGACTAGTAAAGCAACAAGCAAAGAAACAAACATTTCAAGTGCATCCTTCCACCATGGTTGTAATATTGCAGGCTTAAAAGGCATGGACTTTGCAGGCTCAACCGAAGCTGCATAAATATTATTTTGCCATATTACAGGCTCTATTATGAAAGCTAAAATACCTGCAATTCCCAACAAAATATCAGCATTTGTCAATGTGGTGTTTTGATATACCTGCTCAATGCCATTCCAAAAAAAGGGGCTGATCCATTTGGAAATAATATAAAAAACTACACTTGCGATAAACCAGGTAATGGTAATAGGAGAATAGGCATACTCAGTATTACGCCTTGCTGGTAGTGAGGAGGGGTAATTCAACTTCAGCTTTCCCAATTGCTGAAAAGCTTTTTCTTTTGCGTTCATGCAGTTAATAAATTAAACAGAATGGATACAAATTAAGAAAAAACACCTGATTAAATGCAAAGCCAGTACCTAAAAATACTACTTTAATCACCCATTGCTTTTGCGCTGTGCTGTATAACTTAAAAAACTAATTCGCAATAGATAAAAATAAATATTACTTTACAAAAAATTATTTAACATGAAAGGAAGTACGCTGTTTATTATTTTTTTTATCGCATTCATGATTGCCAAATTCACTGTTCCTGATTCAGCGAAGTTTAAAAAATACCTGGAAAAAGAAGGGAAGGCAGAAAATATTTGTTTTGCAGGATTTAGCAATCACCTAAGCTATTACTTATTTTCAATCGATAAAGTAAGCTATTGCGAACCCATAGAAAAGGTACCGACCAATACGCTAAGGCCTTTGATTCGGAAACCATTTAAAAAAGTAAAATACCTGGGACTTTTTGGGACTTTTTGGAAAATAGGTGAAGAATAAAACTGCTATTCTTTTTTATATTTTAAAACTTAATAGATTTCAATATTTTCCTAGAATCTTTTAGGTAAATGGTATTGCTTTCTAAAGAAGTATAGGTCGCTGTAAAGAGCCGCCCTTTAGAAAAACCAAGCCATTGTGTAATTTTTACTTCCATAGCTTCTTCCTTGGTTTTGCCAGTATAAATTATCTCACAAGCATCTTCACCATTCCATTTAAAAAATCGCTGTGTAGTCACCTTAAAATCGTCTAAGAGTGTAGTTAATTTTTCCAGTACTGCAGGCAAGGTTTCTTTAATTTGTACTTCCACCCCAAATGCAGGGTTTTCCGACATACGAATATTTATATTTTCATAGAACGCATCATTGTCGTTTTCGGCAGGAGAAGTGAAAAATACTACGCCTCCTTCTCTTACAGAATTTACCCATTTTTCCGGATATTGGGCAGTAAATGAAATAGTATCATTGCGGAACTTATTCCATTTTTGGGCATTGCCAAACTGGCAAATATTAACTGATACCAACAGCAGAATTAACCATTTCATAATTGAATACTTATATATAGTAAATATTGAGAATCTTAATTTCAATTGAAGATAGGTTTTAATTTTATAAAATAACCTGGCATAACAAAACGAATAATTTATTTGCAGCATTTTGCAATCAATATGGTATGAATTTCCGACTGACCGCTTTTTCTAGTGAAAGTTTTTTCCAACTGATGACAGATTTCAAATTGATTAGACATTAATTCCTTTTCAATAAAAGCCAAAGGGTGATAATAAAAGTAGGTTCTGTCTCCACTACTACCTGTTTGAAAACCGGATTGATCATAATTACCCGCTACAAAACTAATATAGAGTACTCCGCCCGGTTGGATACAATTTTTCATATGAGTGATCAATGCCACACAATCCCGATCAGACAGATAGGGTATACAAAATCCAGCAACGATGGCATCGTATTTCCCAGTCAATTGTTGTATATCTCTACAATCCATCACTCGAAAAGCAGCGGTTGGATTATTGATGCTTGCCAGTTCAATCATACGAGGAGCAATATCTATTCCCAGCCAATTTGCAGTAGGACACCTTGCAAGGAGGTATTGTGTAATATTTCCTGGTCCGCATCCAATTTCAAGTACCCTGGGACTTTCAGTTGGCAATAATGCACAAAACAAATCATAACTATCATTGTACAAATCAAGCTGCATGAAATGTTGCTGATACAATTCAGCCACTTTATTCCAGGTTTGAAATGTTTCCTGATATTTTTCTTTTTCGTCCATGTGAAATATAGTGCTGTAAAATTATAAACGCAGTCCAATTGAAAATGCCACCCCCCGATAATTTTCTTTCAAGCCCTTGATACGGTTAAAAATTGTTTTTGATGAAAACTGTAATCTCCACTTTTGCTGATTGCTTAATAAATTAATGCCGGGCTCAATGGCCCACCTCGCAATACCATTTACAAAACTGATGCCACCGGGAATTTGTAGTTGAAAGTTTTTTGAAGCACAAATAAGTGGCCCACCTAAAAAATCAACAATGGTATAAATAGAGCTTATTTCACTACCATCAGGAAACATGCGAAATACTTTATCACTTGCCAAGAA
The DNA here is from genome assembly GCA_943367825.1 of Chitinophaga pinensis. Taxonomy (GTDB): domain Bacteria; phylum Bacteroidota; class Bacteroidia; order Chitinophagales; family Chitinophagaceae; genus Ferruginibacter; species Ferruginibacter pinensis_J. Next base: position 8,915 of record CALRKF020000091.1, read on the forward strand.
GAGATGAGCACTCATCACTATTACTGGCTTTATCAATGAACGGCTATTCATCGTATGATTCAATCCAATACCCATACTCCATGGGTTATTCCCCATGTTAGGGTCTTTTATAGTGCCAGTATATTGCAAAAATAAATGCGTGTTTAGCTTTTTTCGCAATTGTCCCTGAACAATAAACAGCTGTGCTATAAATACTATTACAAATAAAATATGCTTCATAATAAACTGCATTTGCAATATAACAATTTAAGCAGAAAGCTTATAGTACAGAATTAATGCTTTTAAAAAGGGGTAATCAATTTCCTGCCCTTTTCTTCCCGATTCCGAAAATTAGCCCAAGCCAATCTGCCTTATCTTTGCAGTATGAGCAGAAAAGGAAAAGTATTGGTGGCAATGAGCGGCGGTATTGATAGTACCGTTGCAGCCCTTATGCTGCACAAGGAGGGTTATGAAGTAGTAGGTATCACCATGAAAACATGGGATTATGCCAGTAGTGTGGGTACAACAGGGAAAAAAGAAACAGGATGCTGCAATTTAGATAGTTTCAATGATGCCCGTGCTGCTGCAGTAGAACACGGTTTTCCCCATTTCATTTTGGATATCAGAGAAGAGTTTGGTGATTTTGTTATAGAAAATTTTGTGGAAGAATACCTCGCTGGCCGAACACCCAATCCCTGTGTAATGTGCAACACGCATATTAAATGGCGGGCATTACTAAAAAGAGCAGATGCCATGGATTGTGAATTTATTGCTACCGGGCATTATGCACAGGTATTGCAACATACCAATGAGCGCTATTTTTTGCGTAAGGGAATAGATGAAACCAAGGACCAGAGTTATGCATTATGGGGTTTACAACAAGATTTATTAAAGAGGACCCTATTACCCTTGGGCAATTATCGAAAAACAGCTATTCGACAAATGGCACATGATTTTGGTTATCCTGAATTAGCCAAGAAAAATGAAAGCTATGAAATCTGTTTTGTTCCTGATAATGATTACAGAGGATTTCTGAAACGCAAGGTTGACGGGCTCGAAGAAAAAGTTGCCGGCGGTTTTTTTGTAGATAAAAACGGCAATTTATTAGGCAAGCATAAGGGCTACCCTTTTTATACAGTAGGCCAACGAAAAGGATTGGATATTGCATTGGGCAAACCTGCTTTTGTAACTGCCATTATACCGGAAACCAATACGGTAGTGTTAGGAGAAGAAGAAGATCTCAACCGTCACGAAATGAATGTAGGCCAACTCAACTGGATAAAATACGAGGGCCTTACCGAAGGCATGGAAGCTACCACCAAAATTCGGTATAAAGATAAAGGAGCACTTAGCACCCTGCATACATACGAAAAAGGCCTTACTGTTCGTTTCTATGAAGATGTAAAAGGCGTGGCACCAGGGCAAAGTGCAGTATTTTATGAGGGCGACGATGTAATTGGCGGAGGAATTATAGAAAGGAATCCAATTATTCCCATTTTATAAAAGCAGCCAATCGAACATTTCGCCCCTCTTATTACAATAAATTATCCCCCCCTTTTTAATCAGCAAAACAGGATAAATAGTAACTTACAGTATTATGAGAAGGATTACCTATTTAATGGCATTGATGGTCTTGGTTTTTTTTACTGCTTGTAAAAAATCCACCGATACTATTAACCCACCTAAGATTTCTGATTATTTCCCCTTACAGGTGGGTAAGTATATTACTTACAAATTAGACTCTGCCTTATTCATCAATTTTGGCACCAAGGATACGGTTGTCAGCTATGAAATAAAACATCAGGTAGATGCACTGATAACTGATGGATTGGGAAGACCTGCCTATCGCATTATTCGCTATATCCGCAAGAATTCTTTACAGCCATGGATACCCGATAATACTTTCATGGTGATATCAACAGACAATACTTTAGAATTTGTAGAAAATAATCTGCGCTTTGTAAAGTTGAAAGAAGTGATGAGGGAAGGGTTTAGCTGGAAAGGCAATTCTTTTATTGACACTTATTCTATCAACAGCAATGTAAAGTATCTAGATGATTGGGATTACACTTATGACAGCCTAAATCTTCCGGCTAAATTGAGTCCGACCGTAAGTATCGACAGTACTATAAAAATTGCACAACGCGATGAAACCATTGGCAATCCCAATGATATTAATAGTTATAGTGAAAGGAATATCGGTGTAGAAAAATATGCAAAGGGCATTGGTCTTATTTACCGTACTTTCTATCACCGCGAGTACCAGCCTCCCACTCCGGGTAATGGTGGTTACAAACAAGGTTATGGCATTACCTTAACCATGATTGACCATAATTAATTGGCTTATACCATCCTTCCACATCTTCCTTAAGGAAATATATTGCTGATTAATCAATTGACAACTGCTGAACTTTATTAAAGTCCGAATAAGCCTGTATTCAACAACTGTAAAGTCTCCTCTTTGTATTTGCGTGTAATCAATAAGGATACATTGTGCCTGCTACCACCATAGCTCACCATTCGAACAGGAATGGGTTCAATAGCATCAAATAATTTTTTCATTACATCTTTTGTTTCGGCAATTTCATTGCCTACTATGGATACAATGGTATGGTTAGTATCTACTTCAATTGTTCCAAAGGGTTCCAATTCCTTGATGATATCCGGTAGGTTTACATCATTATCAATGGTAACAGATACCGCTACCTCAGAAGTAGTAATCATATCAATGGAAGTGCGGTATTTTTCAAATACTTCAAACACTTTTCTTAAGAATCCATAAGCCAGTAACATGCGACTGCTTTTTACACGAATAGCAGTAATACCATCTTTAGCAGCAATGGCTTTTACGCCAACACTTCCAGCTTCTGCAGAAATGGTGGTGCCCTTTGCTTCGGGCTGCATGGTGTTCAATAATTTAACAGGCACATTATAATATTGTGCAGGCCAGATACTAGCTGGATGTAAAATTTTTGCACCAAAATAGGCCAACTCAGCAGCCTCTTCAAAACTCAATTGCTCAATAGCAAAAGTTTTATTGACTACCCTTGGATCATTGTTATGCATCCCATCAATATCCGTCCATATTTCACATACTGAAGCATTTACAGCAGCGCCAATTAATGAAGCACTGTAATCACTTCCACCTCTTTTTAGGTTATCTACTTCACCACGAGCATTGCGACAGATATAGCCTTGTGTTATAAATATTTTTTTGGAAGCATGTTGTTTGAGTAAT
>CALRKF020000092.1:0-11836 GCA_943367825.1 Chitinophaga pinensis
AAGTGAATAATTATCCTACCCCTTGTACAGGTGGAGGTAGCAGAGATATTTGGTTTAAATTTATTGCACTAGCCACCACTGCCTCCGTATCGGTAACTGGCGATATCGTTGGGTGTACGCTTGACCCGGGTATTTCCATTTTAAGTGGCACTTGCAATTCACTTACCTGCCTTGGTGGAAATGACTCTGGTGGTTGCACAACAATTAATACAGTTTCTCCTACGGGACTTACTATTGGAAATATTTACTATGTAAGAATATCAACATTTAGTGCAGCAGGAGCAGGTAATATAACATTGTCGGGCACCAATATTGGAAGCACCATCGTATTACCATTAAACCTTATCTCTTTTTCTGGTGCCAAACAAAACAATAATGCATTGATACAATGGACCACTGCCAATGAAAGAACTGTGCGACAATTTGAAATACAACGCAGCGATGATGGCCAAAGCTTCAGCACGGTTGGTACCGTGGCACCAGGCAATGCTACTTATTCATTCAGGGATGCGAATGTATTCAGCAATAAAAATTTGCTGTTCTACCGTTTGAAGTCCATTGATTTGGATGGCAGGTTTACCTATTCAAATATCATCAAATTGACTGCACAGTCTAGCGGCACTCTAACGGTATCGCCAAATCCTGTAAGCAATATGGTAAGCATTCAAGGATTACAACAAAAAGGGCAATTGCGTTTGTTCAATGCCGAAGGAAAATTATTGCAGCAACAGGTGGTAAGTTCACAATCCACTACAATGGATATGAGCAGGTATGCAAAAGGAATTTATTTGTTACAATACAAAACCGGTGAGGAAGTACTGAATCAGAAAATCATTAAATACTAATAATGATATAAACTGAATCATTTTGCCAAATCTGATTCATCAGCTTTTTCTTCTTCCAGCACGGGTGCATTCAATTGTACAATGCGGCGTTTCTTTTGTCTGCTCATCATCGTCATGTTGAGCAATTCCACCATAAAAGAAAATGCCATACCGAAATAGATATAATTTTTCAGGTGCAATTCATGCGCCTGACCACTGTCCCAACCTTCGATCAACAAACTAATACCAATCATCACCAAAAAAGAGAGGGCCAACATTTTTAGGGTGGGGTGCTTATGAATAAAAGCAGATATAGCCGGACTAAACAAAAACATGATGATCATGGCAATCACCACAGCGGCAATCATTATTTCAACATATTTGGCTGTACCACCTGCCGTAATGATACTGTCGAATGAAAAAACGGCATCGATCACCAAAATCTGAATCATGGCCTGCCCCAATGATATTCTTTTCTGCTGTTGCAATTGATTGGGGTCCTCCCCTTCTAATTTGCCATGAATTTCTTTAACAGATTTGTAAATCAAAAATAATCCGCCCGCCAACATTACCATACTGGCCAAATCAAAGCCTTTACCAAACCAGGATTCCGGAATAATATATTTTCCTTTCTGCGCCAATAACCAACCCAATCCCATTAAGAGTAAACTACGTACAATCATACCCGTTACCATCCAGAAAGTACGGGCTTTCTTTTCCTGTTCCTTGGGCAAGCGGTTCATGATAATGCTCACAAAAATTACATTATCTATACCCAATACCACTTCTAATACCACCAAAATAAAAAAGCTGATAATACTCTCTGACGTAAATAAATGCTCCATGATTATTTAACTTATATAGTTTTACAAATTTTCTTTACAATACCCGGACCTTCATATATAAATCCGGTCCATACCTGTACAAGCGAAGCGCCCACTGCTAATTTTTCAGCAGCATCGGCTCCGGTAAAAATACCACCGCTGGCAATAACCGGAATACTGCCCTTTGTTTGCTCGCAAATATATTTTACTACTTCTGTACTTCTTGCACGCACCGGTCTTCCACTCAAACCACCAGCACCCATGGCTGTTACTTTTTCTGCTGAAGTGTTTAGTCCTGTTCTTTCAATGGTGGTATTCGTAGCCACCAATCCATCCAACTTAATTTCTATCGCCAAATCAATCACATCATCCAATTGTTCCTTGGTTAAATCAGGTGCTATCTTAAGTAAAATTGGTTTGGGCTGATTTTTCTGTGCGTTCAATGTTTGCAAATGAGTAAGAATTTTTGATAAAGCATCTTTCTCTTGCAAGGCCCTTAATCCCGGTGTATTCGGACTACTTACATTCACCACAAAATAATCTACAAAGGGATGCAAGGCATTAAAACAAATGGCATAATCCTGCCAGGCATCTTCATTACTGGTGATTTTATTCTTGCCAATATTTCCTCCAATAATAATTTTGGATGTAGGATTCCCTGCCCTCCAGGCTGCTAATCTTTTAGCTACTATTTCCACCCCTTGGTTATTGAATCCCATTCTATTGATCAGGGCCTTGTCTGCTGGCAATCGAAAAACCCTAGGCTTATCATTACCCGGTTGCGCTTTAGGAGTAACCGTTCCAATTTCTACAAATCCAAATCCCAATGCTTCTAATTCCGGGAGATAAGCAGCATTCTTGTCGAAACCCGCTCCCAGTCCCACTTTATTGGGAAAATGAAGTCCCAAAAAACGAGTAGGCTGTGCATTGGCAGGTTTGAAAAAAAATCCCAATAATTGCTTTCCGCCGGGTATGCGACTGCAAATCCTTAAGGCATTCATTGAAAAATAATGCACCCTTTCCGGGTCAAATAAAAACAAGAAAGAACGTAATAATGTATACATGGGTGCTGCAAAGATAGTTCAGTTTGATTTTTACACAATAACGGCTACCTTTGGTATAAGGTTGCATAAACAACTAATAAATATTTTTAGCAAAAAATAAATTTCACTCATGCAGGAAGCTTATATCGTTGCCGGTTTTCGTACCGCTGTTGCCAAAAGCAAAAAAGGCAGTTTTCGTTTTACCCGACCAGATGATCTGGCGATTGAAGTAATTAAAGGACTGCTGGCATCGGTACCACAACTGGATGTAAAAAGAGTGGATGATGTTATTGTAGGCAATGCTGTTCCGGAAGCAGAGCAGGGCTTGCAGGTGGGGCGAATGATTTCTGCCAAAGCAATTGGTATTCATGCCCCTGGCATTACTATTAATCGCTATTGTGCAAGTGGCTTGGAAAGTATTGCCATGGCCACTGCAAAAATTCGTACAGGCATGGCCGAATGTATTGTGGCAGGTGGCGTAGAAAGTATGAGTATGGTACCCACCGCAGGTTGGAAAACTTCACCTTCCTATGCAATTGCAAAAGAAGAACCCGATTTTTATTTGAGTATGGGCTTAACTGCAGAAGCAGTAGCAAAAGAATATAATATTTCAAGAGAAGACCAAGATCTATTTAGTTATAATAGTCACGGGAAAGCTGGCAATGCCATTCAATCAGGTTTCTTTAAATCGGGCATTCTACCCATCAATATTGAAGAAATATATTTGGATGCCAAGGGTAAAAAACAAAAAAGAAATTTTGTAGTAGATACCGATGAAGGTGTAAGAGCTGACACTTCTGTTGAAGGATTGGCAAAATTAAAACCAGCTTTTGCAGTAGGTGGAACAGTAACAGCAGGTAATAGTTCACAAACAAGTGATGGTGCTGCTTTTGTTATTGTAATGAGCGAAAGAATGGTAAAAGAATTAGGACTGCAACCCATTGGAAGATTGGTGAACTGTGCCAGTGCGGGTGTACATCCAAGGCTCATGGGTATTGGTCCCATTGAAGCAGTACCAAAAGTTTTAAAACAGGCTGGCATGTCTTTGAATGATATCGACCTCTTCGAACTCAATGAAGCTTTTGCTTCTCAATCACTCGCTGTTATCAGAACACTCGAATTGCAACAGGATAAAGTAAATATCAATGGAGGTGCTATTGCCTTAGGCCATCCACTCGGTTGCACGGGTTGCAAACTCACCATTCAAATATTGAATGATATGAAAAGATTAAACAAAAAATATGGCATTGTTACAGCCTGTGTTGGCGGCGGACAAGGAATTGCCGGAATAATTGAAAATATCAATTAGATTTTATATCTTTCATTCACTAAAATATTCACCGCTGCCCTACGTTATACGCAGGGCAGTATTTTATTTTAAGTATTCAATATTTTTTTAATAAGGCTGTTACCAATTTAATCGTAATCCAAATTAGTGTATATGGACAGAAGAGCATTTCTTACTGCTGGCAAAAAAACGCGAAAGCAAGTTGCTGGCACCCCTACTGCCAAAATAGTCCATTCACCTGCTCGTACCCTAAGTGGTATTAATCCATATACGGGAACTTGGGGCATGAATGAAGTAGTGCACTTGCTAAAGAGAACCATGTTTGGTGCAAAAAAAACAGATGTGGATTATTTTATGACCCGCAGTATGAGCCAGGCAGTAGATGAATTATTGAATCCTGTAGCAGCCGACCCTACTCCTCCGCTAAAAGAATATGCAAATTCAGCAACAGCAGCTAACCCCGATACTAATATAACACAGGGCAGCACATGGGTGAATGATATTAATAATGATGGCACTGTTCAAAGTCAGCGTATCAGTTCTTATAGAAAATGGTGGACAGGCGTAATGGTCAACCAGGACAGAAGTATCAGAGAGAAAATGCTATTATTCTGGATTGATCATTTTGGCAATCAGGCTGTAGAAGTGGGCGTTGGCAATTGGGCTTATAAACAACATACTACAATCCGTCAAAACTGTTTGGGTAATTTCAAACAAATGGTAAGAGATATTACCCTCGACCTTTCGATGCTGCGATACCTCAATGGTTATCTTAATACCGCCGCAGCACCCGATGAAAATTATGGAAGAGAATTACAGGAATTATTCACGGTTGGAAAAGGACCGGGCAGTCAGTATACAGAGCAAGATGTAAAAGAAGCAGCAAAAGTGTTAACCGGTTGGCAAATCAATGGCAACACCTATCAAACAGTATTTACGCCAAGCAGGCATAGTACAGTAAACAAACAGTTTTCTGCTTTTTATAATAACACTGTTATTACAGGAAGAACAGGTGCCACTGCGGGCGACCTTGAATTGAATGATATGCTGGCCATGATATTTGCCAATAATGAAGTGGCCAAATTTATAGTTAGAAAATTATACCGCTGGTTCATCTATTACGAAATTGATGCAGCCGCCGAAGCTAATGTGATAACACCACTGGCAGATATTTTTAGAACCAATAATTATAATATCAAACCGGTTTTATCTGCCTTGTTTAAGAGTGAACATTTTTTTGATGCCCTCAACCAGGGATGTGTAATCAAAAACCCCACTGATGTTGTAATTGGCTCCTTCCGTGAATTTAATGTAAACATGCCCGTACTAACGGACTGGGATACCAGCTATGGACATTGGAATACACTTTTTACATTTTTATTTTTAATGGGGCAAGTGCCGCATGATCCACCGAATGTTGCCGGCATGCCTGCTTATTATCAGGAACCCCTATTTCATGAAATATGGATAACAACTGATTCCTTACCAAAGCGCAATCAATTTACCGATCAGCTTACCAATAATGGTTATTCGCGCAATGGCTTCAGAATGCAATTTGATTTTGTTGCTTATGCTAAAACCCTTCCTAACCCGGGAAATCCGAATGACTTGATTGAGGATACATTAAAATATATTTATAGAATTCCTTTATCCCCACAGGTAAAACAACAGATTAAAACGCAAATGCTATTGAGCGGTCAATTGTATGACTATTATTGGACCAATGCCTGGAATGCTTATTTAACCAGTCCTACAGTAGCCAATTTCAATATTATAAATACAAGGCTGAAGGATATGTTCAGGTACCTGATGAACCTGAGTGAATACCAATTAAGTTAAACAAGGAATAGATTCATCTTGCCGCAAGTAATCACGCAGTAATTTATTTGAATAAAAATATTGTACATGAAACGTAGAGAATTTTTAGAAAAATCAGCCGCCATCACCATTCCTGCATTGATAGGTGGTTATTCGGTGAAAGCATTTAATGCTCAATCTCCTCTAGTGCAAGCGCTGATAGAAAACGGCACAAATACCGATCATGTACTGGTGATTGTACAACTCTCGGGTGGTAACGATGGATTGAACATGGTGGTTCCTATTGATACCTACAATTTGTACAATGCAGCAAGAAATAATATTGCCATTCCTGAAAACAGGATTTTAAGATTGAACGGATATGCCAATACTGGTTTACATCCCAGCATGACAGGTATGCAAAGCTTATACAACGAAAACAAATTAAAAATTGTACAGGCAGTAGGTTATCCTCAACCAAATTTTTCGCATTTCAGGGCAACAGACATTTGGATGAGTGCTAGTAATAGTAATCAGGAAGTATATACAGGTTGGGCGGGTCGGTATTTGAATTATGAATATCCCAATTTTCCAACAGGATTTCCAAATACCAGTATGCCCGATCCATTGGCCATTCAAATTGGATCCACTGCTACATTAACTACACAGGGCCCTAGTGTGAATATGGCTATGAGTATTACCAGTGCTACTTCTTTTTATCAATTAATCAATGGCACCAGTGATCCTGTTCCAGCAACAAAAGCTGGAAAAGAATTAAGTTATATTCGAAATGTAGCCAAACAAACACAACAATACGGCACTACTATTTCTGGTGCTGCGGCCAGGGTTACTGTACAAAATCCTTATCCAAGTAATAATAGTCTGGCAGACCAATTAAAAATTGTTGCTCGATTAATTAAAGGCGGTTTGAAGACAAGGGTATATATGGTAAGCTTTGGTGGCTTTGATACACATAGTTTGCAAACCACTGTGGCCGATACCACCGTGGGGAATCATGCTACTTTATTAGGTAAAGTAAGTGATGCCGTTAAAGCCTTTCAGGATGATTTAATATTCCTGGGCATCGAAGACCGTGTGGTGGGCATGACCTATAGTGAATTTGGCAGAAGAATAAAAAGCAATAGCAGTGTTGGTACTGATCATGGTGCAGCAGCACCTATGTTTGTTTTTGGCAAACCCGTTGATGGTGGCGTGCTTGGCAATAACCCAACTATACAGCCAGTTGCAACGGTAAACGACAATGTACCCATGCAATACGATTTCAGAAGCGTATATGCTACCCTGTTAGAAAAATGGTTCTGTCTGCCTACCAGCACCGTACAAGGACTATTTCCTCCTAACGTCAACGGGCAATTGCAAAGTTTATCCCTCATTAAAAATGGCACTTGTGTTGGCAGTAGCCAAAACAATGCAGGCAATAGCTTAATCACCAATTATCCGAATCCGTTTACCGATAAAACCACTATTGAGTTTAGCTCAGCAGGCGGACATACATTAATACAAATCATCGATAATAGTGGCCGCTTACTGCTAGACTTATTAGAAAAAGACTATCCAGCTGCCACCAAACAAAGCATTGTATTTGATGCTTCTCATTTACCCAATGGAGTATACTATGCAAGATTACAGAATGGAGCTACACAGCAGGTGAGGCCGATGTTGAAGGTGAGGTAGAGGAGAGGTTGAGGTTGAGGTTGAGGATAAGGTTGAGATTGAGGTCTGCCCGAATGACGGAGTCAGGCGGGTTTAGGGGGTTTAGAGGTTTAGGAGTTTAGGGGTTGAGGGGTTTAGAGGTTTAGGAGTTTAGGGGCCTGCCCGAATGACAAAGTCAGGCGGGTTTAGGGGGTTTAGGAATAAAATCAATCGGTTATTCGATGACCGGCATTTATCCAGTCAACTATTTTTTGTTTATCGAGTGCGGTAAGTTGTCCGCCTTGTGGCATAAAGCTTGGATTACCATCTACAGCCCTAATTTTTATACGATCCCAGGAATTGACAACATCTACATCTGCATCAAAATTTTTGCCACCACTGATTGCTCCGTTTAAATGACAAGGACCACAATATCCGTTGATAAGATTGCGTACTGCATAAAATTTAGGCCCATATCCATTTATAGTTACTGCAACATTACTCGTGCATGCAATGGCATTTTTTGCGGTAACAGTATAATTGCCTGCTGCCAGATTAAAGAAATTAGTAGAGGGCTGAAATGCAGTGCCAATGCTATAAGTATAACCCGAACCAACAGGCGAAATTACCGTAATAGTGCCCAATGACTGACCACTAATGGTAGCGGTTTTATTAACCACGGGTAAAATAACTGGTCCAGAACATGGATCAGGTGCTGGTGTTGGAGCCGGTGATTTTTTACAAGCCCATTGTAAAATGATTAACAAAAGAAATAAAGGAATTATTCGGAAGTACTTCATTGCATTTATATTAATAATAAATATAAGCAATTCAAATAGTATGCCCTTATTTCCTAAAAAATTTTAACGCTTGGAATTTCAAAAGGTTTTTTACTATATTTGCAACATAGTTTCAAATATTTAGTATGAAAATTTCAATTTTAAGTGTGCTTGTATTGCTCAGTTTTATTGCTAATGGTCAAAATAGCAGTACCCTAACAAGATCAGAAACCCTTTCTATACAATATATAAAGGGCAGCTTCGCAGGAAAAATTACCGATGCCAAAACCAATAGTCCCATTGTAGGAGCAAGTATCTATCTTTCTGATGCACGTATTGGCAGTAGCACTGATATGAATGGTGAATTTTTTATTAAAAATATTCCAGAAGGCCGTCATCTTATAGAGGTATCACATATTGGCTATACAAGCTTGGTAGAATATGTAGATATTTATGGTGCATATAAAAAGGACTTCATATTGACAGAATCTGTGGTGGAGAACAATGCAGTAATCGTAACTGGAGTAACCAAGGCCACTCAATTAAAAAAAGTACCCTTTCAGGTAGCCATACTAAAAAAAGAAGAGCTCGCTCAAACAGTCGCCACCAATATCATTGAAGCACTTACTAAAAAGCCAGGCATATCCTCTATCTCATCGGGACCGGCCATTTCCAAACCAGTCATTCGTGGTTTGGGTTACAATCGAGTACTGACCATTAATGATGGCGTAAGACAAGAAGGCCAGCAATGGGGCGATGAACACGGAATAGAAATTGATGAAGCCAGTGTTAATAAAATTGAAATTTTAAAAGGGCCTGCCTCCATTATTTATGGCAGCGATGCAATGGCAGGTGTTATAAATATTATCACCAATGTTCCTGTTACGAATAATACTTTAAAAACTACCATCGGCAGTAATTACCAATCCAATAACAGACTGCAATCATTCAATTTTAGTGTAGGCAGCAATAAAAACGGGCTTAATTGGAATTTTTATAGCAGCAATAAAAAAGCTAGAGATTATCAGAACAAATACGATGACTATGTATTCAATAGCAAATTCAAAGAATCCAATCTTGGTGGTTATGCTGGATACAATGGCAACTGGGGTTATAGTCATTTGCTCATCAGTAAATTTGATTTAACCGCAGGCATGGTAGAAGGAGAAAGAGATGAACAAGGTTATTTTGTAAAGAATCTTCCCAGCGGCAATACTGCCAGGGCAACAGAATCTGATTTTAAATCTTATTCGCCCACACAACCTTATCAGAATATCCAACACTTTAAAATTGCAACAGATAATAGTTTTAAAATAGGTAAGAACAGGTTGATTTTAAATATCGGTTGGCAAAGAAATCAAAGAGCAGAATTTAGCAATCCCGATAACCTAAATGAAAAAGCATTGTATTTTGATTTAAAGAGTATCACACATACCCTTCAATTTCATTTCAAAGAAAACCGAGGTTGGAAAACATCGGTAGGTATTAGTGGCATGAATCAACAAAATACCAATAAAGGTGTGGAGCAATTGATTCCAGATTATACTTCAAATGATATGGGTGCTTTTGTATATACCCAAAAAGATATCAATGAAAAAATAACGCTCAGTGGTGGCGCCCGCTTTGACAACAGAAATTTAGATAGCAAAGATTTAATGGATGGCAACGACATCAAAGGAAGCGCATTTAAAAAATCATTTTCAAATTTTTCAGGAACCGCAGGACTTACTGCTGCAATAACCAATGAAATCAATTTGAAAATAAATTTTGCCAGGGCATTTCGTGCACCGAGTATTCCCGAACTGGCCAGCAATGGTAATCACGAGGGTACCAATCGATATGAATATGGCAACCGTGATTTAAAAAGTGAAACCAGTTTACAATTTGACGGTGGCTTTGAATTCAACACCGATCATATGACATTTGGGCTAAGTACATTTTACAACGGCTTCAGCAATTTTATTTTCTATAGAAAATTACAATCACTGGCTGGTGGTGATAGTCTTGTGAATGTTAATGGAAATGATTTGATGGCGTTTCAGTTCGACCAACGCAAGGCCAATTTAAGTGGCTTAGAAGCAACCCTTGACTTTCACCCGCATCCATTAGATTGGTTGCATATTCAAAATACTTTCAGTATGGTTAGTGGCAGATTGAAAGAAAAGATTGAATCCACCGATTATCTTCCCTTTATGCCTGCGGCCAGATTGATAACAGAATTCCGTGCTGCATTTAACAAACCTTCAGACCATATTCGCAATTTTTATGCAAAACTTGAATTCGACAATAGTTTTGCCCAGGACCATGTATTTACTGCCTACAATACTGAAACTAAAACAGCAGGCTATTTATTATTGAATGCAGGCATTGGTGCTGATATAACAGATAAGAAAGGCCATACCATTATGAATATCAATTTAGCTGGCACCAACCTTTCGGATATTGCTTATCAAAATCATTTAAGTAGGTTAAAATACAGTGCCGAAAACAAGGCCACAGGAAGACAAGGGGTGTATAATATGGGACGCAATTTTAGTATCAAACTAAATATTCCCATTTCTATTTCACTCAAATAATGTTTATTGTTTTTTTCGCTTCCACCAAAAAACAAAACCTGTTATGCTAAGTAGTGCAGTGCATAGTCCGAATAGCGCATAAAGTATTTTAATAGGCCAACCACCATAGCGACCAAAATGTAATTGTGCATTAATAATATCACGACGGTCTGCAGCAGCAATTTCATTTACAAAACGAGTGCTGGCAATCTGGCCAGTACTATCTAATAGTACAAGGTCGGTAAGATCCTTACTATAGATAAAAGAGTTGCTTTCGCGGCTTCCATATACAGCCATTTTGCCCGAGGCTTTAAAGGGAAAATAAATTACATGTGCCTTAAAATCGGGAAATGGCTTTGCGATATTTAACAAAGCAGTATCCACATTAAAACTCAATTTGGCAGATTTTTTAATCTGCCTTGTATATTCATTTGTTTGATAAAAAGATTTTTGAAAAACATATCGCTGCATCCATAAGCCTGATATACCAATCAGTAAATTGAAAACTAAGGTCCAAACCCCAATTACCTGATGCAGTCGATTCCCCTTATTTGACAAAGGCCTACATAACAAAACAGTTAAAATACTTTTTCGATATAATATGCAGCCTGTTACTAGGCTCAATAAAAAAAGCATTCCAAGTATTCCCAATAACCACTCTCCTTTTTTACCCAATAAAAAAGAATTGTGTAAGGATGCTACCCAGGCCATTCGATGATGTACTGGATCTGCAGTTCCACCTCTTTGTCCAATTATTGCAGCAGTAAAAGGATCTACGAAAACTTCCAATCCTGCTTTGCCATTTTGATAACTGCTATCATAAATAAAAACTGAATAAGCAGTATGGTTGGCACCAGGCAATTTAGCATGACTGATTTCTGCTGCAGGAAATTTTTGCTGAATACTATTGTAAGCACTATCTAAACCAATTGTTTTTTTTGATGACAATGAAGGCTGTACTGTGGGCTGTTGCCAGCTATCGAATTCGGCATTAAAGACCAAAATGGCACCAGTGAGTGAAATTATCAAAATGAAAATACCGGTAATTAATCCGGTAACAGCATGAATAGTAT
>CALRKF020000093.1:0-11758 GCA_943367825.1 Chitinophaga pinensis
CCAGAAGCATATAATCGTAATACTTGTCGGATTGTAAACATTTCAATGGTTTTGTTGGACATAATGAAATTATTAATGAACTAATAACTTCAAATTTTTATTCAACAAAAACAACAAGATTTCTTTGTAACTTCAGGGGGTCAATTTCAAATGGTGGCGGGGGTCAATTTGAAATGGCGGAAGGGGGCAGTTTGAAATGGTTTTAGGGGGTCAATTTGAGTGGATTTTCCACCTAGAATTGAAATTAAATTTATTACTAAAAATCGACTCTTAAAACTACTCCCAGCAGAATTAAGTCCTACGAATATGAAGCTTGGATATGTACAGTCGATGATTGTTTCTACGTAATGCCCCCCAAAACCTTTTGTTGTACATTCGTTCTTTTATGGCAGCGAAAAATTGCCAACAAAATAACTGTCTATTACTAAAATACCAGGCATTACAATATTGCATATTACGACATCAAAATAATCGTATCCAATCAGTCTAGTTACTTGATTTAAACTATTATGAATCAAATCTCCTCGCATTGAACCGAATGAATTAATTGTATTCATCCAAGTCTGATTAATTTGAGCCACAGGGAAACTTAAAGGTAAAATTATTTTAAGAATATCTTTTTCTTTAATCCCATTATTATTGGCAATAACCCCTTTTAAATGAACTATATTCCCTTCTATCCGATTAGTGATAGTTTCAGAAGCCCCTTCATATACTTTTGTCCCATAGCAAATTATAGAATAATTAATTTTTGCTTTTTGCCTCTTCGTTAAAGTGTTGTTCTGATAGTTTGAAATAACAAAAAAACCTAATTGTTCAAAATAGGTTTCAAACTCTGCATGTATTAGACTCACTAAAGCTCTTAACTTAATTTGATTAGCAGGTTGAGAAGCATCATGCCTTGCAAAATCACGAAATTGAGCTATAAGTTGTGAAATATTCGCATCTAATTGAGTGTATAAACCTGATGGCATTTTTCTATTTGATAGTTGAAAAATGTTGCTCAAGGCTTGTAGGAATTCTAACACTATGCCCCAAAATTTCTTTAAGCTTTCTACCATAAAGTACAAATCTAGTTGATACCTCTTTTAGATTATTTGTATTACTACTAATTGCTTTACTGAAAAAAGAATCATATTCACACAACTCTTGAGTTATCTGCTTTATTTTGTCAGCATGTTGTACTAATTGATCTGGAGGTATTTTGCTAAAATATGATACTATAACATCAAATAGAGCTCTATTAATTCGTCTTTCTGTTTTAGTGCCAAATCGCTTAAATGCATTGTCTTCACCAAATACCTTAATTGACAGGTCGATAGTCTTTTCGAATGAAACCAAAATGTCGCGTACTTTATCTTTGTATTTTACCCAATTGTTATTGTAGTAATCACAAATGTCATCAACTGCCTTTTTATAATTTCCACGATAACTATCTATGTGCTGTGTCATAACAAAGTAGCGAAGAATTAAATCCATATCACGCATTCTAGGATCTGGTGCGGTTTCCTTCATTATTTTTTGCAAAGCATTACTTCCAGTACAATACGCATCAATTAAATCCAAGAACTCACCAGGCTTAAGTGCTTTTCTTAGTTCTTGTGGAGACAACGGCAAACTACCACTATTTAAACGATAGAATATAGTATACAATAGATTTTCAGTTGACCAGTTTTTAATTATTATTGATCTGAGAGATTGGTTAAGTAAGTTATTATATAATTCGGGATATGTTTGTTCCAGTTTTGTCCTATCAAATCCATTCAACTTACCTGAATTTAATTCAGATAACTCAAACGATAATTCTTTGTCATCAGAGAAAAAAGAAAAGAGAGTAATAAGTCTTTGTTTCCCGTCTACAACTATGTATTTGCCTCGATGGGCTCTGTCTTCTGCTAGTACAATTTGAGGTATTGGAAGACCATAAATGAGTGATTCTATAAGGCGGCTTTTTTTCTTTAAAGTCCATGCATCTCTTCTTTGGAAACTAGGATTAATATTAAAGGAACCACGTTTCTGTGAATTTATAACAGATTCAACTGTCCAATCTGTTGACCAAGTTACTGTGTCAGATATTTTGTCAAGATAGTCAACATCTAAATCATCTTCATTTTCTGATGAAAATAACACCTGATTTTGGTAATTAATTTCTTTTTTTTCTTCTGAAATACTCATTTATTTATTTTAAAGCTATTTGAAAGATTTATGTAGTACAAGTTACGAAATTCTGGCAACTCGATTTAGAAAACGATTTCGATAGGGTGACGTACAATTTTCGGAAATTTTTGCAGTGAGGGATTGCTGCTGTGCCTCCCCAGCTGCAAAACCTATTTAAAGAAACGTTTTTTTATTTTAATGTTAAACCTATTAGTTAACAGTCAAGTTCAAAGCTAAAGCTGAATAAGGGAATAATGCTAAGATTCCTTTCCATCAGCCACAATTGCATCAAATCATATGATGGCTGCAGTAATGATTAATCTGATCATCTCTCGCAGGCTTTAAGGAAGGCATATCCTAATTCAGTAAGATAGTATTTCTCAGGGTGTAATTCTTCAATTTTATTGCCATCATAAAAACCAAAATTTCCAACTTCCCTAATGATTCCAAGTCTAGCTAAATTTCCCATTTCCTCTAGAGTGTAAGTGCCAGGGAAGTTTATCCTACTTGTTCCCCAAGGTCCACTTT
This sequence comes from Chitinophaga pinensis, assembly GCA_943367825.1. Classification (GTDB taxonomy): domain Bacteria; phylum Bacteroidota; class Bacteroidia; order Chitinophagales; family Chitinophagaceae; genus Ferruginibacter; species Ferruginibacter pinensis_J. The sequence continues at coordinate 2,686 of CALRKF020000093.1, forward strand.
GCATATATCCCATATTCTCACTCATGAACTTAACCATTTTGACTTCGTTTGATGAAAGATGTTTTAAAATGTCTGGAAAAACAGTTAATGTTAGATTCTTGTTGGAATCGATATAATTAACAAACATGTTTGCCCACATTTCTTGCAATGTTTCGTCTTCTTCCAAGGCTACGCCTTCTAAATATGGGAATAAAGCTTTCAAATTTATTTGCTTGATTTTCAGCCCATGATCCTCTGTAATTTTCTTTGCTTTTTCTAAATTCTTGACCTGATTTTTGAAACGCCGAAGTCTTAAATTATCAGATAAGCCTTGGCCAATTTCTTCAACAGTAGGCCCGATTGCTTTATCAAGAAAGCCTTTTATTAGTTCTAGCCCTTTTTCTACTGTCGTTGATTTAAGATTGAAGTCTGTCATCAGTTGTAAGTGGATTATTTTTGCAGCCAACGTATGTATTGCCGTAGATAAATATACAAATATTTTATATTTTAAAATATTTTCATATTGGATTTCAGTTAAATAACTGGCTATATATAAGAATTTAAGCTAGTATTTGAGTAGCGACAAAATAAATTGAAAAGGAGATGAAAAATGTTGAGAGCATTATGACAAAAGGTTAAATCAATGATATTACATCCTCCCCCTCACCTCCCCAACATCTCCTCCAACTTCCCCAATGCCGCAATGATCTCCTTATCGGGGGCGGCTTTTAATTCGGTGGGGGTTTGGGTGGCAAACCATATTAATACCATGGCAATATAATCTTGCATGTCTTTGCCGGCAAAGCTGGAGCGGAAATCAACAATTTTTTCATTGATGATCTTAAGGGTAGCACGGATGGATTCCTCGTCTTCGGGAGTGGTTTTGATGCGATAAGAACGATCGCCAATGATAATATTGATAGGTATGAGATCTGCCATAACTGCTTAATTGCTCAAATAACTAATACACTTATCCAGTTCCCGGATATACTGATTGATTTGCTTTTCGAAATTCTTTTTATCGGCCTCCGCCAACTGACCAGTAGCCGATTTTAATATACTTACCTGCTGTCGGAGCAATGCCAACTCATCTTTATAGGCCAGCTTCTCTGCCTCCAATTCTTTAATGAGCGCCGACTGCCGTTGATTGTCTTTTTTCAACAACTGATAATCCTTTACCAGCAATTGCAGCTTGCCGCTGATTCGATTGATATGCTCTTTGATGACAGTCAAAAAAATATAGATTGAATGGTAACTAAAATAATACTTTATTTCCTTATTTCTGCCTGCAATTCTTTTTCATAGGCCGCCGTAATCTTGGCCATGATGGAATCGGTATCCTTATCAGTCATGGTTTTTTCTTCATCCTGAAAAATAAAACTCACGGCCATCGATTTTTTACCGGCACCCAATTTTTCACTCTCAAATACATCAAACAAATTCAATGATTTTAACTTGCCCAATCTCAATGACTGCGTAGTTTTTTCTATCTGCTCGTAACTCACCGATTTATTCACTACCAGGGCTAAGTCGCGCTGCACCGCCGGGAACTTAGGAATCTCCTTGAATTTTAAAGTCGTCTTTTTAGCCGCGGCTATTAATTTATCCCAATCAATATCGGCATAACAAACAGCTTGACGAATATCGAATTTATTCAAAATGGCTTTATCCAAATCCTGGATCGTTGCCAAAACATCCTGCTTCAATAAAAACCTTGCTCCACCCGCCATGCTTTCCATTTCTACCGATGCAATACCCGCTGCTTCAAATATTTTTTGCAGCACGCCCTTGATATAATAAAAATCGGCCTTGCTGGTCTTGGTATTCCAGGTATCGGCAGTTTTATTGCCGGTTACATAAATGCTGATATGGTTTACCTCCTGGTATTTACCTACGGCTGTAGTGCCATATGTTTTTCCAAATTCAAAAAACCGGAGATTATTATTTTTTCTATTGAGGTTATGCGCCAATGATTCTAATCCTGTTTCGAGCATGGATGGACGTAAGATATCCAAATCGGCACTCAGGTTATTCATCATCTTTACCGTACCTGCTAAGGTTTCTTCTGCATAATAAGCACTATTGGTAATGCTATTGGTAAAAATTTCATTGAAGCCAAGGCCTACCAAATAATTAGAAACTTTCTCTTGGTACATGGCTTCTGTGGCCAATGTTTCCACCGCGGGTGCAATGGTAATCATGGCAGGTATTTCCACATTGTCTAATCCATCAATGCGCATGATCTCTTCTACCAAATCGGCACCAATGCTGATATCGGGTTTGCTGAAGGGCACTTGCACCCATAATTCATCCATGCCTTCTTTGATGATTTCAAAACCCAGACTGGTCAGTATATTTTTTACTGTATCGCCATGATAATTTTTACCACTCAGTTTTTTGAGGTAATGGTATTTGAGCGCTACGGCTGTTTTTTCTTTGGGTTTAGGATATACATCCACCACATCGCTGGCAATTTCGCCGCCGGCAATTTCCTTGATCATATTGGCGGCTCTTTTCAATACATTGACCGCATTGCTGATATCCACGCCTTTTTCGAATCTAACGGCAGCGTCTGTACGCAATCCATGTTTCAGGCTCGATAAGCGAATGGTGGATGGATGAAACCAGGCACTCTCTAAGAATATATTGGTGGTATTTTCTTGTACACCACTGTCCAGTCCACCGTACACCCCACCCAGACAGAGTGGTTTGCCGGCGCCATCGCAGATCATTAAATCGGTGGCCAGTAATTTTCTGTTTTTTTCATCCAGCGAAATAAATTCGGTATCGGCGGGCAGGTTCATCACGCGGATTTTCTTGCCTTCAATTTTATCGGCATCAAATGCATGCAGGGGCTGCCCTGTTTCGTGCAAAATAAAATTGGTGATGTCTACGATATTATTGATAGAACGAACGCCAATGGCTTTTAATTTTTGTTGCAACCAACGGGGACTCTCTCCTACTTTAATACCCTCGATGCTAATGCCGGCATAACGCGGACAATCGGTGTCGTTTTCTACCTGCACTTCAATAGTCAGGCCCTGGTGATCGACTTTAAAATTATTTTTATAGGGCGACTTGATAGTAGTTTCTTTTTTCTGATGATGGCTTAAATAAGCACATACATCACGCGCAACACCCATATGACTCATGGCATCCATGCGATTGGGGGTGAGCCCGATTTCATAAATGATATCGGTATATACATTGAAATAATCGGCTGCAGCAGTGCCTACGGTAACATCGGCAGGCAATACTAAAATGCCGGCATGACTTTGTCCCAGTCCTATTTCATCTTCGGCACAAATCATACCATGACTTTCTACACCCCTGATTTTGGCTTTTTTCATGGTCAATGGATCGCCGGTACTGGGATAAATAGTAGCACCAATGGTGGCTACCACCACTTTTTGCCCCATGGCTACATTGGGTGCACCGCAAACAATTTGTAAGGGCTCGGCAGCGCCTATATTTACCTTGGTAAGAGAAAGCTTATCGGCATCGGGGTGCTTTTCGCAAGAGATGACTTCTCCCACGACCAAACCCTTTAAACCACCCTTCAATTCCTCAAATGGCTCCATGCTCTCCACTTCTAATCCGATAGCGGTTAAAATCTTGCTTAATTTTTCTGGTTCTATTTTTTCAGGCAGGTACTCACTCAGCCAATTGTAACTAATCACCATTTCTATAAATAATTTCTTAATGAATCAGCGGCAAAGATAGTTTTTTAGGGGCGAAACCGATGGATTGATAAACTAAGTTTTCAGCTCGATAAAAACAAGTTGAAAATACTTGCAATTGGTGCAGAAAAGTTTTGGGAGCTCAAAAAACTTGTTGATAAAAAATCAAAAACGCAAATAAGGCTCTATTTTTGATGTGAATAGACCTGTTAATAAGCTCTTAATAAGTAGGGTTTACCCGTGGAAAGGAGGTGGATAAACGATTGCCGGCTACGAGATAATGGCCGGTGAATAAGAATTTATCAATTTAGCCATTACCTTAGCCCCCCTGTAAAAAAATGTTTGACTTACAGGCTATTTTTTTAACCCTAACTTGAACAGTAGTAGCAATGGATTTAACCAATATAAATAAAGAAAGAAAGACGAGGCGCAACAAGGCCCCGATTGACCTAACCACCATGGTATATGGTAAGGTACCACCGCAGGCCAAAGAATTGGAGGAAGCCGTATTGGGTGCCATCATGCTCGAAAAAAGTGCTTTCGATACCGTAGTGGAAATATTAAAACCAGAATGTTTTTACAGCGATGCAAATCAGAAGATATACCGCGCTATGCAGCGCCTGGCAATAAAGAGCTTGCCCATTGATCTTTTAACAGTGGTGGAAGAATTAAAATTCAGTGAGGAACTGGACCTGGTAGGTGGCCCCTACTATGTAACCAAACTGACCAATGCCGTTGTTTCCTCTGCCAATATTGATGCGCATAGCAGAATTGTATTGCAAAAATTTATTCAAAGGGAATTAATCAGAATCAGTGGCGAAATCATTGGCGATGCTTACGAAGACAGCACCGATGTATTTGATATGCTCGACGATGCCGAAAGCAAGCTATTCGAAATCACCAATAATCACTTACGCAAAAACTTCGATGATATTGATACGGTATTGGTAAAAACCATTCAGCGTATTGAGGATATGCGTAACCGTCAGGAAGATATTACGGGTGTGCCTACAGGATTTCCTTCGCTCGATAAGATTACTTATGGCTGGCAGAATACCGATTTAATCATCTTGGCAGCAAGACCTTCAGTAGGTAAAACAGCCTTTGCGCTTAACCTTGCCCGTAGTGCGGCACTGGATCCTAAAAAACCAACTGCAGTAGGATTTTTTAGTTTGGAGATGAGTAGCAGTCAGCTTGTACAACGTATACTGAGTGCCGAAAGTGAAATATGGTTAGAAAAAATTGCGCGTGGTAAACTGGAAGAGCATGAGATGAAGCAATTGTATAAAAAAGGCATCGACCGCCTGAGCAAGGCACCCATTTTTATTGATGATACGGCTGCCCTCAATATTTTTGAATTAAGGGCCAAGTGTCGCCGCTTGAAAAACAAACACAATGTGGGCCTCATCATCATCGACTATTTGCAATTGATGAGTGGTGCCGGTGAAAATAGAAATGGCAATAGGGAACAGGAGATCAGTCGTATCTCCCGCGATTTAAAAGGACTAGCCAAAGAATTGCAAGTGCCCATCATCGCCCTATCTCAATTAAGTCGTGAGGTAGAAAAAAGAAAAGAAGGCGCTAAGATTCCACAGTTGAGCGATTTGAGAGAATCGGGTGCTATTGAACAGGATGCTGACATGGTAATGTTTCTGTACCGCCCCGAATACTATGATATTACCGCCAATGAATTTGGCGATAGCAATAAAGGCGAAACCTATGTAAAGATTGCCAAGCACAGAAATGGTAGTTTGGATACCGTGAAACTAAAAGCCCTGCTGCATATTCAAAAATTTATTGAAGACGATGCCAGTGGTGGCGATTTCAATACCGGATTACCACAGGGCAATTGGAAACCCGTTAGTGGTGATGATGGTGGCGCCAAATTATTTATACAAAAAGGCAGCAAGATGAATGACGGTGAATTTGATGATGACGCACCTTTTTAAAATATTCAATCAATACAAAAAAATGGAGAATATAGTTCTCCATTTTTATTTTCACTAAGTTTGGACTAATGAAAATTATATTATTAGTACTCGCCCTTTACTGCAATGCTTGTTTTGCACAAAAAAAATGCGACAATACGCAATTGCCTATTGTATTTGTACATGGGTTTATGGCCAGCGGTGATACCTATGCAAATCAGGTAGAAAGATTTAGACAAAGAGCATATTGCCCTGAACGCTTATTTGTATTCGACTGGAATTCTGTTGGGGGCAATGGAAAAAAAAATGATAGTCTATTAAATTCCTTTATAAATTATGTATTGGCAAAAACAGGTGCTGCTCAAATTGATCTTGTTGGACATTCTGCAGGAGGAAGTTTATGCAGAGGTTATCTTATAGATTCCCTTCATGCCGCAAAAGTTGCACATTATATTCACCTTGGCAGCCGGAGATGGTATTATGAATTCAGTTGGTTTCCCAATAGCAAATGCCTGAATATTTTTTCTGATGCAGATAAGATAATGGGGGCAATGGGGGGTGAGGTAGAAGGTGCCGTTAATATTAATCTTAAAGACAAAGATCATTATGAGGTAGCCACCAGTGTTGAAACTTTTCAGGAAATGTATCGTTTTTTGAATGTCAATAAAATAACAAAAGACTCCTCGTTGTTCATTGAAACACCCAAGATTAGTGGCAAAGCTGTACTATTGGGAGACAATAGTCCAATGGCGAATGCAAGAATAAATGTGTATCGGCTAAATGAAAAAACGGGCGCTCGATTAACCAAAAAACCAGACATCTCATTTACAACTGGCATACAGGGTGATTGGGGAAGTTTTTTGCCCCGTAAAAAAATCAATTACGAATTTGAGCTGGTACCACAGGATACTACAGAACGTATCATTAGTTATTTTTTTGAACCATTTGTGGGCACTAATCAATTGATTTACCTGCGGGGAATTCCAAGATCAACAATGATAAGTACGATGCTAGGTAAAATTCCCAATAGCGATGATCAATCATTGATAATAATTTATTCTGCTAATAAGGCCATGATTGCTGGAAGAGACAGTGTAACTGTAAATGGCATTCCCATCAGTTCAGCATCACTTACCCCAGCCAATAAAACCGTAATCAGCAGTTTTATTTTTGACGATGGTGATCATATAACAAGTGGTAAAGCACTCAAACAATTTTCAATTTCCCCATTTTTAGGTGGCGTTGATATTAATCTGCCAATAAACAATAAAAAAGGGAATATTGTATATTACAATGGAAGAAAATTAGTATTACCGAATGCTTCATCAAACAAAAGATTATTATTAGCTGTATTTAAATAATGGCACTACCATTTTTTTACAAAGAAGATATTAATACTACATCTGAAACCGCCATTTTAGATGAAGCCAGCAGTAAGCATATAGTGCAGGTATTGCGTATGCAAAAAGGCGAACAGCTTTTATTAACCAATGGTAGGGGCGATTTGTTTACCGTGGAAATTACCGATGATAATAGGAAGAAGTGTATGGTGAAAATCATTGCTTCGCAATTTGTAAATGCGCCTGCAAAAAAAGTAGTTATTGCTATTTCTCCATTAAAGAATGCAAGTAGGTTCGAATGGTTTTTGGAGAAAGCCACTGAAATAGGCGTGGATGAAATTGTTCCGCTTATTTGCGAAAGAACAGAAAAGACCAGTTTTAAAACTGAAAGATTAAAAAACATTTTGGTGAGTGCCATGTTGCAGAGCAAGCAGTGTTGGCTGCCCATCTTGCAAGAGCCACAGCCTTTTAATAAATGGACGAGTCAGCATTTTATGGATACCACTCAATATATCGCCCATTGCGAAGAGGACCAGGACAAGAATGTTTTATTCCACCACGAATTAAAATCAAATAACCAACTTATTTTGATTGGGCCAGAGGGTGATTTTACAAAAGAAGAAATTGCTACTGCCATCGCCCATCAATTTATACCTGTATCATTGGGAGCAACAAGGTTAAGAACAGAAACTGCTGCTGTGGTGGCTGCTGTTATTCTTTGCAATAAAAGGATATTATAGTATCTTAATTTCTCAATGGCAATAAAGCTACAAATTTATATCACCGCGCTGTTTTTTGGTCCGCTTTTCATCCATGCACAGCCCGGTTCTATTTTCTATCACTTAACAACTGCACAGGAACTTGCTTCTAATCGGTGCAATAGTATTATACAGGATGCCGAGGGATATTATTGGGTGGCAACAGATGATGGACTGAGCAGGTTTGATGGCAGTCATTGTAAAAATTTCAGGAAGAATGCCAATGACAGTAGTTCCCTCTCCAGTAATCTTTGTTATAATTTACTCGAGGACAAGCAGGGCAATATTTGGGTGGGCACTTTCCAGGGCATCAACCGTTACAATAAAAAAACAGGCAGGTTTACCCGCTATTATTTGAGTGATCCAAAAATTTCGGCAGGCTTTAATAATATTGTTAGTTCAATTGCCATGGACAAAGAAGGCAATATTTGGGTGACTGCAGGTGGACTATGGCGTTTCGATATGCCAGCAGAAAAATGGCACTTATTCGAAAATGAACCGAATAATATTCATAGCATTCCTAAAGCCACGGCCAGACAAATTGCTTATGACGAAAACTTAAATGGTCTATGGATTTTGAATGGTCAAAGCATTAGCTTTTACGATATTCCTCAAAAAACTTTTTATTCGGCGCAAGAGCAAAATCCAAGATGGAATTTATTCAAGGATTCAGGCATTACCAATTTTTTACTTGAAAAAGGCAAAGGAATTTGGTTTGCCACTCATATCAATAATGGAGGATTGTTTTTTTATGATTTCAAATTAAACAATGCCAAGCAATACCTGGCACTGAATGGAAAAGGATTTCGTAAAATGAACCTGACCAGTGCTGGTAAATTATGGATACATTATTATACCGGTGCAACACATATACTAGACATCAAAAAACTTAGTCTGGATTCTTCCTTTTTATCCAATGTGCACGACCAGTCGCCCTTATCAGATGCAAGCAACGATTTGTATATTGATAAAGCAGGTTGTTACTGGATTGCTTCCAGCGCAGGAATTAATATCTATGATCCCGCTGTGCAAAAAATGGCCATAAGCTCCTTTTTGCATGACAATAAATTGACGAATGAACAATTTGAAATTAGGGATATCATACAAAAAGACAGCGCTGATTATTTGGTAGCAAGTACCGATGGTATTTATGCTTATACTCCATCGCAAACAATCAGCATCCGCAAACTTCCATTTGCAAACAATCAACACATCGATCAAATATTCCTTAATAGGAAAAATGAATTATGGTTTTCTACAAAAAACAAAATTTACAGTGTTGACCTTGGCAATAACCGAATAAAAGAAATATATACTACCAACAGCAAAGTGCAGTCATTCATTGCTGCGCCCAATGGCTTAATATATGTTGCTACCTGGTCGAAGGG
>CALRKF020000094.1:0-11572 GCA_943367825.1 Chitinophaga pinensis
ATTGGTTTTGGAAGCAATGCCCAATAGGCTTGCAACAAAATTACCGGTACAACTAAAGGACACCACTACTAAAGTAAGTGCCATAAAGAAAATGCCGCTATAGCTACCGAAACTTGATTTGCTATCGAGTTTGGTGGCCCAGGAGGCGGGCAAACTAATTTCAAATGCGCCCAGAAAGGAGATACCAAAAATTACAAATAAGAGAAATACAAAAATATTAAAGCCCCAGCTGGTGGAGATGGTATTCCAGGTAGACTGTGGTACAAATAAGACCGAGAGAATACCCACTAAGGTATAGATGAGTACAATGGAAAAGGAATAGAAGAGTGCACTTTTTCTGCCTTGTTCCGGTGTTTTGCTTCTTTTCAAAAACAAGCTAACGGTAACGGGTACCAGCGAATACACGCAAGGTGTCAAAAAGCCAATCAGGCCGGCGATGAGTCCGGCAAACAGCCATCCAAATATGGAGCGACTGCCATTATTGTCGGGGTTTTGGCCTGTGTTGGCGCTGGGTTCCTGATAAATAAATTGTTTAGAAATGGGTTCGCTAAAAGTTTCTACTTGGTCGCCTTGCAGGGTATAGTAGTTGATACTTCCTTTGATGCGAAAGCTATCGCCTTTGGCCAGTACTATTTCCTGGAGCCAGGTTACCGAATCGGTATATACTGTTAGTTCGGCATTATTAAGGGCGGCCGACAATATTCGTTTGGAAGAATCCTTACTGATAGGCGTACCCGAAAATTTTTTGACGCTATTGCTATCGAATTCGAAGCTGGTTTTTACGCCTTCCAGTGTGGGTATTGCATTGGTGCTCAGTAATTGTACATCTTTATTGATAATAGCCTTGCATTGTAAATAGGTTTTACCTGCTTCAGTGATGCTGGAAATGGTCCATTGCACTGGTTTTTCCTGTGCAGCTGCGGTGATGGCAATAAAGACAGTAAGTAGGAGCAGTAGTTTTTTCATCAATAGGAATTGATATTTATTTCAGCGCAATATTAAAAGGTACTTCAGTAGGCGGCAGGCATTTGCTATCGTCGCATACCATATAGTAAACATTGCCACTGATATTGGTTTTAATGGGCCCTTTAACGGTCACTATTTGTACAAAATTTACTTTATTGGAATAGAACAATACATCCACCCCAAAATTCTTATCATGAATTTTTTGGAGTTTACCTTGTTCGGTGGTTTTGCCTGTAAGGCTTACCAGGGCATTGGGACTGAAGGTAAATTTGGTAGGTTCGGGTCCACCATCGGGTGTATTTTGCGAATAGATATGCCAGGGTTTAGAGAGGTTGGCTGTCATGCTGATTTCGTATTTATTGCCTGGCAGTTTTTTGGCAGTAAATGTCCAGTTAACCGGTTTTTCCATTTGGGCAAAGCTGGTCATGGTAAATGCTGCGGCAATGAGGAAACATGTAATTTTTTGCATGGTGATCTTTTTAATGCTAATTGGGCCTAAAATTAAACCTAATTTTCGGCTTTTTAGTGAAGTTCAAATTTCGTGCAAATCTAGGTTTTGGTGCCTTTAATTACTGTTCAAAGGCTATGATTAACAAGAATTTTGGTATATCAAAAGAAAGAAGGCGTTGAAATAGGTTTTGGGCTCATTAAATCGATAAAAATTTCGGTAGGCAGGTATAAGATTGTAAATTCGCACTCTTTTTTAAAGGAGACTTGTCCGAGTGGTTGAAGGAGCACGCCTGGAAAGTGTGTATACGGGAAACTGTATCGAGGGTTCGAATCCCTCAGTCTCCGCAGTAAGTTCCACGATTTTAGCTAAAACCCGTAAATCAATGGTTTACGGGTTTTTTATTGGTTCGAATTCTTCCAAATTATTCAAAAAATTCGATAGGTAGGTTCGTAATTCGGTGCGTCAATATTCCAGTGAGCATTTTTTATTTTGATATAAAAGACTGTTTCATCTGCTAATATTTTTGCAAGTTCATTTGAAACGGCCTTGCGATTAGTATCAGTTATTCCTATTTTGTTTTCACACTGTTATTTTTTATAAGTGCTTTTTTGATTTGTTTATCCGATTTTTTTACAATTCGCTTGATAGATTTTTTAACCAGCTTTTCAATCTTGTTGGTGAGGTTAGATTTGTTATCTGTTAATACTTTGTTTACAGCTTCTAAAAGCTTTTCCTTTAGCGGTTTTATTTCTTTCTTTTTCATGCTATTAATTTAATTGTGTAATTTTTGTACTGAGATGGTTTATTGAATTTGAAGTATAACGGCTGCTTTAAAATTGGGATAATCTGTATAACCATTTTCATCAGCCGAATAGAATAAATCGGTTTTAAGATTTTGCGATAATGCTTGATCCTGTTCTAGCCTTATTACTAAATCAGGATTATTGATAAACGGACGTCCAAATCCTATAAGGTCACATAATCCAGTTTCAATATCGGCTTCCGCAGTTTCTTTGTCGTACCCCCCACAAATAATTAGGGTATTTTTGAAATTTTGACGAATTGTTTTTTTAATTTCTAATGGTACGGCGGGTGCTCCCATTGCTGAATGGTCAACAAGATGGATATAGGCAATAGCTAATTTATTAAGTTCATTAGATAGGTAATTATAGGTTTCATCAATTTCCGGATAAATTGGCATATCGCTCGCTACACCATAAGGAGATAAACGAATACCTGTTTTTCCTTTGCCAATTGCAGCTGCAACAGCCGTAGTCACTTCTACAACAAAACGACATCTATTTTCAATATTACCACCATACTCATCCTTGCGCATATTGCTGGCAGGCGATAAAAATTCTTCCAGTAAATAGCCATTGGCACTGTGCAGTTCAACTCCATCAAATCCTGCTTCGATGGCATTTTTGGCTGCTGTTACAAATTCATCTTTTGTAATCACAATATCTTCAGCAGTCATTTCTTTCGGCGTTGGATAGTCCTGCAATCCTTTGGCATCGGTCCACATTTGCCCCGCTGCTTTTATGGCTGAAGGGGCCAGTATTGCTGTTCCTTCCTGCATATTCATACTATGACTTATTCTTCCAGTATGCATCAGTTGAATAATTATTTTTCCTCCACTATGATGCACGGCTGTTGTTGTTTTTTTCCAACCAAGTATTTGGGCTTCGCTAAATATTCCCGGTATCCTAGCGTAACCCAAACCGTTTGGTGAAGGTGATGTGCCTTCCGTGATAATTAAACCAGCCTTTGCACGCTGTTGATAATATTTTGCCATTAAGTCATTGGGTATATTATCAATGGCCCTGCACCTTGTCATGGGTGCCATTACAATACGATTTTTCAATTCAAGTTCACCCAATTGTAGAGTGGTAAATAATTTGTATTCTTTCATAAGTATGATTTAAAATTGTTGAAATATTATTTGTAAGTCCTGATTATTTTTCAATTAGTAAAAATTAAACTTAACTGCATTATTACAGTTGCACAAGTTGAGCCCTGTTGCGATATAAATCTTAATACAATTAGTGAAAACAGTTTCATAATTCACACATTAATGAATTATAGTTGTAGAAGAAAGGGGAGGGTTGGGGAATGAAAATAGATGCATCAATTTTCACTAACTATATAAATACAGCTTATTTTTCATGAGCTTTAACTCATCTTGCAGATTTTCAATTTTAGTCAATAAATGTGCTATTGCATCAATACCTTCCAAATTGATTTGAAGTTCTGTATGAAAGAATATTAAACTTTCTAATGATTTTAATTGTTCTTCGGCAATAAAATGATCATCGTTTTCAACTATCAATTCTATATGCCCAAGCTCTTGCAAAGATTGAATAAAAGATTCGTCTACTTTGCAGTGAATACAAACTTCTTCGATTCGAATTAAGTTATTTGTTTTCATTAGTTCTAAGTGTTTTTAATTTCGATAGTAGCTCTATTTCTTCTGCAGTTAGATGAGTTGGAAGTTTCACTTCATAATTAATGTATAAATCCCCAAACTCAGCTTCTTTTTTGTAAACAGGGAAACCTTTTCCTTTTAATTTGACCGATTTTCCAGATTGCGTTTCTGGAGCCACTTTTAGTTTTACTTTGCCATCCAATGTTTCCACGAAGATATCGCCCCCAAGCAACGCAGTATACAAATCTATTTCTTCAGTTTTATAAAGATTACTGCCATCTCGTTTAAACTTAGTGTCGTTGATAATTGTAAATGTAATATACAAGTCACCATTGGGACCGCCATTCTTGCCAGGGTTTCCATGCCCGGCTATTTTAATAACCTGACCATCTTCAATACCAGCTGGAAAACTAAGTCGAATGTTTTTTCCATTTATGGTCAGTACTTGCTTTTGGGATTTATATACATCCGTCAATTTGAGTTGCAGTGCTGCTTGCATATCTTGCCCTCTAAATCTGGATTGGCTATTTTGTCTGCTTTGTCCACCAAATAGTGATTCGAAAAATGAAGAAAAATCACCAGTATCCTCTTCTCCAAATTGACCCTCTGTACTTCGCTGTGAACGCTGCTGTTGATTTTTTGCCGATTCAAAAGCATCAGCATGTTTCCAGTCTTTTCCGTATTGATCGTATTTCTTCCGATTCTCAGGGTTACTCAATACTTCATTGGCCTCATTTATTTCCTTAAATTTCTTTTCTGCGTCCTTATTGTTTGGGTTTAAATCAGGGTGATACTTTCTGGCAAGCTTGCGATAAGATTTCTTTATGTCATCTTGCGTAGCGGATATCGGTAGCGCTAATATTTTGTAATAATCTATAAATTCCATTGTTTTTCTTATTTAGTTAGCTGTACAAGATTGCCTTGGTTTGTTATTTCAAGTTCCAAGCACATGTAAAAGGTACTCTTTTCTTGGCTTCCAATTTAATATTACTATGTTGTAGCAAATTTTTAAGTACTGTCATTTAAGTAGTATGAGTGTATATAAAGTGGTTTATTCGGAGTGGCACTTAGTATATATTTTGGTATAAACCGATTAAAATACCCAACAAAGGGTATTGTGCCATCAAATAGTATCTGGTAGATTTGAATCAATTAAATCTACTAAATGAAAAAAATATTTTCTGCCCTACTATGTCTAATGACAATTGGAAGTTTTGCTCAAACTGGTGCTAATCCAGTTTCTGTTAAAACGGTAAAGCATTGTATTGATGAATACGCCTTAAACAATTTTAAGGATTTAAAAAAGGATTCATTGTATGGCAGTGATCGTAATAATGGCCACCAGAATTACTGGTGCAGGTATAAACTTTTATTTCAACTGGGTAGCGACTCCTCTTTTGTTTTATACAGATCTGCTTTTCGCGAATACAGCCTGGAGTTCTTCTATGGTTATGATACAGAAGCTGAAGGGCGAATTTTAAAAGTGGTCGATGAAGTGGTTGACTATTATATCAAGAAATACAAATGGACTATTGATGAAGATGTGGATAATCCCGATAACGAAATAATATTGCTGGACAAAGATGAAATAAGAAGAATGCAATTCAAGCGAAACAGTGCTACCAGTACATCGGTATTGGAAATATTTGGTTTAAGACTATGAGGTAGAGGTTGAGGTAGAGGTAGAGGTAGAGAATGAGGTAGAGGTAGAGGTAGAGGTTGAGGCTTTCAAAACTAGAATTTATTACAACGACTAAAAACTGTTAATCATAGCAACTAAATTTTCTTTCATCGCAACTGTCATTTAGAAAGTATCTAGTATCTAGTATCCAGCATCCAGCATCCAGTATCCAGTATCCAGCATCCAGCATCCAGTATCCAGTATCTAGCATCCAGTATCTAGTATCCTTCCCATTCTTCACAACCCAAGCAAAAACTTCTTCAGCTCCTCAAATTCTGCTGTTATCAGTTTGCTGATTTTTTCTTTATGTATGACTGCTTCAATGGCGGCGGGTATGGGAACAGGTTGACCAATCACCGGCTCCACCACATCATAAAATTTTACAGGCGCTGCCGTTTCTAAAAATATGCCCTTGTCAGTTGGATGTGTAGCTAAATAATCTATCAATGCCTTATATGCTACCGCACCATGTGGGTCGAGGCAGTAGGATTTGCTGGTATATAATTCTTGAATAGTATCGCGTGTATCTGTATCCGTTATGCTGGTACTGGATACCATTGCTTTCAGTGATGTATTTTCTTTTGCAAAAATTTCGAGTATGCGTACAAAATTACTGGGGTCAGCCACATCCATGGCATTGCTGATGGTAGCAATGGCTTTTTGTGGTTGGTATGTTTGCGCTTGCATATATCTGGGCACGGTATCATTGGCATTGCAGGCCGCAATAAAATGTTTTACAGGTAAACCAGCTGTTTGTGCTAAAAGTCCCGCACAAATATTGCCGAAATTACCAGATGGCACACTGATCACTGGAGGATGCGCTTTATCCTCCCATTGCTGATAAGCGAATAAATAATAAAATTGCTGGGGCAACCAACGGGCAATATTGATTGAGTTGGCCGAACTTAATAATAATGAATGGTTGAGTTCCTCATCCGTAAAAGCCTGCTTCACCATTTGCTGGCAATCATCAAAATTGCCTTTTACTTCCAATGCATGAATATTTTTTCCCAAAGTAGTCAGTTGCTTTTCCTGTACACTGCTTACTTTTCCTGAGGGATATAAGATGACCACATCTACACCCTCTACATCATAAAATCCATTGGCAACGGCTGCACCGGTATCGCCGGAAGTAGCTACTAATATTGTAAGCTTTTTATGCGATCCCTTCATGAAATGACCCAGGCAACGACTCATAAATCGAGCGCCGATATCTTTAAAAGCCAATGTAGGCCCATGAAATAATTCAAGCGAAAATACCCTATCCGTTACCCTTACTAAAGGGATGGGAAAATTAATTGTTTCTTTTATGATTTGAAATAAATCGACTTCGGCTATACAATTACCCACATAGGGTTTCATTATTTCAAATGCAATCTCTTCCCTGCTCAACTTTTCAATGCCACTGATGAAATCTTTTTTAAACCTAGGTATGCTGCTGGGAAAATAGAGTCCTTTATCAGGCGCCTGCCCCTGCAGGGTGGCTGTTTTAAAATCTACTTCGGGTGATTGATGTCGGAGACTATAATATTGCATGTTCTTTTAAAATAGTTTTTAATTTGTTAGGAAAGGATTTTAATGCCTTCGTAATTGATATTCGTAATATAAGTATTGAAGTCGATGCCAATACGGGTATAAATTTCTTTCATAGCAATTTCAATTTGTTGGGCTTTTTCAATATCCTTGCTAAGCATGAATACCGAAGGACCACTGCCACTGATACCACCACCCAATGCACCAGCTTCCTTACTGCATTTTTTCACTTCATCAAAACCTGGAATCAATATGCTTCTGATGGGTTCTACAATTACATCTTCCAAGCTGCGACTGATTAGGTCATAGTCTTCTTTTAGTAAACCAGCTACAAGACCTGCTATATTGCCCCATTGCTTGATGGCGTCTTTTAGTTGCACTTCTTTTCTAAGTATTTGGCGCGCATCGGCCGTTTTCACTTCTATTTGTGGGTGTACAACGGTAATGTATAGGGGCGGAGCAGTTAAAGCAACAATGTCCAGCGGAAAAATAGAGCGTATGAGGGTAAGTCCGCCATAGATACAAGGTGCAATATTATCCGCATGTTTTACCCCACTGGCCAATTTTTCGCCATGCATTGCAAAGCGTACCAGGTCTTCTTTGCTGAAATAATTATTGAGTAAATGATTTGCTGCTACTACTGCACCGGCGGCACTGGCGGCACTGGAACCCAGTCCAGAGCCTGGCTTGATGATTTTATTAATGCTGAGTTCAAAGCCAATAGCAGAAGGGTATTCTTCCATTAAGGCCATCAATGCAGCACCAGCCACATTTTTTTCGGGTGCTGTAGGTAATCCAAATGCATCGAGGTGGCGTATGCTGATGACCGGTTCGGATAGCAGGCTTAGCTCCATTTCGTCTACGGGTGACTGTAAGCACATGCCAATGATGTCGAAACCACATACCAGGTTGGCGATGGTGGCAGGTGCCTGTATTTTTACAGACGAGATATTTTGAATGTTGGTTGAATGGTTCATTGGTTGATCTTACATTTTAGCTGCTCTGATGATATCTGCAAAAACGCCGCTGGCTGTAACTGCAGCTCCGGCGCCTGCCCCCTTTACTACCAGTGGTTGTGTGGGATAACGGTCGGTGGTAAATAATACTATATTGTCCTTGCCATAGAGATGATAAAAATCTTGTTCTGGACTAATATGTACTAAACCCACGCTGGCTTTGTAACCATTTTCTGGATGAGCAGTATAGCTGGCTACAAATTTTAATTTATTACCCTCAGCAGCAGCGGCATCATACAAGGCTTTGAAATGAGCTTCTTCTTTTTCCATGGCCAAATAAAAATTCTCTACAGAACCCTGCATACAGGATTCGGGCATGAAGGAGCTGTTGCTGATTTCTTCCATTTCTATTTTTTCGCCTGCTTCACGTGCCAATATCATTATTTTTCGCATCACATCTTTGCCACTCAAATCCAATCTTGGATCGGGTTCGGTATAACCTTCTTCCTGTGCCTGCCGCACAATACTAGCAAAGCTTTTGGTGCCATCATAATTATTGAAAACAAAATTCAAAGTGCCACTAAGTACTGCCTGCATACGATTGATTTTATCGCCACTACTAATAAGGTCATTCAATGTACCGATAATTGGTAATCCGGCGCCCACATTGGTTTCAAAAAGATACCTGGTATTAAAGGCACGGGCTGTATCTTTCAAGGATTGATAGTAGGTATAGGAGGAAGAGGCAGCCACTTTATTGCAGGCCACTACGGCAATACTTTTTTGCAATAGGGGCTGATAGCTTTGTGCCACCCTGTCATTGGCAGTAACGTCAATGAATATACTATTTCTTAGGTTTTGCTGAATGGCCAGTTTAAAAAAATCATCCATATCTCGAGCGGAACTATTTTTCAATTGCTCATTCCATTGGCTGAGATCAATTCCTTCTTCCTGAAAAATATAAGTTTTGCTATTGGCAAGTCCGACTACTTTAATGCTTAAACGCAGTTTTTCTTTAAGAAAGGCAGTTTGCTGTTCCAATTGAGCCAATAGTTTGCTGCCAACATTACCAGCACCGGCGATATATAAGTGTACTTGTTTATAAGAGGTTTCAAAAAATTCCTCGTGCAATACATTCACTGCTTTGTGTACATCTTGCACAGCAATGACGGCCGATATATTTCTTTCGGAAGAACCCTGTGCGATGGCGCGGATATTGATACCGTTTTTGCCAAGGGCATTGAACATTTTACCAGCGATGCCAGCATGACTTTTCATATTATCTCCCACCACTGCAACGATGGATAAATCATTTTCAACAATCAGCGGTTCTACTTTTTTACAGGCTATTTCATAATCAAAGGCTTCATCAACAGCGGCTTTAGCGAGGGCAGCATTGGAGGTTTCGATGCCTACACAAATAGCATGTTCTGAAGAACTTTGTGTTATTAAAATGACATTAATTTTTTGAAGGGCCAGGGCTTCAAAAAGCCTTTTGGAGAAACCCGGAATACCTGCCATGCCACTACCTTCTAGACTAATCAATGAAATTTTATTGATACTGGAAATTCCTCGTACAGGAGCCAGTTTCTCCCTGGTTTCATTTTGAATTAATGTGCCTGCATCTGCTGGTTTAAAAGTGTTTTTAATCCATACCGGTATGCCAGCACTCATCACTGGTTGAATAGTGGGAGGATAAATCACTTTTGCACCAAAATGTGAAAGTTCCATTGCTTCTTGATAGGAAACTTCAGGGATTAATTTGATATTGGTTACTATTCTTGGATCGGCCGTCATCATGCCCGATACATCTGTCCATATTTCTAAAGACCTTACCTGCAAGGCTGCAGCAATTATAGCAGCGGAATAATCGGAGCCACCCCTGCCCAATGTAGTGGTATTGCCCTTTGCATCAGCTGCAATAAATCCGGGTAATAAATAGATATCAGCTTCGGTAGTGGAAAAATAATCAATAATGTTTTTATTGGTTTTGTCGAAATCAACCAGGGCATTTCCAAATTGTTCATTGGTAACAATAAGTGTTCTTGCATCCTTCCATTGAATAAGTAAGCCCGCTGCATTTAATTTGGCGGCAATCATTTGTGAGGAAAGCAATTCACCAAAACTGAGCACTTTATCGCAGGTACGCAGCGATAATTCTCCCAATAAAAAAATGCCATTGCAAATATCTTCCAGTTCGTTGCATAATTTTTTGGTAAGACTAAGGGCACTGCTTTGTTTGACAACCGGCAAAAGTTCTTTTACGGTTTCGAGATGGCGTTGTTCAATTTCGAGTAAAATGCTTTTATAGTTTTCGTTTTGTGCAGCTGCCTGTGTTGCGGCATTGAGTAATAAATCGGTGATACCACCAAGCGCCGATACCACAACAATGGTTTTTTCATTGGTTGATTTTTCTCCTATGATGGATACTGTTTTTTCTATATTGGCTGCTGAAGCCACCGAACTGCCACCGAATTTTAAGACCTGCATAAATGTTTGTTTAATGATATCAATTACTTTTAGATAGTGTAAATAGCCGTAGCCCAGGGGATGATATGAAAATGTGCAACCCTTAGCGGGTTGTAATAGTAGTGGTAGTAGTAGTGACTACTGTACTGATGGTGAGGATATGATAATTCCTGATTTTCATTTATCTACTCTAAAGATATAAAATTTGTTGCAGAATTATTCATATATTTTTATCTTTGGAAGAATTGCTGCTATTTCATCGTTTTATTGAAAAATTTCTAATACATGGATCATCAAAGTTCTAGGGGTTTGCAGCAGTTTAATAATAATGTTGGTATTAAGTACCAGCTCTACAATAGTTTGTTTTCTTCCCTTCCATTTCATCGGATTGAAAAAACGGGTATACTACTTTCTTTGTTATTGAGTAATTGCGAAGAGGGCTATAAGAAAAAGCAGAGTCCGATGGAGATCATCGAAAATTTCTTTATCAAGCATACTACTTATACAGGAGAACAGGAGCGGATTGATTTATTATTTCGCTTTATTCAATATGTAGAAAGGCAGGTGGTATTGTTTGATGCTTTGGAAGATGCTGCATTTACTGAAATAAAAGATGTGTCGGGGCCAGGTACTTTAAAGCAATTAGAATTGGAAGTATTGCAATCGAAAAAAGAGAAAGCATTGTATGAAAAGTTGAAGCATTTCTCGGTGCGGTTGGTATTGACAGCACATCCTACACAGTTTTATCCGGGTACTGTACTAGGAATAATTAACGATTTGTCGAAAGCTTTGGCCAATAATAATACGGCGCAAATCAATATGTATTTGCAGCAATTGGGTAAAACACCTTTTTTGCAACAACAAAAGCCTACACCTTATGATGAGGCCATTAGTTTAATCTGGTATCTCGAAAATGTTTTTTATGCAGCTACCGGAAGAATTATTTCTTTTTTAAAACACCAATTTCCCGATGCATTGGTAGATGGCAATCCCATTATACATATGGGCTTTTGGCCTGGTGGAGACAGGGATGGTAATCCTTTTGTAACAACCGATATCACGTTGAAGGTTGCCAATGCATTAAGAGGGAG
>CALRKF020000095.1:0-10711 GCA_943367825.1 Chitinophaga pinensis
CCTGATTGCCGATAACGATGGCGATCAACGTCTCGGCGAAGTAACAAATCTCAACCACAACGAAAAGCAGGTATGTGTAGATACCGGCGTACAGGAATTCTGGTTCGAAATAGATCAGCTAAGTCCAATTACATTGGATGAAGCACAACTAACCCGATTAAAATTTTCGAAAGAAGCGAATGCAGACGGAACAGTTAAGTACAAGAAAGGAGCATTCAGGATCTTATTATCTAAGCCAGGCGATTTTTCGGCATTTGAAATCTGGTACCGCGACGAACACCGGCATGTAATGCATCCGATTTATTTGCACCAGTTGCAAAACCATTTTTATGAAATGACCAAGGTGCACTTGAATGAAGAAGCCTTCGATTAATTAAATATCATAAATAAAAAAAAACTCAGCATTGCTGAGTTTTTTTTTATGAAGTCAACTGATCCTTTATCTGATACTGGCTGACAGTAGATTCGTCACCTGATCGGTGGTTTGAGCAGGGAAGCCTGGTACGGTAATATTTATTTTATTGGTATTGGTAATGAGTCCAACCCGGGGTGCATAATAAGATTGAATATCGGTTACTACGGTGGCACCGGGGATGGTCATGGTAGTGGTAACATGGATTACATTGATGTAATTAGTCAGTTTCACCACTTTATTGATTCCTTTTTCAGCGATGGTATTGGTAAGGGTAACGGTAATGGGTATCCCTGCAAGGGTAACCGGTACCGATTGTACCCAACTAGTTCCAACGGCTGCATCTTTTAAATAATTGAGTTCGGTGGATGAGCCCCCAAAATTAGCTCCCAGGTTGCGGAAGGTGAAATAATCAGTGCCAATATTGGCATAGTATTCATTGGCCCCTGCACTATTGGTAAATACGTGGTAGGAGCGGGTGCCAGCGGTACTATCGCGGGTGGTAGAAGTAAGGGTATAGAGGCTAACAATGGAATTGAGGTTATTAATTTGCTCGTAGTTCCAACTGCTGTTGGCCGTAAAGCTCATGAACTTATCGGCAGGGGCAACGGGGTCGGAGCTCTTTTTTTTACAGGAAATGACCAGTAAAAGGAGGCCAAAAACCGGAATTATCAACTTTTTCATACTTAAAAATGGGATTTTGTTGGTAAATATCGTGGTATTTTTGTAAATATAAAATAAATCTCCCTATCTTTGCAGCCCGAAAAATTATGGCTAAACAGGCACTTATTAAGCAGGATGGAACGATTGTAGAGGCGTTGAGTAATGCTATGTTTAAGGTAAAACTCGAGAACGGACACGAAATCTTAGCCACGATTTCAGGGAAGATGCGGATGCACTATATAAGGATATTACCGGGTGATAAAGTGGGTGTAGAAATGAGTCCTTATGATTTAACCAGAGGAAGAATAATTTTCAGATACAAATAAGAGGCCCTGAGCTTCCATCAAAAACAAGATTATGAAAGTAAGAGCATCCATTAAAAAACGCAGCGCTGATTGCAAGATTGTGCGCAGGAAAGGCAGGCTGTATGTAATTAACAAAAAGAATCCTCGTTTTAAACAAAAGCAAGGATAATCCAGGCCGCCTGGGTACACTCATTTTAAATTAAAAATTAAAATTATATATGGCTCGTATTGCCGGTATAGATTTACCAAAAAATAAAAGAGGAGAAGTGGGGTTAACCTACATCTACGGAATTGGTCGTTCAACTGCTTTGTACATCCTGGAAAAAGCAGGTGTTAGCACTGATAAAAAAGTGAATCAGTGGAATGATGATGAACAAACTGCCATTCGTAATGTAATTGCCAACGAGTTCAAAACCGAAGGTGCCTTGCGTAGTGAAACACAGATGAACATCAAGCGTTTGCTGGATATCGCCTGTTACCGTGGATTGCGTCACAGAAAAGGTTTACCAGTAAGAGGTCAGCGTACTCGTACTAACAGTCGTACCAGAAAAGGTAAACGTAAGACTGTTGCCGGTAAGAAGAAAGTTACTAAGTAATCAATTGGCTTACGTTAACATGTTGCAACGCCGGATAGCTGTGTAAGCCAGCAGGAGGGTTGTAACAACCGGATTTATCTGGCTATTTTTTTAAAGATTACCTATTTTATTGTAAACATGGCTAAAGCACAACAGGCAAGCGGAAAAGCTGCCTCTAAAAAAAGAGTAGTAAAAGTAGAGAGCTACGGAGATGCCCATATCGTGGCAAGTTTCAACAACATTATTATCAGTCTTACCAATAAGCAAGGCCAGGTTATTTCTTGGAGCAGTGCCGGTAAAATGGGTTTCAAAGGCAGTAAGAAAAATACGCCTTATGCTGCTCAAATGGCCGCTGCTGATGCTGCGAAAGTTGCCAGCGATGCAGGTTTGAAAAGAGTGGATGTATATGTAAAAGGACCTGGTAGTGGAAGAGAAGGTGCGATTCGTTCATTGTCACAAAATGGCATCGAAATCGCAATGATTAAAGACGTAACCCCTATGCCGCACAATGGTTGCAGGCCTCCTAAAAAGAGAAGGGTATAATTCAATTGTATTGTTCTCATTCTTTCCTGGAAAGAATAAAACATAAGTCATAATTGCCTTGAAAGGATCAGGGCGGTTCATTTAAACAAAAGGCGTTAGATTAATTTTTTACGATTTTTTACCGATCTCAACGCCGATTTAAAAAAAATCGAAATGAAATAAAACTATGGCAAGGTATACAGGACCTAAAACAAAAATCTGCAGAATTTTTGGCGAACCTATTACAGGTAACGGTAAATGGCTAACTAAAAACAGCAACCCTCCCGGGCAGCATGGAGCCAACCGTAAGCGTAAAACCTTAGGTGAATACGCTGTTCAGTTAAAAGAAAAGCAAAAAGCTAAATACACTTATGGTGTATTGGAGAAACAATTCCGTAAAACATTTGAGGAAGCCGCAAGGTTGAAGGGTGTAACAGGTGAAAACCTTATTAAATTATTGGAAGCCCGTTTGGATAATACCGTATTCCGTCTTGGTATTGCACCAAGCCGTCAGGCTGCTCGTCAGTTGGTAAGTCATAAGCACATCACTGTAAATGGTGAAGTGTTGAACGTACCTTCTTACAGTTGTAAGCCTGGTGATGTAATTGGATTAAAAAATAAGAGTGCAGCCAACAAAGCTGTTACCGATAACATCAAAGGAAAAAATCCGAAGTTTAGCTGGATCGACTGGAGTGAGAAAGACCTTCAAGGTACTTTCATCGCCTTCCCCGAAAGAGAAAGCGTTCCTGAAAATATCAAGGAACAATTGATCGTGGAATTGTACAGTAAATAAGGATAGCGGATTATTATTATAAATTAAACAACTAAAAATTTAATATGGCCATTTTAAATTTTGTTAAGCCTGATAAAATAGTTCTTCAAAAAGCAAATGATTTTGAAGCACTGTTTGAATTCCGTCCACTTGAACCCGGATATGGTGTTACCATTGGTAATTCATTGCGCAGGGTGCTGCTGAATTCATTAGAAGGATATGCCATTATTGGTATTAACGTTGCAGGCGCTGACCATGAATTCGCAACACTGAAAGGTGTTACCGAAGACGTTACTGAAATCATTTTGAACTTGAAACAAGTTCGTTTCAAGAAGAAAGTAGAGCATGAAGTGAACCTTGAAAAAGTAACACTTTCTATTAAAAATAAAACTGAATTCACAGCTGCTAATATTGGCGAAGCATCTCCTTCATTTGAAGTGATGAATCCCGAATTGCTGATATGTACCATGGACAACAGTGCCAAATTGGACATTGAAATCACTATTGGTAAAGGTCGTGGTTATGTACCTGCTGAAGACAACAGAGAAAAGAGCAGTCATTTTGGATATATTCCAGTGGATGCTATTTACACTCCGATAAAGAATGTTAAATACACAATCGAAAATACCAGGGTTGAACAACGTACCGATTTCGAAAAATTAATCATGGAAGTGATTACTGACGGAACTGTACATCCTGAAGAAGCGGTTAAACAAGCCAGCCGTATTTTAATTCAGCATTTGATGATCATCACCGACGAGAACATCACATTCGATAGCAAAGAAGATAAGAAAGAAGATTTGGTTGACGAACAAACCTTGCAATTGCGCAAAGTATTGAAAACACCATTGGAAGATTTGGATCTTTCTGTACGTGCCTTCAATTGTTTGAAAGCTGCTAAAATCAATTCTTTGAGCGAGTTGGTACAATACGAACAAGAAGATTTGATGAAGTTCCGCAACTTCGGTCAAAAATCTTTGAGCGAAATTGAACAGGTATTACATGAAAGAGGCCTTAGCTTCGGAATGGACCTGAGCAAATTGAAACTCGACGACGAATAAGAATGTCCTCCGATATTCGGAGCTTTAATAACAATCAGTAGTCTGTAAATCCTGACACGGTACAGACGAAATTAATCCTTCAAATCCGGCCAGCCGGAAGCGAAACAAAAACAATGTCATGCGTCACGGAAACAAGAACAACAATTTAAGCAGAACAGCCAGTCACAGAAAAGCATTGCTGATGAACCTGGGTTGTCAATTGATCGAGCACAAACGTATTACCACTACTTTGGCAAAAGCTAAAGCATTGCGTACTTATATTGAGCCCATCATTACCAAAACCAAGAACACAGCTAGCAAAGAAACCATCATGCACAATCACCGCGTGGTATTCAGCTATCTGAATGATAAAGCAGCTGTAAAAGAATTATTCACAGTTGTTGGACCAAAAATCGCTAGCCGTCCCGGTGGATACACTCGTATCATCAAATTGGGTGCAAGGGTTGGTGATAACGCTGAATTAGCAATGATTGAATTGGTAGACTTCAACGAAATATATGGTAAGGGCACAGAAAAAGCTGCTGCCGAACCAGCTAAGAAAACCAGAAGAGCTGGTACTACTAAAAAGAAAGCCGCCGAAACAACTGAAACTCCTGCAGCAGATGCTACAGAAGCTACTGAAGAGAAAGCTTAAGATCAAACTAACAGTTTATAGAACTCCGGTATTTTTACCGGAGTTTTTTTTTCGCCTTGGTTTGTCGCCTCGGTTCGTGTCACCACGGACCGAAAGAGCGCAAACTAGTTATACAAGTGAATATCTTTGACTATCATTAATTTTAATACATGAGTGAACCAACCTATATAACAGACCAGCGTTTTGAAAATATTAATTTTCTCAAACAACCATTGGTAATCGGGGAATATGACAATTGCATTTTCAGCGGCTGCGATTTATCAAATGTTGATTTATCGTATATCGCTTTTGTAGATTGTGCATTTATCGATTGCAATCTAAGTATGGTGAAACTGAATCAAACGGCTTTTAGAAATACTCATTTCACCGAATGTAAAATGGTGGGACTGCATTTTGACCATTGCAAAGCATTTCTCTTTTCTGCCTCTTTTCAAAAATGCATTCTCAATATGTCTTATTTCGCTCAAATGAAACTGAAGAAAACTGTTTTTCAAAATTCCAGTTTACAAGAAGTTGATTTTGCACAAGCAGATTTAACTGAAGCAGATTTTAAAAACTGTGATTTAGCAGGAGCTATATTTGACAATAGCATTTTAGAGAAAGCTGATTTTAGAGAAGCCATCAATTTCTCCATCGACCCCGATTCCAATCGAATAAAAAAAGCAAAATTTTCTGCAAACTCACTGGCTGGTTTGTTGGGCAAGTATCAATTGGATATTTCCTGATTATCTCTCTGCCTTGGTTCGTGGCACACGAAACATATTAATGAGCTAAACAATAAGTAATGCAACTGTTTCGTGTGCCACGAACCAGGGCAAAGTAATATAGTATTATCCAATACTTGCAATCACTTTTAATTCTATCGCAATAGGAGTGGGTAGGCTTTTTACTTCCACCGTTGTTCTACAAGCTTGTACCTCTTTGAAATAGCTTGCATAAATAGTATTGTAAATAGGAAAGTCATCCTTCATATTGGTGAGATAAACCGTTACGTCTACTATCTTTTCCCAACTGCTGCCACTGGCTTCTAATACGGCTTTTACATTGGCAAAAACCTGCTGGCATTCTGCAGCAATATCATATTTTATTTTATTGCCGTTGGCGTCTAATTCCAAACCAGGAATACTATTGTCTTCCGCCCTTCGGCTGCCAATACCCGACAAGAATAATAAATTGCCCACCCTTCGGGCATGTGGGTAACTGCCAAGCGGAGACGCAGCATTGGGTGTATTAATAATTTGATCGGACATAGTTAAAGTTTAAAATTGTACACAGATGTTTTTAGGCTCGGTAAAAAAGCGCATCGCCTCCCAACCACCTTCTCTCCCCACACCACTGTTCTTCATACCGCCAAAGGCTGTACGCAAATCTCTTTTCAGCCAGCAATTAATCCATACAATGCCCGCTTGTATTTGTCCGGCCATACGATGCGCCCTGCTAATATCCTGCGTCCAAATACTTGCAGCAAGTCCATAACTGGTGCCATTGGTAAGGGCAAGGGCTTCTGCCTCTGTATCAAAAGCCTGTAAGGTTACCACCGGTCCAAAAATTTCTTCTGTATTGGTCTTGCACTGTTGCGGCAATCCTTCAATGATGGTAGGGGCAATAAAATAACCATCCTTACAACGGCCTTCTACACTAACAGCTTCTCCACCACAAAGTACAATGCCTCCTTCTTCCTTGGCCAAGGCAATGCATCGCATTACTTTATCAAAATGTAATTTACTTACCACCGCTCCCTGGTGGGTGCTAGGTAATAAAGGATCGCCCTGTACCAATGCCTTCGTCTTTTCAATAAAGGCCGCTTTAAAAGCATCGTAAATTTTTCTTTCCACCAATATCCTGCTGCCACATAAACAAATCTGCCCCTGATTGGTAAAAGATGAACGAATGGTTTCCTTCAACATCTTTTCCCAATTACAATCGGCAAAAATGATATTGGGATTTTTGCCACCTAATTCTAATGAAAGTTTTTTAAACATGGGTGCAGCAATAGACGCAATTCTTTCTCCTGCCAATGTACTGCCGGTAAATGAAATGGCCTTGATCTCCGGATGTTTTACAATGGCTTCTCCGCAATCGCTGCCATTGCCATGTACAATATTCAATACACCATCGGGCAGTCCTGCTTCCTTGCAAATTTTACCAAGCAAAAATGCAGTGATGGGTGTTACTTCACTGGGCTTTGCTATTACACAATTGCCAGCGGCCAGTGCGGGTGCAATCTTCCAGGTGAAAAGATAGAGCGGCAGGTTCCAGGGCGAAATGCAACCAACAATACCAATGGGTTGACGCAATGTATAATTGATGGCCTTGTCCTGCATCGCATGGCTCTCGGATGCAAAATGCATGATCGCTGCGGCAAAAAATCGAAAGTTCTCGGCAGCTCTGGGAATATCCACTTCCTTGCTCAGCCAAAGCGGTTTGCCATTGTCATTGCTCTCGGCTATGGCAAGTTCTTCCAGATGATCCTCGATTAATGCAGCAATTTTATTCAATACCAAAAATCTTTTTTCATTGCTGGTATTACTCCATTCAGGAAAAGCCTGCTGTGCCGCCTTTACTGCCAGGTCAATATCTTTTTTATGGCTATTGGGTGTTTGGCCTACAATGCTACCAGTAGCGGGATTATAATTGTCGAGGAACTCCCCACTGAGTGGACCGATAAAATTTCCGCCGATAAAATTTTCTAAATGATATGGTATAGCAAGATTCATCATGCTTAAAGGTAAAATATTATTTTTTCTTGACCGGCAAAATACTGCCCTGCAACAGGGCAAAGCAAGCATACTGCTGAAAAAAATATTATCTTTCCTTTTCTAAAACAATTGCTATGGCCATCATTCCTCCTTTTAATTTAAAAAAATGGATCGACGATCACCGCGATTTATTGAAACCACCCGTAGGCAACCAATGCATCTATAAGGACGCTGAAAATTTTATTGTAATGGTAGTGGGTGGTCCCAATGCCCGCAAGGATTATCATTACAACGAATCGGAAGAACTCTATTATCAGGTGGAGGGCAATATGACCCTTAAAATAATTGATGAAGGAGTACCAAAAGATATTCCCATCAACGAAGGCGATATGTTTTTACTGCCTCCTAAAACGCCGCATTCTCCACAAAGAGGCGCTAATACTGTTGGACTGGTTATTGAAAAAATAAGGGAATCAGAAAAAGATGGTTTTCTTTGGTACTGCGAATCATGTGGTCATCAGTTATACGAAGAATACCAACTTATTACTGATATTGTAAAGCAATTGCCTCCCGTAATGGACGCATTTTATAAAGACGAACAAAAACGTACCTGCAGTAAATGCGGAACGGTGATGGCACCGCCGGTGAGGAAGGGGTGAGGGAGAGGTTGAAGAAGAGTTGAGAAGAGTTGAGAAGAGTTTAGAAGGGTTTAGGAGGGTTGAGAAAGGTTTAGATGGGTTTAGAAAGGTTTAGATGGGTTGAGATTAAGATTGAGATTAAGATTGAGATTAAGGTTGAGATTAAGATGAAAATAGATATTCACACACATATTATGCCGGCGACAATGCCGCACTGGGTTGAAAAATTTGGCTATGGTGATTTTATTCACCTGGAGCATCGCAATTGCAAGGCTTGCATGATGAAGGGTGATAAAGTTTTTAGAGAAGTAAGTGAGAATTGTTTTGATGCATCTGTTCGTTTGAAAGAAATGGATACTGCCGAAGTAAGCATGCAAGTGCTATCTACCATTCCGGTATTATTCAATTATTGGGCAAAGCCTTCGGATGGAGCAGAAACGGCGCGCTTTTTCAATGACCATATTGCTGATACTGTAGCAAAAAATCCTAGTCGCTTTATTGGCCTAGGTACCTTGCCCATGCAGGATATTGATTTGGCCATTAAAGAAATGGAACGACTGTCAACTGAATTGCATTTACCCGGAATTGAAATAGGCAGCAATATCAATGGTGTTAATTTATCGGATAAAAAATTCTTTCCATTATATAAACGTGCCGAAGAACTGGGCATCGCTTTATTCATTCACCCTTGGGAAATGATGGGTGAAACACAGATGCAGGAATATTGGTTGCCCTGGTTGGTAGGAATGCCTGCCGAAACTGCAAGGGCAATTTGCTCAATGATATTTGGCGGGGTGATGGAAAAATTCCCCCGACTACGAATGGCTTTTGCACACGGCGGAGGCAGTTTTCCTTTTACCATCGGCCGCATCGAACATGGATTTAATGTGCGCCCCGACCTGGTACAAATTGACAATACTATTTCTCCCCGAGATTATATTGGCCGGTTTTGGGTAGATAGCCTGGTGCATGATGCTGCAGCCATGCAATACTTAGTTTCAGTAATGGGGGAAGATAAAATTTGTCTTGGTAGCGATTACCCATTTCCGTTAGGTGAGCATCATCCTGGTCAGCTGATTGAATCGTTGGCAATGGAAGAAGGACTTGCAAAAAAATTATTATTCCAAAACGCTACTAACTGGTTGGGCATTAGCCTTTAAGTTTTCGATCCATCAACAATAGTAATATTATCAGGGGAAAGCAAAGTAGGATGAACGCATCCCACCAATTCACCTGCTTCATTGCATAAGCCTCCAGCAAATGCTGTGCGTGTACATAGCACTGTACAATGGTAAGTATTCCAAAGAACCAATTAAACCATTTGGATCTTTTTAAAAATCCAACAAAGCATATAGCAGCGATGCCAATAAAAAGATAGTGTTGCCAATCAGGCCCATGCTCAAAAATATGCAGGGCAGCCAATATTTGATAGAGCATCACCGCCAGTGATATACCGGCTAAAAAAATAAAAAAATATTGGCGGAATTTATTCATGGTATAAATTGGGATAATCAGAAATTAGTCCATCTACACCCATGGCTTTTAATTTTTCAATGGTAGCTTTATCATTTACCGTCCAGGGAATAATCTTTATTCCTTTTTGGTGGCAGTCTTTTATCAGGCTATCACTTACCAAGGCATAAGCCGGACTATAAATAGTAGGAATAAAACCAAGTGCATCAATTTGTGCTTGAAAGCTTCTGCCATCATCGGCTTCAATGAGCATGGCTGTTGCAATAGATGGATAATGTTGGTGCAGGTATTGCAATGTTCTGAAGTCGAATGACTGTATGGTGGTATAGGCTTCCATTTGATTGTCCTGAATAACCTTCATCAGCAATTCAACAAATTGTGCAGGAGCAGGATGATATATTAAATCGGTGCCGGGAAGCGTTTTTGTTTCGATATTAAAATAGGGGATGGGGTAATTTTTTGTGACAGCATATTTTTTAACTGCCAGGAATAAGTCAGACAATAAAGGTTTAATAGCCTTTATTTTTTCTTGCTGCGGAAAACGGGGGTGAGGCTTTAGTCCTACATCGTATCGAATAATGGAATCGTAATCCATCTGATACATATTGTATTTTTTTTCCTCCTCCTCTTTAATATACTGTCCGTTGGGCTGGGTGCTGATTTCGTGATTGAAAAAAGGCTCATGCGATAGAAATGCTTGCAGGTCCTTGCTGAAACTAATATCCATTTCTAAAGTATGTACACCCAGGTCCATCGCCTTGAGCATGGCGGGTATGGTATTTTCTGGCATCAGACCACGGCAACCACGATGGCCCTGTGCATCGAAGGCGGATTTATTTTCGGGTATGCCTGACTGTTGGGTAGGGTGTTGGCTATTTTGCATATGCCTGGTATTGGAGCAGGAAAAAATAAATAGACTAATAAAAAAAAGAATAAATGGCTTGATGATATGGCCAT
>CALRKF020000096.1:0-10433 GCA_943367825.1 Chitinophaga pinensis
AGCAGTGCTACACATATTGCTATCCTTGCGTTCTTCCATGATATATTTTTCGAACTTCACTTTCAATTCGGCATACAAGGAAACAGGATTTAATTCTGATGTTTCCACTACAAAAGAATCGGGGTCGGCCATCTTACCATAATTACTGCAAGTGCTGGCGAAAACAAATTTTTTGACTCCTGCTTTTTCAGCTGCTTCAAACAAAGCTACACTTCCATGCCAATTGGTTTGCTGTGCTTCTTCACTGAATTTTTTGCAAGCAGGGTCACCTACGATGGCGGCAAGGTGAGCAATGGCATCTATTCCAACCAAAGCTTTTGCAACATCATCCGCATTGCGTACATCACCCTTCATGAATTCAAAATTAGAATCTAGCATTACATCGTACAATGCATCGCCACCAAATTTCAAGGAATCGAATGCCCTAACCTGGTATCCTTTCTTTAATAATTGACGAACCAGCACAGAACCAATATATCCTGCACCACCTGTAACTAAAACTTTCATAATTGATTTGTTTTGAAAGGGCAAAGATACTGTCTTCATATTAATAAATCCCTGCTAGTCAATGAGATT
The DNA here is from genome assembly GCA_943367825.1 of Chitinophaga pinensis. Taxonomy (GTDB): domain Bacteria; phylum Bacteroidota; class Bacteroidia; order Chitinophagales; family Chitinophagaceae; genus Ferruginibacter; species Ferruginibacter pinensis_J. The sequence continues at coordinate 577 of CALRKF020000096.1, forward strand.
TTGACAACAATAGTAGTGAAGAATTGATGGGCCCTACAATCACTTTGCAGGTACCCCCATAACGGTACAATTGTCTGGCACATCATGTACAACCACAGCGCCTGCTCCTACCATTACATTTTTACCAATAGTAATGCCCTGCTTGATAACTGCATTGGCACCAATAAAAGAATGACTGCCCACTTTTACGTTGCCACACAAAACAGCACCGGGTGCAATATGGGCAAAGGCTTCAATGATACATTCGTGATCAATCGAGCAATTGGTATTACAAATAACAGCAGTGCCAATTTGAACCAATGGATTGATGGTGGCATTGGCTGCAATCATTACGCCATTGGCAGCAATCACCACAGTGCTATCCACCACTGCTGTTGGATGAATAGCATTTACAGGCAGACAGTTTTTTTCAGAAAGTGATGCATATATTTTTGCCCGAATGGCATTATCGCCAATCGCAATAAAGAAAGGTTGTTCAGATAGTAATGCTATTGCGGCATCTTCCCTTCCAAGGTATTCCAGTGAAAATGGATTGTAGTCCTTTTTTTCAGTATCGCAATAGCCGGTAATTTTTTTACCAGCAGCATGAAGGATACCACAAACAACAAATGCATGTCCTGAATAACCGATAAGAATCATCCGATTGATTTAATACTTTAAATGTAATAAGGTTTGGTATTCTTTAAGGATATTTTGCCAAATATTTTCTCTTTGAAAATTGGATTGAACAATTTGATAAAGCGCTTCAGCCATTTCTTTCATGCGAATCGGATTGGCCAATGCAAATTCCAATTGCTGCAATAATTGTTGGTCATTCCCTTTCGCAAATAATAATCCCGTTGACTGGTTTTCTACAATATCGATATTTCCTTCAATACTACTGCAGATTATGGGCAATTCCATGGCAGCTGCTTGCAAGAGCACATTGGGAAAACCTTCGCGATGACTTGGAAAAACAAAATACTGAGCAAGCTGCAGGTAGTATTCTACTTTGTCGGTCCAACTGACATGCTGGATAGCTGGATTGTTCTTAATTTGATGAATAGTAGTATCAGGCAATGGATCCAATGTTTCTTCAAAACTACCGACCAACAATAAACGAATATTATTGTAACGGGTTTGTAGTTGCGAAAACACTTCTACCAGTTCAGGTATTCCTTTGTCTTTCACTAATCTGCCAATACAAAGCAGGTAGGTAATAGCCGAATCATACTGAATAGATGATTGTATAGATTGAATGATAGCTGGATCCAATGCTGTCTTACTGAAACGATTAGTGTCAATGCCATTAGAGGAGCCCCTGCCAATCACTTGTAGTTTTTTATCAGTAGTAAGTCGTTGCCCTTTGATGATTTGTAATAAGGAATTGCTATTGGGCCATACATTGCTGGCAGCAGCATAGGTTATTTTCTCAACTCTTTTTAGTAACTGAAATTTAAATCCTTTTTCTACCATTAAAGGCAAGCCCGCTACTGTATGGATACGAATGGGCACGCGGGTAATTTTTGCTGCCAGCATACCCAGCAATCCTGCCTTGGGTGTATGTGTGTGCACAATGGCTGGTTTTAGCTTTCTAAAAATCCTGATTAATTGCCAAAGACATTTCAAATCCTGAAAGGGTGTTATTTTTCTGGTCATTGGCACAATTTGATGTGCACATTGTTCTGCTGCTAAAACATCTGCCAGTTCTTTTCCATCAGCACTTATCATCAATACTTCCAATCCATGCGATTGCATATAACGCATTTGCCCCGGCAGCAGGTATTTCAATGCCATGGGAACTGTTGTAATGCGAATGAGAATAGGATTCATTTGTAATTGATAGACCCAAAAATAACTTCATAATATTGAACTAAGCATTCAAAATTAAGATAAATTTGAGTTTGAGGCAATTTGGTACTGTTTCTGCAGGGCAACCTGTGCTTAATTACAATTTCATTTCATGGGAATAGCAGATTTATTATTGTTTCCGGTTTACCTGTTGCTTTTCTATTTGTTCTTCAGGTCAAGAAGCAATCATTTAAAGGATCCTATTCTAAAAATTTATCACCAGCGTGGTTTTTGGATTAAGGCACTAACGGTACTGGCATTTGCACTGTTTAATTCCAAAATTTCGCCAGGAGATTCTTATTTACTTTACCATACCGAGGGCGCCAATATTTACAAACTTATTCTCAATGATTTTTCAAATATTCGTTGGATTACTTCCCCTGGAATGGAATATGATTCGAGTGGATTGTTGGCTGATACCTGGAATGCAGGCTATTGCAGAGATGCCAATAATTTTATGGTAGTCAGGATAGTAACCGTACTTTCTTTTTTTACGTTTGGGAAATACCTGATTACCTGCTTATTTTTTTCGATGATTTCTTTTTCAGGTGTCTGGCGCTTGTATCGTTTTTTCTATGAACAGTATCCGCATTTACACAAGGAGTTTGCCATTGCAATTCTGTATTTACCCACTTTCGTTTTCTGGAGTTCAGGTATTTTAAAAGACCCGCTATGCACAGGTGCCTTAGGCTGGCTCACCTATTCGGTATACGAAGCATTTTATAAGAAGCAACATTTTGCCAAAAACATTTTTATCATTTTGGTATCCGGATATGTTTTATACGTACTCAAAGTATATATCCTTGTTGCTTATGTTCCCTTCCTATCCTTGTTTTTGGTAATGAAAAATGTAAATCTTCTAAAAAGCTTTGTTGCCAAATTCGTAATTGGTACTGCATTGATTATTGGCATCATGTTGGGATTTACCAAAATCATGAGCCAATTAAAAGATTCAATGGCAAAATATGCTGGCGAGGGTATCACCAAAACCATCAAAAATTATCAAACCAATTATGCCGCACAGGAAAGTTGGGCCAATTCTAATTTTTCATTGGGAGTAGAATTTGATGGCTCCTTATTTAGTTTGGTAAAAATGGCCCCTGCTGCCATCGTAGCAACTTTGTATCGACCTTTTATATGGGAATCGCGCAAACCTTCTACCTTGTTATCGTCGCTAGAAAGTTTGGCCATTATGTTACTCACTTTGAAACTGCTTTGGTTATATGGGTTAAGGAAATTGCTTAATGCACTAAGGGACCCGGCCATTATGTTTTGTATAAGCTTTTCACTTTTGTTTGCCCTCTTTGTTGGGGCCACTACACCTAATTTTGGCACGCTTTGTCGCTATAAAATTCCCTGCATGCCTTTTTATGTAGCAGCTCTTTTCCTCATTATTGATAAATACAAAAAACAAAAAGGCACTGTTGAATTGGCAACCAATGCCGAATAAAATTTAAAAAAATAGCCCCGACTGTTAAGCCAGGGCCTTTGATTTCAGAGGGAGTAATCTATTATAATTAATTATGCGTTGGCAGTGTTTTGACGACCACTGAGTGATGTAAAGGGTGCAGTAATAACTGACCATACATTTTTCAGGTAAGCGTTCAGGGTATATGTAAATGAGAATGACTTAGTTTCTTTTAGTTTTAATAGAATATGGTTTGGAGTTGCAGCAAAATTATTATTAAATGCATCGGCTGCAGGCCACATGATAAAGCCAAGTTTTTTAAGTTTATCATTTTTTTGAAAAAGCAAGGTTACACCTGCAAAAGCTACCAGAAAAAAACCGTAATGTATCAATGCCAGTAATTTATTGCTAAACTTGGCTTTATGTACATGAAAACGATTCCGTACATAATAATACATTTTCCACCCCTGCATATAATCCCATTCTTGTTTTACTGAAAAGGCTGTTGCCGGATGATAATGAATACTATCTGCTACTGTACAAACGGGTATTTGATTAGTTTTGGTGATGCGATAGTAATATTCTGTTTCATCGCCCCACAAAAAAAGTTTTGTTTTGGGTACACCTACTCTTTCTACAATTCTTCTGTTCAATAAAGTACCATTGAAAGGATGTCCGATACCTTCAATTATATCGACATCTACTTCATCCAATGTTTTATAATGCTGGGTTTTCCAAACAAATGATTTCTTATCTTCTTTATTTATAACGGCACAATTCAATAAACGCAGATTGCCATCATCTGCCTTTAATAAGTTTTCCAATGCGTCTGCTTTTGGATATCCATCATCATCCATACACCAAATCCAGCTATAATGATGCTTAAATGCCCAATCAATACCAGTATTGAATCCACCTGCTGATCCTACATTGTTTTGAGTGATAAAAAATATATCTTTTTGAGATTGCAGCCACTGTTCAGTGCTGTCTGTACTGCCATTATTAACCACTAGAATGGCGTCTAAGTGGCGGGTCTGGTTCCGCAATGCTGTTATACATTCGGAAAGCAGGCCATTACGGTTGTAGGTGACAACCACGGCAATTACCTTTTCCATGATACTGGATTATTGGTTTTAAATAGAATTGGACTACTTATTAACGCAGGTGGAAAAGGAATATTGCAAAATCCTCAAAAAAAAATCAAAGCTCCTGATTTGGAAATATGGGTGGTTGAAGGTCTGATACTGTGGAGGATATGAATTTTTGGGCAAAATCGAGGGCCTCCCCGATAACATGATGCATGTCCATATATCGATAGGTTGCCAGTCGGCCCAGGAATGAAATGCCCTTATTAGATTGTGCTTCTTCCCTGTATTTGAGTAAAATTTTCTTATCAGCTTCTAATCTTTTTGGGTAATAGGGAATATCCTGCTCGCCTGTTTCTTTACTGTATTCTTTAAAATAAATAGTATCCTTATGTACTTCCCAGTTGGTAAAATGTTTGTGCTCCGTAATCCTAGTATAAGGTATTGCTTCATCACAAAAATTCATTTGGGTAACCCCCTGATAATCTCCTTCGGCATAATGGGTTTCAAAATCTACGGTTCGGTAACCGAGGCGGCCATGTTTATACCCAAAATAGGCATCGATGGGACCAGTATAAAAAACATGGTCATACCCCTGCGTATCACTTGAAGCATCAAATTTTGTTTGAAGACTTAGCTTGATTTGTGGGTGGTCCAGTAATTTTTCTATCAGTGCTGTATATCCTTCTACCGGAATGCCCGTGTATAGATTATTGTGATAATTATCATCATAATTGAAGCGAACCGGAATTCTTTTCAAAATGGACGCAGGCAATTCGGAGGGTTCGCAACCCCATTGTTTTTTGGTATAGCCGTAAAAAAAAGCTTGGTACAATTCCTTGCCTATAAATCGAAGGGCCTGCTCTTCAAAATTTTGAGGTTCAGTAATTGATTTGTCAGCCAATGAATCAAGCAGGGCCTTGGCTGTTTCGGGTGTATATGTTTGACCAAACAACTGATTAATGGTATGCAGGTTCACTGGCAGAGAATATACATTGCCTTCATGCATAGCTTTTACTCTGTGTACATAGGGCCTGAATTCAACAAAACGATTTACAAAATCCCAGATTTCTTTTTTGTCGGTATTAAAAATATGCGGACCATAACGGTGTACCATTATGCCGGTTTTTTCATCGCGACTGGTATGGCAATTGCCGCCGATATGATCTCGCTCATCCCAAATATCAACCTGGCAATCCAATTGGTTGGCTAATTGATTGGCCAATACTGATCCTGAGAATCCTGCTCCGATGATTAAATATTTTTTTTGCATATTGATACTAACAGCATTTGAATAATATTGGCAATAGCTAGCCCATTACTTTTTGGTACACTTCATGATAAGTATCCAGCGTTTTATTTAAACTATAAAAATCAAAAGCACCTGCTCGGATGGCAGCAGCATCCATTTTAATTTTATTACTGCAAATGGCATCTACGATATTTTGCATCGAGTCCTCTTCAAAGTTATCCAATACATAGCCTGCCTTGTATTTTTCAATAATTTCTTTTACATCCCCCACTCCACTATTAGCAATAACAGGAATGCCCATGGCCATAATCTCACCATGCTTTGTGGGAGAGGAAGATAGTTTTGAAAAACAGGGTTTAATAAAGAACAAGGAGAAATGGCTACAGGATAATAGCACCGGCACTTCGTGTCGCTTACCCATTCTAACTATAATGCGATCGGCAGGTATACCAAATGCGGCAGCCTCTTGCACAACCACTTCATGTCGATTATTGGATATAAATAAAAACTTAGCTGTTGGTTTCTTATCCAATAATAGTTTACAAAACTGCATCATCTCCCTGGTCAAATACCATCCTCCGATGGAACCCAGGTAACTAATGATAAAATCTTCCGGCTTAATTCCCAATTCTTGTTGAATGACTAATTTTTTATCCTGAGTGATGGTAGCAGGATTAAATAAATCCATGTCTACACTGCAAGGCACTACAGCTAATTTTACTGGTTGTGGTAAATGCTTCCAATCTAAAATAATTTCCCTTGCTTTATAAGTGAGACATGTGTTGAAATCGGCAGCCACTATAAATTCATCTTCTTTTTTTCTGAAAAAGCGATAAACCATACGGTATATCGGGTTTTTCAAATTCCACATACCACCATCTACTCTTTCATCGGCCCAAAAGCCCCTTATATCATTTAGAAATTTTACGCCAAACTTTTTCTTCAAATACAGTCCGACCAATTGAGGTAGCCCAACCCTTGTATGGGTCATATCAAAATGATGTATGGCATGCAATTGTCTGGCTTTTTGTTTCAGTTTGAAAAAATCATATACGGAAGAAAGTACCGGTGGTTTTCGATGATAGGGAATTGATACCCATTGTATGGGATAGGGTGCAATCAGTTTTTCTACATATTCTTTTTGAGCCGAAAATTTATCTGGTTTATCACAACTTAATATCACAAACTCATAGCCACACTTTGAAAGGCCTGCTAAGTAGGGAATAACCTGACTTTGCCCCAAGGGGTCGGTCATGCCATCATATGAAATAAAGAGTATCTTTTTAGTAGGGTTGGCCATAGCTTAATTATTGTTCATCCATTTATCGTACCACATCTGAAACATGAGCAGGTACCAGATTTTTTCGGCCCTTTCTGTTTTACCCTGATAAAATGATTTTTTTATTCTTTGAATTTCTACATTATTGAATACCTGTTGTTTTTGTATAAAGTCCTCCGACAAGTATTGCTCCACAAATGGCTTCAGGTCTTTTTGCAGCCAGTCAGCAATGGGAATACCGAAGCCCATTTTCGGGCGGTCCATCATTTCCTTTGGAATGTATTGGTGTACGATTTCTCGTAAAATAAATTTCTTAATCCCTTTATTATACTTGTACTCTATGGGCAGGCGTGCTGCCCACTCAATAATACGTTGATCCAGGAAGGGCTCGCGGCCTTCGAGACTAACGCTCATGCCTGCACGATCTACTTTTTGCAAAATGTCATCCAATAAATAAGTTTGGTAATCCATGGCCATCATGTAATTCAACACCGAAAAATTTTCCGGCTTTAATTCCTTGCTGTCGAATGCTGTCGGCAATGTATGAATGGGCAACCGAAATAAATCGGCCAGGTCTTTTTCATTCATCTGAGCAGTGATGCTCATCATGATATTTTTATCAGTTGGATTCTTAAATAAGGATTTTACCTTTTCATATCGGCTATGAAAAAGGTATTTTTTATTGAAATAAGGAATGGCATCGGCAGGAATGCGATTCATCATGGCAACACTGGCCTTGCGTAGGAAGCCGGGTATTTTTTTAATGGTACCACCGTATTTCAATACATAATCATAGCGGTTGTAGCCAGCAAATACTTCATCACCAGCGTCAGCAGAAAGTGCTACGGTAACTTTTTCACGGGCAATACGACTCACCAGTGTAGTAGGAATGGCGCTGCTATCTGCAAAGGGCTCATCATAAAAAAATGGAAGGGTAGGTACTATTTCAAGTGCTTCCTTTTCGGTGCAATAATATTCGGTATGGTCGGTACCCAATCTGGCGGCAGTTTCTTTTGCATAAGGTGCTTCATTCAATCCTGCATCAGGCACACCAATAGTAAAAGTTTTAATCTTTTCGGTATTGCCTGCCTGTAATAAAGCGGCAACACAGGTACTATCATAACCACCACTCAGGAAAACACCTACTGGCACATCACTTACCATGCGATACTGAAAAGCATTCTTCAGTAAGGTTTCAGTTTCATGAATAGCAGTTGGCAGGTCGATTTTTAAAGTAGGCTGATTATAGGCATCATATACATTCCAGTATTGGGTAGTATGGATTGATTTGCTTTCAATATCCAATATTATATAATGGCCGGGCTTTAATTTATAGGCATCATTAAATATACAATGGGGTGTTGGAACATAACCGAATTGCATATACGCAGCTGCTGCATCGAGGTTAATAGATTTTACAAAGGCTGGGTGTTGCATCAGGGCTTTTAATTCGGAGCCAAACAAAAACAAACCGTCTTTCCAGTAATAGAAAAAAGGTTTTACACCAGCACGATCGCGGCAAGCAAATATTTTTTTATTAGCTTCATCATAAATGGCAAAGGCAAACATGCCAATGAATTTTTGCAGCGCAGCAGGACCCCACTCATAATAAGCATGCAAGATTACTTCGGTATCGCTATGACTGTGGAAAGCATGGCCCTTTTGTTCCAACTCTTTTTTTATTTCCGCATAATTATATATTTCGCCATTGAAGCTTATGTGTAAATGCTCAAAGTTTTGGGGCTGGCTTCCACCGGCAGTTAGATCAATAATACTGAGCCTTCGATGCCCCAGTCCAATGCCTGCTGTTGTAGTATCATATATACCATAGCCCTCGCCATCGGGACCACGGTGTGCCATGATACGATTCATTTTTTCCAGTACCGTACGGCCTGTTTTTTTATTAAAGTCTACAAAACCAGCAATTCCACACATATATAATTGAACACAATTTAAGATGATTCAAAGTTAAGGTTAACTGTTTAAAGGTTCTTTGCAGTTTGTAGACACCCTATCGTTTCCCATTATCTTTCCGATAAAGCATCCAGATAAATTTTACGCAGGCCCTCAATATGCTGCGGCAAAGTAAAATTTTCAACTGCTCTTTGCTTGGCCCTTTCAGCCATGGCTGTCAATACTGCCTTGGGCATCTTACTCATTCGCAATAAAGCAGTAGGCAAGGCTGCTTCATCTTTTAATGAAAAATATTCAGCAGTATCTTCACATTGCTCCCTAAAGGAAGGAATATCACTCAATAACAAGGGCATTCCCATTGCCATGGCTTCTAATACACTTAATGAAAATCCTTCAAAGCTGGAGCTCATTAAGTACAAGTCGTATTGCGGAATAATGGTTTCGATATTACGGACTTCCCCTTTCAGTATTACTTTAGCACCAGTACTTTCAATCAATGCGCTGGTAGTTTGCTCCAGCGGACCAACACCATAGATATGCAATTCGATATTTTCGTTTTTTAATTGTTCGAATGCCTTGATTGACCATTCGTAATTCTTTTGTGTTCGAATGGCACCAACAGATATTACCCTAAAAGTATCTGATGCCGGCTTTTGTATTGATTGATTGGTATTAAATCGATTGATATCTACAAATGTATATAGCGCATATGCTTTATAGGGCTTTAAATGCAGGAAACTAAAATATTCTTCTAATGCTCCCTTGGCAACAACGATGATGATCGATTTTCTAAATCGATAACTTAATTTATCGAGGTAAAGAACACGCTTGAATTTATATTCGACAGCAGAAGCTACAAAAGCATGAATAGTTGTAATTAATGGAATTTTTTTAGGGACTGCAAAACGTGCTATCACTGTTGGCCAAAACAAATGCGTGTGCACCAAATCGGGCTTTTCTTTTTTAACCAGTCGGCGAAACTTGAAAACAGCAAAGGGAAGTGAAAAAAGAGAGGAAAGATTCAGGCAGATGAGTTGATCACATTTTAATTCATCCCCAAAATGATTCATGGGGAATAGGGTTACGACT
>CALRKF020000097.1:0-10241 GCA_943367825.1 Chitinophaga pinensis
CCTCCCAAAATTGTAAAGGATGTAGAACCGCCGGTTGCGCCAATAGCTCCAACGCCAGTTTACAACAATAAAGGATATGCCATTAGTGTAAGCTCTACGCAGGAAAGAACACAAGTAATTGTAAAAAAGAAATCTTTTATAAAAATAATTCCCATCGAAGAATGGCTTGCCAATGAAAAAGTCTATGAAAATAAATATGGCAAATTACCGCCGCCGCCGCCTCCACCACCACCGCCTCCTACAATGAACGATAATTAATTGAACCCATAAAAAAGACCGGATGCTTACACACCCGGTCTTTCATTTATACAATCAAATCAAATTAAACTGCAAAACTTTCTCCGCATCCACAACTGCGACTAGCATTTGGATTATTAAAATAAAATCCCTTTCCATTTAATCCATCACTGAATTCTAATTCGGTATTGACGAGGTATAAAAAACTTTTTAAATCGGTCACAATCTTCAAGCCTTTGTCCTCAAACACCTGGTCCATGGGTTTCACTTCATTATCGAAATCAAGTTTATAACTTAATCCGCTACAGCCACCGCCTACAACACCCACTCTTAAAAAATAAGAAGGGTCTGTTCCAACACCAGCATCTTCCATTAGTTTAATAACCTTTTCCTTGGCTTTATCACTAATTAGAATTGTATTTTCAGCTACTGCTTTATTTTCCACTAAGGTAGTTTCCGATTCCATTGATTATTATTTTTCATTCTGCTAATTCATAAAATCTACTGATGCATGAATTAATGTACTACACTTTCATCAAATTTAATTGGTTCCTGACCATTTTTTACACGGTAATCATTTATCGCAGCTTTAATTGCATCTTCCGCTAATACAGAACAGTGGATTTTTACCGGAGGCAGATTCAATTCCTCAACGATATCCATATTGTCAATTTTCAAAGCATCTTCTACTGATTTTCCTTTTAACCACTCTGTGGCCAGTGAGGATGAAGCGATGGCACTGCCACAGCCAAAGGTTTTAAATTTTGCATCTGTAATCATACCGGTTGCATCATCCACCTGAATTTGCAAACGCATTACATCACCACACTCGGGTGCACCTACTAAACCAGTTCCAACACTCTTACTGGACTTATCCAAAGTACCTACGTTTTTTGGATTTTGATAATGATCAATTACTTTATCTGAGTATGCCATTTGAATTATTTTAAATGATTATTGTTAGTGATTATTGTTTTTAAAATTAATGTGCTGCCCACTCGATGGAATTTAAATCTATCCCTTCTTTATACATTTCCCATAGAGGACTCATTTCCCGAAGCTTCAAAACGGTTTCGCTGATGGCCTTAATGGTATAATCAATTTCTTCCTCAGTTGTAAACCTACTCAAGCCAAAACGCAAGGAACTATGTGCCAAATCATCGCCTAGTCCGAGTGCTTTTAATACATAACTAGGTTCCAATGATGCAGAGGTACAAGCACTACCACTACTTAAAGCGATATGTTTATTAAAGCCCATCAACAGTCCTTCGCCCTCAACATGTTTAAAAGAAATATTTGTTACATGCGGTAATCTAAACTCGGTGCTTCCATTGATATAAGCTTCTTCCAGTTTCATTAATTCACGCTCCAATTTGTCTCTTAATATTGAAATCCGCTGCGTATCTGCTACCATATCCTGCATACATAATTCGCATGCTTTACCAAAACCAACAATGCCCGGTACATTCAATGTGCCACTGCGCATTCCTCTTTCATGACCACCGCCATCCATTTGAGCAGTTACTTTTACACGGGGGTTTTTACGCCTTACATACAATGCACCAACACCTTTTGGACCGTACATTTTGTGCGCTGTGAAAGCCATTAAATCTATGCCATCTTTATTAACATCCACTGGTATTTTACCAACAGCTTGTGTGCCATCAGTGAATACAAGTACACCATGTTTACGCGCAATTGCACTTATTTCCTTGATAGGCATTACTGTACCAATTTCATTATTGGCATACATAATAGCTATCAAAATAGTGGTAGGCTTAATAGCAGCTTCTAATTCTTTCAAATCAATTAGGCCATCGGGTTTCACTTTCAAATAAGTAACCTCGCCGCCAATTTTTTCAATGTGCTTACAAGTATCCAAAACCGCCTTATGTTCGGTAGTGGCTGTTATTATATGATTGCCCTTGCTGGCATACATTTCAAATATTCCTTTGATACCCAAATTATCACCCTCAGTAGCACCGCTGGTAAAAATGATTTCCTTAGGGTCAGCACCAATTAATTTGGCCACCTGCTCTCTGGCATAATCAACAGCTTCTTCCGCTTCCCATCCAAATGGATGGTTACGACTGGCTGCATTGCCAAAATGCTGTAAAAAATAGGGCGTCATAGCCTCTAATACCCTTGGGTCCATCGGGGTAGTGGCATTATTATCTAGATAAATCGGAAGTTTAAGCATAAATACGGGCTGTTTGTTTCAGTTGAATAACGCAAAATTACTGTAAAAGGTTTTACTTTAGCCTTTGATTGGGCCCTGTTCACTTCAAATTACCTATTTCGTAAATGGGGCCTGTTTAAACAAAATTAAATGCGAAAACCTGAACATATTGGCATCGCTGTTAAAGATTTAAGCAGTTCCATCCCCTTATTCGAAAAATTACTCAACAGCCCATGTTATAAAAGGGAAATAGTAGAAAGAGAAAAAGTGGAAACGGCTTTTTTACAAGTAGGTGAAACTAAAATTGAACTACTTCAAAGTATTGACCCGGAAGGCGTTATTGCTAAATTTATTGAAAAAAAGGGGGAAGGTATACATCATATTGCTTTTGATGTGGAAGATATTTATGCTGAAATGGAAAGATTAAAAGAAGCAGGGTTTAGTTTACTGAGTGAATCGCCCAAAGAAGGGGCCGACAATAAACTAATCTGTTTCCTTCACCCGAAAACCACCAATGGAATTCTGATAGAACTTTGTCAAGAAAAATAATACATTAAGATGCCCTCTACTTTTCATAATAAAAAATACTTTGCCCTTATTCTTGGAGGAAGCAGTGGCATGGGGTTGGCGGCAGCTAAAAAACTGGCAGCAGCAGGTATGAATCTTTATATTGTTTACCGCGATCCCAGAATTATTGAAAAGCCTTTCCTTGAAAGTATTGAATTATTAAAGGCATCCACCGCTGTACAAATACATACACTGAATGCCAATGCACTTCAAAAAGAAAGCATTGATACCATCTGCAAAGAACTCAGCAATATTGTACAAACTGGGTATACAATCAGATTATTATTACATACAGTTTCCAGAGGCAATTTAAAATTACTTTCGCCCGGTGATCAACAATTAAGTTTGGAGGATTTGCAAAATACCATTCATGCCATGGGTATCAATATTTATGAATGGGCCAATGCATTATTTCAACACAAACTATTTGCAGCAAAAGCCAGTATTATCGGACTTACCAGCGAAGGATCTTCTAAAAGTTGGCCAGGCTATGCTGCGGTGGGTGCTGCCAAATCTGCTTTAGAAAATATATGCAGGAGTATGGCAGTTGAATATGCAAGTTTTGGTATTCGTACAAATATCATTCAAGCAGGCGTTACTGAAACGCCCTCTTTTAAAATGATACCAGGTCATGAAAAAATAAAAACCGCGAGTATTGAACGCAATCCTTTTAAAAGACTTACCCAACCTGAAGATGTAGCCAATGCTATCTATCTGTTATGCACAGACGAAGCCGACTGGATCAATGGTGCAATATTACACGTTGATGGCGGCGAACATTGTTGCTAATCAGTCAATTTTCAAAATTATGCTCAGTAATGCAGCTATATTAGCACTTCTACCACATCAAAAACCATTTAGGTTTGTTGATGAAATTATTTTTGTAGATGAGCATTCGATTGAAGGCCACTATACTTTCTTAGGTGAGGAATTTTTTTATCGGGGTCATTTCCCTTCCATACCCATCACACCTGCTGTATTGCTCACAGAATGTTGTGCTCAAATAGGATTGGTTTGTTTTGGCATTTATTTATTGGACTTACAAGGCATGGCTATCGATGATAAAAAACTACCCTTGTTTACCGCTTCCAATATGCAGTATTATAAAAAAGTATATCCTGGTGAAAAATTATTTGTACGAGCTGCAAAAACAGTTTTCCGCCATGGCAAATTAAGATGCACCGTAGAAATGAGTGATATTAATAATAACCTGGTTTGTGATGGGCAGATTTCAGGTATGTTTGTATAACAAAAACGGTTAATAAATAAAATTACCATTTGAACAATGAATAAAAGAGTTGTCATAACCGGCTTGGGCGTTGTTGCACCAAATGGTAGTAATATCCCCGACTTTTTATCCGCCATTCAGAAAGGTGAATCAGGCGTGCGCTTCAACTCCGAAATGGAGGCATTGAAACTGGGTTGTAATGTATCGGGCATTCCTCCTTTCGATGAAACCAGGTTATCGGCCTATCTACCCGAAAGCAAATTGAAAGGACTACAAAGCACCAATATAAAATACGCCATTGCCGCTGCAATGGAAGCATGGTTGGATGCAGGATTAATTATCAACAATGAAACGACCGACTATGATACTGGTTGTATTATAGGAAGTGGAAGTCCAGATATTACCACATTAAGGTGGGGCATTCAGTTAGCCGACAATTTTGAAACAAGAAGATTGGGCTCTGCCTTTGTAGAACAAATCATGGCCAGTGGGCCATCTGCCTATATCGGTGGAATATTAGGTTTAGGAAATGTGGTCACTGCTAATTCTTCGGCCTGTAGTACTGGCACTGAATCTATTTTAACTGCCTACCAGAAAATTAAGTTGGGAGATGCTACCAGGATGATTGCTGGCAGCTGTGATCCCAGTAGTTCCTATACCTGGGCCGCATTTGATGCAATTAGAGTAATTACCCGAAAAAATAATAATAATCCAACAGCAGCCAGTCGGCCTATGAGTGCTACTGCCAGTGGTTTTGTACCGGGCAGTGGTGCAGGCATTTTGATTTTGGAAGAATTGGAAACCGCATTAAAACGGGGAGCAAAAATTTATGGCGAAATTCTAGGAGGCGCCATTAACAGTGGAGGTCAAAGAGAAGGTGGTACTATGACTGCTCCTAATAGCAAAGGGGTATTGAAATGCTTTGAAAAAGCCATCGAAACTAGTGGTATTAATACACAGGATGTTGACTTGGTATGTGGGCACCTGACCAGCACTTTTGCTGATAAAGTCGAAGTTAAAAATTGGGCCGCTGCACTAGGTAGATATGGCAAAGACTTTCCACATATCAATTCTTTGAAAAGCATGACAGGCCATTGCCTTGCTGCTACAGGAAGTATTGAAACCGTGGCTGCTGTTTTACAATTGTATCATCAGTTCGTACATCCCAATTTAAATTGCGAGGATTTACATCCAGAAATTGCAGCAACTATTGACCCCGAATGTATTCCTATGCAAATGATTAAAAAGCCAATTCGCCTAGTAATGAAGGCCAATTTTGGATTTGGAGACGTTAATTCCTGCATAGTAATAGCTGGATTGCCTAAATAAAATAACCACAATCATTCAGGGGTATAACGCTGTAGCTTGCATTAAATGACCTGCAAAAAAATGTATCTTGCAGAAAAGTTATTCATATGTCAGCTGATTTGCTCAATGATTTTAAGGAAATTCTTTCGCCCTATGTAAAGGAAAAAGACTTGCTCAATAATATTTCACTGGATACTCATTTAAGCGACGACTTACACATTAACAGCAGCAATGTAGTAGATATTGTTTTGGATGCTGAAACCAAATATGATATCATTTTCGAAGATGATGATTTTGAAAAACTTGGTACAGTTGGCGGTTGCATAGCAATCGTTCAACAGAAATTAGCACTGAAATAATACCCCCTGTTTTATTTTTCCTATTTCAAAAAGGGATTAAGTTTTCTTTCCTGTTCCACTGTTGTAGGAGCACCATGTCCACTATATACAATAGTTTCATCAGGCAGACTTAGTATTTTTTCCCGAATGCTTTGAAGTAAGACAGCATGATTTCCACCGGGTAAATCTGTACGACCGATACTGCCCTCGAAAAGCACATCGCCACTTACAATAAATGATTGTTTAGCTACATAAAAACTAATACTACCCGGACTATGACCAGGGGTAAACAATATTTCCAATTCATCGGTTCCAAGCGTAATTTTTTGGCCATCTTCTAACCAAATAAAATCGCCCTGATAATTATCAAATGGCATATTCCACATCAATCCGCTGGCCGGTGCAAAGGCCAACACCTCTTTCTCCAATGGGTGCAAATGCAGGGTTAGACCAAATGTTTCGGCAATAAATTTATTCCCAAATACATGATCAAGGTGACAATGAGTATTCAATAAATAAACAGGCACTAATCCCTTTTCTGCTATAAAATCTTTCAGTGCTTCTTTTTCTTCTGGAAAATAACAGCCCGGATCGATGATGATGCATTGCTTTTGCTCATTGAATAGCAAATACGTATTTTCCTGAATCGGACTAAAACTGAAAGAATGTAATGTTAACACCTGCTTATAATTTTAATGGTTATCATTTATAGGAAAACAACTAATTTTAAGGTATAATTAATGCATATGCAAAGTAAGATGTGTTTTCATTCAAATAATACTAAAATGTGGAAAAAGATACAGTTACTCTTGATTTTTCTTGTGGCGAGTGGATGCTGGTCATCTATGGCGCAAGTAAATGCAGTAGAATTTGGCAAAAACAGGGTTCAATTTAAAAAATTCAAATGGCAATATTACCAGACCAAAAACTTTAATGTTTACTATAATCAAAACGGTCAGGAGCTCGCCAAATTTGTTGCACAGTCTGCCGAAAAAGAACTACCCTCTATTGAATCTGCTGCGGAATATAGTTTGCAAAGAAGGGCCAATATTGTTTTGTACAATGAATTTGCCGATTTGCAACAAAGTAATATTGGGCTTGGTATTGAATGGCAGAACTATGGTGGTGCCACCAAATTGGTAAACAATAAAATGATAGTTTACTTTGATGCAGACCATGCCAAATTGCGCAAACAAATCAGGGAAGGTATTGCGCGCATTTTAACAGATAATCGTTTATTCGGAGACGACTTAGGAGAATTTGCCGGCAACCAGGCATTATTAGATTTGCCTAAATGGTTAACCGATGGTTATGTAAGTTATTTGGGACAAAACTGGAGTACCGAACTGGATGATGAATTAAAAAGTGAAATACTAAGTGGCAATTATACGAAGTTCTACAATTTCGCTTTTGCCAAACCCGATATTGCTGGTCATGCATTTTGGTATTATATAGAAGAACGCTATAAAAAAGAAAATGTAACCTATCTATTATACCTAGCCACTGTTTACAAAAACCTGAATAAAGCATGTATGCAGGTTTGCAAGAAAAAATTCAGGGATGTACTGGCAGAATTCATGGAATATCAGGATGATAAATACTACCAAGATATTGCCCGCAGAAAAGCTTATCCCAAAGGAAATTATGTAGAAGGATTTGACATTAGTCCCCGCCTGAATTATTATCGCTTTAATGTAAATCCGAATAAGAAAAACAATAGCTACGTTGTAACCCAATATAAAAAAGGAATTGTTAGGGTTATTCTCAATGATGATTTTGAAAATAAAACATTATTGAAATATGGTATCCGCAGTTGGCAAAATGAAGTAAACCCTAATTATCCTTTGATGGCATGGGATCCAAAAGGATCTAGGATATGTGTAGTGTATACTGAAGAAGGCAGGCTCAAATTATTTGTGTATGATATTGTTACCAGAATAAAATTTCCAAAACTAGATATTACAGATAAGTTTGGACAGATTCAAGACATGAAATACATGCTTAATAGCAATACCTTATTATTAAGTGCAGTTAAAAACGGACATACCGACATCTTTACATTTGATTTGACAAAAGAAAAATCAACACAAATCACCAACGATGTGTATGATGACCTGGATGCTGAATTCGTTTCTTTTCCTAATAAAACGGGCATCCTATTTAGCAGTAATCGTCCTGGGCCAAATGCTAAAACTGCTGATACAGTTTTGCCCAGTAATAATCGTTACAATATTTTTCTGGTAACCAATTTCGGAGATAAACCAGAATTGAATCAGATAACACAGTTGTCGAATTTGAAATATGGCAATGCAAGGTTTCCGATGCCTTACAATGAAAATCACTTCACATTTGCCAGTGATGAAAATGGTGTAAACAATCGATATGCAGGTTTCTTTACTACAAAAAAAGAGGGATTGGATACGCTGGTATTAATAGGAGGTGAAATTTTCAGAAACCCATCTCCCAAAGAAGTGGACAGTGCATTGAAAGTATATAAGAAAGAGGATGTAGATAGTATCGCTGTGGTTTCAATCACAAGTGACTCTGCCTACACTTTCCCCTTGAGTAATTACCAAAGTTCTTTAGCCGAAACAAGGGTGGCAGGTGATACACGACAAGTAAGTGAAGTGACTAGACAGAGTGATGAAAAGATATTATACAAATTAAAGATTGATGAAACCACTTTAAGGAGAAGGAATATTACAGTCCCGCCTACTGCCTATATGAAAAAAATAATTGAAGAAAATAAAGTAAAAACAAATGCTGCTGATATCCTGGATGTATTAAAAAATGAAGAAAATACTCCAAAGGATACCATCAAAAAACAAGAAGATATTTTTCAGGGAGAATTTGTAGAAGAAAAAACAGACAGTAGTTTAATAGGAAAAGTATTTTCTGCAGAAGCTGTAGAAAAAAATGATGTTTTATCCAAAGCAAAGCTGTATCCTTATAAGCCCAAAAAATTTGCAGCTGATTTTGCCGGATTAAATGCACAAAGCAATACCGGCGGTTCTGTTTTTGGCAACCAGATACTAGGAATCAAATACCAACCTTATGGCGGCCCTAATCAACAAGGACCTATTCGAATAACTGGTGGAGGCGATGTATTATCAGCCATGCTAAAAGTTGGTGTATCTGATTTATTGGAAGACATTAAAATTACTGGCGCATATCAAATGGCAAGTGGCCTCAAGGATTATGCTGCTTTCATGAGTTATCAGAATTTAAAAAGAAGAATTGACTGGGGAATCAGCTATTACAGAAATGTTTCCAATAAGGTTTATACAAATATTTATCAGGCGAATTTTTCATACCCCTTTGACAATGCAAAAAGTATACGTGTGATTACTGGCATTCGTTCCGACAGAGATGTATATCCTTCCGTAAATCAACCTAGTTTAATTGAACCTGATATTATCACTCGTTATTCCTTAACCCATGCAGAATTTGTGTACGACAATTGCTTGAATGTTACACAGAATATATGGAATGGTTTGCGGTATAAGGTTTTCTTTGACTGGAACAGGCAGTTAAATAAAAATCGTTTTAACGACGGTCCGAATACTTTTAATGCTGGCTTTGATTTCCGCTATTATCATCCCATCTTTCGCAATTTCATTTGGGCAGGAAGAGCAGCAGGTGATTTTAGTTTTGGCAATCAAAAAATGATTTACTACCTGGGAGGCGTAGACGGCTGGTTGATGTTTGGCAATAACCAAAAACTCGATAACGGTGGAAATGTGGTGAAAGAAAGATTTTTTAATACAAGTAATACAGCAGCGAATGATCAAACCTATGCTTATCAGAGTTTGGCAGTAAACATGAGAGGATTTATCCAGAATCTAGCCAATGGCAATAATGCATTAGTAATTAACAGTGAATTTCGCCTGCCAGTTTTTAGTACTTTATTTAGCAGGCCGATTAACAATGCTTTTTTAAGGAATTTTCAAATTACACAATTTGTGGATTTAGGTACTGCTTGGAATGGTGGTTATAATAGTATTAGCCGACCAAGTGTAAGCTATGGTACTTATCCGGTGGTAGTAAAAGTAAAAGCAGGAGGTATCGGCCCCTTTGCAGGTGGCTACGGATTTGGTGCCAGAAGTACCCTACTCGGTTATTTTCTTAAATATGATGTAGCCTGGCAGATGAATGGCATCTTTAAAGGAAAGCCTCAAATGTATGTAGCACTAGGTCTTGATTTTTAATTTTTTACTATATTGGCATCCCCGTTTATCTGATGATATTCGGGGATTTTTTTTATAATGCTATATAAAAAATAGAAAAGTACTGTTAGAATAAAAGTGATGCCCCATGTATAAAAATATGCAATAGGATACATTAATCTTGCTGCAATGGTCGAGATCAGCCCAATAGGGTGATG
>CALRKF020000098.1:0-10221 GCA_943367825.1 Chitinophaga pinensis
TTGATACCTGCCAGTGACTGCTATCGTTTCCAGGTGTATGAAGGTATGATTCTATTAAAGACTTCTCTTTTGCAATTTCAACTGCACTGTCTGCATTTCTATAAAAATCAATAAAGGGTTTCACCCCTGTTGCAGTTCTATTAAATACATCACCATATTTACTGTCTCCATTCCTAAATCCTCCGTGCCAAAGCATAAATTTATTATCCAAAACTCCCGCACCAACATCTATCCGATCTTTTAATCTTCCTGTTTCATCATACCTAAAACTTGCTTTTGTTAATTCCTGCCAGCTTCCATTTTCACATCTTACCCATTGATTACTAAAAAAGGATTGCCGATATAACTGTCCATTTGACCCGTCAAAATTTTCTGAAAACGAATACAAATGATTGAGTGTGTGGCCATCCTTCGGTGCCCTGAAACAGGCAATTAATTTCCAGGATTGGGTTTCGGGTACAAAGAAATAACCGGCATAATTATTTACCCCTTTTGCAGAGTCCAAACTGGTGGTTACTAAAAATCGATAGGTTTCGCCTGCCTTCCAGGGATAAACCCAGTGACTATGCCCACCTGTTCCTTCATTACCAAAACCATCCGCAAAAACATTTTCTCCTTTTGCTAATAATTGTACTTTGTTTTCTTCCCCTACTTTGTTTCTGTCCATTGCTTCATTGCCAGCATCCCATACAGAAAATATAATCCTTCTTTCAGTAGGGCTAATAACCTGCATGCCAAAATAACCTCTTGAAAAACCACAAGCCATAAAGTAACTGTGTAGGATATCCGAAGATGGAGCAACTGTAATTTCATTGTAAAAGGAAAGGGCATTGCAACTATCAGGTAGGGGATATCGTAAATGTACTGATGCCGCATTTTTTCGTTCTTTTGAATTAAAATGTATTCCCTCTGTTGCGGGCCCAGATAATTCCAGTGATGAGATGTCTGCAATAGGTTCCTTACTATTTTTAGCTGCATGTAAAGTAAGGCAATAAAAGCCACTGTCTTTAATAAGTAATGAGCCTACAGGAATAGTTTTGTATTTGGAAGATACAGGCACCATTACACTAAATTTTTTAAGCGCCATATGTACGGTGATTTCTTGGCCAGCTATTTTACCCTTTAATGACAAGGCTATATGTAATTGACCAATTTGGCGAAGTTTGAAATAAAACTGTATTTCTTGTTTAGCATCCTTCCAATCATGTATTCCATTGGCGGCCGAAAACAAATTGCTCTCTTCTGTTGCGGTAGATTGATCGGCAGGAACTGCATAGGCCGTGTATGCAGGAATTTTGACAGTTTGCTGTGCAGATAGTGTTAGTGGCTCACTGAGTAAACTGGTTAGGAATAGCGATATAAAAATTTTGTACATAATAAGTTATTTAAAAATCATATTCCATCCCTGTGGAAAGACTGTAATTTACGGAAGGAATGCCTTTGGCAGGGAAAGCGTCGTTCAGGTAGTTCCAGTTCAGTTTTAAACCCAGGTGCTTACCAGCTTTTGCCTTGACGCTGATTTGGTTCAGTATTCTATAATCATTCCATTCTTTTAGCAGTGGTTGAAAAAAACTGGTGCTTACAATTTCAAGCATTTTATTCGGTGTAAATGAAAAGGAAACATAATTGCTATTGCGCAAATCCTTATGTAATTGTGGCAAGCTACCAGATTCCTGTTCTTGTTCATACATTACCAAGGCGCCAGCATACAATCTAAAGGTTTTATTGGAAAATATTTTAAACCTAGGTCCGGTTCCTAATAAAAACCTGGATTTTATTAATGTAATTAAGTTGTTCTGTAATTGGGTGAATATTTCCCAACGAATGGTTTTATTCATTTTATAATTGTACCTGAAATGTAAAAATGCATGGTCAATTAGTTTATTATTTGCCCCTTTTAAGAAGCCATAACTGCCTAGAATAAGGTAAAGGCTTTTCTTGGATTTATATTGAAGATGTGTATCCAACTCACTCGAAAATACCTGTTGGGTATTTTTAGTGAGCGACATGGAGGCGCCTGCACTTCCCATCCAGCCTGTGGTATCGGACTGCATTCTGGCTTTTTCAATATTTACAATTTGAGCCTGGCTGGCTAATGGTAGAATGAACAAACAAAACAAAATGCAAAGTTTAAGCCTTTCTCTAAACATGAATGCTGTGGTTGGTTTGAATAAATATACAGATTTATTGAGAGAGCTAAATAGCCAAAAGGGGTTTAAAAAAATATTATCAGGATTTCTAATGGCCGATTTTTAATATCTTTACGTTACAACATTTGCCTGCCAATTATCTTTTAAAAAATGAAAGTATGCAAGAAGTACATACAGTGATTACCGGTACGGGCAGTTATATTCCTACCAATATCAAGACGAACCGCGACTTTACAGTCAACAATTTTTATGCAGAGGACAATACTAGGGTTGAAACTGATCCAACGGAAGTGGTGGAAAAATTCCAGCAAATAACTGGTATTGAAGAGCGACGCTATGTAGATGCTGATATGGAGTCGTCAGATATGGCCGCGATTGCCGCCAAAGCTGCCATCGAAGATGCAGGCTGTGATCCTGAAACAATTGACCAAATCATTGTAGCACATAATTTTGGGAATGTATTAAAACATACCATTCAAACTGATGTGCTACCTGCCTTGGCAAGTAGGGTTAAACATGCGCTTGAAATAAAAAACCCCTCTTGTATACCTTATGATATACTTTTTGGATGCCCGGGCTGGGTACAGGGAGTTATTCAAGCGGATGCTTATTTTAAAGCAGGAATTGCCAAAAAATGTTTGGTCATTGGAACTGAAACACTCTCAAGAGTGATTGATATTTATGATCGGGATAGTATGATATTTTCTGATGGAGCCGGCGCCTCTGTATTGGAAGCTTTTCCTGCAGATGCTACCCATAGCGGTATTTTAGGCACAGCGGTTCAATCACACTGTATGAATGAAGTCAACTATTTGAATCTCGGAAAATCTAATTTCCCCAATAGTGACCCAAGGATTCGTTACATAAAAATGAAGGGAAGAAGGGTATATGAATATGCTATCAAACATGTGCCTGCTGCTATGAAAGACTGCTTGGATAAAGCAGGCGTTGATATCGCTGAATTAAAAAAAGTGTTTATTCATCAGGCAAATGAAAAAATGGACGAAGGAATTATAAAAGCCATGTACCGCCTTTACGGAATAAATACAGTTCCGCAGCATATCATGCCCATGAGTATTCACAAACTTGGCAATAGCTCGGTTGCTACAATTCCCACTTTATTTGATTTGGTAAAAAAAGGGACCATGCCAGAACATCATTTAGCAACAGGCGATGTAATTCTTTTTGCATCTGTTGGAGCGGGGATGAATATTAATGCTGTTTGCTACAGGGTTTAAATAAATCACCAAATATTGATGGATGGAAACTGATAACCTGCCTTTACTTCCCGTAGAACAGGAAAAAAGTAAATGGAATGCATTGTTACGCACCATCAGTAGTGGGTTATTATTTATTGCAGCTGATTACCTGCTATTTAAAAGTTGGGAAGCAGTTTTTTTACTGGTTGCAGTAATATTGATTCATGAACTCGGGCATTTTATTGCAATGAAATTATATGGGTATAAGGGTATTCAACTAACCTTTGTTCCTTTTATAGGTGCATACGTTAGTGGAGAGGCAGCTGATTTCAGTAGACATAAAAAAATTATCATGTTATTGGCAGGTCCCTTGCCGGGAATTCTTATTGGAACAGTACTCTATTTTGTTTACTTAGAGCATCCGCAAACAGCATATTTTTGGGCAGCGTTTTCATTTCTTGCACTCAATTTTTTTAACCTGATACCTATTAGCCCATTGGATGGAGGACAAATTGTGGAGACCCTTTTTTTTAGTGCCAGCCGAATTTTGCAAACATGCTTTTTATTGTTTTCCTTATTTGTTATTATTTATTGTGCTATACATTTTAAATGGTGGGTACTTTTGTTAATAGCAATTCCAATAGCCTTTAGAATATATGCCATACATATAAGGTATATAGTTAGAAAAGCATTAGCTATAGCCGGGGTTGACTATCATTGCAATTTTGATGATTTAGAAGATGAACAGTACTGGCAGATTAGAGATGTATTGGTAACTAAAAATAAACTACTAAGCCGTCGTTACAAAGCAGGAGAACACTCGGCAAATGAATCGGAATTAATTAGTCCGGTGAAAGATATACTAAGTCCTTATTACGATCAGTCATTAACCTTACAGCAAAAAGCTGCATTTGTAGTTGTGTGGTTAATTGCATTTTTAATTCCATTAATAATTGCATGGGATTATAAATGGGCAAGCATTTTCTAATAGTTTATAGGTAAGTTGATGCAAACTAATTGAGATTTCACTTCGTATCCTACGCTAAAACCAAGGGAAGCTTTCCGTACCATTTTGCAGCATATTCATTGCTTTTAGCATCTTAAGAATTATCAGTAATTTTAACCATCACTATTCATTAAACCGGTTGAAGCAAAAGAACTTATACCTGTGCCTGCTTTTTCTTTTAGTAGGGCATATTGTGACAGCGCAACAGCCTGGTTCCCTCAGTAATCTGCGGCATAAATTTATAAGTACAAAAAACAATCAGGTACTAATAGATAGTCTTAGTATCGTACCCAATAGTTTTCAGCTCTTAAATATACCTGCAGCTAATTATAAAATTGATGAAATAAACTCCCTTCTTACTTGGATAATTAAACCATCCCTAGATTCGGTAAGTGTACTATATCGGGTATTCCCATTCCGTTTAAATAGCAGTGTTCATGGATTAAACTATGATAGCATTCGGAATAATTTCATTGCAGAAAAACCTTTTGTGTTTAATTATAACAACAAAAGCAGTTCTCCTTTGCTGGATTTTGGAAAAGTCAATTTAGAAGGTAGTATAGGCCGTGGCCTTTCCTTTGGTAATAACCAGGATGCAGTGTTGAATAGTAGTATGAACCTGCAATTAAATGGATTTATTGGCGATAGCCTGGAGCTGACTGCTGCCATAACCGATAATAATATTCCCATTCAACCCGATGGCAATACCCAGGATTTAAGGGATTTTGATAGGATTTATTTACAGGTTAAAAAGAAAGGTTGGCAGGCCAATTTTGGTGATATCGATATTCGAGAGAGTAAAAACTATTTTTTAAATTTTTATAAACGTTTACAAGGCGTTTCTTTTTTAACAGAGAATAAAATTGGAAAAAATAGTTCGAATTCTTTCTTAGTCAGTGGTGCAATTGCCAAAGGAAAATTTACCAGAAATACCCTAAAGCCCATTGAAGGGAATCAAGGACCCTATCGATTGCAGGGCAGTAGCAATGAATTGTATTTTGTGGTATTGGGCAATACTGAAAGAGTTTTTATTGATGGTATATTATTGCAAAGAGGAGAGGACCAGGACTATGTTATCAATTATAACACTGCCGAAATAACCTTCACGCCTAAACGCTTAATTACAAAAGATAGTCGGATTCAGATTGAGTTTGAATATGCTGATCGGAATTTTCTAAATAGCCAGATTTATCTCAATGATGTTGTAAGTTTCAAAGATAAATGGGTCATCAGTCTAGGAGCCTATAACAATACTGACGCAAGAAATTCCTCCATTAATCAGGTTTTGAATACAGAACAGAAACAATACCTCGCCAATGTGGGAGATGGAGTGGATACGGCTTTTTATCAAAATGCCGTTCGTGATAGTTTTGCAATCGGCAAATTATTGTACAAGAAAATTGATACTGTTTATAATGGGAATATACATGATTCCATCTTTGTGTTTACCAATACGACAGCTTCTAATTTATACAGTTTATCCTTTATGTATGTAGGCCCCGGAAAGGGTAATTATACACCTGAACTCAATGCCGCCAATGGAAAAGTTTATAAATGGATAAAACCAGATGCCGCCAATAATAAATTAGGTGATTACGCACCAGTAATATTATTGATAAGTCCAAAAAAACTGCAATTAGTTACCCTTGCAACAGAATATAAATTTTCGGCCAACACAAAATTGAAAGCTGAATTGGCCATGAGTAATTACGATATCAATTTGTTTAGCAAAAAAGACAAGTCGAATGACCAGGGCTATGCTGCAAAAATTCAATGGCAAGAAGATAATAGAAAGCTACATTTATTTAATGTTCCCTTGTCATTGCAAACCAAGTTTGGGTATGAATATGTGCAGAACAGATTTAAGCCTGTTGAACGCTTACGCAATATAGAATTTTTACGCGATTGGAGTCTTCCTCAGGAATCGGGGCCGGCCAATGAACATATGGCTAATTTCTCCTTAAAGATTGCTGACAAAACTAATAATCGATTACAGTATGAAATAACCAGCTATAATCGGTCGGATGGATTTAATGGATTTAGACAGGCAATGGACCATTTTCAAACAATAAAGGGTTGGAAAATTACTGATCGATTTAGTCTTACTTCTCTAAATAGCACTATTCAGAAAGGTCATTTCGTTCGCCCCTTTATTGATATAAATAAAGTGTTACCTACTATTCGTAATATGCAAATAGGGTTCAATTACCAGGGCGAACACAATAAGTTGTATAATAAGATATATGATACGCTAACACCAGTGAGTTTCTCTTTTAATATTTACCAGACTTATTTAAAATCCAATGCAGCCAAACCCAATAAATGGGGGATATCCTATTTTAGGCGTAATGATTGGTATCCCTCAAAAAATAAATTGATAGCGGCAGATAAAAGTGATAATTACAATTTTTTCACCGAATTGATGAAAAATGAAAATCGGCAATTTAAAATGAATATAACATATCGTCGCTTGCATGTTATGAATCCACTGCTAAGTAAGCAAAAAGAAGATGAGAGTTTATTGGGAAGGGCTGAATATCAATTGAGCGAATGGAAAGGGTTGGTGACTGGAAATTTACTGTATGAGTTAGGGGCAGGACAAGAACAAAAAAGGGAATACACTTATATTGAAGTGCCAGCCGGACAAGGTGAATATACCTGGATTGATTATAATAATAATGGCATACCGGAGCTCAATGAATTTGAAGTGGCTTTATTTCAGGATCAGAAAAAATTTGTAAGGGTATATACGCCGGGGCAGCAATATATAAAAGCAAATTATGTACAATTCAATTACAATATAGAACTACATCCTAAAATAATATTTAATGGTTCCAATTTGAAAGGCTTGAAGAAAATGCTAAGCAAGAGTAGTACTGCTTCTGCCATGCAGATTAATAAAAAAGATTTGAGTACAGGGAAATTTCAATACAATCCGTTTACTAAAAAATTAGTTGATACAACACTAGTGAGCTTAAATTCCTTTTTGTCGAATACGTTCTTTTTTAATCGTACTGATCCAAAATGGGGCTTCGATATCACGCAAACCATCAATAGCGGAAAATCACTTTTGCAATATGGTTTTGAAAGCAGAAAATTGAGCTTACTGGCTTTTAAATCTCGTTTCAATTTCAATAGAAGTATCGTAGGAAATATTTCACTTCGTCAATCCAAAAATGAATTAAGTACCAATGGTTCAAAATTCTCCAATAGAAATTATCGAATAGAACAAAATAGTATTGAGCCATCCGTTAGTTATATTTACAAATCTAATTTCAGACTAAGTCTTACCTATGCTTATTTTTCGAAAAAGAATACCATTGATTCATTGGAAAAATCGAATAACCATGCATTGACAACCGATTTACGTTACAATATTCTCAATAAAAGTACCATTAATGCAAAGTTTACTTTCAATGAGATTAGCTTTAAAGCATATCCTGGAGCAGCCAATACTACAGTAGGATATATTTTACTGGATGGTTTGGTGCCTGGCAAAAACTATTTATGGAACATTGAGTACAGTAAGCGACTTGCGGGCAATATTGAATTGAGTATTCAATACGAGGGAAGAAAACCCGGGACTTCCAAAACAGTGCATATTGGGCGTGGATCTATAAGGGCTATTTTTTAATTTACCAGTAGAGACATAAAAAAAGCTCCTTATTAAAGGAGCTTTTTTTAAAAATATTAAATTGGATTAACTGAATAATCCACCTTTTTTCAAGCTTCTTACACCTTCACCAATTTTGAAGCCATTTTGATAAACTTCAATTTTGTAATCACCCGTTTCAAAATTGCTGTTTTGTTTCCAATCAAAACTAACTGTTTGACGTTGTCCCTGTGTATAGTTAATATCTACTTTTTGAGTATATACTTTATCTTGGCCTTCTCTGGTGGTAAAGCTGCCAGAACCTAAGGCTTCTACTGCTATGGGGGTACCATTGGGAGCAGTAATGCAAATGTATAGACTCTTGCTGCCGGATGTTGCAATCCTGTTTTCTGCTAGGTCAAATGAGATACGCAATTTGTCTACTCTTTTAGCTGTAGAGGTAGTTTTTTCTTTGCCATTCTTTTTTTCGTTGATACCTACGATAGAAAAATTAGAGGCATTTAAAGTTGATCCAATATCAACGGTTTGATCACGCTCTTTAATAACCGTAGTAGCACTATCGTAATTTTTTTGAACAACATCTCTTTGACGCGTTACCGTTTCTTTTTCCTGCGTAAGTACTAGTTTCTCATTTTGTAAGGTTTCAATTTGTTCTCTGAAACCAGTAATATCACTGTTTAAAGAAGCGATTAAGGTTTTGGCCTCCGCTAATTCTTCTGCAGTAGCATTTACTTTAGCCAATAATTGTTGGATACGACTTTTCTTTTCAGCAATATCCTTGTCGCGTTTTGTAATTACACTGTCTTTGCTATGTTCCATATCAGCCATGGCAGTCTTAATCATATCAAAACGGGCAGTAGCCTCATCCAGTGATTGTTGTAATTGGTCTTTTTGCGACATGGTACTGCTTACCAATAAATCTTTTTTGTCATCAATTTTCTTTTGTTGGTTCTTATCCCAAATGATATAACCCCAGGTTCCTAAAAGCGCAATAATTAAAGCGCCTGTTAAAATGTTTCGCATATTGTTTTTAGCAGGTGGGGGAGTGGGCGTTGCAGTAGTTTGTTCTGTTGTTGGAAAATTTTCAAATGCCATAGTAGTGAGATTTCTTTTATAAAATTAGGTTTCTATGTGAATTGCTGCTTTATTTAAGCAAATCTATCATTATTTTGTGGTACCTAAATACTGGTTTCCAAAACTATGCCAAATATCTAAGCATTGCCTCTCAATCTTTAACTTTGCAGTATGAGCGCAGAAAAAATCATATCAGATTGGAAAAAAAAGGATTTTAAACCGGTTTACTGGCTGGAAGGCGAGGAAGATTATTATATGGATATGGTGATGGATTTTGCCGAAAATAAGCTTCTTTCAGCGGAAGAAATTGGCTTTAATTTAACGGTCTTTTATGGAAGAGATGCAGACTGGACGGCTGTAATCAATGCTTGCAGGCGTTATCCAATGTTTGCCGATAGGCAGGTGATTTTGCTGAAAGAAGCCCAACATATGAAAGAAATAGAGCGATTGGAAGCCTATGTTGAAAATCCATTGCCCTCCACTGTTTTTGTTGTCAGTTTCAAGGGAAAAACACTGGACAAACGAAAAGCCCTGTATAAAAACTTAAAGAAGACTGCAGAGATCTATGAATTTGAAAAAATTAAGGATTATAAATTGCAGGAATGGATAGCAAATTATGTAAGGAGCAAGGGCTATACGGTAAATTCAAAAGCTATTGTTTTATTGGATGAACATATTGGCAATGATTTGAGCAGAATTGTCAATGAAATCGAAAAACTTGCCCTAAACCTGGGTGGGAAAAAGGAAATAACTGAAGATGATATTGAAAAATATATTGGTATTAGCAAGGAGTACAATGTATTTGAATTACAAGCTGCCATTGCTAAAAAGGACCTTACAAAGGCAATGACTATAATTCAGTATTTCGAAGGAAATCCCAAGGCCGGTCCGATTCAATTAGTATTGCCGGCATTATATGCTAGTTTTAGTAAAATATATAGTGTATTTGGAATGAAAGATCAATCGGAAGCTGCATTAAAACCATTGTTTTATTTCAATAGTAGTGCAGTAAAAAGTGCACAAGAAACAATGAAGAATTATCAATATGCAGGTATTGAAAAAATATTATTGTTATTGCATCATTATAATTTAAAAGGAATAGGAGTGGGTGCTGCTGGTACCAGTGATGCTTCACTGATGAAGGAAATGGTGGTCAAAATGATTGCAGGATTATAAACA
>CALRKF020000099.1:0-9366 GCA_943367825.1 Chitinophaga pinensis
AGCATCCAATATTTGGGCAAGAGCAAATACCTAAGCAAAATAAATAAGGACTCTTATTATTATTTTGAAACACTAAAAAATTACAAAGAGCTATTTCAAGATAAAAAGAAAGCAGAGCAAACGGCCCTCACAATTTTAAATAAAATACCTGCTTTTCAAAACTTCTTTAAACAAAACAGTATGTTGGCTTCTTTGTTTAGAAGCCCTGGTTCTTCAGGAGGAGGAACGCCAAACCTTGCCGGATTGCAAACAAGGGCAAGTATGAATGCTTTAATACAACAACGAGTTGCAGCCGGTGGCCCCAATGCACAGCAACAAATAATACAAAACATACAAGCTGCCCAGCAGCAATTGCAACAGTTAAAGGATAAAATTATAAAAGCAGGTGGAAATAGTAGTGATGCTAATCTACCAGATTTTAAAACTAATCAAGAAAAATCTAAAACCTTGCTTCAACGAATAAAGCTAGGTACTGACCTCTGTTTTATTAAAAATAATGCACTGATGCCCACAACCATGAATCTTGGTTTAACGGTAGCTTATAAATTTTCTCAAAATAAAGAAATGGGAATTGGCATGGCCTATAAGGCTGGACTTGGTTCTATCAATCATATACAGATAACACACCAGGGCCTTGGTTTGAGGTCATTTGCTTCAATGAAATTTAAAAAGAATTTTTGGTTTACAGGTGGTTTGGAAGCCAATCATAATGCAGGGTTTAAAAATATTGTTCAATTAAAGGAGTACAATAGCTGGCAACAATCGGCCTTAGTAGGTTTTGAAAAAAGGTTAAATATAAAAACTAAATGGTTTAAGGGTAGCAAGGTTTCTTTTTTGTGGGATATGCTTGCAAGAAAGCATGTGCCGGTCAGTCAACCGGTAGTGTTTAGGGTTGGATATACATTTTAGGATATTAATGAACAATTGAGTTTAATAATTTTTAAGATAATAAAGATGAAAATGAAGCATATTCAAAAAGGTATCACCCTTGTATTATTTATTTTGCTTTTTGACAAAATTTCGTATAGTCAAGGTGGAGCCGCCAATCCAGATAATTTTGCCAAGATGGTAGATTTTTTGCCCCCTGCACCTAATGCTGCTGCCATAACAAAGTATGGTAACATCGCACTTAATAAAAATAATGGATCACCAAATATTTCAATTCCGCTTTTTTCTATGAGGGGAAAGAATATGGCTGTTGATATAGCACTTGGTTATTCAAGTACAGGAATAAAGGTAGATGAAATAGCCAGTCGTACTGGTATGGGTTGGGTACTAAAGGCTGGAGGTGTTATTACTCGTACTGTGAGAGGATGGGCAGATGAAACACATACTAGAAAAGTTCCATGGGGTCCAATAGGAACAAATTGGCAGACTTTTCAGTTTATGAAAGATGTATCAGATGCTACTTTTTATAACGGAGGAGATGCAGAACCGGATTTATTCAGCTTTAATTGTCCTGGAGTATCAGGTAGTTTCATTTTTGATTCAGATATGAATCCGGTACAGTTGCCATACAGTAACGTAAAAATAATTCCCAATTTTTCAGGAACTGACTGGAATTTTAAGATTATCACTCCCAATGGAACTGAATACCTTTTCGGGGGTACTGGCAGGGTGGAAAAAACCAAACGGATTACAAATTGTGCTAAATCATTTGATGATTATATCACAACTGCATGGTATTTAAAAAAGATAACTCACCCTAATGGCGATGTATTCACTTTTGATTATGAATCATTGAACTATCAATATGAAACAGGGCTTTCACAATCCATGACTTATGCTCACTACGGGAAAGAAACAAATGGGCTTGATTGTACTGGCAGCGGTACCTGTAGCAATGGCAGCTTTGCCACCATTTCTCCAACTTGTATCAATAAAACATTAACACAGGGAGTGTTGCTTAAATGGATTAACGGAGCTAATAATCAAAAATTGAAACTACAGTATATGGACAGAGAAGATTGTACTGATAAATTAATAAATGGAATAGAATTATACAATACTATTGATAATACATTAGTTAGTTCTTACAGCCTGGCTTATTCCACTATAACCTCAAATGGCAATTATCAGGGAGAAACCGAATACGGAATTAATAAAACGCCCTACTTGATTTCTTTAACGGAATATCCTTCAGATAATTCCGGCTCAAAATTGCATAGTTTCCAATACAATGATGCAAGTGCAAGACCAAAGCGTTTATCATTTAGCCAGGATCATTGGGGGTATTTTAATGGTAAGAATAACAGTAATATGATGCCAAAGCCAACTAATCTTCAACTTGAAACGTATAGTCGTTTTAATAATGCTAATGCAGAAAGAGAAGCAAATGATGTTTATGCATCCAAAGGGATGCTTAATAAGATTATTTATCCAACCGGAGGAATGGATAGCATCATGTATGAAAGTAATACATATTGGAGTCCCTCAGGAACTGTTCCTTTACCACATCAGTTTACATGCGATGTAACTGGACCTGCCTTTAATCAGGAAACTCAGAAAACTCATTCATTTTATATTAATGCTACACAGGATATAGAATTATATATTACAGTAACAACCCCTGATCCAAATGGCTTTTTTGATCCTATACATGATTTAGGAAGGGTTATTATTTCCCAATCAAGCGGCAGCCCCGAATTTGATGAAGTTTTTTCTCCAGGAACAACCGCCGCACAACGTTTTGTCCACCTTACAGCAGGGGGTTATACACTAACGTTTAAAGCGAGAGGGCTTGGCATAAAAACAACAGTCAGCCTTAAGTATACTGGTTCAGCCTCTTTAAGTAATCAAAATATTACTATCGGAGGCCTTAGAGTTAAATCTGTACTTACAGGTACTCCAGGACAACTACCAATGGTTAAAAAATATTATTATGGAGAATTGAATTCACTTAATACATCTTCAGCAATGCAAGTTCAGGCACCTGATTATACTAAATTTTACAAGATAAAAAGTACTTGCATAATAACTACGGTAACTCCCACACAGTTAGGAATAAACTACTGTTCGTTTACCAGCTTGCATTCAAACTCATTAATTAGTCTTTTTGATTACCAGTCCTCACCAGTAAGCTATGGCTCTGTAGTGGAAAGCAATGGAGAAAATTTTGAAGGAGGAGGAATACAATCTAAATTTTATACAGCATACGATCAAAAAGGTATTGTGCTTTGGGGAGATGAAATTAAAGGAGCTACAAAATCCAGCTTTAGCAATTTTGGAAATGGTAACCCAAAGGAAGAAATTGTATTAAAAAAAGCTACAAATGGAAACCTAATACCAGTTAAGAAAACGCAGTACACTTATAAGTTTGATAGTAGAGGTTTTAAATCTGCCTGGGGGTATGTGATAAACAAAAAATATGAGTATGGCCCTTACCAGCCTTTTGATTCAACCTGTAGTATTGATCCTGCTGTTAATTCAAATTGGGCACATT
Source organism: Chitinophaga pinensis (assembly GCA_943367825.1). Lineage (GTDB taxonomy): Bacteria > Bacteroidota > Bacteroidia > Chitinophagales > Chitinophagaceae > Ferruginibacter > Ferruginibacter pinensis_J. The sequence goes on from CALRKF020000099.1 coordinate 3,443, forward strand.
GCTATGGCAATCTACAGGATAATATAGAGTGCTTTGATATGATGAAATATGAATACCCCGTGTACTGGTTGTATAATGATACCACCAGGGAGATTGCTTATGATGAAAATGGACAAAACCCTCTTACAACGCAAACAATAAATTACTATGACAATGATCAGTATCTTCAGCTTACTCGTATAGAAACCACCAATAGTAGAGGAGAATTACTTACTACACTGTTGAAGTATCCTTTTGATTATTCGGGATCACCTGGTAATGTATATACTGACATGGTAGCGAAAGGAATAGTTACTCCCGTAGTAAATACAAAAACATTAAATACTAATGTAGCTCTAACAGAAGTAAAAACTAATTATCAAAAGCAATCCAACAATGATTTTGTAATTGGGTCTATAGAGAAAAAAGATAAAGGAGGAGCTTTTGAAACAGAAGGAATAATATCTATCTATGATGCTGCTGATAATATTTGTGAGTTTACGGGTAAGGATGGTGTTGCAAATGCAATCATTTGGGGCTATGGCTCAATGTATCCTGTTGCAAAAGTAACTGGGGCTACTTATGCACAGGCAGTTGCTCAACTAACCAATGGTGTTGCCGGTCTTTCAGGGTTAGACGGGCAAGCACTGCGAGATGAATTAAACAATATACGAACCAATCTACCGGATGCTTTGGTTACAACATACACTTATAAACATTTAACTGGAGTACTTTCAATAACTGATCCAAATAATAAAACAAACACATTTGAATACGATGGATTTAACAGGCTTAAACTGGTAAAAGATCAAGATGGCAATGTGGTCAAAAAAATGGAGTATGCATACAATGTCAGTAATGCTACCGCCCAGTTTGGTATATATGCAAATGAAGAACAAAACCTAAGTTTTAATTGTCAGAATTGTAGTTCAGGATATATGGGAAGTAGCGTTACTTATTCAATACCTGCAGGTAGATTTTATTCTCTTATTTCTGTAGCAGATGCTAATAGCAAAGCTATTGTAGATGCAAATATTAACGGACAAGCTTATGCCAATAAAAATGGGTATTGCAGTAATAGTATTAATTGCAGCGGAGAAGGATATAAGATAATAAACTGCTTGTGTCAGCTTGGTACAAAAGTTTGTGAAAGCGCTACTCAAAATGGCAACGGTACATGGACTAACCACTACCATTATCATTGGAGTGATAATACAAATAGTCAAAGCTATACCAATACTACTCCAGCTTGTATCGGTGCAGCTTTTAAACGGATTGGATGTGATTGTGTAGAAGGTATGCGGATAAATACAGATACTTATTTTCAGAAAAATCCTACACCTGCACATTGGGTATGTGTATATCACTATGTGTGGCCAGATGGCAGTGTGAGCCAGGATTATACTGAGAATAATGCAACACCATGCCAGTTGTTTGCGAACGGAGGAGAGTAAATTTTGCTGATATAAAAATGAGTTAAGAAAAAATAAAATAGATTAAGATGCTAAAAGTATTATTGTTTTCTATTGCTGCAACATCATTGTTTGTTGTGAGTATTTATACAGTGAACTATCAAGATATAGACGGCAATACAAAAAGTATGAATTTGCATCAAGGAAAGAAAATATTTATTGTAAACACTGCTACTGCCAGTCCCAATGCTTCACAATTCAGTGAGTTGGAGCAACTGTACCAAATGTACAAAGACAGTATGGTTGTTATAGGATTTGCCAGCAATACATTTGGCAATGAGCCAAGAACCAATGCCGAAATAAAAAGTTACGTACAAAATACCTACGGTGTTACATTCCCATTAGCAGCAAAATGTATAGTAAAAGGTGATACAGCCTGTGCGTTGTACAAATGGCTGATTAAAGCAAGTGATAATGGTGTTATGAATACAAGAGTGAAGGGTGATTTTCAAAAATACCTGATAGATAAAACGGGTAATTTAGTGGCGGTATTTGACAGTAGCACTCACCCAATGGATGCTATAGTGCAGCTAGCGATACAGCAGTAATTTATTATTGAATACAAAAGTTACGATTATGAGGTATAAAAATTTATTGTTTTGCTTTGCGATGTTTGCAGCAAGCAAATCTTTTACACAGGTAATAGAACCGGCAGCTTACAGTACAAATACAGCATTAAGTTATGTACGAACCTGGGACGCAAGAATACCAATTACTGATGCCAGCACATTTTCATCAAGACCTGTAACCGAGGTAATGCAAACAACAGGCTATGTAGATGGGCTTGGCAGGCCATTGCAAACTGTAGTAAAACAAGGTAGCCTCGTAACCGCAGGAGGTGCAAATAAAGATATAGTAAGCCCTGTTATTTATGATGAATTGGGTAGGGAAACATTAAAGTTTTTGCCATTCACTTCTATCAATAGTGATGGCAATTTTAAGTATGATGCTTTTCAGCAGCAAAAAAGTTTTTATCAAACACAACTGACAGGGCAAGGAGAAACGTATTACTATGGCAAAACAGATATAGAAGCATCAACATTAAGCAGACCAATAAAATCTTATGCACCTGGCAATAGCTGGAACGGTGCAAACCGGGGAGTGAGTATAACTTATTATAATAATACAACTGGTGATGATGTTAAAATTTGGCAAGTAGCGGCGGCAGGTACTTATAACATTAGCGGTGTATATGGTGACGGGCTATTAACCGAAATACATACTACGGATGAACATGGTAATCAGGTTGTAGAATATACAGACAAGGAAGGTAAAATATTATTAAAGAAAGTACAGGCAGATGCAACCATAGGCGATAGTTATACTGGTTGGCTCTGCACATACTATATTTATGATATCTATAATAATTTACGCTTAGTAATTCAACCAAAAGCAGTGGCTCTACTTGCAGCAAATAGTTGGAGTTTATCTACCACTATACTGGACGAATTATGTTTTCGTTATGAGTATGATGAAAAAAATCGCATTACTATTAAGAAAATACCCGGTGCTGCTGAAGTGTTTATGATATATGACAAATGGGATAGATTGGTTCTTACCCAAGATGGCAATTTACGCAGCAGCAATACGTGGAATTATACAAAATACGATTATCTTAACCGCCCTCTAATGACAGGGTTTTATACTGACAATTCAAATACGGGGCAGTGGGGTATGCAGATTTTTGTAGATAATGCCATGACAACAGCTAGCAGGTATGAAGACAGAAACAATAGTACGATTGCTTATACTACTACAAATAGTTTTCCCTCGTTAAGTACCCCTAATTTATTATCAATTACCTATTACGATGATTACAGTTGGGCAACAGGTAGTAATACCTCTTTCGCTAGCAGAGACAACAGCAACGATAATTTATTTTATACTGCAAGTAATACCACAGCCCCGTATGCACAATCCTTAACCCAAAGTACTAAAACAAAAGATATGATGACAGGCCGGGTAAACTATATCTTAAATAGCAGCAATGGACAAAAATTAGTTAATAGTTTAATTTATGATGATCGCGGCCATGCCATACAAAGTATGTCACAAAATTTAAGTGGTGGTACAGATATAAGTACCACACAATACAATTTTTCAGGCCAGCCCCTTATGAGTGTACTGCAACATCAAAAGGCTGGTACGAATGCACAAACTGTAAAAGTAATAACAAAAGACAACTACGATGAGCTTGGAAGAGTACTCGAAATAAAGAAGCAAGTAATATTAACAAACGGCACAACTACTACGCAAACAACAGAAAAGACAATTGTAAAAAACGAATATGATGCCCAAGGACAATTAACAAAAAAAATACTTGCGCCATCGTTTAACAACGGACTTGGACTGGAATCTATAAATTATGACTACAATATTCGTGGCTGGCTATTGGGAGCTAATCGAAATTTTGTAAAAGATGTATCGAATAATTATTTTGGCTTTGAACTTGGTTACGATAAAGCTGCTTCAATAATTCCCAACAGCAACTATACTACACCTGCATTTAATGGCAATATAAGTGGTAGTACCTGGAAGAGCAAGGGCGATAATGAAAAGCGTAAATTCGATTACAGTTATGATAATGTAAACCGACTTACTGCCGTCGACTTTAATCAATATACCAGCGGTTATTTTAATAAATTGGCAAATGTGGATTTTAGCTTAAGCAATTTAACATATGATGCCAACGGGAATATTCTGTCGATGTACCAAAAAGGGCTAAAGATCAATTCCTCTTCCTTCATAGACAAGTTACAGTACACCTATTTACCCAATAGCAATAAACTATTAAATGTTATTGATTTGAGTAACGACCCTGATACCAAACTTGGTGATTTTAGTTTTAAAAATACCCACCCACAGTATGCAGATAAAGTAAATTATATTTCAAATCCTGGATTTATTAGCCCTAGTTCCATTACAGATTATCAATATGATTCCAATGGAAATATGGTAACAGATTATAACAAAGATATTAAGCAAGCAAATAATGGTGGCATAGCGTACAACCACCTTAATTTGCCACAGACTATTTCAGTAGCTGGAAAAGGAACAATAAATTATATCTATGATGCAGGAGGCAATAAGCTGAAAAAAATTACTCTAGATAATAGCGTTGTAGGAAAAACAATAACTACCACTACCAGTTATTTAGGTGCATTTATATATGAATCAAAACAAACAATTCCTGCTGATATCAATAATCCCGATTATACCGATCAATTATTATTTATAGCCCATGAAGAAGGCAGGATCCGATACAAGCCTGCAGCGGGAGCAATACCAGCCAGTTTTGAATTTGATTATATGCTAAAAGATCATTTGGGCAATGTGCGCATGGTACTTACAGAAGAACAGCAACAAGATAAATACCCAGTTGCTTCATTGGAGCCATCAAAAATCGCCACTGAAAAAAATTACTACGACATACAGGATGCCAATGTTGTAGATACAAGTGCAGCCCCTGGCATTACAAAATATATTAATGACAATGGCATTGGTAATAATCCAAGCGATCCAAACTTTGAAGCTGCCAACAGCACCAAACTTTACAAGTTAAATAGTAATACAGCCAAAACTGGCTTGGGTATGACTTTAAAGGTTATGGCAGGTGATAAATTGGATGTATTTGGTAGGAGTTATTATTTTCAAAATAACCCTGACAGCAGTTATAATAATAACCTGCCCATACTTGATTTATTGAGTGGATTTTTAGGCAGCCCTGGTGCCAGCAGTAGTACCACTGTACATGGAGTAGTAACCGCAAGCCAAATAAATACTACTGCAGGTACGGCAGGAATTAGTAGTATGATGAGTACACAAACAAGCCAAAGTGAAGCCTTTCCTTTAAAACCCAGGGCATTTATTAATGTTATCTTTTTTGATGAGCAGTTTAAGGCAGTGGATTTTAAAGTGAGCATGGTGGGTAGTAATAGTGTAGTAAAAACAGATCACTATGCCGACCTTCAAAATTTAACAGTACCTAAAAACGGTTTTGTGTATATTTATTGTAGCAACGAAACACCCGTTAATGTGTTCTTTGATAATATACAAGTAGTGCATACAAGGGGAGCCATTTTAGAAGAGAATCATTATTATCCGTTCGGGATGGTAATGGCGGGGCTGAGTTCAAAGGCAGTGGGAGGTATAAATAATAAGTACAAATACAATGGCAAGGAATTGCAGAATGGTGAGTTTAGTGATGGAAGTGGATTGGAATGGATGGATTATGGAGCAAGGATACAAGATCCACAAATAGGACGTTTTCTTTCTGTTGACCCATTATCTGATAAAGCTCCTGGTTTAACACCATATCGTTATGGGTATAATAACCCAATTCGCTTTCTTGACCCCAATGGTATGTACGAAACTGATGGCCATTTTTGGACTGTTTATTTAATGGCTACTATGATGGGTAGTAATCTTGCTTTTAATATAGCACAAAACACAGAGTTATGGGATAATTATATG
>CALRKF020000100.1:0-9134 GCA_943367825.1 Chitinophaga pinensis
AGGCAGCAGGTACTGCAGCATTGAATTTTGCATTTAGTTATAATAAAGTATCTATCTTCTTTAATTTTGGTACTACAGGTGCTGTAGCAGGGGAGCGAATTTATTATTTTGATGATATAAAATTTGGCGCAATACCTGGTCCGCTCACACAAATGAACCTACCAGTGACATTTGATGATGCCACTGTTGATTATGGTTTGGTAGGATTTGGTGGTGCAGATCAGTCAAGCATTGTAACTGATCCAACATTAGCTAGTAATAAAGTAGCTAAAGTTATTAAGACCAATGTCGCTGAATTATGGGCTGGCACAACTGTTACTGCAGTGAATGCAACTAGCTTCCAAACAGGATTTAGCGGTAATATTCCATTTGCAGCAGGTGCCACCAAAATGAATGTAAGAGTATGGTCACCGCATGCAGGCATACCCGTTAGATTAAAAGTAGAAGATAAAAACGATCCTACACGTAGTTGTGAAACAGAAGCGACTGTTACAGTAGCGAGTGGATGGCAGACTTTAGAATTTGATTTTGCCACTCAGGCAGCAGGTACTGCAGCATTGAACCTTGCATTTAGTTATAATAAAGTATCTATCTTCTTTAATTTTGGAACTACAGGTGCTGTAGCAGGAGAGCGAATCTATTATTTTGATGATGTAAAATTTGGGGCTATACCTGCATCACTCACACAAATGAATCTTCCTGTGACATTTGATGATGCCACTGTTGATTATGGTTTGGTAGGATTTGGTGGTGCAGAACAATCAACTATTGTTACTGACCCAACACTTGCCTCTAATAAAGTAGCGAAGGTTATTAAGACCAATGTCGCTGAATTATGGGCTGGTACTACAGTTACAGCAATGAATGCAGCTAGCTTCCAAACAGGATTTAGCAGTAATATTCCATTTGCAGTTGGTGCAACAAAAATGAATGTTAGAGTATGGTCACCACATGCAGGTATTCAGGTGCGCTTAAAAGTTGAAGATAAAAATGATCCTACACGTAGTTGTGAAACAGAAGCTACAGTAACGGTAGCTAGTGGTTGGCAGACTTTAGAATTTAATTTTGCAAACCAAGCAGCAGGTACTGCAGCATTGAACCTTGCATTTAGTTTTAATAAAGTATCTATCTTCTTTAATTTTGGAACAACAGGTGCAGTAGCAGGGGAGCGAATCTATTATTTTGATGATGTAAAATTTGGCGCTGCCGCTGCCGGAGGAGGACTTACACAAATGAATCTTCCTGTTACATTTGATGATGCCACTGTTGATTATGGCGTGGTAGGATTTGGTGGTGCTGATCAGTCAAGTATTGTAACTGATCCAACACTAGCTAGTAATAAAGTAGCTAAAGTTATTAAGACCAATGTCGCTGAATTATGGGCTGGTACTACAGTTACAGCAGTGAATGCAGCTAGCTTCCAAACAGGATTTAGCGGTAATATTCCATTTGCAGCAGGTGCCACCAAAATGAATATAAGAGTATGGTCACCACATGCAGGCATACCCGTTAGATTAAAAGTAGAAGATAAAAACGATCCTACACGTAGCTGTGAAACAGAAGCTACGGTAACGGTAGCCAGTGGATGGCAGACATTAGAATTTAACTTTGCTAATCAGGCAGCAGGTACTGCAGCATTGAATTTTGCATTTAGTTATAATAAAGTATCTATCTTCTTTAATTTTGGAACAACGGGTGCAGTAGCAGGAGAGCGAATCTATTATTTTGATGATATAAAATTTGGAGCAATACCTGGTCCGCTTACACAAATGAACCTACCAGTGACATTTGATGATGCCACTGTTGATTATGGTTTGGTAGGATTTGGTGGCGCAGAACAATCAAGTATTGTTACTGATCCAACACTAGCTAGTAATAAAGTAGCTAAAGTAATCAAGACCAATACGGCTGAGTTATGGGCTGGCACAACTGTTACTGCAGTGAATGCAGCTAGCTTCCAAACAGGATTTAGCGGTAATATTCCATTTGCAGCTGGTGCAACAAAAATGAATGTTAGAGTATGGTCACCGCATGCAGGTATACCTGTTAGATTAAAAGTAGAAGATAAAAATGATCCTACACGTACCTGCGAAACAGAAGCGACTATAACAACTGCTAGTGGTTGGGAAACATTAGAATTTGATTTTGCCACTCAGGCAGCAGGTACTGCAGCATTGAATTTTGCATTTAGTTATAATAAAGTATCGATCTTCTTTAATTTTGGAACAACGGGTGCAGTAGCAGGAGAGCGAATCTATTATTTTGATGATGTGAAATTTGGCGCAGCTCCTTTAGAACAAATGAATCTTCCTGTAACATTTGATGCTCCAAGAGTTGAATATGGTTTGGTCGGATTTGGTGGCGCAGAACAATCAACCATTGTTACTGATCCAACACTTGCTAGTAATAAAGTAGCTAAAGTTATCAAGACCAATACGGCTGAGTTATGGGCTGGTACAACTGTTACAGCAGTGAATGCAGCTACATTCCAAACAGGCTTTAGCAGTAATATTCCATTTGCAGCAGGTGCCACCAAAATGAATGTAAGAGTATGGTCACCACATGCAGGCATACCCGTTAGATTAAAAGTAGAAGATAAAAATGATCCAACACATAGTTGTGAAACAGAAGCCTATGTTACGGTGGCCAGTGGATGGCAAGTTTTAGAGTTTAATTTTGCCAACCAGGCAACTGGTACTGCAGCATTGAACCTTGCGTTTAGTTTTAATAAAGTATCTATCTTCTTTAATTTTGGAACAACAGGTGCTACAGCAGGAGAGCGAATTTATTATTTTGATGATGTACGATTTGGAGGAAATAATTCCGCAGCAGCTCCAACTGTAACTAGTCCGGTTAATTATTGTCAAAATGCTACAGCTGTTCCTTTAACAGCTACTCCTACTGCCGGTAATACCTTACTTTGGTATACTGTTGCAACAGGTGGTATCGCATCTTTCACTGCTCCAACACCGAGCACAACAGTTGCTGGTACATTTAATTATTATGTTAGTCAAATAAATGCAGTGGGAGCTGAAAGTCCACGTTCATTAATTGCTGTATCAGTATCTGCTTTACCAGTAGCTCCTATAGCAACTACCTTGGTTACTTATTGTCAAAATGCAATAGCAGGTCCTTTAACTGCAACTGCTTTGGCTGGAAATACATTAAAATGGTATACAGTTGCAGTTGGTGGTACAAGCTCTGCTACTGCACCAACTCCTTCTACTACAGTTGCAGGAACTACCCCTTATTATGTAAGTCAAATGAATGCAGTTGGATGTGAAGGACCAAGAACAACAATCAATGTTGTTGTAAATCCAGCACCAGGTTTACCAACCGTAGTTACTCCAATCAATTATTGTCAAAATACTACAGCTGTACCATTAACTGCTACCGCTTCAGCTGGTAATACTTTGAAGTGGTATACAGTTCCGGTTGCTGGATTTGGTTCAGCTACAGCGCCAACTCCAAGTACAGCTACTCCTGGTACTGTAACATATTATGTAAGTCAGGTTACTGCTTTGGGTTGTGAAAGTGGTAGGGCTGCCATTGCGGTTGTAGTTAATGCTACACCAGGTTTACCAACCACTTCAACAGTTACATATTGTCAAAATAGTACAGCTATTCCTTTAACTGCAACAGCTGCTGCAGGAAATACATTAAAATGGTATACCGTAGCTACAGGTGGTACAGGAACTGCCATTGCTCCAACACCTTCAACTGCATCTGCAGTTACAACTACTTATTATGTTAGTCAGGTAACTCCTGCAGGATGTGAAGGTAACCGTGCTACTTTAAACGTGGTAGTTAATCCAACGCCAGTTGCACCGGTAGCAACTACGCCTGTTTTATTTTGCCAAAATGATCCATATAGAATTTTAACAGCAACAGCTGCTGTTGGCAATTCCTTGAATTGGTATACAACTGCAGTTGGTGGTGCTTCAAGTACAATAGCCCCAACACCTATTACAAGTGTTACTGGTACAAGTACATTTTATGTAAGTCAAACCAATGGTTTTGCTTGCGAAAGTCCTAGAGCAGCAATTGTAGTAACGGTTAATCCTTTACCAGCTGCCCCAACTATTGCGGCTGCTCCTTATACAAAATTGTATCCGGGCATGACAACCACTATTAGTGCTGCAAGTAGCATTGGCAATACTTATTCATGGTATAGAAATGGATTATTAATACCAGGACAAACAAGTAATGCGGTAAATGTAACTGTTGATGGAATAGGAACTTATCAAATGAAGGTTACCAATACCAATGGATGCGTTAATAGTTCTAATACTGTAATTATTTCAGATGAAAGCAGTGCAAAACTATTTATCTATCCAAATCCATCAACTGGTAAATTCCAGGTAAGATACTTTAGTGATATTACTGATTTAAAACCAAGGTGGCTCGCCGTTTATGATAGCAAAGGATCACAAGTATTAAAAGGAAAGTTTATCATGTTCGGAGCTTACACTTCTGTTATGCTTGATTTAAGCAATAAGGGTGCAGGTATTTATACCATTTATTTAATGGATAATGATGGTAAAAAACTAAAATCTGCTCAAGTAGTAATCAGATAAAAAAATAACACCAACAAAAAGAGGGGCTATCTCAAAAGGATAGCTCCTTTTTAAATCATCTATTAATTCATTTGCAGCTAATATATTTTTGACTGATTGCGATCAAAAGCAGCGGATGATTCGATATAGTATAATTTATTTAATATGCTTCGTATGAAAAAAATAGTATCAATACTACTGCTTGTATTTTGTGTTACTACTTCAATAGCACAAACTTCCAAGGATAAATTAATGCAAACATTTGTCGATTCACTTTTAAATAAGATGACCCTCGAAGAAAAAGTTGGTCAGATGAATCAGTACAATGGATTTTGGGAAGTAACAGGCCCCGTACCAAAGGAAGGCAATGCTAAATTAAAATATGAGCACCTTAAAAAAGGGATGGTAGGTGCTGTACTAAATGTTAAGGGAACGGAAAACGTTCGAAAGTTGCAAGAGATTGTAATGAAAGAATCTAGATTGAAAATACCCTTACTTTTCGGATTTGATGTAATTCATGGTTACAAAACCATTTCGCCAATTCCCCTTGCCGAATCAGCAAGTTGGGATTTAATTGCCATAGAAAAATCAGCTAGGGTAGCAGCTATTGAAGCATCGGCTGTTGGCATCAATTGGACCTTTGCACCAATGGTTGATATTACCAGAGATGCGCGTTGGGGAAGGGTAATGGAAGGTGCTGGTGAAGATCCTTATTTAGGTGCTAAAATTGCTGTTGCTAGAGTTAAAGGTTTTCAGGGAGATGATTTATCAGCTTCTAATACAATAGCTGCTTCCGTAAAACATTTTGCAGGTTATGGTTTTGCAGAAGCAGGACGTGATTATAATACAGTTGATATTGGCACTTCCACTTTATACAATATTATTTTACCTCCATTTAAGGCAGCGGTGGATAATGATGTAAAAACGGTGATGAATTCATTTAATATTTTAAATGGAGTTCCCGCAACCGGTAATAAATTTTTACAAAGAGATATTTTGAAAGGGAAATGGAATTTTAAAGGATTTGTTATTTCCGATTGGGGATCCGGTGCGGAGATGATTACACATGGTTTTGCAAAAGATTTAAAAGAGGTAGCAACTTTATCTGCCAATGCTGGGTCTGATATGGATATGGAATCATATGCTTATGTGACACATTTGAAAGAAATGGTGGAAATAGGAAAAGTAGATATTAGTGTGGTTAATGACGCTGTTAGGAGAATTCTACAAGTAAAATATGAATTGGGTTTGTTTGAAGATCCATATCGATATTGTGATGCACAAAGAGAGAAGGAATTACTTTATCATCCCAATCATCTTGCAGCAGTTTTGGAAATGGCTAAAAAATCAATTGTTCTATTGAAAAACAGCCTGCCTGCTGGAATGGTAAAACCTCTTTTGCCATTAGATAAAAATCAAAAAAATATTGCGGTAATTGGTGCATTGGCCAATGATAAAAATAGTCCGCTGGGTAGTTGGAGAATTGGTTCGGATGATAATAGTGCTGTATCCTTTTTAGAGGGGTTTAAAAAATGCAATTCAAATTTTATTTATGCCAAGGGAGCAGATCTTGTAAGTGGCCCTACTGATTTTATACATGAGGTAAAAATTAATGAAACCGATAAGAGTGGATTTGCGCAAGCAATAGCATTGGCCAAAAAATCAGCCGTAGTAATTATGGTGTTGGGTGAACATGGTTTTCAATCGGGCGAGGGCAGGAGCAGGACAAAACTCGATTTGCCAGGGGTTCAACAAGAGTTGTTGGAAGCTGTTTACAAGGTTAACAAAAATATTGTGCTAGTATTAATGAATGGCCGTCCATTAGCCATTACCTGGGCTGAAGAGCATCTACCTGCAATAGTGGAAGCATGGCAGTTGGGTACTAAAACCGGAGATGCCATTGCACAGGTTTTGTTTGGCGAATATAACCCATCTGGAAAGTTGCCCATGTCGTTTCCACGGAGTGTAGGCCAGGAGCCATTGTATTATAATCATTATAGTACTGGCAGACCAAATACTACTGATGTGGTATTTTGGTCGCATTATACCGATGAATCAAATGAGCCCTTGTATCCTTTTGGATATGGCTTAAGTTATACCAATTTCGAGTACAGCGATTTAAAAATAAATGACAGCAATCCTGCAGCAATACGGGTTACGGTGAATGTTAAAAATACTGGAAAAAGGGTCGGAGAAGAAATAGTACAACTTTATTTACACGATCGTGTAGCCAGTGCCGTTAGGCCAGTAAAGGAATTAAAAGGGTTTAAAAAAGTACTCATTAATGCAGGGGAATCTATATCGGTCGAATTCATTCTTACTGAAAAAGAATTGGGATTCTATAATAACGATGGAGTATTTGTGGTGGAGCCAGGTGATTTTGATGTGATGGTAGGCACTAATTCCACAAAAGGCTTGAATGCTGGATTTACATTAAAATAATTTTAGTACACCAGGGTTCTGTACTATTTATTTACGCAAAAAACCTACAATGGAGGCTGCTGCATTGGAAGAAGCATGTCCACCACTACTTAATATTTTTTTAAGTTCCGCGTAATCATTTTTTAATTTCAATTTTTTTGCATCATTGTGAAGTAGTTCATTCAGTTCAACTCGTAGATTTTCTACGGTCAATTTGTCTTGAATCAATTCTTTTACCACTTCTTTATCCATGATCAAGTTTACCAAGCAAATGTATTTGATGTTAATTAATCTTTTTGCTATTTGGTAGGATAGGGCATTTCCTTTATAACAAATCACTTCAGGTACATTGAATAGAGCTGTTTCTAAAGTGGCTGTTCCACTAGTAACCAATGCTGCAGTAGATTTGGTTAAAAGTTCATAGGTTTGGTTGACAACCCATGAAACATTTTTATATGGTTTTAAAAGCTCATTGTAAAAACTTTCTTCTAACCCAGGTGCTTTAGCCACGATGAATTGGTAGTCGGGAAATTCATTGCTTAGTTGTAGCATAATGGGCAACTTTTTCAAGATTTCTTGTTTACGGCTACCAGGCAATAATGCAATTATTTTTTGAGTTTTGTTTTCATTTAAACTTGTTATTTTTTGTTGAAAGTTTTCAATTACTTCTACTAAAGGATGGCCAACATATTCAACTTCCCAATTCCATTTGTTTTTATAATAGTTTTTTTCAAATGGTAGAATACATATCATTTTGTCGATGCATTGCCGCATCATTTTAACCCTGTTTTCTTTCCAGGCCCATACTTGCGGTGAAATATAATAGATTATTTTAAAGCCATTTTTTTTGGCCCATTTAGCTATTCTTAAATTAAATCCAGGATAGTCAATTAGTATTAATGCATCTGGTTGAAATTGCAGGATATCTTTTTTACAAAAACTGAGATTTTTAAAGATGGTGCCTAGGTTTTTTAGTACTTCAGTAAATCCCATAAAAGCCAGGTCTTTGTAGTGCTTAACCAAGCTGGCGCCGGCTGCTTCCATTTTGTCACCTCCCCAACAACGAATGTTGGCTTGTTGATCGAGCAAGCGCAGTTCTTTTATCAGGTTACTGCCATGTAAATCACCACTCGCTTCACCAGCAATAATATAATATTTCATACTATTCAAAGGTAGGTTGGCAAGCTCAGTAAATGAAAAAAAAACTTTTTCCTTTTTGATGTATTAACCAAATGTTTTTATAGAAAGAATCAATAGACCATACAGTAGGGTAGCAACAAATAGTCCTTTTGCTGTTTTGTCAATATGGGAGTTAATATAAAATGTAAACAATATTGCATTGGCCAACAAGCATAGGCTCAATGCAACCGTAAGCATATGGTGACTGGGTTCGTAATAAATGAATTGCAATGCTTCAAAATAATTCAAGGTTTGCAGTTTGCTTGCTTTGAAGGCTATAAATCCTGCAAAGGGAGCCAACAAGCCTAAAATAAAACCGAAAACGAAATGATCTTTTTTGATGAACTTAAACATTATTTAAACAGTTTCTTTTTCTCTAATTGTTTTTTAAGGGTATAATTGGTCAGGTCAAACTGAACAGGTACTACGCTTACATAATTGTTTTTTAATGCCCATACATCTGTTTCTTTGCTTTTGTCGAAGTTGACAAATTTGCCGGTGAGCCAATAATATTTTTTTCCTTGTGGGTCGCGCCTTTCGTCAAACTCCTCATCATATTTTGCGTAGGCCTGATGGCATATTTTGATGCCTTTGATAAGTTCCTGCTTTACTGCTGGGATGTTTACATTCAGCAGCAAATGTTTATCAATTTTTTGTTGTAGCAATGAACTTACAATTTTATTGACATAGAAACGGGCAGCAGTAAAATCAGCCTCTACGCTAAAATCTAGTAGTGAAAATCCAACGCTGGGAATACTTTCAATGGATGCTTCCATTGCGGCACTCATGGTACCACTATAAATAACATTGATAGAATGATTGGCACCATGGTTAATGCCACTCAAACAGATATCTGGTTTTCGATGAAGCACTTTGTCTACCGCTAGTTTAACACAATCTACTGGCGTGCCACTGGTTTGCCAGGATTCGATGCCCTCGAAAATATCAACCTTGTGCATACGTAGGGGCTCACCAATA
>CALRKF020000101.1:0-8522 GCA_943367825.1 Chitinophaga pinensis
AAATTGACAGGTGATAATTTTGATGAATGTGCGGAAGCAGCAAAAATTTATACAGAAAAAAACGACCTAACTTTTATTCCTCCCTTCGATGATTATAAAATCATTGAAGGGCAGGCTACAGTAGCTGTAGAAATTTTAGAAGACCAATCCAATATTGATTATTTATTTATACCCGTGGGCGGAGGAGGATTGAGTGCTGGGGTTGGAGCTTATTTTAAAACCTTCTCACCGCGCACAAAAATTATTGGAATAGAACCTGAAGGAGCTCCTTCCATGAAAGCCGCTTTAGCTGCCGGTCACCCAATAACACTCGATACCATTGAAAGATTTGTTGATGGTGCAGCAGTGAAAAGAGTAGGCGATATCAACTTTGAAATTTGCAAAGAGGTATTGGATGAAATGCACCTGGTACCCGAAGGCAAAGTATGTTCCACCATCCTAAAATTATACAATGAAGATGCCATTGTAGTAGAGCCAGCCGGAGCTCTCAGTATTGCAGCGCTCGACGATTTTGCCAATCAAATTGTTGGCAAAAACGTTGTATGCATTATCAGTGGCAGCAATAATGATATTGATCGCATGCAGGAAATAAAAGAAAGAAGTCTGCAATACGAAGGACTCAAACATTATTTTCTAATTCGATTTGCCCAAAGACCTGGCGCGCTCAAGGAATTTGTAAACCATGTATTAGGGCCAGAAGATGATATCACCCGATTTGAATACATGCAAAAGCACAATAAAGAATCCGGACCTGCCTTAGTAGGCATCGAATTAAAATCAAGAGAAGATTACGAATTATTACTGAAAAAGTTTCTGCAATACCATATCAATTATACAGAACTCAAGCAGGATGACAATGCCTTTGGGTATTTAGTATAATACTATTTAAGCAGGTCCTGATATTAATTGAACCAAGACAAACTGATCGAAAATATGAATCGTACAAAAAAGGAGAATTTACAATTAGCCGATACCGTTACTCCGCTTGCGCAAACTTTACCATTGCACGGATTGTATGACCCGGCCTTTGAACACGATGCATGTGGAATTGGATTTGTTGCCAATATCAAGGGCAATAAATCGCATCAATATATTGATGATGCACTCACCATTTTAGAAAACATGGAACACCGCGGTGCCTGTGGCTGCGAAAACAATACAGGCGACGGGGCAGGTATACTCATACAAATGCCCCATGAATTTTTCTTTGATGAATGCATCAAATTAGGTGTACACCTTCCTCCCTATGGTAAATATGCTGTTGCAGCCATTTTTTTTCCAAAGGAAATCAGGTTGAGAGAAGAATGCAGGGATATTTTTAATCGCGCTGCAGAAAGACTGGGCATGGAAATACTGGCTTATAGAAAAGTCCCCGTTAATGCAGATGGTATTGGCCCTACTGCTATGAGTGTTGCCCCCGAAATGGAACAGGCATTCATCGCCTGCCCCGATCATATCAATTCAACAGATGAATTTGAAAGAAAACTTTTTATCCTACGCAACCATGCTACTCATATCATCAACAGCACAGTTAAAAAAGACAGTATCGGTTTTTATATAGCATCACTGAGTTTTAAAACCATCGTTTACAAAGGGCAATTAACCAGCGCACAAGTAAGATCCTATTTCCCCGACCTCAGCAATAAAAGAGTGGTCAGTGCATTTGGATTGGTACACTCCCGTTTTGCTACCAATACCTTTCCCTCCTGGAAACTGGCACAACCATTCCGCTACATTGCACACAATGGAGAAATCAATACCCTGCAAGGAAACCTCAACTGGCTTAAAACCAGTGAACAGGGTTTTATTTCTCCTTATTTCTCTAAGGAAGAAATGGAATTATTATTACCCATCATCAGTGGTGGTCAATCCGATTCAGCTTGTTTGGATAACATGATTGAATTACTTACGCTTTGTGGAAGATCATTGCCACATGTAATGATGATGTTGATTCCTGAAGCTTGGGATGGTAATAATGATATGCATCCATTAAAAAAAGCGTTCTATGAATTTCATGCTTCTATTATGGAGCCTTGGGACGGGCCAGCTTCTATATCTTTCACTGATGGAAAAATAATTGGCGCAACCCTGGATAGAAATGGTTTAAGGCCAAGTAGATATTGCGTTACCACCGACGACCGCGTAATCATGGCTTCAGAAACTGGCACATTACCCATCGACCCAAAACTGATTAAAGAAAAAGGAAGACTACAACCGGGTAAAATGTTTGTGGTAGACATGGAGCAGGGAAAGATTATAAGCGATGAAGATTTAAAAGAAAAAATTTGTGGCCGCAAACCATATGGGGACTGGCTCAACCAATATAAAATTCGGTTAGAAGAACTCGATGAACCGAGGGTAGCTTTTACCCATTTATCGGATGCCTCCATTTTAAAATACCAAAAAACTTTTGGGTATTCATCGGAAGATATTGATACGATTTTAAAACCGATGGCATTGGATGGCAAGGAACCCATTGGCTCCATGGGCAATGACCTGCCACTGGCAGTGTTGAGCGATCAGCCACAACATTTGAGCTCCTATTTCAAACAATTGTTTGCACAGGTAACCAATCCTCCTATTGACCCCATTAGAGAAAGAATGGTAATGAGCCTTGCTTCCTTTGTAGGAAACAATGGCAATCTGCTGGATGAAAGCCCGGATCATTGCCATACCGTTGCGCTCAAACACCCCATACTCAATAGCACCGAACTCGAAAAGCTTAGAAGCATTGATACCGGTATTTTCCAATCGAAAACACTGCAAACCTATTTCAGGGCCGATGGCAAACCGGGCTCACTGCAACGCGGACTCGAAAATTTATGCCGCTATGCAGAAGATGCTGTGCATGATGGATTTGAAGTAATTATCCTTTGCGATCGTGCGGTGGATTCAGACCATGCATCCATTCCATCTTTATTGGCTACGGCTGCCGTGCACCACCACTTAATAAGAAAAGGATTAAGAGGACAAGTAGGATTGGTAGTAGAAGCAGGCGATGTATGGGAAGTACATCATTTCGCTTGCCTGATTGGATTTGGTGCTACTGCTGTAAATCCTTATTTGGCATTAGCGTCTATCCGTAACATGAAGTTAAGCGCTGCATTGGATACAGACCTTGAATGGGCAGCACTCCGAGACAATTATATCAAAGCCGTTTGTGATGGTTTACTCAAGGTTTTTTCAAAGATGGGTATCTCTACCTTACAATCTTACCAGGGTGCGCAGATATTTGAAATATTGGGTATTAGCAAAGAGGTAGTAGATAAATATTTTACTGGAGCCGTTAGTCGCATCGAAGGACTTACACTCGATGATATTGCCAGAGAAGCCTTGGCCAAACATTATTTTGCCTTCAGCAGAAAAAACATTCCCGTTCATCAATTACCAGTGGGTGGATTGTATCAATGGAAAAGAAAAGGAGAATTTCATCTCTTTAATCCCCAAACCATTCATGCCTTACAATATGCTACGCGCATGAATGATTATACCAGCTTCAAAAAATATTCTAAACTGGTCAACGATCAATCGGAAAAAGCGGCTACCCTGCGTTCCTTATTTGATTTTACGTACGACCGTCCAACCATTGCCATTGAGGAAGTAGAACCTGCAGCAGATATTTATAAAAGATTTGCAACCGGTGCCATGAGTTTTGGTTCCATCTCCTGGGAAGCACATACTACGCTTGCCATTGCCATGAACAGGCTTGGTGGTAAAAGTAATACAGGCGAAGGAGGAGAAGATGAAAGCAGGTACCAGACCTTAGCAAATGGCGATTCCATGCGTTCTGCAATTAAACAAGTAGCATCGGCAAGGTTTGGTGTAAACAGTTTGTACCTCACAGAAGCGGATGAATTGCAAATTAAAATGGCACAGGGTGCTAAGCCTGGTGAAGGCGGACAATTACCAGGTCATAAAGTAGATGATTGGATTGGCAGGGTACGACATGCTACACCAGGAGTGGGATTAATTTCGCCACCACCGCACCATGATATTTATTCCATTGAAGATTTAGCGCAATTGATTTTTGATTTAAAAAATGCCAATCGCAATGCAAGGATCAATGTAAAATTGGTGAGCAAGGCTGGTGTTGGTACTATTGCTGCAGGGGTGGTAAAAGCAAAGGCAGATGTGGTATTGATTGCCGGCCATGATGGTGGCACCGGTGCATCACCAATTAGTTCTGTAAAACATACCGGTCTTCCTTGGGAGCTCGGACTAGCAGAGACCCATCAAACACTTGTAAAAAACAAATTAAGAAGTCGCGTGGTGGTACAAACCGACGGCCAATTAAAAACAGGAAGAGATATTGCCATTGCTACCATATTAGGCGCCGAAGAGTGGGGTGTTGCCACTGCTGCATTGGTGGTTGAAGGATGTATCATGATGCGCAAATGCCATTTGAATACCTGCCCTGTGGGTGTGGCAACACAAGACCCAACACTCAGAAAAAGATTTACAGGTGATGCCGACCATATTGTTAACTTTTTCAAATTTCTTACCGAGGAATTAAGAGAAATCATGGCTTCACTTGGATTTAGAACCATTAATGAAATGGTGGGTCAGGTAACGGCATTGCGTACACGAGATAATATCAATCACTGGAAATACAGCAAGCTAGATCTATCTCCTATTTTATTTCAAGAACCAACCAGTGCCTTTACGGGCTTATTCAATTCCGAAGTACAGGATCATGAATTAGAAAATTTACTCGATTGGAAATTACTGGCCGCAGCAGCTCCTGCCTTGGAGGGAAAGGCAACAATAAAAGCAGCATTTGATATTAAAAATACAGACCGTACTACAGGTACCATCTTATCGAATGAAATTACCAAGAAATACCAGGCAGCGGGATTACCGGCAGACAGTATTCATTTTAAATTCACAGGTACGGCCGGACAAAGTTTTGGTGCCTTCAATACCCGTGGAGTAACCCTTGAATTAGAAGGTGATGCCAATGATTATTTTGGAAAAGGATTGAGTGGTGCAAGATTAATTGTATATCCTTCGCCCGATGCAGGATTTGTTGCCGAAGAAAACAGCATCATTGGCAATGTAGCTTTCTATGGTGCTACCGATGGAGAAGCTTTTATACATGGTAAAGCAGGAGAAAGATTTGCGGTTAGAAATTCTGGTGCCAATGTGGTGGTAGAAGGAGTTGGTGATCATGGTTGCGAATACATGACAGGTGGAACCGTCATTATTTTAGGCGCCGCCGGCAGAAATTTTGCCGCTGGTATGAGTGGCGGTATCGCCTATGTATATGACGTACAAAAAAACCTATCGAAAGTCTGCAATCCCGAAATGGTAGACCTCGATCCTTTGGAAGAATCTGATCTGTCTTTTTTACAAGAGATGCTTCAAAAGCAGGTAAGCTTTACCGATAGTACAGTTGCCAAATTTATTTTGCAGGATTTCGACAATCAATTGGCGCATTTCGTGAAAGTGTTTCCAAAAGATTATAAAAAAGTATTGGCTGGCAAAAAAGATCAGGTGGCAGTAAAAAAATAGTATTGATAAAACAGTGGCAAGTGCAGCATGATTGAAGCTGCAAAGCACAAAAGATTTATAATATGGGCAAACCAACAGGATTTTTAGAATTCAACAGGGAATTACCTGCTAAGCGCAGTGTTGCCGAACGTTTGAAGGATTATAAGGAATTTGTACTTCCTTATGAAGCAACGCAATTAAACCAGCAATCGGGCAGGTGCATGAATTGCGGCGTACCTTTTTGTCACAATGGTTGTCCGTTGGGCAATGTTATACCCGAATTCAATGATGCGGTATTTCATCAAAAATGGAAACAAGCTTATGAGATTTTAGCGGCCACTAATAATTTCCCTGAATTTACAGGAAGGATTTGTCCGGCCCCCTGCGAGAGCGCCTGTGTATTGGGCATCAACCAACCCGCCATAACTATTGAGGAAATAGAAAAGCATATTATCGAAACGGCCTTTGCACAAGGATTGGTAAAACCCATCAAGCCCAATATTCGCAGTGGTAAAAAAGTGGCCATAGTGGGTAGCGGACCAGCAGGATTGGCGGCAGCAGCACAATTAAACTATGCAGGGCACCAGGTTACTGTTTTTGAAAGAGATGATGCTCCAGGTGGTTTATTACGGTATGGCATACCCGATTTTAAACTCGAAAAATGGGTGATTGATCGTCGCTTGCAAATCATGGAAGAAGAAGGGGTTGTTTTTAAATGCAATGCACATGTGGGAAAAGACATCAGCGTCAATGATCTTTTAAGAGAGTACAATGCTATAGTACTGGCTGGTGGCTCAACCATTCCACGCGACCTGCCAATTCCGGGTAGGGATATCAAGGGCGTTCATTTTGCCATGGACTTTTTAAAACAACAAAATAAAAGAGTAGCAGAAAAGGAAGTCAATAGTGATGATATATTCGCAACTAATAAAGCTGTGGTTGTTATTGGCGGAGGAGATACCGGTAGCGATTGCGTGGGCACATCCAACCGTCAGGGTGCCCGCACTGTTACTCAATTTGAATTATTACCAAAGCCGCCTGCAGAAAGAACAGCTTTTATGCCCTGGCCACAATATCCCATGACATTAAAGACCAGTTCCTCGCATGAAGAAGGGGCAGACCGGCAATGGGCCATTGCAACCAAAGCATTCATTGCCGATGAAGCAGGCAATTTAAAAGGAATAAAAATTGTAAGTCTTGAATGGAAGACCAATGCCGAAGGCCGACCTAGTTCCTTTGTTGAAATACCTGAAACTGAAAAAATCATTCCCTGCGAACTGGCCTTGCTCGCCATGGGTTTTGTACATCCACAAAAAGAAGGACTAATAGAACAATTGGAAATAGAACTGGATGAAAGAGGCAATGTAAAAGCCAATGAATTAAACTACCAGACCAATATTGCCAAAATTTTCACTGCAGGTGATATGCGCCGTGGTCAGTCATTGGTAGTATGGGCCATCAGTGAAGGCAGAGAAGCCGCCCATAAAGTAGATAAATTTTTGAGTGGCTCCTCCATACTAGAAACCAAGGATGGGCTATCTGCATATTTACTTCCACGTATATAATATTTGTAGAAACTGGATTAAATTACAAAACTTATTTTCAATTAGCCAGGTTCTTAATTATTGCTTGCTCTTAGCTAATACCCATCATCGGCAGGCTGTAAAAATCATATTGCTATAATTTCGAACAAGCAATAAGGATATTGTCAAATTGTCAATAGAAATGAAGAAAAACTATCTTTCAGTTAGGAATAGCAGTCGAATTAAAATTGTATTGTCGCAACTGCAACCGTATTCCCAAAATCTTGCTTAAACCCATTTAACTAACTGAAAATTAAAATGAAAATATTATTATAAATATTTATTCGTATATATAGTATATGCGACAGTTTATACGTTAGCAGCAATTTGTGGAAACCTGCAAAGACCGCATCACATTGACTTTATGAAACTAATATCGACTGTTTACATTGTAATTCTGCTTGTCTCTTGTAATACTAAGACAAAACCGACCCAGGTTGACGCAATGCCATTGACAAACACATTGAGTTTGCCTAATGACAGTTTGGTATTTTATTTTCCACTTAAGACTTTTTCTGATAAACCTAATGTGGACAGTTTTGTTCAGACATGGTATTCTTCTACGCTTTATAGTTTTAAAGAGCCGATTCTGTCTCAAAATTGTATTGAACATAAAATTTACAGATTTTTGTGGCTTCGGTCATTTCATCGCCCTGTTGTTTTTACATTTCAACAAAAGGATAGTCAAGTCTGGTTGACAACGAAAATGTTGGATAAGCAACCTATGTTTCATGATGACCGATTTTCCGCAAAAGTTTCTGTGTTCTCGAAAAAAGAACAACAAGAATACATGAACAATGGTTATTCCATAAAGGAAAGGCCGCCTAATGATTTAATTTTTGAGAAAAAAGCTGATAGAAAAGCTAACATCATTTACAACAAGAATATTTATTTGACAGGCAAAGAATGGAATGAGTTTGAACAACTCCTCTCACAAGCTAATTTTTGGAATCTACCAACAAATATTGACGATGGCAATACCGACGGAGCATCATGGGTAATTGAAGCTCGTTTAAAAGAAAATTATCATTTAGTTGACTATCACAGCCCATACAATAATGAATTTGCAAAAGCGGGTCTTTTTATTATCAAATTGAGTGGACTTAAAGAAGAAGTTTATTGACAACGATAAACTGCTGCTAACATAGGTGGCTGATGCACAACTACCATTTTAAAAATATTCCGACTCATTTAGAGCTCTTTTAAGCGTTGCCATTTTTTATTACACTTCCAATTTTGTTTTTAATAAAGTGGCGCTAATAAAAAGTATAGTGGTGTGGTAAGCTTTGTTTTAGCTAAAAATAAAGCCTGCAGGTTTACTTGCACTACTGCTACATTGGTTTGCACTTTTCTTGTTGTAAATTTTAGTAGTTTCTTTAGGTTGTAGGCAATGGCAGCCATAAGCATACATTTATTTGCCTGCACTATGCCTCGGGTGTTTACACGGCG
>CALRKF020000102.1:0-8443 GCA_943367825.1 Chitinophaga pinensis
AGCATCCAATATTTGGGCAAGAGCAAATACCTAAGCAAAATAAATAAGGACTCTTATTATTATTTTGAAACACTAAAAAATTACAAAGAGCTATTTCAAGATAAAAAGAAAGCAGAGCAAACGGCCCTCACAATTTTAAATAAAATACCAGCTTTTCAAAACTTCTTTAAACAAAACAGTATGCTGGCTTCTTTGTTTAGAAGCCCTGGTTCTTCAGGAGGAGGAACGCCAAACCTTGCCGGATTGCAAACAAGGGCAAGTATGAATACTTTGATACAACAACGAGTTGCAGCCGGTGGCCCCAATGCCCAGCAACAAATAATACAAAACATACAAGCTGCCCAGCAGCAATTGCAACAGTTAAAGGATAAGATTATCAAAGCAGGCGGAAATGGTAGTGAAGCTAATTTACCAGATTTTAAACCTAATCAAGAAAAATCCAAAACCTTGCTTCAACGTATAAAGCTAGGTACTGACCTCAGTTTTATTAAAAATAATTCACTGATGCCCACAACCATGAATCTTGGTTTAACGGTTTCTTATAAATTTTCTCAAAATAAAGAAATGGGAATTGGCATGGCCTATAAAGCTGGACTTGGTTCTATCAATCATATACAGATAACACACCAGGGCCTTGGTTTGAGGTCATTTGCTTCAATGAAGTTTAAAAAGAATTTTTGGTTTAC
Source organism: Chitinophaga pinensis (assembly GCA_943367825.1). GTDB lineage: Bacteria > Bacteroidota > Bacteroidia > Chitinophagales > Chitinophagaceae > Ferruginibacter > Ferruginibacter pinensis_J. The sequence goes on from CALRKF020000102.1 coordinate 687, forward strand.
AGGTGGTTGGGAAGCCAATCATAATGCAGGATTTAAAAATATTGCACAATTAAGGGAGTACAATAGCTGGCAACAATCGGCCTTAGTAGGGTTTGAAAAAAGACTGAATATAAAAACCAAATGGTTTAAGGGTAGCAAGGTTTCGTTTTTGTGGGATATGCTTGCGAGACAGCATGTGCCGGTAAGCCAACCGGTAGTGTTTAGGATGGGGTATAACTTTTGAGTTTATTTTTTAAATATATAAGTCAATGAAAAAATTTATCTATTCTCTGCTGTTTGTTTTTACTTATCAATTTTGTTTGGGTCAACCAACTGTTTATTCCTTTCAGATTGATTCAGTTTCGGGGAGCAATCCAATTAATTTCAGCACGTTCCAGGGTAAAAAAATTGTTATAGTAAATACTGCAACATCCGACAGCAACTCGTATCAGTTTTCTGAACTGGAACAATTGTACCAGTTGTATAAGGACAGTATAGTAGTTATTGCAATTTCATCGAATAGTTTTAACACAGAGCCAAGGACAAACAGTGAGATAGGGAGTTTTTGTACTTCCACCTATGATGTGCATTTCCCGATTAGTACCAAAATTTTGGTCAGAGGTAATAATGCAGACACATTATACAAATGGCTGACCCAAAAAAATTTAAATATGATACTTAACAGCAGTGTAAATGGAGCCTTTCAAAAATTCCTGATAAACAAACAGGGGAAGTTGGTGGGTGTCTTTGGACGAAAAACAAAACCGATGAGTGAAACATTTCGGCATGCAATTGAAGTTCTATAAATCCTATTGATAATTTCAGATTAAACAGAATTATATGCGAATAAAAAACAGTGCAGCATTCTTAATACTTATTTACGGGTTTGTATCAGCAGTAAATGCACAGTCTGGCAACGAGTTTCTTTCAACTAAGAATTTTACACCACCTTCACCAGAAGCATCAGCTATGGCTAGGTATGGTGACATCCCCACTGATCCAAGTACTGGTGTACCCAAAATAGATATTCCCGTATATGAAATAAGATCAGGCAAATTATCCGTTAACCTGTCATTGTCATATCACGCATCGGGAATCAAGGTTCAGGATATTTCAACTACTGTGGGATTGGGTTGGGTTTTAAATTCAGGAGGAGAAATCTCAAGAAATGTGGTGGGCAAACCAGATGAGGGGGGCCTTTTACAAACGGGAACGGGATATCTGGATACCTATAAAAATAGGGCAGACCTGGTTGGATTAAAATATGATCATCATAACGGGGATACTTATTTCTATATGGATGATTTAGCCAAGGGAATTTTAGATATCCAATCAGATATTTACAATTACAGCTCGGGAGATATTTCAGGAAAATTTGTATATGATGTTAATAAACAACTGCATTTTACACCACTAGACCGCCAGCCTAAGATTTCTTGGAATTATGACAGTTCTTTTACTGTTAAAGACGATATTGGCAATACCTATTTTTATAATGACAAGGACTATACCACCAACTGGGCAACGGCAAGCGGAGGAGGTGTAGGTAGGTATATAACAAGCTGGCATCTTACGAAAATTATTTCTGCTGATGGGCAAGATAGTATCAGATATTTTTATTCCAGAGCTGTCAATTACCGTGAAGTATCAGAATCAAACAGCCTTACAGTAGTCAGTCCCATAACAAATCAGTATTTCCTTTGTGGAATTGGCGATATTACTGCTTCTTATTCAAATGCTTCATCAGAAATCGAAAATGAACGGAAATTGATTGATTCCATCCGGTTTTCCAACGGATATGTAAAATTCCAGTATGTTAATGACAGGCAGGATATATTACCAGAGAGGTTGAGTAAGATTAAAATAGGAAATACTTCAGATATTGTTAAGCAAGTTGAGCTAAAGCAGTCTTATTTTATTGATAACAATTCTCCACAGGGAACAGACAGTATTTACCTAAAGAGAATGCGATTAGACTCAGTAAAAATGCTGGACAGAAATAATCAACTAGTAGGTATTCCTTATTCCTTTGAATATAGTTCAACACAATTGCCTGCTTATCATCTGGGTCAAAACCAGTTACTTGCTGCAAGTAAACAAACTGATTATTGGGGTTATTTTAATGGTAATGCTGCAAACACTATACTTCCCAGACATTTCTATAATGAATTGTACAGTTACCTTGCCAACCATTCTGGTGCACCCACAGTCAGCAATACTATTCTCCAGCAATACCTGAGTCAAAATCAATCTGCCAGCAGGTATGCCAATCCACTTACGATGGGGGCATGCACCATTAAGAAAATTAATTATCCTACAGGTGGTTACACTGCTTTTGAGTTTGAAGCAAACCGAATTAAGGATAACGGGGACTCCATTGATTACAGGGGAGGATTAAGGGTAAGTAAAATAATTTCCTTTGATACTTCCAGCCGCAGAACAATAACCAAGAGCTATATATATGATAGCGCTATCTCAGTATCGCCCTGGATTCCCCAGGACCTGAGTTTTATGCGTACCAATTGGGAACATTTAGGAGATGCATCCCAAAACAATATCACTTATTGGTGTTTTCGTGATAATTTTTACCTTAATGCTAATCCCTCGAGCTCAATTAATTATTACAATGGTTCGCCAGTAATGTATCCTCTAGTTACGGAATATGCCGGATACCCAGGAGAAAATAATGGTAAAACAGTTTACACTTATGAATTTGTTCAAGATAGTGTTTATAACCCTGAGTATAGTGATAAGTTTTGGAATTTCACAACCGATAAAAGTTGGGCAAGGGGTAATTTACTGAATACGAAAATGTATAAAACCGTTAGCGGCAACTATACATTAGTAAAAGAAATAAAGAATTATTATACCCCATTTAAACAGCATATTGTTAAAGTAGGTGAAATCTATGAGCAGAAATCGTTAATCAGTAATTCCACCAATGGTTTATACCTCCTTATGTCAGAGCCTGCATTCGATAACTCATATATTAGTAAACTATTAACCCATTTTGAATATATTGATGTTTATCTTTCTTTGGGAGTAAAAAAATTAATCAAAACGGAAGAGATTGATTACCTCAATAGTCCACTAACAAAAACAACTGAGTTGTTTTACGAAAGCCCATATCACCTCTATCCCACAAAAACAACTACCAGTACAAGTAAGAGTAATGAAACAATATCCGAAACCACCAAATACACACAGGACAGGCTAGCTATTACTGGACTTACAGGTGATGCTTCAACAGCACTAAGTGGAATGGAAACAGCTAATATTCTTGCTGTGCCTGTAGAAATGGAAACATACAGAAACAGCCAGTTCTTATTTAGAAACCGGGTTGATTTTAAAAATTGGGGCAATGGTCGTTTTTACGAAGAGTTTAAAAGTACTCAAAAAGCAGGTTCTGCAATGGAGTCTCGGATACAATATAAACAGTACGATGCATATGGTAATCCTGTTACAATAACACCTATCAATGGAGTTGACGTCAGTGTTATCTATGGCTATCAGCATTCCTTTCCCGTGGCCCAGGTTACGGGTGCAGCCGCCACTGATATTATTGCATACACCAGTTTTGAAACAGAACTAAATAATGATCTTGGGAGTTGGATTATTAACTCCGGCACTGCTCAAATTAGTGATGGCGGTGTTACTGGAAATAAAAAATATAATCTTGCTTATTGGAGCCCCTATGTAAACAATCTTAATAGCAGCAAAACATATATTGTTTCTTATTGGTCTCAGGGTGGCTCGGCTCTTGTAAATGGCAGCTCAGGGGTAGCAAAAAAAACGCTGAATGGTTGGACACTTTATGAGCATGCAGTTAGTAACAGCAATAGTGCAACCGTATCTGGCTACGTTTTTATTGATGAACTTAGGCTCTATCCAACAGGCACTCAAATGTCTACCAACACCTATAATCCTTTGGTTGGTGTTACCTCATCGTGCAGTGTTAATGATGTAATTACAAGTTATGAATACGATAATGCAGCAAGACTAACAACAGTAAGAGACGGAAGCAAAAATGTTATTAAAGCTGTTGATTATGCCTATAGCGAAGTTCAGTCAGGCAATAATGTTGGCAGTTTAACTATCACTGGTAACTCCCGTGTCAGGCCAGGTATTAACGGGTTTTATACCGGGATACTTGAAAGAGAAGAAAAAGATTTAAATCCCACCAGCCCTACCTACAATTCAACTCAATGGGTGGCATATGATTTTGCACATGTTAATCCATCATGGGTAGCAACAGGCCAAGTAAGATGTAAACAAAACAACCTAAATGAAAACACAGGGGAACAGGAAGGAGAATTTATTGACCAAAATACATACAGCACTAGGTATGGGAAGAAAACATGGCAATTTATTGGTTATAATTTCACCTCTTGCCCACAACCCTGTAATCTGCCTAACCGTAAAATTATTAATGGTATTTGTGAAATGGGAGTAAGGATTGATACGGGTTCATATTTTGACTCAGGAACAGGCTTGTGGACTTGTATCTATCATTACCAATGGTCAGACGGTAGTTATAGTATTGATTATTCAGAATATAATCAACAGGAGTGTCCTCTAAGTGAGTAGCAAAATAAACTAAAAAATGTTTTTTCATCCATAAATCCAGCGTTATGCGATTTATAAAATTATTACTGTTCTTTACATTAGTTGCTAATAGTTCATTTGCACAGGCAGTTGCTCCCCTTGGCTATACAGGTGGCACCAAAGTAAATTATGTAAGAAGTTGGGATGCCACGGCTCCTGTGCAAACTATGAATGCATTAAAAGCCGGTACCATCGACGAGGTAAAAGTAACAACTCAATACATCGATGGTTTTGGACAACCTATGCAATCTGTATCCAAACAAATCACTCCTGCAAAAAAGGATATGGTTTCTACAATTCTCTTTGATGACTATGGCAGGCAGATCTATAACTATCTGCCCTTTGTATCAAAAACAACAAATGGAAATGAAATAACTAATGACGGATCATTCAAGAAAAACCCCTACCAGCAGCAAAAGGATTTTATGACAGTACAATATAGCAGCCAGGGAGAAACATATTTTTACAGCCAGACTGATTTTGAAGCTTCTCCCTTAAACCGGCCTTTAAAATCATTTGCCCAAGGAAACAGTTGGGTGGGCAGCAGAGGTACAGGAACAGAGAGAAGTATTCAGAAACAATATTTAACCAATACAACCACGGATGATATAAAGGTATTTACCATTGCTCAGGCCTCAGGTAGTTTACCCACGACTACCGCTGCGTATGCAGCTGGAGAACTTTATAAAAACAAGTCCATTGATGAAAGTGGAAAAGAGGTAGTTGAATTTAATGATAAAGAAGGGAAGGTAATTGTAAAGAAAGTTCAAATTGGAAATACGGTGGTTGATGGTTACACCGGATGGTTATGTACCTATTATGTGTATGATGAATTTAACCAGCTTCGCTTTGTTATGGCACCAAAGGCGGTAGAATATTTTCTGCAAAATGGCTGGCAGATTTCAACCACCGTAGCCGATGAATTATGTTTCAGGTACGAATATGATAACCGGAACCGGATAATATTAAAAAAAGTTCCCGGTTCTGCAGAGTCATATATGGTCTACGATATCAGGGACAGAATTGTAATGACCCAGGATGGAAATTTACGAACATCAGATAAATGGATGGTAACTGTTTACGATGCTTTAAACAGGCCCTTGCAAACAGGGCTTTTGACCAACACTTCATCATTTGCAACTCATTTAGCAAATGCCGCAGTATCTGCTAATTATCCTTCCACTTCATCAGGATTTGAACTTTTATCACAAACCTATTACGATGATTACAGTTGGGTGGCATCCAGTGGTACTACACTCACTTCTACATTAGATGCAACCAATACCACTAACTCCAACTATTTTATTACCAGCTATAATACTGGGCCATTATTTGTTGAACCGATTACGGTTAGTTATGCCACAAGGGGATTGCCAACAGGTTCAAAAGTAAAAGTATTGGGTACAACCAATCAATATTTATACACCGTATCATTCTATGATGAAAATGGCAGGATAGTACAAACTCAGAGTATAAATATAAGTGGTGGCAAAGACATGGCCACTACACAATATGATTTTAGTGGTAAGCCTCTTCGTAGCCTGGTTCAACATGAAAAATTAGGCACAAATGCTCAAACGCATACCATACTGACTAAACTTGCATACGACCATGCAGGTCGGTTATTAACCGTTAAAAAAGCAATCAATAGTATTGTGGGCAGTCAAACTGTTTCCACTCCTGAAAAAACAATTGTACAAAATGTGTACGATGAACTCGGGCAGTTAAAAACCAAAAAACTTGGAACCAACCTCAATACAGGTAACCAGTTAGAATCGCTAATATACGATTACAATATTAGAGGTTGGATGTTGGGTGCAAACCGTAGCTTCATTACAGATGCAAATACTACCAATTATTTTGGGTTTGAGCTTGGTTACGATAAAGCTGCGGCAATAATTCCCAACAGCAACTATACTACACCTGCATTTAATGGCAATATAAGTGGTAGTACCTGGAAGAGCAAGGGAGATAATGAAAAGCGTAAATTCGATTATAGTTATGATAATGTAAACCGACTTACTGCCGCCGACTTTAATCAATACAGTGGTGGAAGTTTTAATAAAACTGCAAATATTGATTTTAGCGTAAGTAATTTAAGCTATGATGCTAATGGAAATATTTTAAGCATGAATCAAAAAGGCTTGCTTATTAATTCAAGTAACATGATTGATCAACTGTTATATACTTACATGCCGAATAGTAATAAATTGCAAAATGTATTTGATGCCAGCAATGATCCTACTACAAAACTTGGCGACTTTAGATTTAGTACCATTCATCCTCAGTATGCAGCCAAGTTAGCTAATACAAACCCTACTACAATTACAGATTATTTATATGATGCCAATGGTAATATGTACCGCGATTATAATAAAGGAATAAGAACCTATGGTGGAAATAGTGGTCCGGGTATAACATATAACCATCTCAACCTACCACAAAAAATATCTGTTTATCCAAAGGGAAATATCGAATATACATATGATGCTGCAGGAAATAAATTACGCAAAAAGGTAACCGACAAAACCGTTTTCCCCATTAAAATAACCATCACTGATTATTTGGCTGGTTTTGTTTATGAGAATGACCTACTACAGTTTGCTGGGCAGGAAGAAGGCAGGATTCGATACAAGCCTGCTGCAGGAGCAATACCAGCCAGTTTTGAATTTGATTATATGCTAAAAGATCATTTGGGCAATGTGCGCATGGTACTTACAGAAGAACAGCAACAGGATAAATACCCGGTTGCTTCATTGGAGCCATCAAAAATTGCCACTGAAAAAAATTACTACGACATACAGGATGCCAATGTTGTAGATACAAGTGCAGCCCCTGGCATTACAAATTATATTAATGACAATGGCATTGGTAATAATCCAAGCGATCCAAGCTTTGAAGCTGCCAACAGCACCAAACTTTACAAGCTAAATAGTAATACAGCCAAAACTGGCTTGGGTATGACATTAAAGGTTATGGCAGGTGATAAGTTGGATGTATTTGGTAAGAGTTATTATTTTCAAAATAACCCTGGCAGCAGTTATAATAATAACCTGCCCATACTTGATTTATTGAGTGGATTTTTAGGCAGCCCTGGTGCCAGCAGTAGTACCACTGTACATGGAGTAGTAACCGCAAGCCAAATAAATACTACTGCAGGTACGGCAGGAATT
>CALRKF020000103.1:0-8074 GCA_943367825.1 Chitinophaga pinensis
TTCCAATGGTGGCAGCATCTGGAATGATATCTTAGGAGCAACTTCAGCTACTTATATTTTAACGGCCCCTGCAGCATCAATGAGCGGCTATCAATATCGTGTAATCGTGAGCGGTACTTGCAGTCCAGCTGTAACCAGTGCTGTTGTTACCTTAACAGTAAATACATTGCCTGTTATTACAACCCAACCAGTTGCTGCGATTCTTTGCGTAGGAGCAAATAATACCTTTAGCGTAGTAGCTACTGGTACAGCCATTGCTTACCAATGGCAATTGAATATTGGTGCAGGTTGGAATAATATCGTGGGGGCAAATAGTGCTACTTATACAGTAAGTAGTGTTACTGCTATAATGAATGGTTATCAATACCGTGTTGTAGTAAGTGGAACCTGTGCACCATCCGTTACAAGTAATGCAGTTGCTTTAACAGTAAATACATTGCCGCTAATAGTAACTCAACCTGTTGAAGTAACCATATGCTATGGCCAAAATGCTAACTATTCTGTAGTGGCAACTGGAACAGGACTTACTTACCAGTGGCAGGTTAGTTATAATGCTGGAGCTGTTTGGAATGATTTATATGGACAAAATTCCTCCACTTTAACCCTATTCACCCCTGATCCTTCTTATTCAGGCTATCATTATCGTGTAATAGTAAGCGGTACTTGTACTCCACCTGTAATCAGCAATACAGCAAGGCTTATTGTTAATTCAGCTCCGTCCATCCAGGCTCAACCAATGGCCAGTATTATTTGCGAAGGAGCCAATACTAATTTCAGTGTTACGGCTAGTGGAACTGCTATTGCTTACCAGTGGCAGTTGAGCACGAATGGAGGTACGGTATGGTCAAATATTGTAGGAGCTACCAATTCCATGTTGGCTGTCAATAATGTTACTGGCGCAATGGATGGATATTATTATCGTGTAATCATTACCGGTACTTGTACGCCTCAGGTAATTAGCAGCGCTGTTCGCTTGACAGTTAAAGTAAAACCAGTGGCTGACTTTACAAGTAATTTTTATTGTGTGCAGACTCCAGTTAATTTCACAGACAGAACTAATATCGGCAATAATTCAGCTGTAACTTATCTGTGGACATTTGGAGATGGTTCAAGTAGTACTATTGCGAATCCATCTTATACTTATCTGAATCCGGGTACCTATACAGTTAAATTAGTAGTAACTGCAGTTGGTTGTAGTAATCTTGTTGATTCTATTTCTAAAACACTGACTATTGCAATGCCTGAAGCAGGTGTAAAATTGGATCCTGTAAATGTCAAAAAGAATATTTCAACACAGTTAAATGCAAGGCCAAGAAATGTTTCTTATACTTGGTTGCCACCTGTTGGATTGAATTCATTTAGCATCCAGAATCCGATTGTAAATACCACCACCGAGCAACATTACACTATTAGAATGACTACTCCAGCAGGATGTGTTACTGTAGATACATTGTGGGTACGCGTCTTTAATGAGTGTGATATTTTTGTTCCAACTGGATTTACACCTGATGGAGATGGAAGAAATGATGTATTTAAAATTATCCCTGCTTGTGTTTCAAAAGTCAATTATTTCAGAATTGTAAACAGACTAGGTCAATTGATTTTTGAAACCAATAATATCAATATGGGTTGGGATGGAAGATGGAAAGGTCAAGTACAGCCCGTTGATACTTATACTTGGATTATTGAAGCCGTGGATGTAAACGGCAGAACCATTCAAAAAAGCGGTAACGTAACATTAATCAGATAAAATAAAGTCTTATGAAATCGATCATAATCAATCTCATCTTTACAATGCTGTTTTGTAGCAGCTTTGCGCAGGATGCAAATTTCTCGCAAACATTTAATAATGCTGTCTTTTTAAACCCTGCCAATACGGGCAAGTTTGATAAAGACTGGCGTTTATCTGGTGGTTACCGAAACACTTTCTTTGGTGGCAACAGATCTTTTTCCACAGGCCTATTTGCTATTGAAAAAAGATTGGATAAGAATGAAGCCAATGCCGGTGATCGCTCAGGCATTGCATTGATGGGTATGTTTGACGAATCCAACGGTGGCGCTTTAAAAAGCAATTACATTGGTTTTTCAGCAGCATACAATAAATCATTAGATGCCGCATCTGAAAATATGCTGGGAGTTGGAATGCAAGGCGTATGGGCATCAAGAAGCCTTTATGTTAACCGGTTGGTATTTGAAGACCAATTTAGTAGTGGAGGATTCATGCCTTCCATACCTTCTTCAGATGCATTTCGCGGTGGCAATTATTCTTATTTTGATGTAAATGCCGGTATTAATTTTTCTCACAATTCCGAAAATGGCGGTTTCGGAATTGGTTATGCAGTGAATCATGTTACCAGGCCGGTTGAACAGTTTTGGGGTAATGATTACAAAGTGCCATTAAGGCATTCATTACAAGCAAGTGGAAGAATTCGTATCAATCCAGTTGGTGATGAGTTTAACCTAGTGGTTATTCATAATAATCAAGATCAATACAAAGAAACCATTGCAGGTGGATATTTCTCTAAAGTGGCATCAAATGACGTAAAAGTAAATGTTGGGGTATACCACCGAATTCAAAATGCCATCATTCCAATGCTGGGATTGTCAGTTAAAAATTTCAAGGCCTTTGTAACCTACGATGCAAATATTAATAATAAATTATCGAACAGCGTAAGCAGAAGGTCTGTAGAACTCTTTTTTAGTTACGATTTTTCACATCGGTAGTGCGAGGTGGAATTAGTAACACGTAAGGGCTGTCTTTTGACGGCCCTTATTTTTTAAGGGATTGAATGATGCTATATCAATTTGGGTTCATTTTGTTTCCCATTCTTATCTTTACTTTAAAAATGCATGGAACCATTAATTCGCAATATTACTGATACTGCACTTTGGGTAGCTGTTTATCGAGCAGACGAAACAGAACGCCAAGACGCCGTATTCAAGGACCCCTTTGCACGAAAATTAGCTGGCGAAAGAGGAGAACAAATTGTACAAGCCATGCTGCAAGGAAGAAAAAACAGTTGGTCATTGGTGGCACGTACTTATCTTTTTGATGAATTAGTATCTCAATATATCAAGAAGGGAGTAGATATGGTAATCAATTTGGCCGCTGGTTTGGATACTAGGGCTTATCGTTTACCCTTGCCTGATAGTTTACATTGGGTAGATGTGGACCTGCCGGAGATGACTCGCTATATGGACCTCATGATGGAAAATGAAAAGCCCAATTGCCAATACCGTCGAATCGCATTAGATCTCTCTAATCGGACAGAAAGAAATATTCTATTTAAAGAACTGTCCTCACAAGGTAAAAATATCTTAGTGATGGCCGAAGGATTAGTAGGATACCTAAGTGAAGCTGATAATGGTGCACTGGCCTATGATCTTTCACGAAATAAAAATTTCAAATTCTTTGCCATCGATCTTATGTCGCCCGGCATTTTGCCAATGATTAAAAATGAAATGGGCCAATTACTTGAGGAGGCTAATAGTCCCTTGATTTTCGCGCCCAAAGAAGGGGAGGATTTTTATTTGCTGTTTAAATGGAAGCAGATTGCCTCCAAATCCAAATTGAAAACTGCTGCAGTTTTGAAAAGACTCTCAGCAGAAATGATGCAATATGCTGCAGCACCTGAACCTAAAGGTCCAAAAGGATTATTCCCTTGGTCAGGTGTTTGTGTTTTTGAAAATATGAATCAGTGAGGGTAATTTCAATTACTTCAAACTACAAAAATCAGTAGTACCAAAAAATAATAATAAATGCCATGAAATATATTTTATCCTTAGTGAGTCTTCTATATTTCAATACAATTATTGGTCAATCAACCTATTTTCCAGATCCTGATACAGCCATTCAAAAACGAATTACTGAATGGCAAGATCTCAAATTTGGACTCCTACTGCATTGGGGTACTTATAGCCAATGGGGGATTGTAGAGAGTTGGAGTATTTGTCCAGAAGACCTAAGTTGGGCTACGGGTGGTAGAAAGTCAGGTGTCGCCGATACTTACCAGGATTATGTAAAAGCATACGAAAATTTAAAAAATAGTTTTAACCCAATTCAATTCAATCCCGAAAAATGGGCATCGGCAGCAAAGCAGGCCGGAATGAAATACCTTGTTTTCACTACAAAACACCATGATGGATTTTGCATGTTTGACTCTAAGTATACAAATTATAAAGTCACAGATAATGCTTGTCCTTTTTCGACCAATCCTCACAGTAATATTACAAAATCGCTTTTCAAAGCGTTTAGAAATGAAAAATTCTGGATAGGGGCTTATTTCTCAAAACCTGATTGGCATTCTGATTATTATTGGTGGAGGAAATTTCCTGCTGTTGATCGAAATCCAAACTACTCAATTGAGAAGTATCCAACGCAATGGAAAAAATTCAAAGATTATACCCACAACCAAATTAAAGAATTGATGACTGACTATGGCAAAATAGATTTACTATGGTTGGATGGAGGTTGGGTAAGGAATAAAACTGCTACAATGATAAAAGAAGAATTATTGCAGGTTGATGAAGGTAGTCGTTGGGCACGCAATCCGCAAAGCCAAGATATTGACATGCCTGGGCTGGTTAAATCTGTACGTGCTATTCAGCCCAAGGTAATTGTAGTTGATCGTGCAGTGCCCGGCGAACAACAAAATTATCTTACACCAGAACAACAAATACCTGATAGCATACTTCCTTACCCATGGGAAACCTGTATGACGATGGCTACAAGTTGGAGTTATGTACCTGGTGATGTATATAAAACAAGCCACCAGTTGGTTCATACATTTATTGACATCGTGAGTAAAGGAGGTAATTTTTTATTGAATATAGGCCCTAGTCCAACAGGTGAATTGGATTCCGCAGCCTATCAGCGGTTAAGTGAAATAGGAGCATGGTTGAAAGTGAATGGAGAAGCTATTTATGGTAGTCGGCCTTATAAGGTCTTTAAAGAAACTAACAGTATTCGTTACACGCAATCTAAAGATGGGAAAACGATTTATATATTCTTTTTAGAAACACCGGATAAAAAAATATTGCTAACTCAGGTCCATGCTGGGAAAAATTCAAAATTGCAATTACTAGGAGATGCAAAAAAACTAAGTTGGAAACAAACCAAACAAGGGCTGGAAATTGATTTTTCAACATTCAAACAAACACAAGATTCATTGGCAACTGTAATTAAGTTGGAAATTGAATAGGGTTATCTCGAATATACATTCCTAATTAGAATATTGGACAACGGGTATTCCTCAATTCGGGATTATCATCTTTGTAAATTCTGTATCCAATAGTAATCTCTTGTGCATTGTTATATCCATAATTGAATTTATTTTGAGAAGGTGGCGCAAAATCATAGGCATATCCTATTACCAGTTTGTCCTGAATCAATAGTCCAATATTAGCAGAAACCTGATGCGTTTGATTGTTTCGATAGTGAACGCCAATCCATTTATTGTCCTGATGAATTAAATTGACATTAAAGTCCATTTGAACGGGCGCAACGCTGGTTGCCTTTACTAACACAGCCGGCAAAACCGTGAAGTTTCTATCTTCATCCAATTCAAATTCCATTTGCGCCATTCCATAAAAATGTCTGAATAATTTGGCCTTTGAATTATTATAAAAATCAATCCTGCTTTCCAATAAATTGTCGGCAAACAAACCAACACTCCATCTTTCATTGTATACATAGGCAGAAAATCCTGCATCGAAAGCCATCTTTGATGCGGCGGGTGCATTCAATAATGGGTCGCCAGCATCAAGACTTTTTCTAATCACATCCATATTGAAACTATATTGTTCGGCATTGCCTGTAATGCCTAATGAAAAGGCGGTCCCTTCATTCAGATTGAAATGCTGAGCATAAGTCAATGCAATTCCATTTCTTCTGATGGCAGCTGCTTCATCATGAAAAAGCATCGCGCCAATGCCGATATTACCAGCTTTGATGGTTAGTGGACTCTGTACATAGGCCATAAAAGTGGTAGGGGCTCCTTCTATCGAAGTCCATTGCTTTCTATAAGCAGATTGTAAAGAAGTATATCCCTTTGTGCCGGCAGTAGCCGGATTGAATACCAAATCATTTAAATGATATTGACTAAATGATTGTTGTTGCTGAGCGTAAATAGGTTCTGTGATAGCTAGGCAACACATATATATAAATAGGGGGAAACCCCATTTTGCTAATTTTCGAATTAGGTAAGAATATTTATTTTTCATACAATCAAATTAAATTTTAACGCAATAGGGTAATAGATCCCGCTTTGTGAATGGTTCTTTTACCAATGGTGGCAGCTTCTATTTGATAATAATATGCACCATCTGGCAATGGGTTTCCTTTGAATGTTCCATCCCAGTTATTCTGGTAATTATTCGCTTCAAAAACCTTGTTGCCCCATCGGTTATAAATAATCACCTTATTGGTCTTGCTAAGTTGAATATTTTTAACCACCCATTTATCCGTATAACCATCTCCGTTAGGCGTAAATGCTTCAGAAGGTTCTATCTCCAGTGGAATAACCGTTAAGGTTACAAATGCACTGTCTTCGCAGCCGCCATTATTTTTTACAGTGAGTTTATATCGGGTAGTGCTTGCAGGCGTAGCTACTACGCTAGCACCATACACGGTAGAGAGACTTACACCGGGTTCCCATAAATAAGAGACAATATTCGTACCCCCTGCGAAAAATCTTATAGCAGTGCCCTCAATAATTGTTGTGGTAGTAGGCGATAAAGCAATAGTAGGATTAATCGCTGGGTACAATAGCACAGTTACATTGGCGGTATCCATGCAGCCATTAATATTGGTGACAATTATTGTATAAAAACCTACCCCTGCAGTTTGCGGATTGGCAATATTCCATGATACTAATAGCCCATTTGTGTTGAATAATTTATTGAGATCAATCGTTTCGTTAGGGCATATACTAACTGTTTGGTCAGGGCCAAGATTGGGCTTAGGATACAAGGATACGGTAACATGCGCCGTGTCCGTACATCCATTACTGTTAGTAACAATCAAGGTATAATAGCCTGCTCCAACTGCTGTAGGTGTTGGGCTATCCCAAGTCGTTGTCCAAACGCCCGTTGTGAAAAGTGTCGTAAGGTTAACTGTAGTGCCTGGGCAAGTACTTATATTTTTGTCGGGCCCAAGATTTGGTTTTGGGTAAAGTGAAACTATTACAATGGCCGTATCTGTACAGCTATTACTATTGCTGGCAATCAATTGATAAATGCCCGCTGAAACTGCTATCGGATTGGCAACTGGTACACCAGCACTGGTCCAATTACTGGTTAATCCAGTTGTATTGTATTGTGTAGTAAGATTAACAGTAGTGCCCGGACAAACCGATAAATTTATATCTGCACCCAAATTTGGTTTCGGGAAGTTTCCAACAGTAACGATCGCAGTATCCGAACATCCATTTGCGTTAGTTGCAATCAGTTGATAGATGCCGGCTATTACAGTAGTAGGATTGGGCACAGGGAGGCCGCCACTCGTCCAATTACTGGTCAAACCAGTGGTAGTAAATTCCAATGTTAAATCCTCGAAGCTACCTAGGCAAATATTTTTGGAAATATCTGCGCCCAAGTTAGGTTTGGGAAAGAGGCTTACATTCACTAGTGCAGTGTCGGGACAACCAAAAGCATTGATTGCAATTAGTTGATAAAGTCCTGCTCCAACAGATGCAGGATTTGGTACAGGAACACCAGCACTAGTCCAATTTGTTGTAAGGCCTGTCGTGATATATTGCGTGGTGAGATCTACGTTAGTGCCAGGGCAGGTCTGTATATTTTTATCATTACCCAGTGCAGGTGCAGGGTTTTGATTGACCGTAACGATAGCAGTGTCAGTACAACCCGTTCCATTGCTGACAATCAATTGATATACGCCAATACCAACAGCCGATGGGTTTGGTACCGGAACGCCAGCAATTGTCCAATTGCTGATAAGTCCGGTAGTAATATATTCTGTTGTCAGGTCTTCTGTAGTTGCTGGACAAATGCCTTTAGTTTTATCTGCTCCCAAATTGGGTTTTGGGTTATTGTTTACAGTCACAATGGCAGTGTC
>CALRKF020000104.1:0-7992 GCA_943367825.1 Chitinophaga pinensis
GTTTTACTTTAATTGTGCCAACCTGTGGTTCGTCATAACTATCGATGGTCATAAATTCCAATGCAGGCAACAAAACATGATCGATACCCGCTTCCGTTAAGTAGATAGAAAATAATTTGGTACTGAGTAATTCCCCTTGTGCCAATATATCTTTATTAAGAGCCTCACTAAAAGAAATTTTCAATATGATGTATAAAAATTCAAAGTGTTCCTGCAAAATTTTGCTCGCAGCTTCCAATGAACTTTCCTGCTTCAATAAATCTTTGATGAATTGTTGGTAATGTGCTTCCAGCTTTTCTATTAATTGTCTAGCTTCCGATTTACTGCCCTGCGACATTGCGTGACTGATTTCCACCAAATTATTGGTAGTTCCACTTAAAGCAGATAATACTACAATCTTTGATTCCTCATCTGCAGTTATTAACTGAGATACCTGATGCATTCTTTCGGGCTTTCCAACGCTGGTACCGCCAAACTTCATTACTTTCATACTAATATTTCTTAATACGTTATTATGGACTATATTTTTGCAAATGTATCTTATGCAGTGATTGTTTCCAAGAACAGGATTAGTTAACTACGAAATCGATGCCGAAAGATGTTGCTAATTGCTGCAAATCTTTCACCACGGAAGCTACTACAGGAATACCATCCTGCATACGAATGGCTTCCATTGCTCGTTCAGGGTCGCCCGGTATTAATACTTTTTCTTGTCCTTTTACGGGTTTGGCTGCCCTAAATGCCTGTATCCATTGATCCATATCAGCTTTAAATTCAGCAGCTGTACGAAATGCATCAATCCGCATAGCACCAAAAAAATGACCAATACCATCGCCTGGCATAAAACTCGGCATCGGTACATAAGCTGGAAAGGGCGGCACCCATGGACCATAATTGGCGCCACTTAAAACCCCTGAAAAAATATCTACAATACTACCCAATGCATATCCCTTGTGGCTGCTATGTTCCCGATCGCTTCCCAATGGCAATAAAGCCCCACCCTGTTTTAATTCATTGGCATTGGTGCTGGGTAAGCCATCTTTATCCTGTACCCATCCGCTGGGCGTATCCAAATTTTTTCTTTGCAATAATTCTAATTTGCCATTAGCAGCAGTAGTTGTAGCAAAATCAGCCACAAAAGGATTTTCATTACCAGCAGGCACTGCAACAGCTATCGGATTAGTGCCCAACATGCGGGTTATAGAAAAAGTGGGTGCAACTAAGGCGCTGGCATTGGTCATGGCAATACCAATCATATCTTCTGGAAGTGCCATCATTGCGTGATAGCCTGCAATTCCAAAATGGTTGCTCCCTTTAACACTTACCCAACCGGTACCTACTGCTTTTGCTTTATCAATGGCTACGCGCATGGCAAATGGCGCCACTACCAATCCTAACCCACTATCTCCATCTACTACCGCAGTTGAGGGTGTTTCGTGTACAATTTTAATTTTGGGGGTAGCATTCACCCTTTTGGCTTCCCAAAGCCGAACATAGCCGCTTAAGCGAGCAATACCATGACTATCAATGCCCCGAATATCGGCTGCAATCAAGGCTTTGGCAGCAGTATGAGCATCTTGCTCAGAGGAACCTATTTTTAAAAAAACGGCAATTGCAAAATCAACAAGTTGCTGATAACTGAATACTTTATCCATACTGCAAATTTAACCCCTTAGTGGCAGATTGCTGAAGAGCGTTTGTAGGAAGCTGAAAAGTTTTACCTTTGCCAACTGAATTTATAATACCTATTTAATATTTTTTAATGTATGGGAAGAATATTTGAAGTTAGAAAAAGTACCATGTTTGCCCGCTGGGATAAAATGGCTAAAAATTTTACTCGTATTGGTAAGGAAATTGCCATTGCAGTAAAAGTGAGTGGTCCCGACCCCGATAATAACCCTGCACTTAGAAGGTGCTACCTGAATGCCAAAGCCTGCAATATGCCCAAGGACAGAGTGGAAGCAGCTATCAAGAGAGCAATGGGGAAGGATAAAACAGACTATGAGGAACTGGTGTATGAAGGCTATGCACCACATGGGGTAGCTGTAATGGTGGAGACAGCCACCGACAACCCTACCCGTACTGTTGCCAATGTACGCATGCACTTTACAAAAGGACATGGCGCCCTAGGTACCAGTGGATCTGTTGCATTTACGTTTACACGTATGGGTGAGTTTAAAATCAAAAACAATGGGGTTAATATTGAAGACTTGGAACTGGAATTGATTGATTTTGGATTGGAAGAAATTGGAGAAGATGCCGATGGTAATATAGTTTTAAGAACCGCCTACACTGAATTTGGCAATATGACCAAGGCATTGGAAGAGAAAAAAATTGAAGTGGTAAGTGCTGAACTTACCAGAATACCAACTACCACTGTAGAACTAAATGAAGAGCAGAGTAATGAAGTGTTGAAAATGGTGGATATGCTTGAACAGGATGATGATGTACAGAAAGTCTACCACAACCTAAAATAAATTTATTAAATATTGTAAAAAAAGGGCTATCAATAATGGCCCTTTTTTATTGTTGTGAATAATTTAAATCTATAGATTAATCCTGCGTTTTTCAGTATTGCTTTTAAAAGCGGACCTAATTATTGTTATCACCTTTAATGCATCTTCAGGGTTTACTGGCAATACTCCATTATTTCTTATAGCTTCAAAAAGTGCTGTATAAAAATCGCCATAATTCCCTTTCTCTGACACTATATTTTCTCTGATTCTTTTGCCGTTGATGAAAGTATGAAGCAATCCGTTTTCAATGGTAGGCTCAATTCCCCATTGCTCATCGGAGGGGCTAATACCAGCAAGAAGTGCCTCCTCTTGAATATTGGTTTTGGATTTGATAAAAGAACCGTTAGTTCCATGAATTACATAGCCTGGTAAAGCCTCACAGGTTAAATAACTTGCCTTCAATCTTACTCGCTTGCTGGGGTAATATAATATAAGTTCAAAATAATCATCCACCAATGATTGTGGTCGCATGGCCATGATATCAGCATACACCGAATCAGGCATACCGAACAATTGGATGGCCTGATCAACCAAGTGAGACCCTAGATCATACAATGCGCCTACACCGATACCGGGTGTTTCTTTATGTGTCTTAGGACTTAACTTTTTATTAAACCGATCAAAATGAAATTCTGCTTCCACAACCTGACCCAACAATTGCTGGTCAAGTATTTTTTTAATTGTTCGGTAATCACTATCGAATCTGCGATTATGATATACAGATAGTTTTAGACTCATTTTATTAGCTACATCAATCAATTCCTCAGCCTCTTCGCAAGTACCAGTAAAAGGCTTTTCTACCACAACATGTTTGCCTGCCAATAAGGCCATTTTAGCATAAGCATAATGTGTGATGCTGGGTGTATTCACAATTACCAGCTCAATGGCTTTATCTGCTAATAAATCTTTCAGCGTACGAAATGAGTGAATGCTTGGATATTGTTGAGTTGCCAATTGATTGGTACGTTCCCAAACTCCATAAAGATTAAAATGAGGGTTCCACTGAATGAAGGGGGCGTGAAAAACTTTTCCACTCATTCCAAAAGAGCACAATGCTGTTTGTATTGGTTGCATAATGAGTATTACTAATAATTCATCATGAAGATAGGTAAGTAATAGCAAGGTTTGAAAACCTACGGTGGAGGCCATTTTGCATTTCGCAGGCTTTCTGCTCTATAAATAGCTGTTTAAAAAAATATTTCCTAGTTTTTCCATTTAGTTTTGGGCATTATCTTTTGGAATTGTATTTTTGCAACCCCTTAATACGGGGCGGATCAGGAGAGGTGCCTGAGAGGCCGAAAGGAACGGTTTGCTAAATCGTCGTACGGGTCATTCTGTACCGTGGGTTCGAATCCCACCCTCTCCGCAGAAGTTCTTATAAAAAAATTACCGTTCGGGGCGTAGCGTAGCCCGGTTATCGCGCCTGGTTTGGGACCAGGAGGTCGCAAGTTCGAATCTTGCCGCCCCGACAAAATAATTAAAGCCTTGGCGATAGCCAGGGCTTTTTTATTTTGTAGCATGGCGAGCTCGCTCGCTAATGCGGAAAAATAAAAAAGCCCGGTGCCAGTGTTAACTGGCAGGCTTTAATTATTTTGAACCACCCCACTTAAGATCACCAAAGGTAATCTTGCTCTTTCTCAATAAAATTTTCACAGAAAAACGGCTTCCATTTTGTAGCATGGCGAGCTCGCTCGCTAATGCGGAAAAATAAAAAGTCCGTAAATAGCAAGAATAAAAACACATTGGCAGTTCCTACAATCTATTGGTAGCATCTTATTCAAAAAAAAATCCGGCCAAGCGCCGGATTAAATATTTTTTAAAGTCTTTTACATTGCTGCCAATTGTACTTTTTGTTGCAGTTCCATCACACTCTCTTTGAATAAGGTATCTGTATCCATCAAATCTTTTACAGTCTGACAACTATGTATAACAGTTGTATGATCTCGTCCTCCAAAATGCTCGCCAATAGTTTTGAGTGAATTTTTGGTAAAGGCCTTAGAAAGATACATGGTTATTTGACGTGCTTGTACAATCTCACGCTTCCTGGTTTTTTGTAATAATTTATCATAAGGCACATCAAAGTATTCACATACCATTTTTTGAATGGCATCGATGGTTATTTCCTTACTGGATGATTTGACAAAATTTCGTAACACTTTCTTGGCTAATTCAAGGTCTATTTCACGCTTGTTAAGCGAAGACTGTGCCAATAATGAAATTAAAGCGCCTTCCAACTCCCTTACATTACTATTAATATTATAAGCAATATACTTCACCACTTCCTTAGGCATTTCCAAACCATCGTTCTTCATCTTCTTTTCCAGGATCTCAATCTTGGTCTCATAATCGGGCACCTGCAAATCGGCACTGAGTCCCCAACGGAAACGGCTCAACAATCTTTCTTGTACCCCTTCCAAGTCTTTTGGAGGCTTATCACTGGTCAATATTAATTGCTTACCACTCTGGTGTAAATGATTGAATATAGAGAAAAATGCATCCTGGCTTTTTTCAGCACGGTTGAAAAATTGCACATCGTCAATAATCAAAACATCTATCAATTGATAAAAATGTATAAAGTCATTGATGGCACCATTACGGCCATGATCAATAAATTGATTGATAAATTTCTCTGAACTCACATACAATACCACTTTATTGTTGTGCAAACGTTTCACTTCATTACCAATAGCCTGTGCCAAATGGGTTTTACCTAAACCTACACCGCCATAAATAACCAATGGATTAAAGGAGGTAGCACCTGGTTTTTCTGCTACTGTTTTACCGGCGCGACGAGCAACCCTATTACAATCTCCTTCGATGAATGCATCGAAAGTATAAGCATGATTCAGCTGAGGATCTATCTGCATTTTCTTTAGCCCCGGTATCACGAAGGGATTCTTAACCGGATTATTGATGACTAAAGGAAAGTCCATTTCGTTGTTTGAAAATGATTTATAACCGTTACCAGGAATATCTGTTGTCAATGGTTTACTCTTACTATTTCCGCTATCCACCATTATCCTGTATTCTAATCTCGCTTCTTTTCCTAATTCCCGCTTTAAAGTTTTTGCTAATAAAGAAACATAATGCTCTTCAAGGTATTCATAAAAAAATTGGCTGGGCACTTGTATGGTCAAAACTTTTTCTTTTAATCCAACCGGCTTGATTGGCTCAAACCATGTTTTAAAATGTTGCCATTCAACAATGTCTTTAATAATCTCCAAGCAATTGCTCCATACCTTTTCAAAAGCCTTCTCCATTATTCCTTAAGCGATTTATATTGAGTTTAGAATCTTTATTCTTTGTCTTCGGAAATCTTTCAATTTTCATTGAAAAAATATTCTTTAGCGGGACAGCGAATATCTATACAATTTGTTGAAAAAAAAATTTTTTATTCACTTGTTTTTTCCCGAATAACAACAGTATGGGATTTCGTCAAATTTTTCTTTTCAATTGCTGAAAAATCAAAATCCAATCTGCCCAAAATAATGCCTGCCCAACCTACCTGATTCACTAAAACATCACTGCCAGCCTTATTCTTATACATTTTGGGGGCATCCATAAAAGTATGCGTATGACCACCAATAATCAGGTCAATATGCTCCGATTCTGCTGCTAATATCTCATCGCAGACCTTATTTTTATTTTCTGAAAATTGATACCCAAGATGACTTAAACAGATGACCATATCACATCCTTCATCTTTTTTCAATAAACTGGCCATTTGATTCGCCCTTGAAACAGGGTCCAGATAAGTGGTATTGCCATATAAATTATCTGATACTAATCCTTTTAATTCAATTCCAACACCTGTAATGCCGATTTTTAATTTACCCTTTTTAATTATTTTATAAGGAACAAACTTATTTTCCATTGCAGTTCCGCTAAAATCATAATTACTAATGATCAATGGAAATTTTCCGTGATCCAACTGTATAGCAAAATTTTCGAGCCCCGCATCAAAATCATGATTGCCCATTGTAGCTGCATCATATCCCATTGCAGCCATCGCCTTCATCTCTGGCTCACCTTTATATATATTGAAAAAAGGAGTGCCTTGAAAAATATCTCCTGCATCCAATAATAATACGTTGGATTCCTTGGTCCTAATATCTGTAATGATACGGGCCCTTGCAGCAACACCACCTAAACCCTGATTACGGCCACCATCCATGGGAAATGGCTCTAGTCTGCTATGTACATCATTGGTATGTAAAATAGTTAGTCGCTTTGCAGCAGCATCTTTTTCTATTTCGGCAAACAAACTATTGGAACTTAATATGGCCCCAGCAGCCAAGGCAGACTGCGTGATAAATTTTCTTCTATTGTACATTGCTAATCCTATTTTCAATTTGAGCAGATATTTTTTTACCCTGAACAGTATAACCTTTTAAATATTCAATTACTGCATCCCGGAATAAGGAGCCATTATTTTGTTGGGGCAATACTTTTAACATGGTGCAATCATCTCCACCGTTGGCAATATAATCCAACACTGCAATGGTATAAGTTTTGTTGTTATCCAATACCTGACCATTCACTTGCGCATTAATGGCCTTATCACCCTTTATCTGAAAACTAATACCCGCCACTGGCCAGCCCTTTCTATTGGCAATATGATTGAGAAAATCTTGTAATACACTTCCTTTCAGCGTTATCAATACGATGATATTGTCGAAAGGTGATAATTCAAAAATTTTACCCCTCGTAATATCGCCTGCTGCAATGGAAGGCAATCGTATTCCACCATAATTAATAAAGGAAGCATCTACCGTGGTTTTATATTTTTGGCGCGCCATCGTCAACATGGCATCCGCCATAATATTTCCCAATGGACCTTCAGGTTGTTTTTTCTCTAACTCTGTTGCTGCAATGGCAATTACATCATTCATACTTTTATTAACGCTGTCGGCATAAGGTCGCACCAATGCATTCAGTTTTTCATCCGAGGCAGCGCCTGCTGCTAAGCGATAATCTTTATACTGTACTCCAGTAGGCTGGTAAATGGTGTGACAGGAAACTGTAAATAGCAGGGCTGAAAACCATAGGTGGTTAAAAAAAATCTTCCTCATAGCAGTGTTATAATTGAGCCAAACAAGGTAGTTAAATTTTCAGCAAGAAAGCAAAAAAGAACAAACAATTATTTTATCATTAAATAAATCTATTTTTGACGTCTAAAATCGAATAAATGAGTTACGAATTAACGGGTAAATTGATTGCAAAATATGATACTGTGCAGCGTACCGAGACTTTTAAAGTAAGGGAATTTGCAGTAGAAAAAACAGACGAAATCAATGGTAGAACGATTACCAATTATGTGAAATTTCAGTGTACACAAGATAAAACAACCATCATTGACCGTGTAAATGTAGGGGATGAAATTAAAGTGTATTTCAATATAAAAGGTACCAAATGGGAAAAGGATGGCAAAACCAGTTATTTTACCAATTTGGATGCCTGGAGAATTGAACAATTA
>CALRKF020000105.1:0-7782 GCA_943367825.1 Chitinophaga pinensis
ACATGAAGAATCCGATATTTTCAGCCATGGTTGGCTTAGCGATTTCGCCATCATCTCTCAGTAATCTGCCTTGATTGTCTCTTACAAAATCACCATTCTTATCTCTTGGTAATTGCATCCAGCTTGCATAATAATCTGCATGTCCCTGGTCATTGCTTTGATCCCACATACGAGGGAAGAAGTGCATGTCTGCAGAACTATACTGGTAGGATTGTTTTTGTCCACCTACTTCATACTTGTCTTTTCCTTTAACATATAATGTGCCATCATCTTTAAAATCAGGATAGCCAGTATCATCTCTTAATACATCAGCAGTAAAATCCTGTCCGTATAAAATCGGCCAGTCGCCATATTGTTCACGACTCAAGTAGCCTACTAAACTTACAGGGTTATCTACATTGTACATATCTACGCTAGGGTTTGCATTACTTCTTACTAGTGTGGTGAAGTAAGAAGAGAAACATCCCATGAGCATAAAGGCAAAACTCCACAAACCTAATTTTAGGAAGTTCCAGTTTTGTTTTTGTGCAATCCTTAATCCGAAGAAAATAATAGCAGCAATGAAAACAAAGAAAAATGCAAATCCAACAAAGAAAGGAAGGTGGAAATCATTTACAAAAAGGATGTCGAAAAATCCAGCACCTTTTATAGTCCATTGTATGATGGCTTTTTGAATCAACCCAGTGATGGCACAACCAATTAGGAAAGCAAATAAAGTGCCCCATTTAGTGGGAGTATAACGTTTGAAATAATAAATCATTACAATGGCTGGGATGGTCAACAGGTTTAATAAGTGAACCCCAATTGATAATCCCATCAAAAAGAAAATCAAAATAATCCAGCGATCTGCACGGGTAAAGTGACCACGAATATCATGTGCTTCTTCAGCATCAACATTTTGTTCCCATTTCAGCATGGCCCAGAAAACGATGGCGGTAAAGAAAGAGGAGAGGGCATATACTTCTCCTTCCACTGCACTATACCAAAAAGAATCGCTAAAGGTATAAGCAAGGGCACCAACAACACCGGCAGCCATGATGCCAAAAATTTTATCATTGGTTAGTTCCAATCCATCCTTGCTTACTATTTTACGGGCAAAATGGGTAATACTCCAAAATAGAAACAGGATGGTAAATCCACTGGCCAATGCACTCATTAGGTTTACACCTGTTGCAGCATGAGTGGGATCAAAAGGGGCCATAAATAAACGGCCAATCAAAACAAAGAGTGGTGCTCCGGGTGGATGTGGTATTTGAAGTTTAAAGGCACTGCTGGCAAATTCACCGCAATCCCAGAAACTGCCGGTGGCTTCCATTGTCATGATGTACACTGCACTGGCGATGATACATACCAACCATCCGGTAATGTTGTTGATTTTTTTGAAACTCATAATGATTTTGGTTATAAGGTGGCAAATATAATCCAGTTTAGGCTTTATATGGAGTAGTTCCAGCATTTTTATGAGTTTTTTTATAAGTGCCAAAAGCGCTTATAAAATGTTGGGTTGAACTGTTTTGTTGCTGTAGTTTTAGTGCAGTAAGGAATTTTGAAAAGAAGTTTTATCAGTCTTAGGACTATTATATCTTTGGCATTCATGAAAAAAGCGTTGCTACAACTTCATTTAGCAGTATTCTTGGCAGGGTTCACTGCTATTTTAGGTGTATTAATCAAATTGAATGAGGGCTTGCTGGTATGGTATAGGTTATTAATTACCGTACTCACATTATTTTTTATCCTTTATTTCAAAAAAGCATTCAGCAATCAGCGAGTACGCAAACCACAACAAAAAGATATCATTAAAATTTTTGGAGTAGGGGCCATCGTAGCAATACACTGGGTGAGTTTTTACGGTAGTGTAAAATATAGTACGGTATCAGTTGCACTGGTATGTTTTAGTGCTACAGGTTTTTTTACTGCTTTCCTAGAGCCTATTATACTTAAAAGGAAAATTATTTGGCCAGAGGTTTTTTTAGGGATGATTGCCATTGCTGGAATTGCTATCATATTTGGATTTCATCCGCAATATAAAGTAGGGATATTGTTTGGGATAATATCGGCAATGGGCAGTGCGCTCTTTCCCATTTTTAATAAGGAGTTTGTGAAAAAGTTTGAACCTCAGATGGTTACTTTTTATGAACTGGGTGGAGGCTTAATCACCCTTACTTTGTTAGTGCCATTATACCTGCTTCAATTTCCGGCAACCTATTATTTTCCTACTGTATCAGATTGGATTTGGTTATTGGTATTGGCCTGGTTTTGTACAGTATTGGGCTTTCATTTACAACTTAATGCTTTGAGAAAAATATCTGCATTTACCGCCAATCTTACCTACAATCTTGAACCTGTTTATGGAATAATATTAGCCTTTGTTTTTTTTAATGAAGCCGCAGTATTGAACAGGCATTTTTATTGGGGACTGGCTTTAATAATGCTTGCCATTGTACTGCACATGATGCGTATACGAAAACAAAGCATCAGGAATAAATAATTTCTTTTTCTAATTGTGCAAATTTGCGAAACATGACAGCTACACCGCAGTATTTTTCTTGCGAAAGCGTTACTGCTCTTTCTACCTTAGGTTGATCTTCGGGTGCCACTTTAATACGATAAGTAATTTTTACAGTATGGTAAACAGCTGCATCTTCCTCGGTTAAATCACCTTTTACATCGATGCTGAAATCTGTAAATTGAACCCTCATTTTATTTAAAACACTTACTACATCAATACCTGTACAGCCGCTTAAAGCCAATAGCATCAGGGCTTTGGGTCTGGGCCCTAGATCGGTATCAACCGTATCGGTAGTAATTGGATGACCATTGAGTGTAGTGGTAAAGGCCATGCCGGTTGAATAACTAGACTGAATAATATGACTGTTCATTGTTGCTATTTTTTACAAAGATAAAGGGCTTATAATGGTTGCAATTGAAAGATCAAGGTAGCATAACCTGTATTCTCTACATGTTCTACTCTGATAGCATGTTTTCCATCTAATTCCAGAATGGCTTCATGATGCGCATCTTCATCATAAATATATTTGCTTGCATCCCAAAAATCAATGATGCGTTTACCATCTACATAAACCCTTACCAGGTCATCGGCGGTAACCCCAATGCGGTATTTGCCTTTTTTAACATCTACAATGGTATTGGCTACAGTGATAAAACTATCGGCAGGTAATTGTTTGCCCAATTCACCCCACCAGGTATAATTAAGCGTACTGGTTTGAGTAGTTTTAAATGGAGTATCATTTTCAGTAATATTTTTAATGGCTTCATCCAATTTATTGGGATCCTTTTCTGATGTCCATTTATACCAGTTAACTTCCCAATTAATACTAGGGGTATAATCACGAAAGCCAAATAGGAATACCGTATTGGCTGGTTGTGGTACACCAAATTGGTTTATGAAAGCCTTTCCAGTATAGGCTAATTGGAGCCTTAAGTCTTCCCCAGTTTTTTCCACTATTAGTTCTTGCGGAAACTGTCCACTCATTTTCGAAATATTACCCAGGTCCTTGCTATTAATAATTTTCCATTCCCCTTTGGGCCCCATTACATCGAAATAATATTTTTTATTGCTATCAATTTTTTTCAAAAACAGTATTGGGTATTTGAAATTATAGGGACCCCATTCAGTCATCTTAATTTGATTTTTGCCAAAGGGAAAATTACCCTTTGGAATGGATTTATTTTTCCATTTTCCAATGATGGGGGGCAAGCTACCTGTAGTATCAAGTACCTTATTGGGGTCTACTATTAAATCTTGTACAGAACTGTCTTTTTTAATAGGCAGTATGGTATTACTGAATCCATTTTTATTTAAGGTTATATGCTCTGTCATTGTGAGATCAATGCCAATTTTTTCGTTGTTAAATTTGTTTTCATCGATTTCATAATATTGACTTCGGGTATCTTTTTTCTGTGGATATACCCAATCGGAGGGTGCCTGTTTTTTTGCCCATAATTTGATGCCTGCTACCCGATTGCTGTCGAAATTATTAAAGCTAATATTATTATGTTGGCCATGTTCGATGGCGATACCAATTCGGTTTTTGTGAAATGTATTACCATTGATAGAGGTTTCCCAGCTATAACCACCCCAAATGCCATGGTCACATTCGTTGATAATATTATTGAGGATATGGTTTTTGCTAAATGTGACTTCTACACCATTGGTAGGGGCATAGCTGAAATCATTTTGGTAGATATAATTATCGTTGCAGCCGCCAATGCCTTTGTCCATAGTAGTTTGGCCTGCCCATAGGAAGAAGCCATCGCCACTATGTGTGGCTGAATTGTAGGCAAAAACATTTTCATTGCATTGTTCAAATACCAGGATGCCACCGCTATCCTGACCTCTATAGTAAAAGCCATGGCTATAGCCCCTGACATTAAAATCAAGTTGGTTGCGAAGGATATTATTATAGCTACTGCGATACATGCCAATGCCTAAACCGCTGTTGAATGAAAAATTATTGTCAGTAACGGTCCCTTTCTCGCATCGCACCATCATTAGTCCGCACTGCCCATCATTGATAGTATTGCGGGAAATAGTAAACTGTTTACAATCTTTCAAATATATACCAGCACCATAGCGAAGCCATTCATCTTGTTCATTATGGTGATAACTCATCCAGTCGCTGACATCCTCATTGAGCCAATTACTTTGGAGCTGTTGCCTATAATTATAACTGAAATCTGAATTTTCGATGCGTAGGTTTTTGCAGTTTTTTGCCATCACAGCAATTTTATATCCATTGATATGGGCATTTTTAAGGGTGATATTATTGCCTTCGATAATAATGGCTAGCCCATAAAACTGATTGGGCAATTGTTGGTCATTACTGCCGTGTAGATTGGCCTGATTAAAATCTACTGTGATGCCATTGCCCCTGATGGTAAGTAGGGGTTTATTGAGGTTATCATCGGCATTAAACAGGTAAAAGGCCCTTTTTACAATCATGGATTGGGTGATGAGCATATTCCTTTTTAATTCCTTATTTGGGGGTGTAGCGGATAACTGTAGGGAAAAAAGCAGGCTGGCTAATAGAAAGTATCTGGTCAATTCTTGGTTATTTTTCATGAAATTACCCCCAAATAGGCTAAATATGTGTTGTTGGTGGAAAAATATCTGATTTTCATTTTATAATTAGCAATTAAACCCTTACTTTTGCAGTCCAAAATTTTAGAACAATGGCCAGAGTATGTCAGGTTACAGGAAAGAAGCCAATTACCGGAAATAAGGTTTCTCACTCAAATATTAAAACCAAGCGTAGATTTTTACCAAATCTGCAAACCAAGCGGTATTTTCTAGCGGAAGAAGACAAATGGGTGACCATTAAAGTTTCTTCAGAAGCTATTCGTACCATCAATAAGAATGGTTTGTATAGCGTGGTGAAACAATTGCGTGCGGCCGGAGAAAAATTATAAAAAAACTGCCTGGGCTTTACTTGAAAAGTAAGGCAGGGTATATATAAAAAACAAACAAATGGCAAAGAAAGGTAACAGGGTACAGGTTATTTTAGAGTGTACCGAACACAAGACCAGTGGTAAGCCCGGCACCAGCCGCTATATCACCACTAAGAATAAAAAGAACACACCTGAGAGAATGGAGTTGAAAAAATTCAACCCAATCCTTAAGAAAGTGACTGTTCATAAAGAAATCAAGTAATAAGCGATCGCATTTCAGAAATCAATTCTGTATGCCTCAACAGTATTCACATTATTAATTTACCATCATGGCAAAAGCAGCAAAAACGGCGATAAAAACAAAAGATCAGAAGGCAGCAGCAGAAGCGAAAAACTGGACAAAAGTTATTCGTACGCTAAGAAGCCCTAAATCAGGTGCATATACTTTCAAAGAAGCAATTGTGCACAAGGATAGGATTAAGGATCATTTGGCTGGTTTGTAATAATCAGTATGAAGACATTATTAAAGCTTTCTGGTTTACCGGGAGGCTTTCTTGTTTATACAAGGTTCGGACTAGCGGCATAAATTAAATTATATGAATCCAGTTCATTCATTTTTAATATTGTAAATTCAATTTATACAAAGCAACTATGGGCATCTTCGATAAACTTTTCGGAAAGAAAGAACAGAAAGAAAGTCTTGACCAGGGCCTGCAAAAAACCAGGGAAGGATTTTTTAGTAAAATCAGTAAGGCCATTGCCGGTAAGAGTACGGTGGATACGGAGGTATTGGATAATTTGGAAGAAGCACTTGTAGGAGCCGATGTAGGTATTGAAACTACGGTGAAAATTATTGAACAAATTGAAAAAAGAGTAGCCAAGGATAAATATTTAAATACTAGTGAGTTAAATTTAATACTTAAAGAAGAAATTCAATATGTGTTGGTCGATGCCCCAGATGATACCGGCTATACGGATTATGAATTACCTGCTGGACATAAGCCTCATATAATATTAGTAGTTGGAGTAAATGGGGTAGGAAAAACAACTACTATCGGCAAATTGGCTTACAATTTTGCCAAGGCTGGTAAGTCTGTTTTGCTCGGTGCAGCTGATACTTTTCGTGCCGCAGCGGTAGACCAATTAACCATTTGGAGTGAACGTACCGGAGTGCCCATTGTAAAAAAGGAAATGGGTAGCGACCCTGCGAGTGTTGCTTTTGATACGGTACAAAGCGGGGTCAGTAAAAATGTGGATGTGATTTTAATTGATACAGCCGGCAGGTTGCATAATAAATCTCATTTAATGGATGAGTTGACAAAAATTAAGCGGGTTATTCAAAAAGTAATTCCCGATGCACCGCATGAAGTAATGTTGGTATTGGATGGAAGTACTGGTCAGAACGCTTTAGAGCAGGCTAGGCATTTTACTGCCGCAACGGATGTAACAGCGCTTACCATTACCAAATTGGATGGAACTGCAAAAGGTGGGGTGGTATTAGCCATTGCCAGCCAGTTTAAGATACCTGTTAAATTCATTGGTGTGGGAGAGAAAGCTGAGGATTTATTGGTGTTTAATAAAAAAGATTTTGTAGAGGGTATTTTCGGTCATATATAATCGTGATGGTATACAATTAAAGAAGCCAGTTTATTCCAAACTGGCTTCTTTCTTTTTTACAATAACTATCTAATTTAAGTGTTATTGTTCTTTCCTTAATGGAAGTGTTTTACATAGAGGTTAACAAGGCTATATTTTGTTTTTCATGTTTCTATATCTAAAACGAAATAAGCATTTTCGAATTGCTGGAACTAATACTAAAATACAGTAGTATTTATTCTACAATGGTTTTAAGACATTTAAGCAATAAGATTTGCAGCTTAATTAAACAATATGGAGAAAGGTTATACACAGCTTTTTAACAGGTGAAAAACTTAGTCCGATTACCCTTTTTGATTACTGTAACTTTAAAAAAAAATATAACCTAATGTATTTGCAGATAAGCAAGCGTTTATTGTTTTATTGTTTACCATTATTATGGTCAGGACATCTTCATGCCCAAACAAATATCAAACTTAAGTACGAAAACTCTTTAGTGTATGCGGGCATTGAAGTGGGTTCAAAGGGTGTTAAGATGAGCATTTTGGAGATTGGTAAGAATGCCAAAAAAACGGGGGCATTTAATGTTTTAAAAGACACGGCTATAAACACCGATTTTATTTCATTCAGTCCTGCATCTTTCAGTGCCACCGTCAAGGGGTTGAGTCAACTTTATCAGATGGCAGTAAACGAATTTGCCATTCCATCCACCCGCATTTTTACCATGGTTAGTAGTGGGGTAAAAATTCAGGCTGAAAAAAATAATCGGATGAATTG
>CALRKF020000106.1:0-7244 GCA_943367825.1 Chitinophaga pinensis
TCCAATGTTGCAAAAAAACTTTGATGGCGGCTTTGGCCTGTTATATATTGCATAATACTTTATTGCAAATACTATGCAAATTTGAAGCTATTAACATTTTGTGTATATTTATAATGTATTGAGAGGTTTTTTCACAAACTCACGTTATATGCAACCCCATCAGACACATAACAGTCTAATTATTTGTTAACATCAAAATTTTGAACATTATGTTAAACCATTCCATGACACCAAAGCGGCTACAACTTTCTTTATTTTATTTATTCACTTGCTCCTTATTATTGACAATTACTTCAATGAACTCTTGCAAAAAGAATGACACATTAAGTAATTCCAAAGAGAAATCAGAAACAGAAAAATTCTTTAACCGTTATGCACCCACTATTGAAGCTGCAAAAGAAATTTCAATGACTTTGCAACAACAAAATGCTCAAACAAATTTCGTATCAGCTTTACCTGCTAATAGTGGTTATCCAGTATGGGACAAAATTGTGCGAATCTCTAAAAACAACACACTCATTGTACCACTTACACTTAATAACTTAAACCTTACAGCACTTTTAATTATTCGCAATACAGACAATGGAAGTATAGTACGGTGCTTGACAAAGAACTATTTGTTTGATGTTTGCCATAATCCAGCATATAACAAACCAAAGGCAGAAGGGAAATTCGGCTTGTTTATGGTAATGGAAAATATTGCTTTTGGTACTTCTGGTTTTTATCATATACCAGCACATCTGTTTAATGAAGTTACTGGACTGGATAATGAGGGAAACAAAACGATTAATATGGTAAGTGCTTATTCAAACAGCCCAACACCTGACAGTTATGTGGAAGTTTGTATTAAGTATAAAATTAAAGTGGAATGTGGCGGAGCTCAGACACCAATACCAGATGCTTCCGGAGGATGTTATGTAGAGAGGGAAATCTGCGAAAGCATCTATTTTGATGATGACCCACCACCAATCGGCGGTGGTGGTGGTGGCGGCTCCGGAGGTGGCGACCCCTGTCCTGGTAATACCTGGTACAATCCAGTCCCAAATCCATGTGGTGATGGCGACCCTCCACCACCTCCCATTATTGACAGTACAGGTAATTGCGACCCTTTTATAGATACATTGCAAAAGGATAACAACTTCGTTTCAAAATTTCAATACTTAAATAGCAAGTCCGTACTTGGTTTATCATATGAGATAGGTTATGAAGTGAGAGACAGGGCAACACAAAACTATATACAGCAAATTGGGAGCACATCTTATCCAACTATTCTCTGGAATATCCCTGCAAATACTTTTCAAGAAGGGTTGATACACTCACATTATGATGGGTTGAATAACATTTTTACCCCAGAAGATGTTATTTTTATGGCACAGGTTTTTTTAGCAAATCATGCAAAAGATACTAACAATCTGTATATGGGAATTGCAAGCAGTTTAGGCTTACCATACTTAATAAAAGTTGGCGATGTGGCTGCTTACAGAACTTTCTGTGAGAAAATTGCAGGCGTAAATGGAAATGATGAGAAGAAGCAAAACACTTTTGCTGAAAAATTTTATAATAAAATCAATTCTGATAATCCAGATACTAACGAAAGAGAATTCTTAAAATTAATTAAAGAATATGGGGCAGATACCGGATTAATATTGTACCAGGGTAACAATGATTGTAATCAATGGAAAAAATTAAAAATAGATAACTTTGGTGCTGTTATTCAGACAAATTGTTTTTAACATTTAAACTAAATAAAATGAAAAATATTATTTGCAGCTTATTGCTAATGCTTTGCATCAAAACTTATTCGCAGAACAGTACGCCCACTCCTTCACCTTCAGGTATTTGTCCTCAATTACAGGCTTTTAATGGTGAATGGCTTTATGCAAATGGCAATGATACTATTCGAATCTACATGCGCTACCATGAGTGCTTGTATACTGGAGGAACGCCTGAAACATTGGGAACTTTGTGGATTTGGCACGAATATAAACAAGGCAGTACAATAATTGAAAGTACCTATCCCAATCGTTTTATGACTTTACCAACTATTTATGACAGTGCAGATCTGACGAAAATTTCAGGGTCATTATTATTACCTGCTTGTAACTTTACAAAGAAAAGATTATTGGGAAGAATAACTGATATTTCACAAGCAAGAGAATCAAAAATAGTCAGAGCTTATTTTGATTCAGAGATAACAAAAATTATCTGGAAACAGCGCCATTCAGAGGGGTATGGCTTTAAAACAGGTGCTTATGGTATGACACTTCCGAAGGAGTTTATACTGTTCAAACAGTAATTAATAAAGGTAAAAGTTCAAAACGGCAGTCGGGGGTTTTCGTGCCCCCGTTTTTTAATTGCCTCAAATATAATGAATAAAAAAGACTAAAAGTATAAGTCGAAATTTGCAATTATCCCTTTACTTATTCCACATTATTTCAGTTTGCCATTAAAGGGGTATGCATATAACAAAAGGTTTTGTGTATTGGGGCATGATGCTGAAGCAATGATCGGCAGTATGTCTCGTCCTGAAATAGGTTGACTACAAAATCAACCAAAATGGACTTAAAAAATCAGATCATTCAGGAATATCTAACCCAAGGCTAAGGATGCTGAAAATTTGCCCCCAGTTTAATATCAGCCATACTACATTATCCTTATTCTAAATAATCGGCCGACACCTTTTCTTCAACAACAATGGTAATCTGCAGATTTTTTCAGTTATCAAGATCTTATACACATTAAAATATTTTATATCTATTCTTTTTTTAGAATATTTTCCATTTTATTGAGGTTTTTACCCAATTATTTTAATGCTTTTCTATTTTTTGACAAATAGATTAGCATTATGATTGCATTTTACCTATTTTTTTATATGTTTGTTTGAAATTATTAATATATTTATTATTTTAATACGTAAATCACACAAGCATGAAACATATCAGTTCTATTCGGATTGTTCCCTTTTTGATACTAGGCCTGCTGGCCATCGCAGCAGCCTTTATCCCTGCATTACCCCATTTCGATGACGGAAAATTCAATGCAGCTGATATTGCCTGGATTATTGTAGCCACCGCCCTGGTTTTTTTAATGACCCCTGGCTTGGCCTTCTTTTATGGCGGAATGGTGCACCGCAAAAACGTTATTTCTACCATGATCAAAAGCGTGGTAGCAGCAGGAGTGGTGAGTGTACTTTGGGTAACAGTGGGCTATAGCCTTTGCTTCGGTGAATCAATCGGCGGCTTTATCGGAAATCCAATGACTCACCTGTTCTTTAAAGGTGTTTCCTCTGGCGCCCCCATCCTACAAGGCGGTACTGCCATGACCATCCCACTATTATTATTCGCACTCTTTCAATTGATGTTTGCCATCATTACACCCGGACTAGTTGTTGGTGCAGTGGCAGAACGTATAAAATTTGCTGCTTATATATTATTCATCGTTTTATTCAGCCTGCTGGTATACGCACCACTGGCACATTGGACCTGGCATCCACAAGGCTTCCTGTTTAAAATGGGGGTACTGGATTTTGCAGGTGGTACCGTTGTACATATCTCTGCTGGTTGTGCTGCATTAGCAGGTGCATTGGTACTCAAAAGAAGACAATCACATATTGATCAAAAAGAAATTCCACCTGCCAATATCCCCTATGTATTAATTGGCACCGGATTACTTTGGTTTGGCTGGTTTGGCTTCAATGCTGGGTCTGCACTTGGTGCCAATACACTTTCTGTATCAGCATTCGCTACTACTAATACCGCTGCTGCTGCTGCTGGTTTAAGCTGGATGTTCTTTGATGTATTAAAAGGTAAAAAACCATCTGTACTCGGCTTTTGTATCGGAGCTGTTGTAGGTCTCGTAGCCATTACTCCAGCCGCTGGTTTTGTTGCCATACCGCAAAGTATTTTTATAGGATTCTTTGCCGCCATTGTTTCCAATATCGCTGTTTATTATAAATCAAAATCAAAACTGGATGATACATTAGATGTATTTCCTTGTCATGGTATTGGTGGTATGGTAGGTATGGTTATGACTGGCATCTTTGCTACCAAAACAGTGAACGGAGCTGGCGCCGATGGATTATTCTATGGTGGCACAGCTTTCTTCTTTACACAATTAAAAGGTTTGGCCATTGTGGTGGCTTATAGCTTTACTGCTTCCTTCGCCATTTTTAAATTCATCAACTTCATTCTACCCATTCGTGTAAGTCAGGAAGATGAATTATTGGGATTGGATGCTTCTCAACACAATGAAAACTATACACAAGGAACTTTATTGGTGCAAACCGATGGCGAATTAAAAGAAACGCCGGTTGAAGGACTGTAAATAAAAAAGGTACAACCATAATATGAGCTTCTGGACAAAGTTCATGAGTTGTACCTCTTATTAATAATTAAAATCTATCACAATGTTAAGAAATTTCTTTCTGGCAGGCATAGCGCTGTGCTGCTTTTTTTCAACAAATGCGCAGGACTCTACCAAAACCCTCACTGTATCCGGATCCGTAGATGCCTATTATCGCTATAATTTTTCTGGCAAGCAAAATAATTATACCAGCTTCACCAATTCCCAAAGTTCTTTTGAATTAGGAATGGCTAGTCTCAGGGCCGATGCTACCGCACTTTCCGGAAAAGTAGGTGCCACTGTTGACCTGGGCTATGGCCGTAGAGCTGAAGAATTTTCCTATAATGATGGTGATAATGGTAATGGTAAAAACGGCTTCATGTCGCTCTCCGCTTTAAAACAAGCCTATGTAACTTATGCACCCTCTTCAAAAATAAAATTTACTGCCGGCAAATTTGCTACGCATATTGGCTATGAAGTAGTAGATGCGCCAGTCAACAGAAATTATAGCATGAGTTATATGTTTACCAACGGGCCTTTCTTTCACGACGGTATCAAAATGGATATCACAGCTGGGCCTGTAGCCTTCATGATTGGACTCAG
This sequence comes from Chitinophaga pinensis, assembly GCA_943367825.1. Taxonomy (GTDB): domain Bacteria; phylum Bacteroidota; class Bacteroidia; order Chitinophagales; family Chitinophagaceae; genus Ferruginibacter; species Ferruginibacter pinensis_J. The sequence continues at coordinate 4,945 of CALRKF020000106.1, forward strand.
TAATTATATGGACCAAACAACCGCCACTACCAGTGTAAAAAACCTGATTGCACAATTCAGCGGTAGCAGCAAAAATGGAAAACTGAAATTTTATCTAAACTACTGTGGTTACAATGGATCTGATAAAGGGGTGAACCCAAGCGGACTTAAATCGATGCAACAAATAGATGCAGTAATACTGGGCACCATCAATACAAGTTTTAATATTGGTTATAACGGTACCGTACAAACGCGAAAACCAATTAGTGGTAGTAGTGGTTCCTGGATTGGCAATGCCTTGTACCTCAATTTTGACCCAAGCAGTAAAATTGGATTAACCCTGCGGTCGGAATATATCAGTGATAATAAAATGATTTATTTCGCTACTAAAAATATTTTCGCCAACACCTTGTCATTGAATGTAAAATTAGGACCGCTAACTATCATTCCAGAAGCAAGGATTGAAAAAGCCAATAGCAATTATTATTTGAAATCAAATGGCAATGGCAGCACATCAACTGCCAGCGGATTGTTAGCCGCCATCTATAAATTCTAATTAACAATTTTCATATAGCAAGCAATCGTTAACCGGGCCCCTATTTCTATAGGAGCCCCTTTTTTTTAAGCTGAATTTCTTCCTGCATTGATGATACCAAAAGAAGAACGAATCACTAATTTTTCGTAGCGCTCCCGCAAGGCGGATTGCTGCAGGTTCTCATCCAGTTCCCTGATTTTATTAATCGCCAATTGTTGAATCGTTATCAGTGGCAACACAATTTTTTCTCGCATTTCAATCGACAAACAATCCACCGGATAATTGCTCATCAAAGCAGACTTGCCTGTTAACTGCAATACATATTTTTGTGTGAGCTCAAATTCATTGAATATGGTATTCCAAATATCACTGTATTTTGCATCATGTGTTAACCATGCCGTCAATGGAAAAAAACATTTCTTCATCGCCATTTCACAATTATCAATGAGGGTTTTGAAAAAAAGTGAATTATTGTATAATTCTTTTACAGCTGCAAACTTTCCTTCCGCTTCCATTGCTGCCAATGCAGTACCTACACCATAATAGCCCGTTACATTTTGTTTCAACTGACTCCAGGCACCTACATAAGGAATGGCACGTAGGTCTTTTAATTCAAGCTGACTCCCACTGTTCCGCTTCGAAGGGCGACTGGCAATATTGGTTTCGCTGTAAAATTTAACCGGACTTATATGCGATAAATAAGATAAAAATTCGGGGTGATGCTTTAAAGCATGGTAAGCCTCAAAACTTTTTTGCGATAATTGTGCTATCAATGCTTCCTCTGCCGGCTCTAATGTAATATGCCTATTCGAAAAAAGTTCATTACTGATACCCGCATGAATCAATTGCTCAATATTGTATTGCGCTGCATCAATGGTACCAAAATTTGAACTCACGGTTTGTCCCTGTATGGTTAACTGAATTTCTTTATTGCTGATATTCTTTCCCATACTAGCATAAAAATTATGCGTCTTTCCGCCGCCCCTTGCTGGAGGTCCACCCCTGCCATCAAAGAACACAACATCAATTCCAAATGTTTTCGAAATTTTGGTAAGCGCTTCCTTCGCCTTATAAATACAAAAATTAGCCATCAAGTATCCGCCATCCTTGGTGCCATCCGAAAAGCCCAGCATAATCGTTTGACGATTGCCCCTTCTTTTTAAATGCGCCCGATATGGTTCATTGCTGTATAATGCACGCATCACTTCATCGGCGTGTTTCAAATCATCAATCATTTCAAATAATGGTACAATGTCTACGGTAAGATTTGCCACCGTCCAACCACATAAAAGAAATAATCCATACACTTCTAATACCTGCAATGCACTATTACACTGACTGATGATATAACGATTACAACCCATTTCGCCATTCGTTTGCTGAATCGATTGTATAGCCTGAATACTATTCAATGTGTCCTGCACATCGGGATGCTTATAATCTGCCACCCTTGTATTAGAAGGCTCTTGAGTAAGAAAAGTCATTTTATCTTCAACAGATAATTGGGTGTAAGTATCCCTGAATATAGTAGCCAATGTATTGGCATGCACCGTACTCTCCTGCCGTATATCCAATGATACAAAGTGTAATCCAAAAACATTTACCTTATTAATCAGGTTATTGACCAAATGCACAAACAATCCATTGTGTTGGTAGTTCAATAAATCTTTTACCTTATTCAATTCACCCAGAATATATTCTTTGGTTAATGCAGTGCTGTGGCCTGGTATGAAAATATTATCATACAATTCCTTTTCCAATGCATTTAATATTACATCCACCGATT
>CALRKF020000107.1:0-7242 GCA_943367825.1 Chitinophaga pinensis
AAACAAGCAAATATTGCGGAAGACAAAGACGGTCACCTAGTATACCTCGCGCAAAGTGAATGGTTCTTGAATACAGAAAGACAGAACAATCCGGATATTATTTTCCATTTCACCAGTGAGGTACACAAGGGGGAATAACGTATATAAGTATACGTAAATAATTTACAATACTACCTTAATAAAATAAGGTTGTCTTTTTTGTCAACAGCGCCGCAAGCAGTTTGGGCTATTAGGTGATAAATATATATGCCTGCTTCTACTGCCTGGCCTTTGTGGTAGCCATTCCAGCATTCGTTGGGATTGGTTGAATAATATACCCTTTCTCCCCAACGATTATAAATCATCAATTTAAATTGTTGCACCAATCCAAAGTACTTAATACCAAAACAATCATTAATACCATCTCCATTGGGTGTAAAGCTATTGGGCATGTAATAATTGGCCTTGCCTGTAAAATTGACATTTACTGTTACAGTTGCTTTGCCTATACAACCAAAATTATCGGTACCGGCAACCGTATAAGTAGTAGTTGTTAAAGGACTGGCAACAATTGCTGATCCGGAAGTGGTATTCAATCCATTGGTGGGAGACCAGTTGTATTGACTTGCACCTGTTGCTATTAAATTGCTGCTACCAATAGAACAAGTAATGTCATTGGATTTAATTGCATTTATCACTGGTACGGGCCTTATGGTTACCAAGGTATTTAATACAGCTGAATCATTGCAGGTAGTTTCTTTCACTTTTACTGTAAATAATTGATCCGCACTTAAAGTAGCAATAGGGTTGGCAATGTCTGGATTGTTTAAATAGATGGCCGGGCTCCAGGTATATTTGTCAGCACCTGATGCAGATAATTGTAATGGAATGTTTTCACAACCATTGTAAGTGGGGGATAATACAAATGGGGGTATTGATTTTATATCAATACTCACGGTATCTGTACCAATACAACCTAGTGCATCTGTAACACTTAAGTAAAATTTTGTAGGTGATGAAATAGTGGCAACGGGATTCTGCAAACTGCTATCATTCAAAAATGCCTTGGGTGACCATGCAAAACGGCCAATGCCGTTACCTTGCAATGTATAAGGAGCATTTTTACAGATGCTGGTATCGGAGCCGGCATTCGCATTGGCAGTACCAACATTGATAATTTTGAGAATGGTATCAGTGCAGTCATTGCCATCTTTTACCACCAACCTAATCGTATAAGCGCCACTGTTAGTATAAGAATGGCTGCTATTTTGAGCAGTGGCAAATCCACCATCACCAAAATCCCATTCCCAATTGGTAATTGGGAAAAAACGAGTATAAGCAAGTCCTTTGAAATCGAAACTATTACAATTAATAGCACTGTCCTTGATACGAATGGAATCAATGTTTTTAGAGAACAAAGCATTAGAACTTTGAAAAACCTGATTAAAAACAATGCCTCCACTGGCTCCATCGGTGGCACCAAAACTGGTATTAAAACAACTGCTTGCTGGATTTAATACTTTTCCTGCTAATCCTCCATTAGCAGTAAAGCTCATGCTCGACGGAATTGATGGATTACTCAATCCTAAAATGCCGCCACCGCCACCTCCACCCGGACCTCGGCATTGCGAGGCATAAGTGACATCATTGTTCGAACTGCCAGATCCTCCATTGGCATCAATTAAAATATTATTGAGATAGTTATTGTTAAAAATAAAAACACTACCTCCCGCACCTCCACCACTACCACCTTCATCTCTAACTATGCCAGTTACCGATTGTCCATTACTGATGATATGATTATTATTGCCCTTTAATACATTGCATTTGATTATGATAATACCTCCCGATCGGCCGCCAGGATATACTGTAAATCCATTGTCTTGCTCTCCACCACCACCTCCGCCACCCATCATGATTCTATTATTTAAATAATCCAAGGCAGCGCCACCAATGCCTTGTCGTTGGGCACTACAGGTTACATATTCCTTACCACCAAGACCACCCACACCAAAGTTTCCACCACCGCCACCACCACAATTGGCTGCGAAACTTCCACCACCGCCATTGGCAAGATGTGCACCTCCACGGTCCTGTGTAGGGGTATATTTACTAATAGATTCTCCTTTCATTCCACCTTCGGTTCCATTGGCCCAATTATTACTGCCACAGGAATAGCCCGTACCTATAGCACCACCCAAAAAGCCTTTTTCACTTACATCAATATCCGCAAATAATTCCAGGGTATCCGATACATTTAATACCAGCACACCACCACTGTTCCCGTCCCAGGTTTCTGAACTCAATAAGCCTATAACCGAAGCATTATGATAGTAAGGTACTTTGATTAACTGCAAAGCGCCTGCAGTTGCGTTATAGTTGTGTAATAAATTGTTTTTTAAAACAATGGTAGTTGCCGTTTTTTGAATTATATAATTGATTTCATATTGCCCTGCATTATTATAGGCGGTGATATCACCATACGAACTGCTGTTGATATTCAGGTAATCGGCCCCTTTCATTTGCATAAGCATCACTGTATCCCCAATTTTAAAAATCGGAGTTTCTAAAACATGTAAGGTATTACTGCAAAAATCTATTGCAGTAACACCCGAACTAGGATTGATAATACCACTGATGGAAGCAGTCTGACCATACAATTTTGTGAAGGAAAAGAATAGTATGAATATATATTTTTTCATTATGCAACTCCGAAATAATTCGAGGGTGTAATACTTTTTAATTCTTTTTTAATGGTAGCGCTTACTTTAAGTGAATTGATAAATGCATGTATTTTTTTCTTGTCAATAGCATCTTTTCCTCTGGTCAATTCCTTCAATGCTTCATATGGATTGGGATACTGTTCTCTTCTTAAAATGGTTTGAATAGCTTCTGCTACTACTGCCCAGTTTTGATCAAGGTCTTGTTGCAATTTAGTTTCATTCAATACCAGTTTATTCATACCCTTTTCAATAGACCGTATAGAAAGTATAGTGTGTGCAATGGGAACACCAATATTTCTAAGTACCGTGCTGTCGGTAAGATCCCTTTGTAATCTTGATACGGGAAGTTTGGCCGACAAGTGTTCTAATAACGCATTGGCGATGCCAAGGTTGCCTTCTGCATTTTCAAAATCAATCGGATTCACCTTATGCGGCATTGCGGAAGAACCAATTTCGCCCTTTTTGGTCTTTTGTTTGAAATAATCCTGACTAATATAGGTCCAGATATCCTTGCAAAAATCAAGTAGAATGGTATTCATTCTTTTGATGGTATCAAAATGTGCTGCCAATGTATCGTAATGCTCAATTTGGGTGGTGTATTGCTGCCTTTGAAGCCCTAGTTCGTCCTCACAAAAAGCATTGGCAAATTGAATCCAATTATATTTCGGGTATGCGATATGGTGAGCATTGAAATTGCCCGTGGCTCCTCCAAACTTACAGGTGAAAGGTATATAACTGAATAATTGAATCTGGTTTTCTAATCGCTCCACAAATACTTTTAGTTCTTTTCCCAATAGGGTAGGACTGGCAGGTTGTCCATGTGTACGAGCCAGCATGGGGATTTTCTTCCAAGACTCAGATAAATGATAAATGCTGTGTTGTAAATTGATAATGGCAGGCAGGTATTCATCCTCCATCGATTTTTTCCATAACATGGGTACGGCTGTATTATTGATATCCTGCGATGTTAATCCAAAATGTACCCATTCTTTTAAGGCACTTGCACCAAATTTATCTAATTTGTCTTTTAGAAAATATTCTACTGCCTTTACATCATGGTTAGTTACTTTCTCCGTTGCCTTTATTTTTTCAGCATCTGCCATTGAAAACTGATCCACCAGTTCAAATAGCTGTTTTTTTAAGGTAGCATTTAACTTGAAAAACTTTTTTTCGCCCAGCCTGATAAAATAAGCTACTTCCACCCATACACGATATTTGATTAATGCAAATTCACTGAAATATTCGTCCAATTGTTGCACTTGGTTTCTATAGCGACCATCTAAGGGAGAAATAGCGGAAAGTTGATTTAATTCCATGTTGTTGCGGTAAATTTGCTGCAAAAATACACTAAATGCCACAGAAGATAAAAGTGGGGGCAGTAAGTTACCTGAATACAAAGCCACTTATATATGGATTTGAGCAGGGCATGATGAAGGAAGAACTTGAACTGACAATTGATTATCCTTCTAAAATTGCAAAAGAACTCATTGACGGACAAATTGATATCGGCTTAGTACCATTAGCAATCCTTCCTCAATTGAAAGAATATCATTTTGTTGGTGACTATTGTATCAGTTGCACTGGACCTGTAGCCAGTGTATGCCTTTTTAGCGAAGTACCGATGAAATCCATTGAATTTATATACTTAGATTACCAAAGTCGCACTTCTGTTGAATTATTGAAAATATTACTTCGTGATTATTGGAAGCATAGTCCCCAATTCCTATTTGCTAGCCCAGGTTTTGAGCAATCCATCAATGGTACTACGGCTGCACTTATCATTGGTGATAGGGCCTTGGATGTATATAACCAATACCCTTATCGGTACGATTTAGGCGAAGCTTGGAATAAACTTACTGGACTTCCATTTGTATTTGCAGCATGGATTAGCAGGCTACCAGTAACCAAAACTTTTGCGAAGGCATTCAACGAAGCCAATGCATACGGATTTACACAATTGGAGCATATCATCAAGGGATTAGATAAACCTTCTTATGATATGATGACTTATTATACAAAAAATATTGAATTCAGGTTGAACGAAGACAAACTAAAAGCAATCGAATTATTCCTTCAATCCATACAAGCATGAAAACAGGGATAATTCTTACATTCGCAAAAGAATAATTGAATGAGCATGAAATAGGCAATCATAATTTGATGGATCTATTTCTTCAAAAATTGTAAAATGAAAAAAGCTTTAATTACAGGAATTACTGGACAAGACGGATCTTATTTAGCTGAACTGCTTTTATCCAAAGGATATGAGGTACATGGTATAAAGAGAAGGGCCTCCTCCATCAATACAGCCCGAGTTGATCATTTATACCAGGATCCGCATGAAGCCAATACTTCGTTTTTTTTGCATTATGGCGATTTAACTGATTCCACCAATATTATCCGTTTGATACAGCAAATACAGCCTGATGAAATTTACAATCTTGGTGCCATGAGCCATGTGCATGTAAGTTTTGATAGTCCTGAGTACACGGCCAACGTAGATGGAGTAGGAACACTAAGAATTCTAGAAGCAGTACGTTTATTGGGTTTGACTGAAAAAACAAGGATCTACCAAGCATCAACTTCTGAGTTATATGGCAAAATTCAGGAAACCCCTCAAACAGAAACCACCCCTTTCTATCCTCGCTCACCCTATGCAGTAGCTAAAATGTATGCTTATTGGATTACGGTAAATTATAGAGAAGCCTATAATATGTATGCTTGTAATGGTATACTTTTCAATCACGAAAGTCCACGCAGGGGCGAAACTTTTGTAACACGCAAAATCACCCGAGGCATAGCACAAATACTTACAGGTAAAACCAACTGTTTGTGGATGGGTAATATTGATGCAAAGCGAGATTGGGGCCATGCAAAAGATTATGTAGAAGCCATGTGGTTGATGTTGCAACAAACACAACCAGAAGATTTTGTAATTGCCACCGGCATTACTACTTCAGTAAGGAATTTTATCATTGAATGTTTTGCTTATTGTGGTATTAGTATTGAAAGCAAAGGAGAAGGAGTGGAAGAATTATTAAAGGTTACCGCTTGTAATTCGGAAAAATACAATCATTTAATTGGGCAAGCAGTTATAAAAATTGATAAAAAATATTTCCGGCCTACCGAAGTGGATTTATTAATTGGCGACGCTACTAAAGCCAATACTAAATTGGGATGGAAACCAAAATACACACTTTCAGCACTCATTGCAGAAATGATGGATGCAGACATCGAACATTTTAGTAAATAAATACCATGCACACATCCGCTAAAATATTTGTTGCAGGACATAATGGAATGGTAGGCTCTGCCATTGTAAGAAAACTTACCTCAGCAGGTTTCCAAAATTTAATATTAAAAAGCTCCGCCGAACTTGATTTAAGAAATCAAGCTGCTACCATGGCATTTTTTGAAAAGGAAAGGCCTGAATATGTTTTTTTGGCAGCGGCCAAGGTTGGCGGCATTTTGGCAAATAATACCTTTCGGGCAGATTTTATTTACGAGAATTTGATGATTGAATCCAATATCATTCATGCCGCTTATAAATTCAATGTTACCAAATTGCTGTTTCTGGGTAGTTCTTGCATTTATCCTAAAATGGCACCACAGCCATTGCAGGAATCTTCACTGTTAACCGGCTTACTGGAATATACCAATGAACCTTATGCAATCGCAAAAATTGCAGGCATTAAACTTTGTGAAAGTTACCGATTGCAATATGGCTGTAATTTTATCAGTGCCATGCCTACAAATTTATACGGTTCTAATGATAATTATGACCTGGAAAAATCACATGTACTACCTGCCATGATTCGAAAATTTCATGAAGCGAAAGTAAATGATTCGAAAGAAGTGGTTATCTGGGGTTCGGGTACACCTATGCGTGAGTTCATGTACGTTGATGACCTGGCGGATGCCTGTTTTTTTCTTATGAAAGAATATAATGGACTGGAATTTGTAAATGTAGGAACAGGCTCAGAAATTAGTATTTATGAACTGGCCTTATTGATAAAATCAGTTGTTCAGTGTAATGCCGACATTCGATTAGACAGTACCAAACCGGATGGAACACCCCGTAAGCTAATGGATGTAGGCAAATTAAAAGGCTTGGGATGGACAAGTAAAACCGGATTAAAAGAAGGCATTGAATTAGCCTACCAGGATTTTCTTCTTAAGGCCGGTAACTAATACCTGTACTTATTTTTTTCTTGCAAATACATGTACTCCATAACACAATAATTCCGATGAAGCATTGCCTTTTTTAGATAAACGCTGCAATGTCCACAATGTGCCATGAATAAATATTTTATCAATAATATTTATTTTTTTACCAGCATAAGTCTTCCCAATATTTTTAATCCTTCTGTTTTCCTGTGCTAGGAATTCAAAATAATTCCCATTCATTTGAAGGTCATCAATCGTAAATCCATTATCAGGTAAATGCTTCTCATAAAAAAAGCGATTGAACCCCGTTGCAAAATGGTAGGGAGCAAAATGTGTAAGACTGGCAAAAGGTGCTGTGATTAATAAATATCCT
>CALRKF020000108.1:0-7221 GCA_943367825.1 Chitinophaga pinensis
ATATGTAGATGTCCGTCCCTTTAATCCTGCTAAAAAGGGAACTGAAATAGATGAGGCCAGTGATACATACGACGCTATTGATTGGATGATTAATAATATCCCTGGTAACAATAAGCGGGTGGGCGTTTTTGGTATTTCCTACCCTGGTTTTTATAGTACTATGGCTGCCTTAAGTAATCATCCTGCGCTTAAAGCAGTAAGTCCGCAAGCCCCCGTAACTGATTGGTTCATGGGTGATGATTTTCACCACAATGGTGCCTTCTTTTTAATGGATGCATTTGGCTTCTACAGTGGTTTTGGATTACCTAGACCCAAACCTACCACAAAGGGCGGTCAAGGATATGCCATAAAATCGCAGGACAACTATGATTTTTATTTAAAGACAGGAGCCATTAAAAACTTTTCTTTATTAATAGGCGATTCCATTGCATTCTGGAAAGACATGACCAATCATGCTAATTATGACGAATGGTGGAAATCCAGAAATCCACGCAACTTTGTGAATAATATTAAACCGGCCATGCTGGTAGTAGGTGGTTTGTTTGATGCAGAGGATTGCTATGGTGCCTGGAATTTATACAAGGCAATTGAATCTAAATCACCCAATACAGATAATCGCTTAGTGATGGGCCCATGGTTTCATGGTGGATGGGGAGGCCGAAGTGAAGGTGCAAGCTTAGGCCATATCCGATTTGGGCAAAATACCAGTGAGTATTACCAAAAAAATATCGAGATACCTTTTTTCAATTTTTATTTGAAATTAAAAGGAACAGTAAGAGATATAGGGGAAGCAAATATTTTTTTCTCGGGCGAAAATGAATGGAAAAGCTTAAAACAATGGCCTCCTCAAAATATAATCTATAAAAATATTTATTTAAAAGAAGCTGGGCAGTTATCTTTTGATTCAATCATTTCAAAACCTGCAGCAGCTTTCACTGCTTATACGAGCGATCCTGCCAAACCAGTTCCCTATACCGAAGATGTACACATGGGCAGAACAAGGGAGTATATGACCGATGATCAGCGATTTGCTTCCCGCAGAACAGATGTTATTAGTTTTAAAACGGATATTTTACAAGAAGACATAAGCTTGGCTGGACCGCTAATCGCAGATTTATTTACCAGTATTACCAGCACTGATGCCGATTTTGTGGTAAAGATTATTGATGTTTTTCCAGATGATTTTAACTATGATGAAACTAAATTTCCTAGTCAAACTAACAGTAATGCCTATCCTATGGGTGGCTACCAAATGTTGGTTCGTGGCGAAATAATGAGAGGAAAATACAGGGAAAGTTTTGAAAAGCCCTCTCCTTTTGTTCCCAATAAAATTACAGAAGTCAAATACGCATTGCCTGATATAGCTCATACTTTTAAAAAAGGGCATCGTTTGATGATTCAGATTCAAAGTAGTTGGTTTCCATTAGCAGATCGCAACCCGCAAGTATTCACCGATATTTATCATTGCGATGATGCTGATTTTCAAAAATCGACTATTTCAATTTATCACGATATTCTTAATAGCAGTAAAATAATTGTACCTGTTCTCTCTAAATAACGATTAATAAAACTATATGAAAAATTTAATTGCCCTTTGGTTATTGCTCCAAACTGGTGCATTGTTTGCTCAACCCTTTTCACCCATAACGCCCATGCCTGTAAGTGTACAAACTGGTAAGGGGAATATCATGCTCACCAATAAAACTTTGTTGGTTGTAGAGGGCAGCGGACTTGAAAATAATGCCAAATTGTTGAATGAATACATAAAGGCTAATTTTGGCTTTGCTTTGAAAATTAGCAAACAAAATACTACTTCAAATGCCATTGTACTTAAGATAGATAAAAAGGGAAATGCCATCAATGGTGCATACCGAGTAGTATCCAATCAAAAAGGTATTTATATTATTGGCAATAATGAGCCAGGTGTATTTTATGGGATACAATCCTTATTACAAATAATCGAAACCGGACCAATAACTAGGAAAAATACTCCTTCTTTTATTAGAATTCCATATGTTACAATTGATGACTATCCTCGATTTCAATACAGGGGCATGCATTTAGACGTAGGGCGTCATTTCTTTCCAGTTGCATTCATCAAAAAATACATTGATTATCTGGCTACTTATAAATACAACACTTTTCATTGGCACCTCACTGAAGATCAGGGATGGCGCATCGAAATAAAGAAATACCCAAAACTAACTCAAACGGGTAGTTGTAGAGATAGAACGCTTATAGGCAGGTATGGTGGTACTGAATATGACAATACAACCTATTGTGGGTATTATACACAGGAACAAATAAAGGAAATTGTACAGTATGCTTCTGCTAGGTATATCACTGTTGTTCCTGAAATTGAAATGCCAGGTCATAGTACCGCTGCTTTAGCCAGTTATCCTTATCTAGGTTGCACCAAGGGGCCCTATAAAGTAATGGATACCTGGGGTGTATTGGACGATGTTTATTGTGCAGGCAATGACAGTACATTTAATTTTTTGCAAGATGTATTGGATGAAGTAATGCAATTATTTCCCTCAAAATACATACATATTGGCGGCGATGAATGTCCAAAAGAAAGATGGAAACTATGCCCCGCTTGTCAACAAAGAATCAAAGACAATAATTTGAAGGATGAACATGCACTTCAAAGTTATTTTATTCAAAGAATTGAAAAATACCTCAATAGTAAGGGTCGAAATATCATTGGTTGGGATGAAATTTTAGAAGGTGGATTGGCTCCCAACGCTACCGTAATGAGTTGGCGAGGCGAAGAAGGCGGCATTGAAGCTGCAAAGCAAAACCATGATGTAATTATGACACCTGGCAGTCATTGTTACCTCGATCATAGTCAATCAAAGAACGAAGATAGTTTGACAATTGGTGGTTATCTACCAATCGAAAAAGTATATGCTTATGATCCAGTACCAGCGGTATTAACCAACGAACAAGCAAAACATATTTTAGGGGCTCAGGGAAATGTGTGGACCGAGTATATGAATTATCCTTCCAAAGTGGAGTACATGATTTTTCCAAGGATGCAGGCATTAAGTGAAGTTTTATGGACCCCGGTAGCAAAGAAAAACTGGACAGACTTTGAGAGAAGATTGCCAGGACTGATTAAGTGTTTAGAAAAATCAGGCATCAATTATAGTGCTGCTTATTATGATTTAAAAACGGCTGTATTACCAGCAGAAAAGCCTGGTGCCGTTTTATATACATTAGAAAGTAAGGATAAAGGTCTCACCATAAAATATATGGATGATGAAAATAAAGCGCAAATGAACCTGCCTGCAAAAGACAGTAGCGGAAAAGAAATTAGTAAGCAGTCGGATATTTATTGGGGAGAGGGTAAAACTTATCAATCCCCTATTCTGGTTGATAAATCCAATACCATATTTGCTGAAACTTATAAGGGAAAGGAACAAATCAGTAATACTATTTCACAGGAGTTCAAATTCAATTTAGCAACTGGGAAAAAAATAAGTTTGGTAAATGAACCACATAAATCTTATCCGGGAGATGGAGCTTTTACACTGGTAAACGGGGTTCAAAATGAAAAAAAACTTGCTCGGTCTGCGGAGTTTTTAGGGTTTTTGGGAAAGGATTTAGATGCCATGATTGATTTGAATACTGCTTATGATATTGAATCGGTAAAATTGCATGTTTTAGATCAAAATGGCAGCTGGATCTACCTACCATCCCAAGTAGAAATTACTTATTTACCCGATATCGACCTTACCGAAGCTGTTATAGCAAAAGCTCCAAAAGAAATCAGGATTATTGATCCTATTAAAGAAAAAGGAACAAACCTGATAACAATCAGCAGTAAACAAAAATGCCGCTATTTGCATATAATAGCTCGCAATTTTGGTATTATTCCAACTGGTAATCCTGGTGCAGGCAATCCGGCTTGGCTATTTGTAGATGAAATAGAAGTGAATTAAATAGTTATTAAAGTAAATATTCATATATGCAGGCTTTGGCCTGCATATGGTTTTAACTCAAGTCTGATATTAAAAAATCCAATTTTCCACAACTGTTGATACATATAATTGCTTGAATGGGCTCCTTGGATAAAAAATTAGTTAATTTTATAGAATGAATTCATCTGATAAGAAGACTATTCGCGTGGCCATCCTCGACTTATATGAAGGACAGGCTAATCAGGGTATGCGTTGTCTTCGTGAATTATTGAATCAATACGGTGATGAAACCCAAACAGACCTAGTTTTCGATGAATTCGATGTACGGTTGCAATTGACAGTTCCTGATTTAAGTTATGATTTTTATCTAAGTAGTGGTGGACCTGGCAGTCCTTTGGAAAGCGAGGATAGCCAATGGGAAAAACTGTATTTCAATTGGATCAGTCAGGTTGTAGACTATAATAATAATCCTGTCAATGCCTTGAAGAAAAATATTTTCTTCATCTGTCATTCTTTTCAATTGGCTTGCCGATATTTTGATATCGGAAAAGTTTGTAAAAGGCATAGCACTGCATTTGGTGTATTTCCAATTCACTTATTGCCTGATGGCAAGGATGAAATTGTTTTTGAAGGCTTAAAAGACCCCTTTTATTCAGTTGACAGTCGCGATTACCAGGTAATTGAGCCCAATCATCAACGCATACACGAAATGGGTGGACGAATTCTGGCTATTGAAAAAGACCGGCCACATGTTCCTCTTGAAAGAGCAGTGATGTCTATTAGATTCAATGAATACATGATTGGCACGCAGTTTCATCCAGAGGCGGATGCAATTGGGATGAGTTTACATTTGCAAACAGAAGACAAAAAGAAAACGGTTATCGAAAATCATGGTTTGGCCAAATGGCAGAGTATGATTGACAACTTAAATGATCCAGATAAAATCATGTTTACCTATGCGCATATTTTGCCCAATTTTTTTAATTGTGCGGTTGGAGTCAATGTAGTTGCTTAACTACAAATTGGACCATTTTTTCTCAATCATCTATTCCTTTTTAAAATTTAAAGATATTTTAGTCATTTATTAATACTAAATGCAATAAGGGCTACAGTATTACGTTTTTAATGTAACCTAAATCCAGTTTTATGAAAACTTCATTAACCATAATGGCAGTTGCTGCCGCTAGTGGTATGTTCCTAAGTTCCTGTACTTCAAGCAGAGATAATTTTTCTACTCCCAAAGCCGACAATATTGTAAATACTTCTGCTAAGGCTAGTTGTTTTATTCAAATGAATGATGGAACAATTAAAAAATTCAATGAAATCAACTTGGTCACAGGTGTTTTGGTAACCCCCTATTTATTGGCCGATGGTAAAATAAAAATTGACCCCAAAGACATTAAAGCTTATCAAAATCATGATCATTATGCCATATCAACTAAACAATTTAAAAGTGGAAGAACCAGCTATGCAGCCAGTGAAGTGTTGCCAGGATTTGCAGAAATGATTGCAAGTGGGAAAATGATAGTATATAAAAAAACGATTTTTAATGGCGAAAGAGCCATTCATCAATTTTTTATACAACAAGGAAAAGAAGCTGAAATTCTACCTTATTCAGTTTCATTAATTCAGTCCATTTTAAAAGACAATACAGAAGCCCTAAATTATTTTAATAGCAAAACAGACAAAACTAATTTAGAGAGAAAACTACAAACCACAGCATTTCTCTTTAATAATGACATGGCTACTGCCCGAAACAATTAATTTTTATGGTTTAACAGTTTATACAGGTATACCCCGGATTTATCCGGGGTTTTTATTTTACAATATATATTTCATTATTTTTATCCTCTCCAATCCTTTTAAAGTCATTTTCCTAATAAATTCATTATTGTTTTAGCATTATCATTTGAATATTAATAAAGTAAATATTTAAACCCAGTCATGAAATTTAGATATCTCCTCCCTCTTTTTTCGATGCTGCTTATTGGTAACTTATCCCAATCTCAAGCATTAAGTCCAAGTCAAATAGATTCAATTGCTCAATTGGCATTGAAAAGTTTTAATGTACCAGGCATTGCCATAGGGGTTGTCAAAGACGGGCAGTTGATTCATGCAAAAGGATATGGCGTACGTTCATTAGTAAGTGGTCAAAAAACAGACGAACATACTTTATTTGGAATAGCCAGTAATAGCAAGGCATTTACCTGTGCAGCTTTGGGAATTTTAGTCGAAGAAGGGAAATTAAAATGGGATGATAAGGTTACTGACTACATTCCAGAATTCAAATTATATAATCCTTATGTAACGGATGAGTTTACGATTAAAGATTTGATTACACATCGAAGTGGACTAGGACTTGGAGCGGGAGATTTAATGCTTTGGCCGAATGGAAGCAAATTCAGTTTGGATGAAATTATACATAACCTACGTTTTTTAAAACCTGTTTCCTCTTTCCGTACCAAATTTGATTATGATAACCTGCTTTATATAGTTGCAGGTGAAGTGATTCATCGGGTTGCAGGAGTATCTTGGTCCGAATTTGTTGAATCCCGCATCATGCAACCCTTAGGCATGACCAAAAGTGCAGGTACTTTTAATAGAATCAAAGACAGTTCCAATATTATTTTGGCACATGCTCCTGTAAATGGAAAACTGGAAGTGGTGAGTCGCGATTTTGTTGATTATGCAGCATCAGCAGGTGGCATTTGGACCAATATCACTGATTTGAGTAAATGGGTTTTATTGCAACTGAATCATGGAAAATATGGTAGCAAAAATGAACATACCTTATTTACTGCCGAAACACAGGAGGAAATGTGGACAATTCAAACTGTTATACCAGGCAGCGGAGGTTCCTACAATACCCATTTTACTGGCTATGGTTTGGGTTGGTTTATCAATGATGTAAAAGGGTATAAACAAATGTCACATACAGGTGGCCTAGCGGGAAATGTTACACAGGTTACTTTAATACCCGAATTGAATTTGGGAATTATTGTATTAACGAATCAACAATCTGGTGCTGCTTTTACTGCAGTCACCAATACCATTAAAGATGCCTATTTGGGTATTAAAAATATCGACCGTTTTAAAATGATGGTTGAAAGAGAAAAAGCTGGTATTGAAGAAGCAAAAAAGATTACAAATGGTATTTGGAAGGAAATAGGTTTGCAACAAAAAACTGGACTTCCGCCTGATATAAAACAATACCTTGGAACCTACCGCGATAATTGGTTTGGAGATATTACCATTTCAATTCAAAACGGTAAAGGATGGATTGCGTCTAAAAAAT
>CALRKF020000109.1:0-7200 GCA_943367825.1 Chitinophaga pinensis
ATAAAAAATACAACTTGAAATTAAAAGTAGCAGCCATCGAAAGCGATGTGGCAATAAAAAAAACAGGGTAGTGACTAAAGGGAAAAATATTAGAAATTCAAAAGAGTTGAATAACATAATTATATAGGTACTTGTTTATATCCTAATATTGCCTTTCATTTATTAGATTTGTCCCTATTTCGAACAAGTTGGTAAAAATAATGTTTTTACCTGTAGCACAAGTATTTCTATGGCAAAAATTGCAATTAATATAGCAACCGGAAGTTTACAACAGCCCGAAATCATTGTTGGTATTGATTTAGGAACCACTAATAGTTTGGTGGCTATTATTCATCCTGAAACAAAGCAGCCCATAGCTTTAAAGGAACCTTCCGGTTCAGATGAGTCGGTTATCACCAGTTCATTGGTGCCTTCCATTATTCATTTCGACGAAAGGGGATCTGTTACAGTAGGCGAACTGGCAAAAAACTACCTGATTACAGAACCAGCACAAACAATTTTTTCGGCAAAAAGACTCATGGGAAAAGCCTATGATGATATTAAAAAGAATGCCGACTTCTTTAGTTATAAAATTATTGATGATAATACAGATAGCCTGGTAAAAGTACAAGTAGCAGAAAAATTTTATTCCCCCATAGAATTATCCTCCTTTATTTTGAAGGAGTTGAAACAAAGGGCTGAACATATTTTAAAAACACCTGTCAATAAAGCTGTAATTACAGTACCTGCCTATTTTAATGATGCGCAACGGCAGGCTACAAGAGATGCAGGTAAATTGGCAGGATTAGATGTTTTGCGTATTGTCAATGAACCCACCGCGGCTAGTTTAGCTTATGGTATAGGGCTGAGCAAAGACGAAGCCAAAACCATTGCAGTGTATGATTTAGGAGGAGGCACATTTGATATTTCTATTCTTCATATTAGCAATGGCATTGTAGAAGTATTAAGTACAAATGGCGATACTTATTTAGGAGGAGATGATATTGATCAATCCATTGTTGAATATTGGGTCAGTCAAAATGGATTAACCCAGGCCGATTTGAAAGAAAATAAAACATTGGCACAATCCCTTCGTTTAAAAGCGGAAGAAGCTAAAAAGCACTTATCCTTTAACGATAGTTATACAACTGAATTAAATGGGGATGTATTGTCTTTAGATAAAACGCGGTTCAATCAATTGATACAGCCCTTGGTGGACCGTACCTTGGTGTCCTGTAAAATGGCACTCAAAGACGCTGGCAAATCTGTCTCAGCCATTGATACGATTGTAATGGTTGGAGGTAGTACCAGAATTCCTTTGATAAAAGAAACTGTTAGTGCTTTTTTTGGCAGACCAGTCAATGATACCGTCAACCCAGATGAAGTGGTAGCCTTGGGTGCAGCCATTCAAGCAGATATTTTAGCTGGAAATAATAAGGATTTTTTATTATTGGATATTACTCCATTAAGTTTAGGCATCGAAACTGCCGGTGGATTGATGGATGTTTTAATTCCAAGAAATTCTAAAATTCCAACCAAGGTAGGCAGACAATATACCACCCAGGTAGATGGACAATCGGGCATGCGCATTGCCGTTTACCAAGGTGAAAGAGATTTGATCAAAGACAATCGTAAACTCGCAGAATTTAATTTGACGAATATCCCAGGGATGCCCGCTGGATTACCTAAAGTGGAAGTCAGCTTTTTTATTAATGCCGATGGTATTCTTTTGGTAAAAGCCAAGGAACTCAGAAGTGGTGTTGAACAAACTATTGAAGTGAAACCTCAATATGGGCTGACCGATGCCGAAGTGGAAGCCATGCTCATGGAATCCATCACTCATGCAAAAGATGATATCGCTATACGAGCATTGGTAGAAGCAAGAACTGAAGGGGAGCAACTTTTGCAAACAACTGAAAGATTTATACAAAAAAACAATGCCTATTTAACTGCAGAAGAAATCAAATCAACAGCAGTGGCCATGCAGGCACTGCAAATGTCCTTAACCATGGAGGATAAAAATTTGATTCATCAAAAAATTGAATCCCTGAATGAAGTATCGCGCCCCTATGCAGAACGTATTATGGATATTGCGGTGTCTTCGGCAATGAAGGGAAAGATTGTTTGATGGTAAGCAAGATTATTAAGCAGCACACTATAAAACTGCCCAAACTTAATAGCATCATCCATTTAATGAAACTAGGTTCAAACGATAATTTAATTTGATTACCCCCTGACTGAATGGGGATATGCATAAAAGCATCCGTTCCTTTTTCTATACTTTTTTTCTCCTTACCATTGTTGTAATACCAATGCGGATACTGGTTTTGAAGGTAAATTACTTGAGAAGCAGATTCACTATTTATAGTAAATGAAATACTGTTGACTGAAAAATCATTGATAGTGATGCGGCAGTTATTGAAAGCGCTTGTGTCGGTTTTATTTTCGGTGAATGAATTGGCACAAAATAAATATGGATGGGTGTCAACGGATAGCGCTGGATTTTTTTCAACTGTTTCGAAATAATGAACTGTTGAAGTTAAGGCAATAGGATAGGGTACCTGCTGACTAACCCCCAATTGCTTATTGTACATACTCCAATCCCCCGTTAATCCTTTTTCTTCCAAAGGGATGCTTGCATAGTTGCGAATTGGTTGCAAAATGGGTACGGGAATTCCTTTTGGTGATTTGTTTAAAACAGCTTGTACCTGACTTAAAGAAGCCTTTCCTGCGCCTGTAAATGGAATATTTAGTAAGCTTGCTAAAATAAGATCCGCAATAACCATTTTTGTTAAAAGCCTATACCGATGAAATTTTAGTGCATATTTTATTCCCCATAAAAGAAATAACTGAATAAGTCCTTGTATCCAAAAACAATCGTAGAAACTAATGGCTTCAATGAAGGATTTTAAGTTTTGCCCTACACCCAACCCATTGCCAAAACTAAAGGCTGAATACAATATACTCTCTTTTGTAGTCAGGGCTTTGTATAGTCCAAAGGAGATACAAGCGATTACAAGTATTTCGAGTACATAATACAGTTTACTCAGGGTGGCTTTAAATGGCTCTTTTTGCTCCCTCCATTTATTGAATTCTATTGTAGACACAATTATAAAGCATAGGATGCTGAATATTCTAAATTCACCATTCAGCCGAACAAACCCAATGCCAGGGAGTATATAGTAAGCAATGGTTTTAAAAATGCCTCCTGCGGACAAAAGCGCATAGGCTATACCGGTAGCTATAAAAAAACGTTGCCAAATGGTTTTACTTCGAAATAATGCTAATAAAAAGAAAAGGAACAGGCTCAGGCTAAAATAACTATTGCGAAGACTGGGGTCTGTTTGATAAAATAAATTATTCTTAACTGTGGCAAAGGGGAGGATTGCACTAATCCAGGACTGAAGGTTACTTGGATTAGTAATCGATTGCTCAAGGCCAATTTTTTCTCCCCTGACAAAATGTGGAAGAATATCCATGTACCCTGCTATCATACCTGCTGATAGTAGCAAAATACCTGCTATCAAAATTGTATGTTGAATAAGTATTGGTTTATAAACCAACCATCTTCTATCAGACTTGGAAACGCTAAGGGCATGGAATATAAAAAGGGTCACAAAAAAATACGCTGCAGCGATACTGATACCGGGATGTGCAGATGAAAATAATAAGTAAAACAATAAGGCTGTGCCAACTGCTCTTTTAAAGCTATAGGCTTCCAACATTTTTAAATAGGACCATAAGCACCAGGGTAAAAATGCTGCTCCACTGATCCAATTAAAATGTTGCAAGTGCCCAATATTATAACCGCTGCACATAAAAGTCAGACCCGCAATAAATTTTATGGATGGAGGAATTTTCCATTGGCCCAATAAGACATACATCCCTAGTCCACCTAGCAAAATATAAAATAATAGTTCAATAGTAAAACTATAGGCATTGTATCCAATGGTGGAGGCCATCAACCAGGTAATAGGACTCCAATAGCCACTGCTCATATCTCCATATTGTGGAAACCCAAAATTGATATAGGGATTCCAGAGGGGTAACTGACTGGCATGCAAACTTTCGCTCATGAAAAATTTCGGAGGGAAATAACCACTGAAAGCATCATTTTTAATAAAAAACTGAAATGATGCAATCGGTAAATAGGCTAGGAATAAAATCAATATGAAAAACAATATCGTTTTTAGCCATTCCCTGTTTGAATTTGCGTAAACTTGCATAGATTAAAATTACAGTATTTACCATTATCGATGAAGGAAAGAACATTTGATGAATTTGATGAATTCGCAGCGGATTATCGATCCATTCACAGTCGCAATATTCAATTGTCGGGTGCAGATAGTTTTTACTTCGCCGAAATGAAAGTTAAGTTACTCTGTAAAACGGAAACAAATGCTAAACTAAAAGTATTGGATATTGGATGTGGGGATGGTGCAACAGAGCTTTTTATGCAGCAATATTTTCCTGCATGGGAAATTAATGGAATTGATATTTCTTCCAAAAGTATTGAGCAGGCTAAAACGCAGTTAATTCCGAATACTATTTTTGAAACCTATGATGGTAAAAATATAGCTTCACCCGATCAGGTATTTGATATTGTTTTCGTTGCGGGAGTATTGCACCATATTGACTATTCATTACATGCGGGTTTGATAAAAGAAATCAACAGGGTACTCAAAAATGGAGGTCGTTTATATTTGTTTGAGCACAACCCATTGAATCCTTTAACCCGTTACTTGGTAAAAACCTGTGTTTTTGATAAAGATGCACGGTTATTAAAGCATGGGTACACGAAAAAAATATTGAAAGCCGCTGGACTACAAATAATTTCCAATGATTTTATCATTTTTTTCCCACGGAAGGGCTTATTTGCTTCATTGATTGGATTAGAAAAATACCTTAGAAAAATTCCATTAGGGGGACAATATTTTATACGGGCAGAAAAAGCTTAATCAATATTGATTTTCCGATCTATCAGATATAGGGGGCGCTCCTTGCTTTCTGTAAATAAGCTGGCAATATATTCACCTAATAAACCAATGGCCAGCAATTGAGTGCCTCCCAGAAACATTACTGCTATAATCAAGGAAGCCCAACCTGGTACTGTATTTCCATTAAAGTAGGCGATGATGGCATATATGCCAAAGGCAAATGCCGCAAGGGATACAAAAGAGCCAATCAGCAATGCGAGTCTAAGTGGTTTGAAGCTAAATGAAGTTGTGCCTTTAAGGGCAAGCTGAAGCATTTTAGTATAGCTGTATTTAGTCTTTCCATGCCATCTTGCAGGGGCATCAAATGAACAAGTAGTGGAGCGGAAACCAATCCAGCTGAAAATACCTCTTAAAAAAAGCTCTCTTTCCTTAAAGGACAATACTGCTTGTAAGACTTTTTGATTGAATGCTTTAAAATCAGCCTGATTGGCTACAATTTTAGTATCTGAAATCAAATTAATGAAACGATAAAAAAGTGCAGAGCTGATTTTTTTAAAGAATCCGTTATGGGCTGTTTTTTTTCTTTCAGTATGCACCAAATCGTATCCTTGATTCAACAAATTGATTAATTCGGAAATAAGTTCAGGTGGGTGCTGTCCGTCACCATCCATCATAATGATATATTTTCCAGTGGCATGTTCCATACCCGCCATCAATGCATGTTGATGTCCAAAGTTCCGGCTCAGCGAAATGCATTTGATGTTTTTAGTGGTATTAGCCAGTTGAACTATAATAGAAAGGCTTTCATCTTTACTACCATCGTCGATAAACAACAATTCGTAGTCAATAGGGCAGTTTTTGGCAATAGCATTGGTCAGCGGCAGAATATTTTCTGCTTCATTATAAATGGGAATGATGATGCTTAATGCTTGCGCCAATTATTTTTTTTTAAAAATACTGAATATTATTTCAAGTCCTGAATACGATTCACATACTTGCCAATCATATCAAATTCTATGTTGACTGTGTCTCCAATTGCGAGGGCATTCATATTGGTATGTTCGAAGGTATAGGGAATGATTGCTACTTTAAAATTGTAGTTACTAACTTTAAAAACGGTTAAACTTATTCCATTCAGTGAAACGGATCCTTTTTCAATGAGTAAGGAAGCAAAAGAGGAGGGATAGCTAAATAGAAATTCCCAACTTCCTTCCTTCTGTTCTATTTGTTGACAAACGGCGGTACAATCTACATGTCCCTGCACGATATGTCCATCCAGCCTGCCATTTAGGGGCATACATCTTTCCAAATTGATGATTGCACCGTCCTTTAAGTTACCGAGGTTGGATTTAAGAAGGGTTTCTTCAATGGCTGTTACACGATGCAAATCGCCCTTTATTTCCTCCACTGTGAGACAAACACCATTATGACTAAGGCTTTGATCAACCTTTAATTCCCCGGCTAATGGGCTTTCTACCCAAAAACTTTTATTAGTTCCGGAAGGGACAATGGACTTAAGATGCCCTGTTTTTTCAATAATACCAGTAAACATGCCTCAAATTTCGGCAATTATTGCTATAAAATTGCTTGAGAATTTTTTGCTTTCAATATTTCTACTATCTTTGCGCCTCATTTATAAAAATATCAAAGGAGGTATAAAAATGTTAATTATTGATTCTAAAGATTGCGAAAACATAGACAAGGCCCTTAAAAAGTACAAAAAGAAGTTTGAAAAAAGCCGTACCCTATTACAATTAAGAGGACGTCAGGCTTTTATTAAACCATCTATTGTTCGCAGGGGTCAGGTGTTAAAAGCAATCTACAAGCAACAACTTGCTGCTGGTAAATTAGACTAAACATTTTTATATTAGTAAAATACTAAACTGATAACCAGTAACTTTGGTTATCAGTTTTTTTTATGGCTATAACTGAAAATAATACGATACAAAACTTCCTGGACTACCTGAAATTTCAAAAAAGGTATTCTCAACATACCATTACTTCCTATCAAACTGATTTGCTGGCTTTTTTCGAGTTTATCCAATTGCAGTTTGATACTGTTGCAATAAAAGAAATTAAGGCCAGTTTTATTCGAACCTGGTTGGCCTCTTTAAAGGAAAATGGGATAGCCAGTAAATCCATTAGCCGAAAAATTTCTTCCTTAAAATCATTTTTTAAATTTCAACTTCGGCAAGGGCAAATTGAAGCTAGCCCTATGACTACGATTGTATCGCCTAAACATAGTAGCAGATTGCCACAATACGTAACTGAAAGCTCTATTCAT
>CALRKF020000110.1:0-7136 GCA_943367825.1 Chitinophaga pinensis
TTTATACCACTAGTAATTACATTCCCTAATTGAAAGGACTGAATAAGTTCATTTACTTTTTGCAAAGAATTGCTAAGTAATGAATGAAATTTTGAACGATCGGCAAACTCCACATCTTCCTCAGCAAAATCAAGTTCCAATTCCATCAATGCGCTAAACTCAATTAATTGTTCCCTGATGGCTATTAGGTCTTTTTTAAATCCCCCTTTTAAATTATGTAAAGCAGCAGTTTGTTGCGCCCTGCTATTGCTAGCTATCAGGTCGGCTACAGATTCTGCCTGGGTTAAATCCATCTTGCCATTTAAGAAGGCTCTTTGTGTAAACTCCCCTGCTTTGGCCAATCTTGCGCCCAGGTGAATACAAGCATGTATGATTTGTTGTAATACAGCGCTGCTACCATGACTGCTGATTTCCACCACATCTTCTCCCGTATAACTTCTAGGGTTTTTATAAAGGCTTACTACTACTTCATCAATTTCATCATTACCTTCTTTTAAATAACCCACATGTAAGGTATGGGATGCTTGCTGGGTAAGATCCTTTGAAACAAATAAGGTATTGGCAATTGAAATGGCATCATTGCCACTCAACCGAATAATACCAAGAGCGCCTGTGCCAGGGGGAGTGGCCAGTGCAACAATAGTATCTTGCCAGGGAGAAATATCATTTGCCATGGAGCAAAGATAAAACATCGTACGGCCTTTCTATTATAGGCTATGATTTATATTGCTGAAGAAATAATACTTGATCTGCAGCCTTAATTTCATCGATATAATAAATTTTTACTCCCAGAATATTAAGTTCGTCTACCATGTCGACAAAATTTCTGAACTGTGATCCATGCATAGGTTTAATGATAACAACCATTCTGGAGGGGCTTCCTACAGTGCTTTCCACTTGCTGTCTTTTTTGCAAGAGTATTTTTCGAATACCCTGATTCGAAAAATCAGTCGTTTTCAATTGAGCAGCTTCGGGCGCTCCTTCATAATAATGAATGGCATTGCCTGAATCGAGTAATACGGTTAATGCGCAGGAATTACACACTGGATTTTTTTCACCTGTTTTATCATTGGGTTGATTGATTTGCATGGTCACTGGCTTGGCCATATTGGTGGTAAACACAAAAAAACAAATTAATAGAAACCCCAGGTCCACCATGGGAGTAAGATCAACATGGGTAGATTTTTTATGTGGCCGATTGCCTGTTTTTGCAGGGAGGGATTGGTTGGTTACAATAGCTGCCATCTTATTATATTTTAAATAAGATGAATCAATAGCTTATTTCCATAAACCAATGAGCATTCAAAAACAACTAACGTATTTGATTATACGCAAAAAAAATCCCGACAGGTTTAACTGCCGGGATGGTATCTGAAAAAGATTTTTATTGCTCTTGTACAACGAAGGTAACGGGTTGCTTACGATAAGCATTTACATTACGACCGTTTTGAAGGGCTGGCTTCCAGTGTGGACCTTTTTTAATAACCTTTACGGCCTCTTCTTCCATGCCATATCCATGTTTTGTAAGTGCCTGTACATCACTAATGCTGCCATCTTTACTTACAATAAACTGAACAATTACCTGGTAAGTGCCTTCTGGTGCGTTATTGTCAACTGGTGTATTCGGATTCAGGTTTTTTTCCAGAAACCTTCTCCATGCTGCATCCCCGCCTGGAAATTCTGCTTCGTTCTCTACCTTGGTAAACACCTTGTTTTCATCATCTGCCTTGGGTGCTTCCACTACCTGTGTTCCTTTGTCTTCTACCGGGGCCTGTACAATTTGCTCTTTAATATCGCTTTCTACAGTCTTGGTAGAGATAGCCTGATCCTCCTTAATTTCCTCAATCTTTTCATCAGGTTTTACCTCTTCGTCCTTCACAATTTTAGGAGGGGTAAATTTAATCTGATTGATCTCCGGTGGTGGAGGTGGCTTTGGAGGTGGCGGTGGAGGTGGCGGTGGAGGTGGAGTTTCCTTGGCCACATCTTTCATTTCCAAATCCTGCACGTTGAGTTTGTCTTCAGCCGCTTTTTTAAATACGCTTGCAAACAAGGTACCTAGGAAAAGCAACAATGCAAGTGCAGCAGTAAGCAACAGGGCCTTGGTGAGCCTTTTGTTGTACGTTTTGCGTAATTCATAAGCACCATACTGTTTATTCCTGCCTTCAAACAGGATATCCAGTATATCAGCACTTAAAATTTTGTTTATATCCATTGTTAACTTCTTTTGTAATTAGATTCAATTTTGTTCCAATTCCATAAACTATTTTATACCATTTGCTTCTTCAGTTTTCTTAATGAGCATTTGTTCTACATCATTAATATCCACTTCGGCATAGTGACCGGGAGGAATGGTATTGATTTGCATTTCATCCAGGATATCGATGGCATTACCAAATTTACTTTCGGTATCGGCTTTAATGATGTACATTAAATCGCCCATTGGAGTTGCCTTCTTTTTATCCAAAATGATTTGGCGGATATCTTTTAAACTGCTGCTTTTAAATTGGTCAGAAGCACCTTCAGCAGTTAATTCACCCATGTAATAATATACTTGGTTATCTTTTCCCAAAAGGATGGTCATGGCACCTGAATTTTTAACTTTCAGCTGCTGATCCGGATCATCTTTTGGTTCATTCATATTCATTGCAGTGGGCTTACTCATAGTAGTAGTAAACACAAAGAATGTAATAAGCAGAAAGCCCAAGTCTACCATTGGAGTAAGATCCACCCTTGTAGACAATTTTTTTGGCTTCTTGACGCCGGGGCCTTTTTTGTGGCCGCCACCCGACGAGGTATCCATTTCTGCCATAACAAAAAATTTCTTTTAGTTAATTAATTTATTTCCCTTCAGTGGCTTTTGAGCCTAGCTTATTCACATTGTATAATTCAGAACCAACCGGGGCACTTTCTGAATTGGTTACGATTTTAAATTTGAAAAGTTCATTCTTTTTGAATGCAGCTTTTATACTTTTGAAATCGGGATACAAGGCTTCTGCATCTCCTTTTACAAGGAGTATCTCCTGTAATTTGGTTTGGTCGGTACCTGCATAAGCATTGGTAACACTTCTCAACCAATATACCAGTTCATTGTTGGCCGAATCCCTAATGGGTATCCCTTCTAACCTATCTGGAGGAATGGCCTCTGTTAGATTAAGTTGTGCTTTTAATTTACCCAAAGGCATCCCAATAAAACTCATTTTATTAAGTTTTGACAGTTCGCCCGGAGTTAAACCCAAAGCCCTGGTAGTATTGATATCTTCTAAGATTTCTTTTTTCTTGGTGTCCTCCCCCAGCATTAAGAAAACCTTTCCTTCCTTGGTTAAGGTTATCAGGATTGATTTTTCAGGTGCTGCTTTAGAAGAAACCGATGTCGGTGCTGCAACCGTTACAGCTTCCGGCGGTTTTTGCTTGGTAGCCAATATAAAGAATGACAGTAACAGAAATGCAACATCGCACATCGCCGTCATATCAATATTGGTACTTTTGCGGGGTATCTTGGCTCTTCCCATGTTAATTAATTTAATTTACTTGAATTAGATGCAATACGTTTGGTAATCCATACATTATTTGTACAGAGAAGCAAAACTTTGTGTTAAAGTAAAGCCGCTTTCATCGATACCATAAGTAATACCATCAATTTTGGTAGTAAATATATTATAGAAGATAATCGCAAAGGCGGATGTACCAATACCTAAAGCAGTATTGTACAAGGCCTCAGAAATACCAACAGATAATTTGCTAGCAGCATCTCCACCACCTTCGCCTTCACCCAAAGCAGAGAAAGAACGAATCATACCTAATACGGTACCCAACAGACCTAATAAGGTTGCTACAGAAGCAATGGTTGAAAGGAATACCAAGTTCTTTTCCAACATAGGCAATTCCAATGAAGTGGCTTCTTCTACCTCTTTCTGAATCGCCAATACTTTTTGGTCGGTAGACAATTCTGTATTGTTGATCATTTCTTTGTAGCGATGTAAACCAGCTTTCATTACATTACCAACACTTCCTTTTTGTTTATCACATTCTGCCATTGCAGCATCTACATTTTTATTAGCCAAATGATATTGCACTTTGCGGATGAAATCTGCATTGTTGCCACTACCAGTTGCTTTGCTAATGGTAAGAAAACGCTCAATAACAAATGTGAGCATGGTTAAGAATGTACCAATCAAAATAGGCACAATGATTCCACCCAAATACATTTTGTTCAAAGCATTTTTAGGGCCATCATATGTTGGCCAAAAACCACCACCTGATATTACTTTGTTGAATCCTGATGGACTACCCAGAATAAACCTCCAGATTAAATAACCTGCCACAACACAGATTACGGGGGCTAAAAGTGAAATGATATTACTTGATTTCTTTACCTGTACGGAGGTAGCCGATTTTGCAGTTGGTTTTGTTTCTGCCATGACTTCAGATTTTTAATGATTGAAAATGTTGATTTCTGTTTGGTTATTAATTTATGCAAGCACAATTCTACTGAAAAATAAATTTATGCAAGCAAATTTTATGCACATTTGTTAAATTAAAACAGGAACGGAAAGTTAGTGAAATAATTGAAAGCAACAATTTCCTATCTGCTTTTTTTATAAAATTCTACAAGCTTGGATGCGGATTTTAATAATTTACATATTTACAAAGCTTCCAAACAGCAGGGATATTAACCATTTGTCCATAAATAAGTAAATTTTAAAAGGTATTCCATATTTTCGTTTGCTTAATATTTTCATAACAATAAAAAACAGCGTATGCTACCATTTTTCAAGAAATGCTCACTTCTTTTGTTGGCCGGCGGATTTGCACTCTCCGGTATTGCACAGGAAAAGCCAGCTATCCCAGCAGGAACGGGTGCCACCCCCACTCCTCCGGCGCCAGCCAAACCGGGTCCTAAGCCTTATAAAGAGGTGATTACAGATAAAGCCAAAACCAGTAAAGGTTTTTTAATCGTCCATAAAGTAGAAGACAAGTACTATTTCGAAATACCCCCCAAAATGTTGGGTAGAGACATCTTAGTAGTCAATAGAGTGAGTAAATCTTCCATCGAAAGCCCGAAGGCATTTGGTGGCTATGCCGGTGATCAAATTGGCGAAAACGTTATTCGCTTTGAAAAAGGTCCCAACAACAAACTTTTCCTAAAAAATATATCCTATAGCGTTAACCCCGACAGTACCAAACCCATGTACCGCTCGGTAATGAATAGCAATATTCAACCTATTGCCCTAGCTTTTGATATCAAGGCCATTGCCTCTGATAGCCTGGGTGGAGGTATTGTTATCGATATCACGGATAATATTACCCCTGACAATGAAATTTTTGGCTTTGCAGGATTCGCAAAGTCACAGTTTCAGGTAGGTAGTTTCCAAAGCGATAAATCCTATATCGTTTCAGTGAAGCCTTACCCCATTAATATTGAAATAAAAACGGTTAAGACTTTCTCCAAAAGTGGCGGATCAAACATGATTCCTGGTATGCCACCAGCACCCCCTAGCCAAGCTACTGTTACTTTAGAAATGAATAGCAGCCTTGTAATACTTCCTGAAAAACCAATGAAGCCAAGATATGACGATCCGAGAGTAGGTTATTTTGGAACCTCCTATACTGATTTTGATGCCAATCCGCAAGGCGTAAAAGATATTAATCTTATTGCCAGGTGGAGATTGGAACCCAAGCCTGAAGACATGGAGAAATATAAAAGGGGTGAACTGGTTGAACCAGCCAAACCTATCATTTTTTACATTGACCCTACTACTCCCAAAAAATGGGTACCTTATTTAATTCAAGGAGTTAATGACTGGCAAATTGCATTTGAAAAAGCAGGTTTTAAAAATGCCATTTTGGGAAAAGAAGCACCTTCCAAAGAAGAAGATAGTACTTGGTCAATGGAAGATGCCCGTAACAGCGGCATTATTTACAAACCCTCTGATGTACAAAATGCATATGGCCCAAGCACCATTGACCCTCGCAGTGGAGAAATCATCGAAAGCCATATTGGATGGTTTCACAATGTGATGGAATTATTGCGCAACTGGTACATGGTACAAGCTGCTGCCATTGATCCCCGAGCACGTAAGATGGAATTTGATGATGATTTAATGGGACAACTCATTCGCTTTGTTTCCTCCCACGAAGTAGGACATACATTAGGCCTTCCTCATAATTTTGGTTCATCAGGATGTGTGCCAGTTGAAAACCTCCGCAATAAAGCCTGGGTGGAAGCCAACGGTCATACCCCTAGTATCATGGACTATGCACGTTTTAATTATGTAGCACAACCAGAAGATAATATCACTGCTGCAGGAATCTATCCAAGAATCGGTGATTATGATAAATGGAGTATTGAATGGGGATACAAATTGATTCCTGAAGCCAATACAGCCGAAGAGGAAGTACCCATCCTCGATAAATGGATTGAAGCAAAAGCCAATGACAAACGTTTTTATTTTGGCCGCCAGGGACAACCTGATGACCCCAGAGACCAAAGTGAAGCCATTGGTGACAATGCCATGAAAGCGTCTACTTATGGTATAAAAAACTTACAACGTATACTGCCAAACCTTATTACCTGGACTAAAGAGCCCAATGAAGATTATGAAAAACTGAAAGAAATGTATGGCGAAGTAGTGGGTCAGTTCCGCAGGTATATTGGTCATGTATGTTATAATTTTGGTGGCATCTATGAAACCATCAAAAAAAATAACCAGGCTGGTGCCGTATATGAATTTGTTAGTAAGGAAACACAAAAAGAAGCCATGGACTTCATCAATAAACAAGTGTTTACAACGCCTACCTGGGTAATCAATAAAGAAATCAGCGAAAAAACAAATATCAATAGCGCCGCCTATATACTGGCATTGCAGGAAACTGCATTGGGAAGAATGTTAAGCACTACTACCATGAACAAAATGGTAAATGCTGAAACTGCCAATGGAGCAAAAGCATATACAGTAAATGATTTACTATCTGATTTGAAACAAAATGTATTTACTGAATTGGCCACTAAAAAAGCCATTGATGTATACAGAAGGAACCTACAAAAATCCTATGTGGAAAGATTGGGTTTGCTGATTAATCCGCCATCAATGGGTGGCATCAGTATCAATTTCGGACCTGCTACTCCTTCAGTAGAT
>CALRKF020000111.1:0-7087 GCA_943367825.1 Chitinophaga pinensis
AGAGAAATTAGTACCCCCAGCAGCGGCTGGAGTTTGGCGGGCAATGCTGGCATCAACCCTGTAAATAATTTTATTGGCACCACAGATGCACAGCCCTTACGTTTTAGGGTGAATAACCAATGGGCTGGAGAACTGAGTTCTACTAACTACAATGTATTCCTAGGTATTGGTACAGGAAAAAATAATATTACCGGTGCATTTAATACAGGCATTGGAGATAGTGTATTGCATTTAAATACGTCTGGCAATTACAATACGGGTATTGGTTTTAGTTCTCTTAATCGCAATAGCAGCGGCATCGACAATACGGCTATGGGATATAAGGCGCTTTTTTCAGATACATCGGGTGGCAGTAATACGGCAATCGGAAGTTCGGCCATGTCTAGTAACTTAAACGGAAGTTTTAATACCGTCCTTGGCATTAATGCACTTTACAATAATATTTCTGGTAATGAAAATACAGCTATTGGAAGCAGGGCATTGCAGTATAACACTCAAAATTATAACACCGCAATAGGTGCATCGGCACTTAGGCTTAACAGTTCTGGCAGTGATAATGTTGCAATTGGTTATCATTCCCTTTACACAAACTATGATGGGATTTCCAATACCGCCAGTGGCACTTTTTCATTAGGTTCAAATTATAGCGGCAACAGCAATACCGCCACAGGCAGCCTTGCACTTTATAGTAACATTAATGGAAACCAGAATACCGCCACTGGCTTTTCGGCCCTTCAGAGTAATACTTTTGGAACCAATAATACGGCCAACGGTTATTTATCGCTTTTATCCAATAGTCAAGGAATGGGCAATACTGCAACTGGTGCAAATTCACTGCATTCAAATACAATTGGAGACCTTAATACTGCAAACGGCGACAGTGCATTATATTCCAACATAACAGGGAATGGGAATACAGCAAGCGGCTATTCTGCTCTTCTCAGAAACTCAAATGGAATGGGAAATAGTGCTGTTGGATACCAATCGATGATGTCTAATACCGATGGAGAGAATAATATTGCTATTGGATTTCTTGCACTTAAAAATAACCTTAATGGCAATTCCAACACGGCCATTGGTGTAGATGCTGGAAACGATAATCCCAATTTAAGTGGTAATACCCTGGTTGGTTACATCTCCCACATCAGCTTTGGAAGTTATTCCACTGCAATTGGATACAATGCCTTTACTAATAGCAACAATTGTGTCATATTGGGTTCTCCTCCTATTACCGCCACAGGTGGTTATGCCCCTTGGAGTAATTTCAGTGATGGCAGGTTCAAGAAAAATATTAATGAGCAAGTGGTGGGCCTAAACTTTATCATGCGTCTGCGACCTGTTACCTACCACATGGATGTAAGAGGCCTATATAATTTTTGGGGAACAAGTCCATATGGAAATGGGAAAATGAAATCAGCAGCAAGAGACAGTGTATTTATAGATGATGCCATCCGGAATAAAGAAGCCATTACCATGACAGGCTTTGTAGCCCAAGAAGTAGAAAAAGCAGCCAATGAAAGCGGGTATAATTTTGATGGCGTTATTCGTCCGCAACACGACAAAGATCATTACCGCATTGCATACGAGGAATTTGTAGTACCGCTAGTGAAAGCAGTACAAGAACAGCAAGCAATGATTACTGAACTAAAGAAACAAAACCTTACTGTTCAATCAGCCTACGATGAACTGGCAAAAAGGCTATCAGCATTGGAACTTGTAATTACAAAAAAATAGAATGTTAGGAAATAAATATTATAATTTTAAGCTGCAGTAAAATGGGAAGACGATAAACTAATTTTTAAAAAAGAATGCGTAAATATTTATTATCAATATCATTTATATTTTCTCTGACAAATATGTTTGGGCAGATTACAAGTAGCAATTTGCAAATAACTCCCCTAAAAGACGATTTTTATATTTATACAACCTATCATCTATACCAAGGAGAAAAGATTTCCGCCAATGGAATGTACCTGGTTACTGACAAATCGGTGGTTTTATTTGATACTCCCTGGGATACTACACAGTTTCAGGCATTGCTTGATACAATAGAATTAAAACACCATAAAAAAGTAGAGCTTTGTATTGCCACACATTTTCATGACGACAGAACAGCAGGACTTGCCTATTACAATCAGCAGGGTATCAAAACTTATACCACAGCACTTACAGATGAATTCAGTAAAAAAAATAATAAAAAACGTGCTGCATACCTGATTAACAAGGATACTGTATTTAAGATTGGAAAATATTCTTTTGAAACCTTTTACCCGGGCCAGGGACATAGCCCAGACAATATTATCATTTGGTTTAAGCATGAAAAGATTCTTTATGGCGCTTGTTTAATAAAAAGTTTTGAAGATGAAGATTTGGGCTATTTAGGGGATGCTAATAAAAACGAATATGCTACTACAATAAAGAAGGTTCAGCAAAAATGCCCCTACCCCAAATATGTAATTGTAGGCCATGGCAATTGGACAAATATAAAATCATTGACTCATACACGTATGATGGCTGAAGCGCTTAAAAAGGAAACAGTCCTCTAAATCATTTTATAAAAAATAGCTGAGTCGCCATTTCTGCAATAGAATTTGCGATAAATATAGCTAGTTGTATCATCCGCAAGCAATAGGTAATCATATCCTAAAAATTGAGCCTAATAAAATAATTTGAAAAAAATATTTGCGAAACCGATTAGTTGCATGTATATTTGCAACCGAACAGTTTCATATAACTAATAATAGCACCAAATGCGAAGAGATATTTTTCAAGCAATAGCAGATCCAACAAGGCGGGCAATCATTGCATTAATAGCAGTACAGGCAATGACTCCTACTGCCATTGCCGAAAATTTCAATAGCACCCGCCAGGCTGTATCAAAACATTTACGCATTCTAACAGAATGTGATCTTGTAAAACAAAGTTTCCAAGGAAGAGAGATATATTATGTTCTTGAAATAGATAAAATGAAAGAAATAGATAAATGGTTGGAACAATACCGAAAAATTTGGGAGCATCGATTTAATCAGCTCGACAAAGTATTATTAAACATGAAAAAACAAAAAAAATGAAACCAACTATGCAAGAAGGTCAAAATAAGGATGCAATAACAAATAACAATTTGCTTTTTAACTTTACTGTTGACAAAACAGCAAAAAAAGTATTCATTACAAGAACCTTTGCAGCTGAACTGTCGCTGGTATGGGATGCTTTTACTAAAGCAGACATACTCGACCAATGGACAGCACCTGCACCATGGGTATCCAAAACAAAATATATGAATTTTGTTGTTGGTGGAAAAAGATTTTATGCCATGGTAAGTGCCGATGGGCAAGAACGTTGGTCCATTCAAGAATATACTTCCATTACCCCAAGGACTAATTTTAAAATGTTGAATGCATTTGCAGACAAGGATGAAAACCCTGAATTACCAGGATCAGAATGGGAATACAATTTCAGTGAAGAAAATGGCATTACAACAGTGAGCATTAACATTTATAATGAATCTTTTGAACGCATGGAAAGATTACTGGAAGGCTTTAAACTAGGATTTACAAGTACCATGAATAGTCTTGAAAATTTATTAGCAAGGCACACCAAGAATAATAAATAAACGCAATCAATAGCATAGAATATGCTATTTTGAAAAGCAAATCAACACGCTTAATTATTTTTAAATGAAAGTTGAATCACAAATTAAAGCACATATTGATAGCCAAACAGCAGCTAAATGCAGCGACATGCAGACTTTGCACCAACTCATTTTGCAAGTAGCACCCAATTGTAAATTGTGGTTCGATGATGGCAAAAACAGTGATAATAAAGTTGTCACTAACCCTACAATTGGATATGGAATGCAAACCATAAAATATGCGAATGGAAAAACAAGAGATTTTTTTAAAATTGGCATGAGTGCAAACACAATCGGCATTTCAATCTATATCATGGGAATTGCCGACAAAGCTTACTTGGTCAATACCTATGGGAAAGAAATAGGCAAGGCAAGCGTGAGCGGGTATTGCATTAAATTTAAAAGTCTACAAGATATAAATAGTACAGTACTGGTAGCAGCAATAAGGTATGGCTTTGAAAACCAAGATTGAAAAGACTGAGGGCTACATTAACCTTTATACTTCCCCTTACTTTTCCGAATATTGCAAGCCACCACTTTGTATTCTGGACACATAGCTTCCGAATCGCTGATACTCGAGGTAATATTATTGAGCATGATCTCCGGAAAATGAAATGTACTACTAAGAATGCCCGGTTTTACTTCATCGCTTATCCTTGCCTTTATATCTACCTTACCCCTGGGAGATTCCACACATACCATATCCGCATCAGCAATAAAATGTTTGGCGGCATCCAATGGATTAATCAATAAAACATCTTCCGTAATGATTTGAACATTGCGTGTTCTACGAGTCATAGCCCCACAATTATAATGCTCCAGTTCGCGATTGGTAGTAATGATATATGGATATTCTTTTCCATGCTGAACAATCTCTGCTGATTCTTTAAAATCGTTGTACTGAAATTTTCCTTTACCACGGGAGAAACTACTGGTATGTAAAATCTCCGTATCGCTGCCATCCATCGCCACTGGCCATTGCTTTCCATTTTCGCCTAATTCTTTCCAGCTTACTCCAGCAAAAAATGGAACAATAGCAGCAATTTCTTTTAATAAATTTTCCGGATTATACTCCTCTTGCGGATAACCCATTCTATTCATGATGTCAACAATTATTTGCCCATCAGTCTTGGTTCCCTCAATGGGATCCACTACTTTATTGACACGCTGTATTCTTCTTTCTCCATTGGTAAATGTGCCCGATTTTTCCAGAAAAGAAGCACCGGGTAATATCACCGTAGCCAATTTAGCAGTTTCTGTCATAAACAACTCCTGCACTACCAATAATTCTAATTTTTCCAAAGCAGCTAATACATGATGAGTGTTGGGGTCTGTCTGTGCCATATCCTCTCCTATTACCCACATGGCTTTCAACTGACCATTCAACGCGGCTTGGTACATTTCAGGAATCTTATATCCTACATGTATTGGTAATTTAGCATTGTAAAATGATTCATAACGTCGATGGTTATCCGCATTTGTAACATCCATATAACCAGCACCCTGATAAGGTTGACAACCCATATCTGCCGCACCTTGTACATTATTTTGACCACGCAATGGATTTACCCCTACTCCTCTTCTTCCAATATTGCCGGTAATCATTGCCAAATCTGCAATTAACATAACAGTATAAGTTCCTTGCGAATGCTCCGTTACACCCAGCCCATGAAAGGACATGGCATTGCCAGCACTGGCATAAGCCATAGCAGCATCTCGTACAAGTGATTTATCAACCCCAGTAATATTCTCCAACTCCTCCACATTCAATTGTAATATGTTTTCTTTAAATGCTTCATACCCTTCGGTTCTGTCTGCAATAAATCCCTGATCTTCTAATTTTTCACTAATGATATAATACAACATCATATTCAGTAAGGCAACATTGGTGCCTGGCCGCAATTGCAAATGGAATTGCGCATATTTAGTAAGCTCCGTTTTACGGGGATCTATCACAATCAGTGTTTTTCCCTTTAAAGCCTGTTGCTTTATTTTAGCGCCTGTTACAGGATGTGCATCTGTTGGGTTGGCACCAATGACCATCATACAATCAGTATACTTTAAATCAACAACCGAATTAGTAGCCGCACCTGTCCCGAAAGTTCTTTGCATTCCTATAGCAGTAGGTGAATGACAAACCCTCGCACAACTATCAATATTATTAGTGCCTATTACTGCGCGAATAAATTTCTGCATCAAATAATTTTCTTCATTGGTACATCTAGCAGAAGATATTCCAGCAATAAAGTCGGGGCCATCATTTTTTTTGATGGTCATTAATTTTTGAGCAATAAAATCATAAGCTTCTTCCCAACTGGCCTCTACAAATACGCCCTCTTTTTTTATTAATGGGGTACGTAAACGATCAGCATGATTATAAAATGAAAAAGCATAACGTCCTTTCAAACAAGTATGTCCAATATTCACCGCTGCATCTAAAGGAGCCTGAATAGATTTAATTCCTCCGCCTTTTACAGCCACTTCTAAATTGCAACCTACACCACAATAGGTACATACAGTTCTAACTTTATTATCAAATGCAATAGATTTAGATTCAAACACATCACTGATGGCCGAAGTGGGACAAGCCTGAGCACAAGCACCGCAACTCACACAATCACTTTCCTTAAAATTAACCCCTGCACCTTTAACAATATGACTGTCGAATCCACGTCCTGCCATACTAAGTACAAATTGGCCCTGTACTTCATCACAGGCACGTACACAACGAAAACAATTAATACATTTAGAAAAATCACTGGTCATATAAGGATGACTCAAATCTTTTTCCCTGTCCAAATGCTGCTTACCAGCAGGGTATCTTGTAGCACGAATACCCACGCGGGCAGCCACCGTTTGTAATTCACAATTATTATTCACCTCACAAGTAAGGCAATCCAATGGATGATCAGTTAATACCAATTCGATGATATTCCGTCTTAATTTTTGTATGCGTTCACTATCTGTATAAATATAAGAACCTGGTATAACAGGGGTATGACAGGAAGCCATTGTTTTTAAAGGCCCTCCAGCCACTAATGCCACTTCTACACTACATACCCGGCAAGAGCCAAAGGGATCTAATTGAGGTGCATCACATAATGTGGGAATAGCATCTTTTCCTTTAATGCGTCGAATAAAAGAAAGCACTGTTTCTCCTTTCCCATTTGTTGCTGTTGCATCCAATAAATCAAATGCTTCGTCATTGATATAGGCAAATACTTTTTTACCTTTATCCATACTTCCCGTATAGACAACTGTTTTGCCATTTTCCTTCTTCCCATAAAGTGATTCCTTTTTAATTGAAATTGGCATCATCAGGAATTTTTAAAATAAGTTGAAAGTTCATTATCAAAATACTGCAAAGCATTTTTTATAGGTAAGGGCAAACCGCCTCCTAGTGCACAAAGGGATCCTATTTCTAGTGTTTCTAAAAGATCTTTAAACAAATTAATA
>CALRKF020000112.1:0-6886 GCA_943367825.1 Chitinophaga pinensis
GCCACCCACTTTATACAAAAGTTGAATGGCTTCCTTATCTTCGGGTCGCTTTACAAAATAATAATCCACTCCTCTTTTATCCTTTGCAGTGTACATATTCATTTTAGGTCCCTCGAGAATTAATTTCAATAATATGGTAGTATCATATACAGGGTCGGTATAATTTGGATTTTTTACAGTTTCGATATCATCTGTATACCCAAGTAGTACCAAGCGTAAGGGGAATCTTTCCTTTTTATTAATCATTACCTTAGCAATATCCTCGGTATTAAATGTTTTTACTACCTGGTTGTTCTCCACTAGAATTTCTTTCGTATTTATTTTAATACTACCCCTAACTGTATCGCCAGTTTTAGTAATTACAAAATCCTGCGACTTTAAATTATTTTGAAAAAGCAGGAGTAGAATGCAAAGCAGTGTTGATCGCATAAAATATTTATTTTTTGGGCCATTCGAAAAATAAGAAACTGTTATTACCTGCAGTAAATTCATTCCAGTTGTTTACATGTATGTTTACTGCAAAAACACCACAGGTTGGCATATTATCTATTGATACCTCTTCCACAAGTGCATCAGCAAAATAAGTGATTCCTGGATTGTGGCAGAAAATGGCTACATGGTTCCAGTCATTTGACAGCCCCCTTACCACCTCATTCAACACTTTCTTGGAAGCATGGTATAGTTCGGGTTTAAAAATTATTTCATTCAGCGATAGCTTGTAAGTGGCTGCAAATATTTCAGCAGTAGTTTTAGCCCGAAGGGCAGGACTACTAATCAATGCATCCAGCTCTATGTTTTTACGAAGTAATTTTTCCGCCATGGCAGGGGCATCTTTTAGTCCTCTTTCATTCAGGGGACGGTCAAAATCATTACCAAAAAAACTTTGATCACTTTTAGCATGTCGGATTAGGAGCAGTGTTTTCATGTATTAAATTTAAAACATATTAAGGAAAAACAATAAAAAGACTATAGACAAAATAGTCTGGCTGATATCATTGTATCATGAATGTAAAAGCTTGACAGAATGGACTATTGAAGAATAGTACTAGTAACCCCTCACGTTTTTCCCTTCCATATAATTCATGAAGGCTTTATTGCAAACCCTGTTACCACCCGGTGTTGGATAATTGCCGGTAAAATACCAGTCGCCTTTATTATTTGGACAGCTTTCGTGCAGTGTTTCAATTTTTTGATAAATGACTTCTACTGGCACTTCTATTTCTTTGGGAGAAATCAACTGTGCAATTTTTGCAGATATTTCTTCCGGTGTAAATGGTTTATAAATATGGCGCACCAGATTTTCGGTATGTAACTGGTTATTGCGTTGTAATTCCTTGCATTTGTCTAGCAAATCTGTTAATAAACTTTCCCTACCACTTTCTTTTAATAATTCAATGGCTGCTTTAAAAGCAATGAAATCTCCCATTTTACTCATGTCGATACCATAACAATCGGGATAGCGAATTTGTGGAGCCGAGGAAACAACAATTATTTTTTTAGGGGAAAGTCTTGCCAACATTCGTATGATACTTTCCTTAAGTGTAGTACCCCTTACAATACTATCATCAATTACCACCAATGAATCAAGTCCTTTTCTAACGGTACCATAGGTAATATCGTATACATGCTGTACCATTTCATTCCGGCTATTATCTTCTGTGATAAAAGTGCGGAGTTTAACATCTTTAATGGCAATCTTTTCAATTCTAATTCGGCGATTAATCATTTCCGTTAGCTTCTCATCATCAAAATCTTTGTTCCAGCTAAGGATGCGCTCTACTTTAATTTTATTCAGGTAATCTTCTGCTCCTTTTAACAGCCCATAAAAAGCAGTTTCGGCGGTATTGGGAATGAATGAGAAAATAGTATTCTTTAAATCATATTGCACCGCTTTTAATACTGTATCACTTAGGTTATAACCTAACGCAATTCTTTCGCGATAAATTTTTTCATCACTACCACGGCTAAAATAAATGCGTTCAAAACTGCAGGCTTTTCTTTCTTTTGGAGCTATAATTTCTTCTATGCTAAAACTTCCATCTGCTTTTACGATAATGGCATTACCTGGCATCAATTCCTGCACTTCATTTTCGCCCACGTTAAAGGCTGTACGAATGGCGGCTCTTTCGCTGGCAGCCACAATTACATCCTCATTTACATAATAGTAACTGGGGCGAATGCCATGTGCATCTCTCATTACAAATGCATCACCATTACCTACCAGCCCGCTAAAATGAAATCCGCCATCAAATAATGGCACTGCTTTCTTCAGCACTTTTACTATATCCAGGTTTTCCTGAAAAGCCTCATCCGCTTTGGAAAGAAAATGGTGCAATACTTCCATCATGGCAGCCAAATCACTTTGCCGTTGAAATTCTCCCGGATCAAAATTGATTAAAGCGAACAGCTCTTCTGTATTAACAAGGTTAAAATTGCCTGCCAGCGCCAAGTTTCTGGCGGGGATGGTATTGCGTTTTATGAAAGGATGACAAAACTCCACATTGTTTTTACCCTGTGTGCCATAACGTAAATGACCTAGAAGTACCTCTCCTAAATAGTTGATATGTCCCTTCATTAATCCGGGATGATTCTTAATATCAGGTTGAAATTTTTGAACCTCATCAATTTCCTTTCCTATTTGTGCAAATAAATCGGCAATGGGTTGGTTGGCATTGCTGCGCAAGCGATGCATAAAGGGATAGCCAGGTTCTGTATTTAGTTTTACAGTAGCAATACCTGCACCATCCTGCCCGCGATTGTGTTGTTTTTCCATGAGTAAGTACAGC
Source organism: Chitinophaga pinensis (assembly GCA_943367825.1). GTDB lineage: Bacteria > Bacteroidota > Bacteroidia > Chitinophagales > Chitinophagaceae > Ferruginibacter > Ferruginibacter pinensis_J. The sequence goes on from CALRKF020000112.1 coordinate 2,787, forward strand.
TTGTTAAGGCCATACAATACTGTTCCATATTGTTGCTGGTAATAACTAAAAGGCTTGCGAAGGCGGATAAAAGCAAGGCCGCATTCGTGTTTGATTTCGTCGCTCATTTTGTGGAGTGAGCGGCAAAGTTAAGTTTTTGCAAAACAGTAGCAAACTAAAATCCCGCTATTAAGCGGGATTTTAGTTGAATATATTTAATTATAATAATATCAATAAAATTTACAATCCACTCAGGCAAATGCCCACCTGAAAGGGCTTGATGGCAGCCGCAGCACCATCTTTGAAGATATTGGTAAAGGCATAACTTCCGAATAATGAAAAATGACCAATACCTACTCTTCCGGTTAAAGATATACGTGTGGTATTAAAGAAATTCTTTTTACTGTCTTTTAAAGTGTAGGAATTGATGGTTTTGCCATCCTTGTTTTGTAGATTTTTTCCCTTGGTATGTACATTCAATAAAGTGCCTATTTTAACACCCAATGCGGCCTTAATACTTTTTTTATCATTGGTTGGATCGGATGAAAAGCGCAATTCTACTGGTAATTCAAGAAAGCTGGAAGCCAATTTATATTTCTTAAAACGATCTGTTGTGTCGAGGTTTTTAAATGGAACGATGCTGCCACCAGAACTAATATCGATATTTAATTTCTTAAAATACATGCTGCTACTGCTGATGCCTAAGCCTAAACCAATACTAAAGCGTGGATTGGATTTAAAGGGTTTGTCAATCATCACATATACATTGGCACCACGGGAAAAGCCAGTTTCCTTGCTTTTGATACTATCAGGAGTGCCTGTCCAATGATCACTACTTATCTGAAACATAAAATGATCGCCCGGGCGGTTACTTAGGTCAATTTTTGACCAGTCTTTTTTCCCTTGCGCAAAACTTAAAATTGTGCAGCTGGCGGCCAGCATGGTAAGTACTAATTTCTTCATAATCAAAATTATATCGGGCAAAATTAATTGCCTTAGGGGTTAATGAAAGGTTAAATGAAAGTCAAAGACCTTCCTTCAAACCGTAGCAAGACAGCATACATACATTTGCTACAACCAAAAAAATGGCCCGATAATAATATATCGGGCTTTTTTGTGGGCCCACCTGGGCTCGAACCAGGGACCCCCTGATTATGAGTCAGGTGCTCTAACCGGCTGAGCTATAGGCCCTTTCAATTTCAACAGTAAAGTGAAAATGAAAAAATATGTGTAAACACTACCAATCCGGTTAAAATTGGAAGTTTTAAAAAATAAGAACTAAAATCAATCTTCCACAGGGTGCAACTTCACTAAAATGCTTTTAATGGAGGGCAAAAGTAAGTAAAATAAGATATTTTGCAGCCAATTTTTAAAATATGCCAGCAATTAAAAATATAATTTTCGATTTTGGAGGAGTGCTCTTTGATATCGATTATCAAAAAACTATTGCCGCTTTTCGCCAATTAGGCATTCCTAATTTTGATACCATGTATGACCAGTTTACGGCCAATACTTTGTTTGAAGATTTGGAAACGGGTAAAATTAGCGAGCATGATTTTTACGAGGCCCTGAAAAAGGAAATCAAAACACCTGTTACCCATCAACAATTAGAAAATGCCTGGAATGCCATCTTGCTGGATTTTCGCCTTGATAGCCTGTCTTATTTAGAAAGATTGGCATCCCATTATAAACTATACTTACTGAGCAATACCAATAGCATTCACCACCGTAGTTTTCATCAATTATATAATCCTGTTGCAGGTAAACCTTCGATGGATGACTATTTTACCAAGGCCTATTATTCGCACCAGATTCATTTAAGAAAGCCTTATGCGGCTATTTATGAATATGTGTTGCAAGATGCAGGAATATTGGCATCAGAAACATTGTTTATTGATGATTCCTCCAATAATATAGCAGCAGCTGCCAAATTGGGCATCCAAACGCATTTATTATTACCTACTGAAAAAATTGAGGAACTGGGACTTATTTAACTTCTTCAAACTCAATATAATCCTCTCTAGCAGGCTTAGCACTCGCCTTTGCTTGGGTGGTTTTAGGCGGCTCCTGTTGCTGCTTCATTTGTTCATTCATGCGATTATGCATTTCGCCCACCTTCTCTTTCACTTGTTTGGTGGTATTGTATACCGGTATAATAAAATCAAAAATGAGTTTATAGAGCAGGTATAGTACAAAGAGTTCTACAATTACTTTAAACATGGTACAAAGTTACAAGCATTTAGACGTTTCAGTCGGTTAAATGTTTTAAAGAAATGATAATATCTGCAAGGGTCAAATATCCAGTCAAAATTTGCCGGCATCAATGTTTTTACTATATTTGCAGTATACAAAGAAGCAAATGAAGGGAACGGAGGCGTTCCCTTCTTCTTTTATCATGATAGAGGATACACAAATTCAAGCAGTCGAAAAATTATTATTACCCTTGCTCACAGAGGATATCTTTTTGGTATCTATCCGCATCAAGCCCATTAATAATTTTAAAATTTATCTTGATGCCGACAATGGATTAAGCATTGAAAAATGTATCAAAATTAATCGGGCACTGTATCGTCAGATGGAAGAATTGGGCATGTATCCCAATGGCGATTTCTCCCTAGAAGTAAGTAGTCCGGGTGTAGAAGAGCCACTGAAATTACATCGGCAGTATCTTAAAAATATCGGTCGAAATGTAGCCATCAGTACCCAAGATGCCAAATACGAAGGCAAACTTACTGTGGTTACCGAAAATGGTGTTCAGATTGCCTTTACAGAAGGAAAGGGTAAAAAAGCAGTCAACAAGGAAATGGAAATTGGGTTTTCTGACATTAAGGAAACCATTGTACAAATAAAGTTTTAATTATTTAACAAAACCCCCTTCCGGCAGGGATATTATTGAGGCCGGAGCTGATTATGGCTCGTATTAATTTGATTGATTCCTTTCAGGAATTTAAGGAGGCAGAAAACATTGACCGTCCAACGCTGATGAAAGTAATGGAAGACGTGTTTAAAACCCTGATCCGTAAAAAATATGGTAGTGATGAGTGTTTTGATGTGGTTGTAAACGATCAGAAAGGTGATTTAGAAATCTTTCGCAGACGTACCATCGTTGAAGACGACGATTTGTACAATACCCTTACTGAAATTGAGCTGAAAGATGCCATCAAAATCGAACCCGATTATACCGTGGGGGAAGAATTATATGAAGAAGTAGATATTCAAAAAGAATTCGGACGTCGTGCGATATTGGCCGGTAAACAAACCCTGGCTGCTCGTATCAACGATTTGAAGAAAAATATTCTCATCAAAAAATACGAAGATCGTGTAGGCGAAATCGTTAGTGGTGAAGTTTACCAGGTATGGAAAAAAGAAGTATTGTTATTGGATGAGGAAGGCAATGAAATGTTGCTACCCAAATCGGAACAAATACCTACTGATTACTTTAAAAAAGGAGAAACGGTTAGGGGTGTGGTGAAAAAAGTAGAATTAAAGAACAGCCAGGCTGTTATTATCATTTCAAGAACCAGTCCTTCTTTCCTTGAAAAATTACTGGAAATAGAAGTGCCTGAAATATTTGACGGATTGATTGTAGTGAAGAAGATTGTTAGAGACCCAGGAGAAAGAGCAAAAGTGGCGGTAGAAAGTTATGATGACAGAATTGATCCAGTAGGTGCTTGCGTAGGTATGAAAGGAAGCCGTATTCATGGTATTGTACGTGAATTAAAAAATGAAAATATTGATGTGATCAACTGGACAGCTAATACACAGTTGTTGATTCAACGTTCATTAACGCCTGCTAAAATTACCAGCATGCAATTGGACAATGAAACCATGCATGCCAATGTATACCTTAAACCCGATCAGGTTTCTTTGGCCATTGGAAGAAGAGGTGTTAATATCAAATTGGCTTGTGAATTGACCGGATACGAAATTGATGTGTTCCGCGACAATGAAGGTGAAGAAGAAGAATTTGATATTGATTTGGAAGAATTCAGTGATGAAATTGAACCATGGGTAATTGAAGCATTGAAAAAAGTGGGATGTGATACTGCCAGGTCTGTATTGGATTTAAGTGCAGAAGAATTAGAGCGTCGTACCGATTTGAAAAAAGAGACCATCGTGGA
>CALRKF020000113.1:0-6787 GCA_943367825.1 Chitinophaga pinensis
GAAAAAACAGTAGCTGATGCAATCCTTGACAGAATAATCAACAATACACAGCGTATTGAATTAAAAGGAGAATCGCTCAGAAAAAAATGGAATAAAAAAACAGAAGACAACAACAAATAAACCATTATTTTTAACAAATAAAATCAACCTTTTTGATGCAGCGTATGGACCTTAACTAAGGGTGGTCAGTTTGCACCGGATTTAGGTGGTCAATATCACCGGATTTTCCAATTAAAGCCCGTTATGAGCCCCAAATAAGAAACCTGGAGATGAGGCTCAGCCAAACCGATGAGGCCAACTCAGAACTGGAAAAATACCTTTCCTTCGGAACCTATTTCTTTAAGAACCTTGACAGGCTTTATTCTGAGGGCGATCTGGCCATTAAACAACAGATCATTGGTTCAATATTCCCTGAAAAAATCGTTTTTGAAAATTTACAACCTCGAACCGCTCGTATCAACTCATTGGTTAGGCTGATATGCAGTCCTGTAGCGGATTCCAGCCGTTCTAAAAAAGAAAAAACCCGCAAAAATGCGGGTTTGTCCACTATGGCTCCCCAATCAGGACTTGAACCTGAGACCCTCTGATTAACAGTCAGATGCTCTAACCAACTGAGCTATTGAGGAGTGTTCCCCTTTCGGGGCAGCAAAAATAAGGCTTTTTTCTTTTTTGAAAGAAAAATAAAGCCAAGTATTTAAAAGCCAAAGCCTTTATTTTTTTCAAAACCGATAAATATCCCCTCTTCCCTGATTTCCAATGGGTGCGTTTTTAAAAAATAACCCTCCCCACTGATATTTCGGCCATTTTGTAAGCTGAACTTATACCGGTGCAATGGACATACAATATTACCCTGTGGATCCAAATAACCCTGGTGCATCCGGGCCCCTGCATGCGGACATTGATGCGCACAAGCTTTCAATTCCAGCCCATACCGAGCAATGCATATTTTTTTACCTCCCACCTCCAATTCCGCTAATCCACTATCTAAAAATGCAATGTCCGCCTCCGATTCGGCAATTTTATGCCATTCGTATTTTTTTGCTGACTCCATCAATAAAAAAACTCTGCTTTATAGGGATACCGTATCCGATACATATCCCTTACTTTATTCAAAATCGTTTGTCGCAACTCTTCCAAATTACTTCGTTCCGTGGCAGAAATAAATACACAATTATCCCTAGTCTCATTCTGCCAACGCTGTTTCAAATCCTGTACAATCTCCTGCTTAACACCTTCCTCTAACCATTCGTCAAATGCCTCTTTTTCATACCTGTCCATTTTATTGAAAATAGTAACAGTAGGCTTTTCTGCTGCACCCAATTCCGCCAATGTCTTATTCACCACATTCAGTTGCTCCTCATATTGCGGATGCGAAACATCTACCACATGCAATAATATATCTGCTTCTCTTACCTCATCCAAAGTGCTTTTAAAACTCTCTACCAAATGATGCGGCAATTTTCGTATAAACCCTACCGTATCACTGAGCAAAAATGGCGTTTGCTCAAATACTACTTTTCTGGTGGTAGTATCCAATGTGGCAAACAATTTATTTTCGGCAAACACTTCACTTTTACTAAGTACATTCATGATGGTAGACTTGCCCACATTGGTATAACCCACCAAGGCTACCCGAATAAATTCACCCCTGTCTTTTCTTTGCGTGTATGCTTGCTTGTCAATCTCTGCCAACCTTTTCCGCAACAAACTGATTTTATCTTTTACTATACGACGATCGGTTTCAATCTCTGTTTCACCCGGTCCCCTTGTACCTACACCTCCACCCTGCCTTTCCAAATGCTTCCACATACCCTTCAACCTTGGAAGTATATATTGGTATTGCGCCAACTCTACCTGCGTCTTGGCCTGTGCCGTTTTAGCCCTCCTTGCAAAAATGTCCAATATCAAATCACTTCTGTCAATCGTCTTTACCCCCAACTCTTTTTCTATATGCTGTATCTGAGAACCCGTAAGCTCATCATCAAATATTACCAAATGAATATTACCCTTGAGTAAAATGTATTGCTTAATCTCTTCCAACTTACCCTTTCCAACAAAGGTCTTGCTATCGGGATGTGCCAGCTTCTGATAAAACCTGCGTACCGTTACCGCACCAGCTGTTTCCGCTAGAAAAGTCAATTCATCGAGGTATTCATTCAATTGCTGCTCGGTTTGCTCCTTGGTAACAAGCCCAACCAACAAGGCCCGTTCTTCCTGATGTACTATTTGTTTTTTTTCTATCACAGTATGAGTATTCTTTTTCGATTACACAAAATTAAAGTGCTCCGCCAATGGCGAAGCACTTTAATAAAATTTTTATTTGTTGCTTACTTCTTGGCATTCATGGCAGCAATCCATTTCTGCATTTCTTCACATGAACTATATTCCTTATCAATCATTAAATAATAAGTAGGTATTTTTTTACCAAACCATATTTCCAATGACTCATTCTTTTTTTCTTCTAGTGCCCTGGTGGCAATACGATCATAATCATCTTTCAGGTTCTCGCGATGTGGCTCTGTTCTTGTTTTTAAATATACAATGCGAATACCTTTTCTACCACGCTCATCTGCAAAAGGGGTAGGCTGACTGTATTGTCCAACCCTTAGGTCTTTTAACATTGCAACCAAGTCCTTGTCTAATTGATCAATGGTCATAAAGTTTCCATTGGGACCCTGCTTCATACCACCCGTATATTTACTGGCATCGTCATCACTGTATTTTGATACCGCCTCTCCAAATTGTAAATTACCAGTAATCAATTTTGCCCTTACTGAATCTAGTTTTTCTGCACCTGCCTTCATTTCAAATGAAGTTACCTGAGGCACTAATAAAATATGTCTTACTACTGCATCATCACCTGCGCGACTAATCATTTGTATGATATGGTACCCAAACCTGGTTTTGAACGGACTAGAAATTTGTCCTTCTTTCAAAGAAAAAGCTTTGGCCATCCATACTGGATCCATTTCTTTTGAATTGCGATTCACTTCATACCTGCCACAATTGTCCTTACTCCCCGGATCTTGTGAATACAAAGATGCTACCGTACAAAAATCTTTTTTACCCGATTCAATTTGTAGCTTATACGTAGTCAATTGTTCCTTACAATATTCTTCTGCTTCCCTGCTGGCTTTTGGAAATAGGGCAATCTCACCAATCTCTACTTCGCTTTCATACAATGCCAAACTATCAGCTGGAATTTTATTGAAATAATTTTTTACTTCAGTAGGTGTAATACGAACATCGCCTACAATTTTATTACGCATAGCTTGTGCCAATTTCTGATCACGAATGCCTTCGCGCATATCTTCCTTTAACTGATAAATGGTTTTACCTGCAATACGTTCTAATTCATCCTTACTACCATACTGACTAATATAATAACGAATACGATTATCAATCTCTGCATCTACATCTTCATCTCCCACAGGCAATGAATCTTTTTCTGCTTGTAATACCAAGGCTTTAATACCAAGCGCCTGTTCAACCACCATACACTTTCCATTAGCAGGTATTTCCATACCCTGCCTTTGCATATCCAATAAATTATTATCGATATCGCTTTTTAAAATAATCTTATCGCCTACGATGGCAACAATTTTATCGGCGGTAACTTTTTGTGGTTGTGCTACAGCAATTAATCCGGCAAAAACAAACAGCAGAATAAATGAAAAATTTCTCATAATAAAAATTGACTCCAAAAATAGACAGATAGCCGTCATGCGCTATCTGCTATACTTTCATTTAACAAAAGATTACAGGCAAATGCCGCCCATTATAGGGTACGCTTTACTTCCACTTCTTCAAATGCCTCCACAATATCACCCACTTTTACATCATTGTAATTTTTCACAACCAATCCGCATTCCATATTGCTACTAACCTCTTTGGCATCATCTTTAAAGCGTTTCAAACTACTTAATTCACCTGTAAAGATTACAATACCATCTCTAACCAAACGGATACGACTATTACGAGCAATTTTGCCATCCAATACATAACAACCCGCAACGGTAGCTTTATCAAATCGATAGGTTTCTCTGATTTCCACATTGGCCAAAATCTTCTCTTCCACTGTTGGTTCCAACATACCTTCCATCGCACTCTTAATTTCTTCGATGGCATTGTAAATGATGGAATACAACTTAATCTGTATGGCTTCCTGTTCTGCCAACCTATTGGCCTGCATTGAAGGACGCACATTAAAACCAATGATGATGGCATCAGATGCATTTGCTAATGTAACATCACTTTCAGTGATGGCACCCACAGCTTTATGTATTACCCTGATAACAATTTCTTCTGTACTTAATTTTTGTAAACTATCACTCAATGCTTCTACCGATCCATCCACATCACCCTTGATGATTACATTCAATTCTTTAAAGTTACCCAATGCCAAACGACGTCCAATTTCATCCAGTGTAATATGCTTCTTAGCACGCATACCCTGCTCTCTTAAAATTTGGCCACGCTTATACGCTGTTTCTCTTGCATCAGCTTCATCGGCAAATACCTTAAAGGTTTCACCCGCTTGCGGCGCTCCGTTCAAACCAAGTATCAATACTGGTGTGGAAGGAGGTGCTTCGTCTATGCGTGAGTTCCTTTCGTTGTACATCGCTTTTACCTTACCAAAATGCTGACCACTTACAATCATATCACCCTGGCGAAGCGTTCCGTTTTGCACAAGAATAGTTGCCACATAACCACGACCCTTATCCAATGATGCTTCAATGATGGTACCATTGGCAGGCTTTTCGGGATTGGCTTTTAATTCGAGTATATCTGTTTCCAGTAATATTTTTTCAAGGAGTTCATCAATCTGGAATCCTTTCTTGGCACTGATTTCCTGACTTTGGTATTTACCACCCCAGCTTTCTACCAGGATATTCATACCCGCCAATTGTTCTTTAATTTTTTCGGGATTAGCGCCGTCTTTATCAATTTTATTGATGGCAAAAATCATCGGCACATTCGCAGCTTGTGCATGCGAAATGGCTTCCTTGGTTTGTGGCATCACCGCATCGTCTGCTGCTACTACAATCACCGCAATATCCGTCACTTTTGCACCCCTTGCCCTCATCGCTGTAAAGGCTTCGTGACCAGGTGTATCCAAGAAAGTGATATGCCTTCCGTCTTTTAAGGTTACTTCGTATGCCCCTATATGTTGGGTAATACCACCCGCCTCACCAGCAATAACATTGGTGTTTCTGATATAATCGAGCAAGGATGTTTTACCATGATCTACGTGACCCATGATGGTTACAATCGGTGCTCTTGGTTTCAAATCTTCTTCATTGTCTTCATCTTCTTCTATTTCCTGTTCTGCAGCATCATCTACTCCAATAAATTCTACTTCATAATTAAATTCACTCGCTACCAATTCTATCACATCTGCCTCTAAGCGCTGATTGATAGAAACCATGATACCAAGGCTCATACATTTACTGATAACATCTGCAAAGCTTACATCCATCAAACCAGCCAATTCACTTACAGATATAAATTCTGTGACCTGCAGTTTATTGGATTGATCCCCTTCTGCACCCATCATTTCCGCTTGCTCATCGCGTTTTGCTTTGCGGTATTTTGCTTTCAAACTCTTGCCTCTTCCACCGGCACCGGCCAATTTAGCCTGTGTTTCTTTTAGTTTATCTTGAATTTCTTTAGCATCAATTACTTTGTCCTCCCTGCGTGGGCTTGTATTTGCTCCGCGGTTATTATTGAATCGGTTGCCGCCACCACCGCGATTGTCTTGTCCGGTACGATTATTACCACCAGTGCGATTTCCTTGCTGCTGATGCTGACCGCCACCTTGTTGCTGACCGCTGCCTTGTTGTTGTCCTCCACCTTGTTGTTGTTGACCACCACCTGTTTTTTTATCGATAGGAATACGCTTGCGTTTGCGCTTCTCATCATTGTCTTTTTTAGGTCGGGTATCATTATCAACAGGCAATTCTATTTTACCAAGAATTTTTGGACCCGTTAATTTTGCTGCCTGAATATTTTCAATAATGGGATGATGCTCTTCAACGGGCGGAATATCTTTTTTCACTTCTTCCACCACGGGCTTTACTTCTTCCTTGGGTGTTTCAACTACTTTCTTAATAACCTTTTTTGGTTTTTCAGCACTGGTTTCTTCTTCGGGAGCGGCTTCTTTTTTCTTGGTAGATTTTTTAGGCCGAGTTGAAGAATCAATTGCATCCAAATCAATCTTATCAAGCACTTTTGGCTTTTCAATTTCAGGCGCGTCTATCTTAGTAATTTTTTCCTTCGCAACAACTTCAGCTACTGGCTCCTCTTTTTTTACTTCTTCAACTATTGGTTTTGGCTCTTCTACAGGCTTTGGTTCTTCTTTTACCTTGGCAGCTTCTTTCTTCTTTACAGACAAATCCTCTTCATCTTTTTTCTTCTTTGCTTCAGCTGCTGGTGCTTTTACCAATTCTACCTGCTGCGCTTTGGCCTTTGCAGCTTTATCCTGTTGAAACTCTGCTTGCGCCACCCGATACATATCTTCGGATAACTTAAAATCTCTTTGCAGGTCATCAGGACTAAAGCCTTTGCTCGCCAAAAAATCAACAAGTGTTTCCTTACTTACATTGAATTCGATGGCGGCCTTCATGGCCCTTGGCAGTATTACTGTTTTTTCTGACATTCTTTATTTTTTGTTCGTACTTGAACTGATTCAATCATTGAGCCATACACACAATAATCATCAGTCAATAAACCTCGGTATTCACTAATTATTCTTTTTCAAATTCTTCTTTCAACACACGTCTTACTT
>CALRKF020000114.1:0-6760 GCA_943367825.1 Chitinophaga pinensis
CATTTCTTTGCTGTCGCATATAGCGTAAACAAAAATCGGCCAATCCATTGTATACTGTGTCTGCAATGGTGAAAGTAGGAGATGAAATCTGATCAGCTTGCAGATAATAGCTGCCTGGCTTTACAAAGGAACTGAAATCAATTCGGGCACTATGTTTAAACGGGCCATAGCTTCCAAAATCTGGCGAAAGTAAAAAAATACCCTTGTTTTTTTTAGTGGTAGCTTCAATAATTTCTACACTAACTGGTAAATGATTTTCTTTTGTGCAGTAAACAGCAGCTTTTATTCCTTGGGTAGGGTAACCCATCAAATTAATTCTAATCCAGGAATTGCTGTCAGTAGCTTGGCTGATACCATTCAATGAAATAAGTACAGCAATTATTAAGAGGACTAACCAATTATAGTTGAAACCTACTATTTTAAACCTGGTATTTATTCCCATAGTGAAACAATCGGAATGATTAATTGAGCATGACTGAAATCAATATAAAAATAAGCAAATTGTATTTGCCGATGAGAGAATTGCAAATAAAAAAGGATACCTAAATAAACAGGTATCCATCAAATATATTGATAATTTTATTGGATAATAATCTTAAAAGTAGTTCTCCCGGATTGTAGGTAATATTGGCCAGGAGTAAGTTGACTAACATTAACTGCATTTAAACCAGCATTTAAATGCTTTTGTAAAAACTGTTGTCCATTTAAATTGAAAATATTGATATTGTCAGCCTCCCGTATTTGAATTAATAATTCATTATTGGTAATCGGGTTTGATATCAGCATAATAGCATTATTGTTTTCGGCAAAATAAATTTTAGCCACTTCGCTATAAGATTCCTTTCCAACATTATCAATATGAATAAGTCGATAGTAATTCATTCCCTTTAGTGGTGACTCATGTATAAATCTTTACATGGCTGAATATTTATTTTCATCAATAGCATTTACCAGACCTGCTTGTTTCCAAATAAATGCATCCGGGCTTTGCTGAATAATAAAATAACCAGTATTGATTTCTCCAGAAATCACCCATTGCAGCATTACATTTTTATCCTTTTTGGCAATTGTAAATTCATCCCATTGTAATGGAAGAATAGAGCCAGATTGCCCTGCAAGTTGCGAGGTAATCATATAAAATGAGAGGATGAGTAGGAGGTTTTTCATACGATGGTGTTTTCAGGTTAAGAGTAGGTTTATAGTTGATTCTTCAATCAATTCTTTAAATTAGAAAACCTACTATTCTAATTTATGAGTCATATCATATAAATTCATATTATTTACCAGCAACTTTGTATCATGCTAGCCGGTACATGAATATAAAAGCCCGATTAAGCTATGAATATGATTCTTCTGCTATTTTTATTTTACCAATTTAATAGACATTGATATCGTATTACTTTGCAATCGTACATTATAATATCCCGATGGCATCTTTTCCAAATGATTTAATTGAATCAGTTTTTTTCCATTGGTCAATTCGACGATTTTCCTCAACTGCAGGCTACCCAGTGCATCAAATAACTCAACTAATACTGTTTCTCTGGGTTGCTTAATATCCACCTCAATATTCAGTTGATTGGTAACTGGATTAGGCCACACCAAAACATTGTTATTAGTTATTATATTTATCACTGCCACCTGACTATACGAAAAGTGTTTATCTATATCTATTAATTTTAATCGATAAAATAATTTCGAAACGTTATTGGGAATAAAGTCATCATCAAAACTATAGTCATGCAAAATTTCTTTATAAAATATTTTACCTATTGAAATGAAATGGAGCCCATCTAAGCTACGCTCAATTTCAAAATGACTAAAATTGATACCCGATTGGGCTTTCCAAGCTAATGCTATATGATCTTGCTTTCTCGCTGCAGAAAATTGACTAATAGTAATTGGCAGTGGGAAACAAGATCCGGTAATCGTTATTGATGCAATTTCACTGCAAAGTGTTGGGCTTGCAATAGTAAGTGTTGCAGTTTTATTGCCAGTGCCAATATACACTACAGAATGCGGCCCCGCACCTGTGGCTGTTGCAGGTAAGGCGCCTGCACCAAAATTCCAGGTATAAGTAGGCGAACTTACTGCAGGATTAAGATTTGAGCCTGTAAAGGTTACTGCATTACATCCCAATGAATTAATAGCAATCAATGGTGCTGGTTTAGAATTTACAATTACTGTATCCCGCGAAAAAGCTTCACAAGAACCTGCATTAGCCCTTAATGTGTAATAATAGGTGCCAGCATTATTCAAACCAGTAAATAGTGGTTGTGCTATTGCAGAATCACTTAAAAGTAAATTGGGTGACCATGCATACGTAATACCTGCTTGTGCACTTGCTCCTAATTGAATGGGGCCTGCGCTACCTTCGCAAAATGTAAATTTATTACCTGCACCCAAACTAGTTACCAATGGATCTATAGTAATTTGCACTTCGTCGTAATTTTCAGTGCAACCTGCAGCTCCTCCAATGGTCCATCTAAACAAATACACACCTGCAACTAAACCGGTAACAGTAGTAGTTGGATTATTTACGTTTGTAATTGTATAACCAGCTGGACCACTAATAAGACTCCATGTGCCTTGGTATAAAATTGGAGAGTTAGCAGATAGATTTATACTACTAACATTACAAAATTGTTGATCGACTCCCGCCCTTGCACTATCTTCCTTTATTATTAACACTGGATCAGTGGAGGCTACACATGGAGTTGTTGTATTAATACTGTAATTATAAGTATATAACCCTGCTTTCGTAACATTCAAATTAGTATCAGATTTATTTGTATTGGCAATACCAGCAGTTGGATTGGGCGTTGGACCACTTACCCAAGCCCAGCTAGCAGTACCGGATGTTGGTGAATTTCCAGTAAGTGTAGCCAAGCTTTGATTATAACATACTTCTACATCTGCACCACCACTTGCCTGTGATGGTGTAGGATATACTTTTACACCTATGTCATCCGTTGTTGCAGGGCATGCACCATAAATAGGAAGGCTATATCTAAATATATAATTGCTGGAAGGAATACTGGTAACTAAATCTGTTACTACAGCTGTATTCGGCGAATTAGTTGTAATAGTGCTACCTGCTGGACCACTTACAAATGACCAGGTACCAGTGGTATTAGCATTACCAGTTAAATTGATGGAAGCTATATTGCAATAACTGACATCAACACCCGCATTGGCTTGTGTACTTACACTAATAATCATATCATCTGTTTTATCGGCACAAACAGGTCCATTCGTAACCGTCCATCTTAATGTATAAGTTCCCTGTGTTAAATTAGAAACAGTAGCTGTAGGGGAAGTGGAATTGGTTATGGTAGCTGTTCCTGCTCCCTGTGGACTACTAATTATTTGCCAGTATCCTGTACCAATAGTAGGTGCAACAGCTGCTAATGTTACTGCTGTAGCTGCTAGTACAGCACATTTGGATTGATCTGGACCAGCATCAGCAGTAGAAGGTTCTGCTGAAATTCGAATATTTATAAAATCGGTAGATGCTGCGCAATTTCCAGCCGTAACATCATATTGAAATACATATAAACCCGAAGTCATGTTGTTTATATTCGTTGAACTATTATTAGGTGTTTCTATTATCGCCCCAGCAGGACCCGATAATTGAGACCAGTTACTAATAGCGCCTACAGCTGTACTAGTTCCATTTAATAAGAGTGATTGTGGTAATGATGCCGCACAAATAGTGATATCTGTTCCAGCATTGGCAGTAATATTGTGATTGATACTAACTGCTACTGTATCTGCTAAATCATTGCAACCAGCAACACTAAGTCTGCATTCAAATAAATAAATACCTGTACCACCTGTAAAATTTACTGTTGTAGAACTCACATTGGGTGAGGTAACTGTAGAACCAGTTGTTAAAGCTGTCCAAATTAATGTTGCTGCACCAGGATTAGTTGCTGTAATTGATGTACTGGTTGAACCAAAGGGTAAACATATATCTGCACCTGCATTTGGTGGTGCTGGCGATTGTTTGGTATTGGTAACAATAGTTTGAGAGCTATTTACTGAACCACAGGAATTACTTACTGTCCAAGTAAAAGTATAGGTAGTTGTATCTGCCAAGCCAGTAGCTACTGCGCTATGACTATTGGCATTGGGTGAAAAACTAATGCCTATACTTGGCGATGCTGTCCATGTGCCTACTTCCCATGAATTGGGTTGATTGCCGGCCAATTGGTAACTACCGGCACATACTGTTGCATTAGCACCTGTACTAGCAATAGTAGGCGCATTTTGAGTTACCGTAACAAGCATGTCATCTGTTTTGGGTGCACATCCAACACCACCGGATATCTGTAGACGCATTTTATAAACACCTTGAATCAAGGATGACATTGTTGGGGTATTAGTGCTACCGCCAACAATAGTTGCTGTATTTGGTCCACTTACTTGTGTCCAATTATAGGTACCAGGTATACTAACATTTCCGATAGGAATGGCAGTGAGTGTATTACATGGTAGTACTATATCACTTCCTGCATTAATATCACCTGGCGTTTTAGAAGTGGTGATAGCAATGTCTCTGAAAACGGAGCCACATGCATTACGGTATTCTACTCTAAATATATAAGTGCCAATTGATGTAAGTGCAGCAATATTCCAATTGTCTGTTCTAGTACCAGCACTGGCAGCAGAAGTGCTATAAGCAATGGTTCCAGTTGAAGGTCCTGTAATAAAAGTTCCAACCCTGGTTATACCTGTTGTAATAGTGGGAAGGTCATCGTACGAAAATTGAACAGTTGTGGCAATGGCATTACAAGCCAATTCCTGATCGGGTGGATTTGTTAAATTTTGAAAAGTCGGTGCTCTATAAACTGTATGGGTAGCCGAAGCGGTACAGCCTGATGCATTGGTCTTAGTATAAGAAAAAGTGTAGGGAAAAGTACCAGATAATCCGGAAACAGTTACACTTGACGATGTTGTATTAGGAGTAAAGCTAACATTCGGGTAGGGAGCTCCAATGCCACCTCCAGTTTGTGTCCAAACGGCTGTTTCTCCCGCAGTAAGTGGATTAGCATTTAAAACCTGACTTACTACACCTGAACTATTACAAAAAGTTGTATAGGTTGTTGCCGAGCCTGCACTGGGTGCTGCAATATTATTTATTACATTAATGACCATATCATCAAACCCACTACTGCAGGGGCCAGAAACCGACCATCTTAAAGTATAAGTACCTGGTATTAGATTACTAACAACGGCAGTACGTAGATTTATATTTGAAAATACAGGGACATTAGGACCAGATATAACTGACCAAATACCTGTTTGTGGAGGTGACACTCCAGGGGAAGAAGCAGCCATTGTTGCTGTTGTTCCATTGCAATTGCGAGTAATATCTGGACCTGCACTTATTGCAGCAGGTGTTACAACTTTCAAAATCAAATTATCACTAACTGAACAATAGCCATTAGAAATAGTCCAGGTTAATGTATATGTATTACTGCCAGCTGGCGGAGTATAAATTGCATTATATGCATTTGCATTGGGCGAAAAACTACCACCAGCAGGAGATACCGTCCAAGTGCCTGTTAATGGAGCAGAAACTGGGTTGGCATTTAAGCTTACAGGTGTGTTGGAACATTGTGTTACATCAGCACCAGCCAATGAACTAGGAGGTGTAGGTAATACAGTAACAGCTACATAATCTTGTGCTAAAATATTATCGGAGCAGCGACTAACAAATTTAAATACATAGTTACCTGTAGAAAAGCCTGTAACTGTGGTTACCTCGCTGGATGGAGTGGTGATTACTGCATCTGGTCCTGAAATTTTTGACCATTGATAATAATTAGGTACAGCCTTGGGTGTGCCTGCCAAACCAGTAAGTGTTAAGGATTGGGTAACACAAATAGTTTGATCTAAGCCTGCATTGACTGCACAATTTTGAGCTTTCAGAAATTGAAATGATAAAAGCAAACCAATAATGGAGAGGGATTTAAGGTAGGGTTTCATAGAAATCAATTTAAAAATATACTATTTTATAAAAAGTATATCAGGCATAATAGGTTGATAAACGATTACAAAATTATTGACCAAATCTTAAATTATTTGTAGATTTTCTACTACAAGCGATTATTTAAAGATTTAATTCACAGGTATTTATTAGCAGCCTTTCATTACTGAATTTTACTATACCGTTATATGATAATATATAGTAGTATGATAAATATATTCAATTAAATACAGCCTCAAAACAGCATATTGCTTATTTTTATTTTTTAAATAATCAGCATGACTCCAGAAAGATTTGAAAGACTTACCAGTGTATTAAATAAGCGGCAGACTGATTTAACCGTAGTGTTAGAAAATGTATTTGACCCGCACAATATAAGTGCAGTGATGCGTACATGTGATGCAGTTGGAATGCAAGACATTTATATCCTTAATACAAAGATTCCGCCACACAGAAAATGGGGTGCAAAAAGCTCTTCCAGTGCCGCTAAGTGGTTAAGTATACACCAATATACAAACGCCAATGAATGTTTTGAAGCACTCCGTTCTAAATATAAAAAAATATACACTACTCACTTAAGTACAGATGCAGTTGGATTGCATGATTTAAATTTAACTGAGCCAGTAGCCCTTGTTTTTGGAAATGAGCATAGTGGAGTAAGTGATGAAATAATAGGCATGGCTGATGGTAATTTTATTATCCCACAAGTAGGCATCATTAAATCATTGAATATTTCTGTAGCCTGTGCTGTTACATTGTATGAAG
>CALRKF020000115.1:0-6601 GCA_943367825.1 Chitinophaga pinensis
ATGCCTAACAGCAAAACCAATAGTTAAAATAGTATATTTTATTTTGTATTTCAATCAAAACAATTAGAATGCAAACTGGATTATATTTTAATTAATCACTAATAGTAATAATGTATTCTTCTTCCCAATCAATTCTATTGCTTTCATTACGTATTTTAAAAATTTATTTACGCATCTTTGCAGTATAATACAACGATTATGAAACTTGCTACAAAACTTATACATGCCGGTGCAGAACCGGATCCCAGTACTGGTGCTATCATGACACCTATTTATCAAACCAGTACCTATGTACAGGAGGCCCCCGCTAAACACAAGGGATATGAGTATGCCCGTAGCCAAAATCCAACACGTAAAGCCCTGGAAGATGCTTATGCAATCATAGAAAATGCTGCTTATGGCCTCGCATTTAGTAGCGGTGTAGCTGCTACGGATAGTGTGATGAAATTATTGAACCCCGGCGATGAAGTAATTGCCGCCAGTGATATGTATGGAGGAAGCTATCGGCTTTTTAGCAAAGTTTGGCAACGATATGGCATAAAATTTAATTATGTTGATACAACCAATACAGAGAATATACAAGCCGCGATTAACCCAAACACAAAACTAATTTGGGTAGAAACGCCTACCAACCCACTAATGAATATCACCGATATTGAAGCCGTGGCTAAAATTGCTAAATCTGCTGGAGCATTGCTTTGTGTCGATAATACTTTTGCTTCGCCTTATTTACAAAACCCCCTCAACCTGGGAGCTGATATAGTGATGCATTCTGCAACTAAATACCTGGGTGGACATAGTGATGTTATACAAGGTGCGTTGATGATGAACGACGCAAATCTTCGCGAGCAACTTTATTTCATTCAAAAAAGTTGTGGAGCAGTGCCTGGCCCGCAGGATTGTTTTTTGGTGTTAAGAGGTATTAAAACACTGGGCGTGCGAATGAAAGCGCATTGCGAAAATGGCATTGCCATTGCACATTGGTTACGCAATCATCCAAAAGTGGCGAAAGTTTATTGGCCGGGCTTTGAAGACAGTAAAGGCTATGCCATTGCCAAAAAACAAATGAATGGATTTGGAGGCATGATCAGTTTTGAATTAAAAAATGAATCAGTAGAGGAAGCAAAAAGAGTATTGTCTTCTACACATCTTTTCTCCTTGGCCGAAAGTTTGGGTGGAGTGGAAAGTCTCATTAATCATCCAGCTACCATGACACATGCAAGTATACCCAGAGAAGAAAGAATCAAAAACGGCTTAAGTGATTCGCTGATTCGACTAAGTGTAGGAATTGAAGATGCGGAAGATCTTATTGAAGACCTGAATAATGCCATCGGTTAAATGAATACTCTCTTTGTTGAAATCATAGGATGGATTGCTTCAATATTGATTGTTGGAGCTTATTTTCTCAATATCAACGGAAAATTAAAAAGCAATGCACCCTTATACATAATCAGTAATTTAATTGGAGGACTTTTTTTCACCATCAATACATTTGTACACGGGGCGTATCCTTCGATGATGGTAAACATAATATGGGTGATAATTGCTATTGCTGCCCTTTTCAAAAAGGATAAAACCAATTAGTTCGATTATTTTTACAGGGTGAATAAAAACCTCAAGGATTTTTTAAATGAAAAGGTATGGATGTACAATCAAGTTTCATTCATACAAAAAGATCCTATTTGCATTCCTCATTTATTTTCTCAAAAACAGGATATTGAAATTGCGGGATTATTTGCAGCCATATTTGCATGGGGTAGTAGAACAACCATCATCAACAAAAGCAAGGAATTAATGGCATTAATGGACATGCAGCCTTTTGCATTTTGTACGCAACATAGTCCTCAAGATTTAAAAAAACTTACTCGATTTGTTCATCGAACTTTCAATGCAGATGATTTGCTCACTTTTATCGAGTTTTTTAAAAATCATTATCAGCAATATCAAAGTTTAGAAACTGCCTTTTTCCCTCGGAATGCGATGAGTGTCGAAGATGGGTTAAATTATTTTAAACAATATTTTTTTAAAGGAGATCATTTAAAACGAACAGAAAAACACATAGCATCTCCTCAACAAAAATCTGCTTGCAAAAGGTTGAATATGTACCTACGGTGGATGGTGCGCAAAGACAAAGCTGGTGTTGATTTTGGGATTTGGAACGCCATAAAACCCGCGGATTTAATTTGTCCGATAGATGTTCATGTAGCAAGAGTGGCCGACCGATTGGGTATTTTAGATTGCAAAAAAACAGATTGGCAAACAGCGGTGGCATTAACAAATTATCTTAGTACATTGGATCCTGAAGACCCTGTGAAATATGATTATGCTTTATTTGGAATAGGTGCCATGGAAAAATTTACACTATGACCGAGTATAATACCGACTTAATCACTGACCTGAATCGTTCCTTGGCCCAAGACTGGCCAGTAGAAATTTCATTTTCGGAATTAGAAATTCAGTTGGCTGAATATGTTAATCGACTCATACTTACTGATTTTGAAAAACTCGTTTCCTTGCTCTATAGAATAGATGTGCCCGAACAAAAATTAAAATCACTTCTCCAGGAATTTGCAACAGAAGATGCAGGAAAAATTATTGCATCGCTAATTATCGAAAGGCAATTACAAAAAATAAAGGCGAGAAAAGAGTTTACAAAAAAAGATGATCAATTTGATGAGGAAGAAAAATGGTAAAAAAAATCCCCGACATTTATCCGGGGATTTTTTTAGTACATCAATTCTTTTACTTTCTCTTTATCTTCTTTTTCATTTTTTAAATCAAACATGGTTCCAAAAACATGATCCCACAAAGTAGAGCTAACACCAAATCCTCGTTGATCTTGTTTATAATGATGCAAGTGATGATTACGCCAAAGTCCTTTCATCCATTTAAAAGGTGGATTCCAAGCATGAATGGCATAATGCATAGAACCATAAATTAAATAGCCTAGCATAAATCCCGGAAAAAAGGCAAATGAATTAGTAGGAAATCCAGACAAATAGAAGACTAGATACATGGTAGAAAAAATAGCACTGGCCAGAATTAAACTGGGAACCGCAGGCATAAAAAGTCTTTGTTTATCTCTGGGGTATTCGTGATGATTACCATGTAGAATATAATTAATCTTTCTTCCCTTATCCGTTTTAGCCACATAGTGAAAAACAAATCGGTGCATTAAATATTCAAATAAACTCCAGAAAAACATTCCGCCAACAAAAATTAATAATACATGTGCCAGTGTAGCACCTAATTGAAAAACGGAATAATAAAGCATGCCTACAATAATAGGGACATACATACCCCAAATAACCATTGGGTGTGTTTTAGTCAGGTATTCTAAGTATTGACTTTTAAACAATTTGGCCTGACCCTTATTGTGTATTTTTTCGAATTCCATTGTATTTGACATTTCACAGCAAATATAGTAAATGATTTTTTTTACATGAATCTACCTGCGTTAAATTTGCCATTCAACCCTACTACAATGAAGTTAGTGACGCATCTTAAAGACGGACATGAACAATTAGCCATGTTGATTGACGGTATACTATATGATACCGACACCATCAACAACGAATTACCTTCCAGTATGGCCATGTTTTTAAACTATTGGGATGATATGCTACCCATCGCCTTATCAGCTGAAAGACAGATTAAAGAAGGCAGTTTGGGAAAAAGGGCCAGTACCATTCCCTATGATGCCGAAAACCTATTAGCTCCGGTACCTTTTCCTACAAGTTGTAGGGATGGTTACGCTTTTCGTCAACATGTAGCGGAAGCACGTCGAAACAGAAAAGTAGATATGATCCCCGAATTTGACCAATACCCGATTTTTTACTTTACCAACCATAATAGCATACAGGGCCCTGGAGATATTAGCTGTATGCCCGACCATTTCAAAAAGCTTGATTTTGAATTGGAAGCAGCTATTGTTATTTGCAGGCCTGGTAGAAATATTGAAGCAGCAGCAGCTGATCAATATATTGGAGGTTTGATGATTATGAATGATATGAGTGCAAGAACCTTGCAAATGGAAGAAATGCTGCTCAATCTGGGTCCGGCAAAAGGAAAGGATTTCAGCACCGTGATAGGTCCAATGCTGGTAACACTCGATGAATTGGAACAATATGAACTGCCTTGCAAACCGGGACATACAGGGAAATCCTGGAACCTGCCTATGAAATGCTGGGTAAATGGCATACAGGTTAGTGAAGGAAATTTGGCTGATATGGATTGGACTTTTGCAGAAATTGTTGAAAGAGCTAGTTATGGTGCTAATTTATTTGCGGGCGATGTGATTGGCAGCGGTACCGTTGGTACAGGATGCTTTTTAGAGTTGAATGGTACTGGGAAATTAAATGATCCCAATTATCAGGAACAATGGTTGCAAGAAGGAGATGTGGTGGAAATGGAAATTGAAGCGCTGGGTAAACTAACGAATACCATTGTGAAAGAGGAAAGCGATTTTTCGATATTGGGGTTGAAGAAAGGGTAGAGAGAATAACCGCTAAGGCGGGAAGGCGCGAAGAAATAATAACCGCTAAGGCGGGAAGACGCGAAGAAGAATAACTGCAAAGACAGGAAGGCGCGAAGAAATAATAACCGCGAAGGCGGGAAGACGCGAAGAAGAATAACCGCAAAGACAGGAAGGCGCGAAGAAATAATAACCGCTAAGGCGCTAAGACGCGAAGGATATGACAAGAGAAAGATATAATGAATTGGCTGCTCAAATTGTAGATGCATGCTTTCATGTTCATAAAGAGCTTGGCCCGGGGTTATTGGAATCGGCTTATGAATATAGCCTGCTAAAAGAATTTGAATTGAGAAATATTTTCGCACAAAATCAGGTGCAGGTTAAACTTTTTTATAAAGGATATGACACAGGTAAATATTATTCAATAGATATCCTTGTGGAAAATGAAATTGTCATTGAAATAAAATGTGCAGATGTATTGCATCCAGTTTATACTGCACAGCTTATTTCTTACTTAAAACTATCTCAGAAAAAATTAGGGTTTTTGGTTAACTTTCATGTGCCACTAATAAAAGATGGTATAAAACGGTTTGTAAATGATTTCTAATCTTAGCGTCTTCCCGCCTTAGCGGTAAAAAAAACTTTACCCTTCGCGCCTTTGCGTCTTAGCGGTTATATTGCATTCTACCCTTCGCGCCCTTGCGTCTTAGCGGTAAAAAAACTTTACCCTTAGCGTCTTCCCGCCTTAGCGGTTAAAAAATTAAATCATGATAATCAACTTAAAAGACATCAAGCCGGCCGACGTACAAAACTATTTACAACATGCCATTGCCCCAAGGCCTATTTGTTTTGCTTCTACAATAGACAAAGCAGGGAATGTAAACCTAAGTCCTTTTAGTTTTTTCAATTTATTTTCCTCCAATCCGCCGATAGTAATATTTTCTCCGGCACGTAAAGTGAGGGATAATACTACCAAGCATACTTTACAAAATGTATTGGAAGTGCCAGAGGTCGTTATTAATATTGTCGACTATCCCATGGTACAACAAATGTCCTTGTCAAGTTGTGAGTTTCCAAAAGGGATTAATGAATTTGATAAAGCCGGCTTTACGATGGAACCTGCTAGTATGATAAAACCACCTTTGGTAAAAGAAAGTAAAATAAAATTAGAATGCAGGGTCAATGAAGTGAAGGCATTGGGAACAGAAGGAGGAGCAGGTAATTTGGTGATTGCTGAAGTATTGGTTATGCATATCGATGATAGTATTTTAAATGCGGAAGGAAAAATAGACCAGACTAAACTATCGCTGGTAGCCAGATTAGGGGGCGATTGGTATTGTCATGTAAATGAAAGCAATTTGTTTAAGGTAGATAAACCAAATACACAATTGGGAATTGGGTTTGATGCATTACCAACGTCTATCCGTTTCAGTAATATATTAACTGGTAATCACCTGGCCATGTTGGCGAATGTACAGGAAGCCCCGCTGGTGAATCCTTCCTATCAGGATGAAACCTTGAAAAATATTATTCAATATTTCTCCATCAATCCTGTTGAAATGGAAATGGAATTACATCTGCATGCAAAAAAATTACTTGATGAAAATCGGGTACAAGATGCCTGGCAAGTATTGTTGGCAACAACGCTTTGATAAAAACGATACTGGGTATTTATAGTTTAATTGCTTGGAGACTTTGTAAAAAAAAAGTCTCCATATTTTTTTTGAGCATTTTAAATGCATATTTTTTCTTCCCGACAATATCTGGGCCTAAAGAAAGAAAACCACTAAAAGTACTCCTGGAAGTGAAAAATTCGCATTGCTTTATTTCGGAAGGGGCTTTGCTTCCATCCTTCCGATAAATGGTATATAAAACCTTTGAGCAAATATCAAATTGCGCTTCTCTGTTTTTACCACTGGATGTTTTTTCAACTTTTGTATCTGTATGCTCAAAATAAACATCTAAAAAATTTACATCCACAATAATACTGGAATGGTATTTATCCAGTAAAATGGCAAAGCTATCTGCAATAAAACCTTGGCCGATTCTTTCCGGTAAAATGCGAACACTTTCAACATTGTTTTCTCGAAATCGACTCTTCATCATTTGCAAAAGACTATCAGTAAG
>CALRKF020000116.1:0-6528 GCA_943367825.1 Chitinophaga pinensis
AAAAAATGGAATAAAAAAACAGAAGACAACAACAAATAAACCATTATTTTTAACAAATAAAATCAACCATTTTGATGCAGCGTATGGACCTTAACTAAGGGTGGTCAGTTTGCACCGGATTTAGGTGGTCAATATCACCGGATTTTCCACCGTAGTATCAGGCCATAGGTTAGCGCCGGTTACTGCAAGTTTCTTTACTTTAGCAGGATGCCGCATGGCAAGCAGTAAACCATTTATACCTCCGTCACTCCAACCGATCACATAACAGGAATCAAGATGCAGCGTATCCAATAAAGCATTCAGGTCGTCCGTCATCATTTCATAACTTAACGAATCGCCTGCATCGACAGATTTCCCCTGGGCCCTGCTATCCGCTAGAATCACTTTATATTTTTTAGAAAAATATGGTATCTGGTAAAGAAAGTTATTTATAGAACCTCCATTCCCATGAATGATAAGCAAGGGGTCACCTTCGCCATAGGTTTCATAATACATATTAAATCCCCTTGTTTTTACATATCTGCCTACTTTATCATTTTTACCATAGATTGTTGTGTCAAAGGGAGAAATAGTGGCTGATTGTGCAAAAGTTAATTGCACAAGTGTATTTGCTATTATTAAAAGAAATAATGCTTTTGAAATATTCATAACTAGGTTTTAAAATTGGTTTAAAATAATTTGATTGTTTAACCCTCGCTGCCATGACTCCTAACGTTAATGTTTTTGCGCTGTTGGGGCTTTAGAATTCCGTCAGCCCATTAACGTAAATTAAATTTAGGAAATTATACATTAAGAAACTTGCGGAGCGGTCAAGCCGATAGCTGAAGTTGAATAGCAAACAAATGGAATACTTTCATACAATTGAATTGTAATATACTTCTATATCAATAATGATTGTATTTACTGTACAATTAAAAAGACCATGCAATATTTGCATGGTCTTTTTAAAAAAAACAAAAGCTATTTTATTTGTTTACTACAAATTTAGCCATTTGAATATGGGTACCATATTGTAGTTTCACATAGTATAATCCATTAGGCAATTTGCCCAAATCAAGTTTCCTGATATTTTGTCCGGCTATAACAGGAATATTATAATTCATTACAATACTACCCAATTGGTTGCTGATGCTAATATTAGCAGTTCCTGATTCAGTTGCATTGAATAATAGGTTAGCTTCAAAACTAACTGGGTTTGGTGCAATGGATAGTTTATCAGATTGTAATTCAACGATTGGTCCATTGCCAATACCTTTTGCAGCAGTACCCAATTGTACCCTTAGTGTATAGCAATTGGTTGCATTAAATGTAGAAGTGTTTACTGGGTAAACCCTGGCAAAATAAGTGCCTGCAGTAACAGTTCTGCTAATGGTTTCGTTAGTAGTTCCAGTATTACTAGAAGTTTGCAAGGTACTACCTGCACTATTTAGTAAACGCAATTGATAATTGGCTGGCAAGGTTGATAAAGTCATGGTAATCGTGCCACCCGTAGTAATTACAAATTTGTAAAGATCAATATCGCTTCCAACATTAATGGTACCCATGATATCTGTATTAAATGGAATAGTAGCAGCCCCTGCTGTTGTTCCATTGGTACTTACATCATAAATGCCTGGGCAGGTTACTGGGGGAGTAGTGGTGGTAAATTGCGATTGAACATAATTGCCTGTTCCTGCACCACAGTTTGTTCTTACTCTCCAATCATACAAAGTGCCTGCAGTTAATCCAGTTAGATTAATCGAATTTACAGTTGTTGCTGTGGCTGCATTCACCCAAGTAGCTGATGCATTTGTTTTGTAATCGACATCATAACTGAGTGCATTTACGTCTGCAGTCCAACTAATAGTTGTAGTTGTTTGCCCAATCGCACTTGCAGTAAGTCCGGTTACATCTGCACAAGGAGGAGGAGCTCCAATGCTGAAATTGACGTTGGAGATATCAAAGAAAATATTTCCTACAGCTTCCACTTTAATACGACAGGTACTGCTCAATGTAGAAGGGACAGTAATGGTTTCTGTACCATCATTGGGAGTAGCAGCAGCTAAAACTGTAGGAAAACTGAGTCCACCATCTGTTGATAATAAGATATTAACAGCTGCGCAATTTACTGGTGCTGCAGTCGTATTGTTCACACTCCAAGTTACAATTGCACTACTGCCCGCATTCCATGTAAGGGCAGCATTAGGTGCAGTTACAGCAAATGGTCCTGAAGTATTGCTTACGGTTACAATTGCATCAGTAAAAGCAGACTGACCTACACTTATACCAGGGATATATGGACTGTTGTCCCTTACAGTCAATCTAAAGTTTAAAGTTCTTGAAACTGAACTAAGCGCTTCTATATTAGTGCCTGCATCTCCTCCAGGAAGGGGTGCTGTAACATTTAATCCAGCTAATATGGTAGACAGATTTGGAAAAAATCGTGTAGGCGATACCGTTGGTGAGTAGGAAATAAAATTAGGACCAGTTGTTTTTGTTATAGAAGCGACACTACTTGTACCGGAGGTAGTCGAATTATCATTTTGTTCCCAGGAATAAGTAATTGGATCATTTTCAGGGTCTGTTGCATTACCAGTTAAAGCAAATGGGGTACTGATAGGAATGGTATAATTGCTTACAGGGGCCACTACCGGTGCATTATTTGCTGTCATGGTAACTGAAACAGGGCAGGTCTTTGTTGCTAAGTTCGCTTGTATTTGGGCAATCGTAGCCTCATGGTAAAATGCAATAGAATGTGG
Organism: Chitinophaga pinensis; assembly: GCA_943367825.1. Lineage (GTDB taxonomy): Bacteria > Bacteroidota > Bacteroidia > Chitinophagales > Chitinophagaceae > Ferruginibacter > Ferruginibacter pinensis_J. The sequence goes on from CALRKF020000116.1 coordinate 2,739, forward strand.
AGCCACATCTTGAGCTGTAATACCTGCATAGCCCATTATGGTAATTCCAGAACCTACTTCTTTATTTACTCCAGTACCTTCCAATGAAAAGGAAAATGTATGATTGCCTCCCAATTGATGGCCTACTTCATGCACTACATAGTCAATATCAAAATTATCCCCTTGCGGAATTCCGTCTGCAGGAGAAGTAATGCCCGAACCTTTTGCCAATGATGTACTGCTTGCTGGATCTACACATACACAACCAATACAACCTGCATTTCCTCCACCTCCAGATGCGCCAAACATATGTCCTATATCATAATTGGCACTTCCTATTACAGCGGTAAGTGTTTGTTGCAATTGAAGGTTCCATTGGCTCAAGGTAGTTGAATAGGGATCTGTTGCCGGGTTATAGTAAATCACTGAACCTGTGTTTGCAATCAGGTTTAGGTGAAGGGCTAAATCCTTTTCATAACAACCATTGCAACGAGTAAGGGTAGCATTAAAGGCTGCCAACACTAAAGATTCTTGTGCAATACTGGTTGCGCCAAAATAATTCGCATATTCTCCATTGCAAGATTGTGCCAAGCGCATTGTTTTGATCTGTCCGGTTGAAGTGCCAGACAAATCGGGTCTGATCAATTGCTTGTTCAAGTCAGTTACCATCTGCTTTTCATCTGTGCTACAAGTCCAAGGTAAATTTCCTTTATCTCTATGTGTGCTATATACTGAATAAGTGCGATGATCGTTTGAAAAAGGTTCAATGAATTCATTGTCTTTTTCTGTTCTGAAAACCATTGTCTGAATCCCTTGTGGTGAAATGCTCAACTTTACAGTAGCGTATTTATCAGTGATCCCTTTGCCTGAGTATGCCCTGATTTCGGGATAACGTGCTTGTAATGCCGGTTCAAAATTGGAAGCTTCATACACTTCAAATTGCTCCAGATTACCATCAGCATTGGGTAGAGAAATCACCGTTGAATGTTTAGAAGGATTGTTTCCCACAATAGAGAATAATTCCTGTCTCAATGGTTCAATATTCAAGTTGAATAACTTGAATAATTTTGGATAGGAAAGTCTGGCCACGGCTTTGTCAGTTGTAATGGAACTGCGATTGTCTGTATTGACAGACCAGAATGGATCTGTTTGGGAAAAACCTGCATAGCCAATCAATAATAGAAGGGCTGAAAGGAATAATTTTTTACGCATCATTGGATTTTTTTTTTGGTTTAAAAATTTGAATGTTTAAATATAGGTAGCTCATTTGAAATGTCATATAGTATAAATACGGCGATACTAAACTTTTTTTACACCGATGTGGAAAAGTAGATTGTACAAGGAAATGTGGAAATTACTTTCCGTTGAATATAAATAAAAAATAAATGTAATTGCTAAAACCCTTTGATGTATTAGCTTTTGTGCGAATTAATATTTTGTGGTTGAATACAATTAAAACTGTACTAAACCTCAACAATAAATGCTTTTTTAAGAAAAATACGGCACTCGACATGTATGCAGTATACGTGCCGGAGAATTGGTAATCCAGCCCAGCTTGCGACAAACCCTTTGTGCTTGTTGCACTGTCAACCTGATAGCCAATGATTGGTAGCGATGACCCGTCCTGAAAATAAATGACCATATAGTAGCGGCAGCAGTATACAAGGTAAAGTGCGGATTTGCAAACAAGTTGGTTCACTTCTTCGGCATATGCTCAACATGTGTGCCTTAAATGCAAAGGAAACAAATGGAGCTTTCAAAGAATTATTTGATCGGCTGGTAGCTAAAGGGAAGAACAAAAAACTGGCAGTTATTGCCGTTGCAAATAAACTTTTAAAACAAGTTTTTGGGGTAGTAAAACACGAATGTTTATTCGATAGAAATTATTATAAAAAAATTGCTTGATTTATTTGGTTTTATGCACAGTTCGTGTTAGCAGAAGTTTTTAATTAGCGTACTTGAATATTAAATTAGCTTTTTTACCTAGAATTCTTATATCCAAGTTTTCGCTAATTTTTTCATAATGATAAATTTGGTCGTTCATTAATGAAATGCCTATCTCTTGTATTGGAAATTGTGGCAAATTTTGGACTTCAATATATTCAATAGTTGTCTCGCCATTTGTAAATGTATTTTTAACCTTTCGGCAATTATTTAGCTTCGCATAATTTTGTAATCTATCAATAAGTTTTTTGTCTGCATATAACTTAATGTATGTTACCATTGAGAATTGTCTAGGATATTTTCTCCCATTTGATAAAATTCCATTAAATTGTTTGTATGTCATAGGCTGGTTGATTTGGCTGTTCGTAAACCCCAAATTCTTTAAATAATCAGTTTGATACTCTAAGATTGCTAGTTCATTGTTTGAATTCTTTAAGCTTATTGATTTATACCAACTGATTTGTAAACTGTCTAGAGTCGCTGTAGTCGTAAAAGTATCAACAGAAATTTTCAGCAAGTTTGATTTCTTGATTATTTGGTCGAGAATATTGATTTTTCTAGTTTTAAATTCAATTCCCCAGTCGCCAAAATTATCTCCAAGCTTGTGTGTATTTTTGGGTTGGAAAAATTCTATGGTAGCTGATTCGCCCATTAAGTACTTTCCAGTATATGTACCGGCATTTGTTTCTTCTTCTTGTTCCCTACAAAAAAACAAAGTGTCTTTTAAATATTTGCTTTGATATAATTGTTTATATGTAACACTGTCAATACATACATAGATTGTATTGAAATCTGTTATAACAACTGGCCTCTGTCCAAAGCTATTAGCCTGTATAAATAGGAAAATTAAAAGAAAGTACTGTTTCATATAAAATTTCTGCTAACGTTCGAGGCTTGCCGCAGGGCTGGAATAGTTGCTGTGTCCGCCCCCAAGACGATGCACATAAAGGAACGAAACTTTAATGAAAACGAAAAGCTAATTATTAAACGGTCAACCCGATAGCCGATGATTGGTAGCGATAAAATGCCCAATTATGATTGTCCAGCCCAGCTTGCGACAAACCCTTTGTTATACGCAGCTGTAGAGGCTTTAAAGAAATGTTCATTTAGGATCTTTGGGCAAATCTTTTTTTGTCCATTCAATATCTTTTACAGAAACTTCTTTCCCATTGTCAAATTTTACAACAGTTACAGTTTTGTTATCAGGCATTCTAAACATCCATGTCCCGTGTTGAACTTCATTTTTAAAATATCCTTCAGTATTTTGTATTCCATTTTCAAACCACTCTGCAATTCTTCCGTCCTTGGCATCTTTTTTAAAAGTGGTTAATACTTTTGCATTACCATTGTCAAAATAAAATATTTCTGTTCCGTCTTTTAATCCGTCTAAATAATTTACTTCATAGGTTAAGATAGCATTCTTATTCCATTCTTTCCATACACCTGTTTTTACCCCAAGAGTCCAATTATTTTCTTCCTTTTTTTTGCCATTTTTATAATATACAATTGTCATTCCGTTCAATAAACTATCCTGAAGACACATACAGACAATCTCATTATCTATTTCTTGTTTTCGGAAAATAGATTTGTCTGGACATTTATGCTCTTTTATTTGAGAATACGCTGAGCCAACTAACAATAAAAATATTATTGTGAAAAGATGTTTCATAAGTGAAAAAATTTAATACTTCTCATCGTTAAATGTTTGATGAGTTGCGTATAACGTGAGTTTGTGAAAAAACCTCTCAATACATTATAAATATACACAAAATGTTAATAGCTTCAAATTTGCATAGTATTTGCAATAAAGTATTATGCAATATATAACAGGCCAAAGCCGCCATCAAAGTTTTTTTGCAACATTGGA
>CALRKF020000117.1:0-6444 GCA_943367825.1 Chitinophaga pinensis
TGCTCAGTTGAAACCCCTGATTGTAAAAGCCCATGATATTTTTCATGAAATCATGGAGAAATGCAAAAACGAATAAGACCAGCTATTTTCATAAAAACCGGGCAATGCCCGGTTTTTTTATACCTATTCACTAAGAAAACCTTCCCTACTATAAATTTCAACCCACCTACCACGTTTTGGTGATAAGAAGAATCCATTTTTTACTTCATATTTGATATGCATTTATATAATATGAAATAGCTATAATTATCCGCTCAATCCCTAAAGAGCCTGATCATATTGGCTACAGCATATTACCCTGCATAAAAATTAACACATGAAAAAGATAGTTTTATTTTTTGCCATTTTATTTTTTGCTTTTATTACAGAAGCTCAAAATGTAGGTATTGGTACCAATACGCCCAATGCTGCCGCCATACTGGATATTAGCAGTTCTAATAAAGGGCTCTTGATACCACGTATGAACAGCACCCAGCGCAATGCCATTGCAGCTCCAGTTAAAGGATTAATGACTTTCGATAGTAGTAAAAATTCTTTTTGGTTTTATACCGGCAATGGCTGGAAAGAAATAGCCGGCAACACTTATAGCAGTGACAGTGCGCTTTTGATTGGGCAACAAACAGGATCAATTGCCAGCTATAATTTAATTGGCAATACAATTTCAAACGACAGTTCAGGTTATTTATATGATAGTGGTGGACCATCCGGCAATTACGGAAACAATGAAAATTTTCAACATACTATTTTTTATACTTCAGCCGACCAGTTGGCCATTGATCTAACTGTACTAAGCAATAATTTAGAAAGTCCCTACGACAGTTTGATCATATTTGATAACAGTGGCCATCGCTATGTATTGTTGGGCACAAGTACGGGAACCTATCGATTTTTTAGTCAAATCACCATTCAGTTTAAAAGTAATTTCGCCAATACATTAGCTGGTTTTGCCATTCGCTGGAATGGAGTTTTTTCGGGTACTGATAATAGTTATGATGCCAATCAATCCACTGGCTGGTATTATAATCCCTCTAAAAATTATATGCGGGGCGGAGTGAATGCAAACAATAACTGGGCTCCCGATAGTTCAGGAATGTATTCATTTGCATTTGGAAACAATAATAAAGCAAAAGGAAATTCAAGTACAGCGATGGGATTAAATTCAAGTGCTCTTGGTACATCTAGTACTGCAATGGGAAACGGCACTACGGCAACTGGCACTTTAAGCACCGCACTGGGAAATAACACAACTGCAAGTGGTGCCTCCAGTACAGCAATGGGGATGTTGGCTGTTGCTTCTGGCCAAGCTAGTACAGCAATAGGGTATTACACAAATGCCAGAGGTATATACAGTATTGCAATAGGAAACGGTACAAATGCTATTGGCCAAGCTAGTACTTCAATGGGAAGCAGCACATCAGCAACAGGCGATTACAGTACGGCAATGGGATATGGTACAACTGCAAGTGGCTTTCACAGTACTGCAATGGGATATTATACAAAATCCAAATCACAAGGGGGACTTAGTATTGGTATTTATAATGATAGTACCAATGCAGCCAATGCAATAAGCACTAATCCACTTAACCGCATTTTTCAAATTGGTAATGGCACTGGCGAGAATACCCGCAGCAATGCTATGACTGTTTTATATAATGGTAATATAGGAATTGGTACAACTACACCCGCAGCACTATTGCAAGCAAAAAACGGTGCTGTATTATTTGATGGAAACTTTGGTTCAACGCCTGTAAGTGGCGTAGGTACCAGGATGATGTGGGTGCCCGCAAAAGCAGCTTTTCGTGCAGGCAATGTAAGCGGTACCCAATGGGATGATGCAAATATTGGGCAAAATTCATTTGCCAGCGGGTCTATGGTTACTGCAAGTGGAAATTACAGCACCGCAATGGGGTATAATTCAAATGCCAGTTTGGATTATTGTTTTGCGCTAGGGAATAATGTTAATGCCAGTGGATATGCCAGCACTGCAATTGGGAGTAATACAAATGCAACAGCCAGTACTAGTACTGCAATGGGATATATTACTACTGCCAGTGGTAATATAAGTACCGCAATGGGATATAATACTACTGCTAGTGGTAATTTAAGTACCGCAATGGGATATAGTACAACATCCAAGTCTTTTGGTGGACTTAGTATTGGTCTTTATAATGATAGCACTATTGCAGCCAGTAATATAACTTTTAATCCTCTAAACCGTATTTTTCAAATTGGCAATGGCACGGCGGATAATGCACGCAGTAATGCAATGACAGTTTTGCAAAATGGCAATGTAGGCATTGGAGAACTAAGCCCGGCAGTGCCGCTCAATTTTGCTTCTGCAGCAGGCAATAAGATAGCCTTATGGGGAAATGCTGCTAATCACTATGGTATGGGTACGCAACCAAACCTAATGCAGTTTTATGTTCCTTCAACCATCGAAGACATTGCTTTTGGCTATGGCAATAGTGCTGCATTTACCGAAAATATGCGTATCAAAGGAAATGGCAATGTGGGCATTGGTACTGCTGGCCCCACCGCCAAACTTTCTGTAAATGGTACTGCCAATAATGCTACCGGCAACTGGGGTGTTTTCTCCGACGCAAGAGTAAAAACCATTACAGGTAATTTTACAGATGGACTCAATGTGATCAACCAAATAAACCCGATAATTTTTAATTACAACGACAATGCACCGTTTAAAATATCCGACAATCAAATAGGCATTGTGGCACAGGATCTGGAAAAAATTGCACCTTATATGGTAAGCAAGCAAGCCTATAATCAATTTACAGATTTAAGGGAAGTAAATAACCAGGCCTATGTGTTTTTATTGATCAATGCAGTAAAAGAACAACAGCTGCAGCTGAAAACGCAGCAAACAGCCATTGCTGAACAAAAACAACATATCGATAAACTTGAAAAAATAGTTACTGAATTAAGTCAAAAGATGAAATAGCAGCTCTGTTGAAATGAACCGAAAATCACAAGGCTGCATCTATCATAAATATAGTAATATTATAATGTATTTGTGTAGGATTGATACCCCGCAATAGCTGGATCAACTCCCACATATTGGCGATAAGATTATTCCCTTATTTATTCCATATTTGGAGAAAAATAAGGTTTATGAGAAAAATAATCGTCCTCCTGATATGCATATTATGGTTGCAGGATTTTAATACCAAGGCACAATCCTTTGCCATTAACACTACCGGTGCCAGCGCCAATACCAGTGCCATGTTGGATGTTACAAGCACTACCAAGGGCTTGTTGATTCCCCGCATGACCCGAACGGAACGAAATGCCATTGCTACGCCTGCTACAGGACTGCTCATTTTTCAAAATGGTCCCGACAGTGTAGGCTTTTATTATTTTAATGGTATTAAATGGACCTGGTTATTAAGCAATGCCAACAGCGATACCCTAGCCTGGAAAACCGGCGGCAATGCAGGCACCATTGATGGCAATCATTTTATAGGTACTACTGATAATGTCCCCTTTACCATAAAAGTAAACAATCAAAAATCAGGCAGAATAGACCCAACTACAACCAACAATTTTTTCGGCTATCAAAGTGGCTTCTTTACGAATACTGGCATTGGTAATTCCGCATTTGGGCATCAGAATTTATTCGTCAATACTGCGGGCAGTAATAATACTTCCATGGGTAGGCAAGCACTTTACTTTAATACAACTGGCAGTAGCAATACCGCACTGGGTTATGCAGCTACCATCAATAATACAGTTGGCACTAATAATACTTCACTGGGATTTTATTCACTGTACAATAATGTTGCAGGCAGCAATGCCATTTCCATTGGCTACCAGTCAATGTTATACGCAAATAATACGGCTACCCCTTTTACCAATTACAATATGGCGATTGGCTATGAGGCATTGCGTGGATCAGCTACGCCTGCTGCCAATACGGGCAATTATAATACTGCCTTGGGGTATCAAACGCTTTGGAGTAATACTACTGGTTATCGTAATACAGCAACTGGACTTTTTTCACTTATATCCAATACAACTGGATATGAAAATGTAGCAAATGGTGACAGCACCATGTACTCCAATACTAATGGTTGGTGGAATGTTGCTAGTGGCCATGCAGCACTTTTTTCTAACACCTCCGGGGCTGGAAATACTGCATCAGGCGTAAGGGCACTCTATTCAAACACAATTGGCTACGAAAACACTGCTACCGGATTCTATGCCATGAGATTCAATACCACTGGAGCTCAAAATACTGCTTATGGTTCACAAGCTTTATACTCCAATACAACCGCAATCTACAATGCAGCTTTTGGGAATGGTGCTTTAAAAGAAAATACCACAGGCGGCTCAAATACAGCTGTTGGTACCACGTCTTTGGTCCATAATACAACCGGAAATGGGAATACTGCAATTGGTGCTAGTTCAAATAGTTTTAATTCTGTTGGCGACTATAATACTTCCGAAGGTTATGCTGCTTTACAAGTAAATTCCATAGGAAGTTATAATACATCTTTAGGCGCCCATTCACTCCGCTTAGCAAGTTCTGGTAGTAATGGTACTGCTATAGGTTATTTTGCAATGGGTAATTATAATAACACTGCACCTGCATTTACAAATTATAATGTAGCTGTGGGCTATGAGGCCTTAATGGGACCTTTAGCGAATGGAAACACCGGCAATTACAACACAGCAGTCGGATACCAAAGCCTCTGGAGTAATACTACAGGGACCTATAATACGGCAATTGGCAATACAAGTCTTTATTCAAACAATTCGGGCAATTACAATACAGCAACAGGTGATGGAGCACTTTATAATAACACAACAGGAGATGGAAATACTGCTAATGGAGTGGGGTCACTTGATTCCAATATCAATGGCCGATTGAACACCGCAATGGGATGGGGATCACTTCAATTTAATAAAAGTGGAAGTAGTAATACTGCGATTGGTACTTCTGCACAATTTTATAATAATACTGGTTATTGTAATACTGCGATTGGACAAGAGGCGCTAATGTCTAATGTAGCAGGGAGCTATGGAACGGCAGTAGGATATCAGGCAATGATGAATTCAAACTCAACAACAACATTTTTCCCTAGTTATAATGTAGCAATAGGATATCAAGCTTTAGTGGGATCTGGTAATGCAAGCATTAATACAGGAATTGAAAATACCGCAATTGGCACCAAATCATTAGCATCAAACAGCTCTGGTTCCTATAATAGTGCTAGTGGAAAATCTGCACTTTATTTTAATAGTAGTGGCTCCAATAATGCGGCTTTAGGTTGGGAAGCACTGATACAAAACACAACTGGATCTTATAATTCGGCCTTTGGATCCGGAGCTGGAGTGAATGTTGGTAATTTATCAAATACTACTGCCATTGGATGGCTAGCAAAAGCACTTAACAGCAATACCATGCAATTTGGTAACAATATAGTTACCGATATTTACGCAGGTGTCGGTACAGGAGCAACCCTCCATGCCGGTTATGCTGTTATTGAAAAAGACCTGCGTGTAGATAATATATCCAGCAATAATGGCACTTATCAAAACGGCCTGCAATTTGGTGCAGGTGGTACGGGAGAAGCCATTGGCAGTAATCGCAATACAGCGGTCAACCAATGGGGACTTGATTTTTATACCAATTTTACCAATAGAATGAGCATTGCCAATAATGGCTATGTGGGCATTGGCACAACGACTCCTACTGCTTCTCTAGATGTGAATGGTACTACAACCACCAATGGATTACAAGTAAGTAACGGAACGGTATTTACAAAAATGCAAAGTGGTGTGCTAAATGTTGGTAGCAGTGCTACCGCTCAAAAAACCGTTACGATTACTTTTCCCGTTGCATTTACCTCTACCACTCCCAAAGTATTTGCAACTGCAAGAAATGAACCTTTATCAAATTTTGGTGATGCATTTTCCGTATCTGTAAGATCTATTAGTGCAACTGCTGTTACACTTAATGTACAACGCACGGATGCTATAACAGGATGGGGACAAGCATTGATATTGGATTGGTTTGCAGTTGAATAATAAATTTATTTTATATAAAAAGGGGTAGGAAATTTAATTTATACTTCAACCATTTTTCAATAACAGTAGTGTAAATACTACTGCTATTTCAATATCCTACTATTTATTAGCAGCCTTTACCGAATTATTTTTACATTGTAATTGAAAAACGCCTAAAGACCCAATCTTAGAAAAACTGTTGAATCCTATCCTGTAAAAAACCAAGTATCCAAATCCTATCCAATCCTAAAAAGTTCAACATAAGATAAAGAAACCCCTAACGGGGTTTCTTTATCTTATGAATACCGCATTATTTAAGTAGTTCAATTACTACTGCTATTTCAATATCCTACTATTTATTAGTACGCTTTATCGATATATTTTTACATCCTAATTGAAAAACACCTAAAACCCAATCCT
>CALRKF020000118.1:0-6392 GCA_943367825.1 Chitinophaga pinensis
ATACTGAGCCAATTGCTAATGTTCCGGCAACACTATTTGGTAATACCGCAGTTCTGCTAACCTGTTGTGTATAGGTAAGTGTGTTTAAAAAATCACGGTAAGCAGCCTGAGATATCTCATGCTTCATCATATATAAATTTAAAGAAGCCCCTGCTGTATTGTACCCAATAGGAAAGCCTGTGGCTAATGTGCCATTTCCCAGGATGTCATTTAACTGGCCGGCTGTAGTACCCATTGTAATGGTATTGGCATTAACAAGGAAAGGTGCAACTGTAGATCCGTTACGATAAAAATTAGTCGCCTGACCATCTCCAACATTATAAGTATCATCCATTGGTATCTGCACCATTTCAATGGCAAAGCCTTTAATATCAAAACTGCCGGGCAGGTTGGTTACACCTAATTGCACACCTAATAAGCTTACTGTTCCGTAACCAGAATTTCTGTATATCATTGCCCCTGAATTATCAGAGGGAACACTGATGGTATAGCCGGATGTAATATTATTATTAGCATTGGTAAGATTGAGGTGACGCCAAGTGCCATCATTGTCTTTAAATTTAAAGAATACCCAGGCGGCATCGTGGTTGGTAGTATTGTTCCAGGAATTATTCCAGGTAAGGTCAAATTGAAGCTGCACAAAACCAGCCCCATTAACCGAGGTGATATTTGACAACACAATGCCATTACCCCGGGTAATACCAAAGGATAAGCAAACTAAGAGTAAGCAAATGGATAATGATCTTTTCATGCTTCGATTGTTTTAATGTAAAATTGAAATTTGGTAAGAATAAGTTTGACCATCTATTATTAGTTTCAGGAAGTAAATACCTGAAGGATATTCCTTAACATTTAATTGATACAGATTATTATTAAGCTGACTGCGTTGAAAAACCATAACACCTGCATTATTGTAAAGCAGTACATCATATAAAGGACTGCTGCCATTGATCGGGTGGATGCGAATATTTAGTGCTGCTGTAGCAGGATTTGGATACACATCGGCTTTCGATAAATTGGTGTTTAGTGATAATTTTCTAATAGGTGAATAGGTATAATGAAGATGGTCGAGGTCTTTTTGTACAAGGCGGTAAAAAATGTTGTTGCAATTTCCTGTGGAGCAGCTTCCTGCTGGATCTACATCGGTATAATTGTATACCTGTGTAGAATTGTTACTGCTGAAAGCCTGCACAAATCCAATCTTTACAAAATGAATACCATCGTAACTGCGTTCGATATCATAGCCTTCATTGTGTAGCTCCTGGTTTACTTTCCAATTCAATAAAGCCTTTTCACCAGTACCAGTAACGGTGAAGCCTAACCAGTTGACGGGTAAAATAAGTATTTGCGTAGTGGAAAATGTGCTAAACCCATCATTGCCGCCACCGCTATACATGCTCGATACGCTGAGATTTACTGCTGTAACTGTTAAAACGCTTAACCCATCATCATTACCACCTGCATACATACCGCTAACAGTAAGATCGATGGCTGCCTGTGTAGCAACAGATGATCCATCATCGGCACCGCCCGAATAATTGGTTGCTGCACCAAACGGTAAAGCAGAAACGCTATTCATAGTAAAGCCATCGTCCGTTCCGCCAGAAAACATCGTGTTAGTAGTAAGGGAAAGCAAGGCAGCAGTAGCAGCACTAATGCCGTCATCTGCACCGCCCGAATAAAGTGTATTAGTTATAAGAGATGTATTGATAGCATCGGCAGAACTAGTGCCATCATCACTGCCACCGGAGTATTGCGAATTGGAAATAGTAAGTGATATGGCTAAAGAAGTACTGGCAGTATGGCCATCATCTGTACCACCCGAAAACATAGAATTATTAATAGTAAGATTAATGGCAGCAGCCGAATTAGCATTAAAACCCTGCCCGCTACCACCACTATATTGGCCTGTAGCAGATGTCATAAGCAAGCAAAAGGGTAAAAGAATAGCAGGTATCTTCAAAAATTAAGTTTTCTAAATATACATATTTATTTTTAGTATTCTATAGTATTATTTTGTATTAATAGTACTTTTCTTTTGTTTGGGTAAGATTAGTGCAGTTTTGGATGATTTATACTGTTTGCTACTATATCCTATTTTTCAGGGATAGGAAGTGATAGCAGAATCGGTAATATTTGTTGTGTCAAAATGCAACTATTCAGTTAATAAGTAACCATAAAAAATTATTCATCATGAAACTAGTTTTTACAATCCTCAGCTTATTACTCATTGAAACAAGTTTTTCGCAATGGAATTTTTCCAGTCCGGGTAGGGTAAAAATATCCTTGGTTAGTTTCTACAACAATAAAGAAACAGCCGATGATATCCTTGATTTAGATGGGAAAAAGGATGAAATCTTTTTCAGTTTTATGTATACGGTAGCGGGTATGAATGGTAATACCAAGTTGAGTAGTAAAACTATTAGTAGTGTTTATGGTGATGCAACGGGCTCATTTAGTAATCGCATCAGTGCAGGTTCTGCAACAGATCTTTTTGGTAATAATAGGGGTGGCATCAGAACGGATGATATAGTGAGGTGTAATTTTCCAATATTGGATGTAACATTGGATGTAGGTGATGTAATCAGTATTGTACCAAGTATCTGGGAATGGGATAATAATAATGCTACTGTACAAGGGTCTTTTGAAGATGCAATCATGGCAGCCTTTCCATACATGAATACTAAAATTGTAGAGACGGTTAAATACTGCTATCCAACAACAGAGGACCAGAGTTGCTTTGTGAGAAATGGTACGGGATTTCTAGGCTTACCCAATTGTTCAAATATACTTCAGTCGGTAAGCAATAGAACCGGTAATCGCCCAATTGGCATGACCACCACCGGCGGCTATTCACCAACTGTAATAAGTATGGGAGCCGAATTATTGGATAAAGTAGTTGGTATGCAATTTAAAAATATAGGAGTGCGTGGTTATTCGAATGTTGGTACGATACCTGTTGCATTTGATGAAGAAGCACTTGGTAATACAAGAGATCATGGTAACTATGGCATGTATCTAAAAATTGAGTTTATAAAATCAGCGGCGCCAACACCAGCACCTCCTGCACCAGCTCCTGCACCAAAATATTCAAAGATCCCTACTACTACTAAATTTCCCAACCAACCGATTCAGATTACTGATGCAGGTATTACAGGAAAATGGACAGGCACTTATGGCAGTGGAGAATTAGCAACACCTACTTTTTATTCATTTCAATTAAATGCAGATGGTAGTATACAATTATTGAATGTAAGTGGCGGAATAATTGCCAGTGGAACTTATAGTTTTAGTAATAATGTTTTAAGTGCTAATTATAAATATACAAGCGGCGGTGAATTCTCCATCAGTGGAACATTGCAAAACAATGGTTTGAGCGGCACCTGGGGCTCCTATAAAAGTATCAGTGGTGGTGGAAAATGGGCGGTGAATAAAAATTAATAAAAGTTATACAAAAAATTGCTTCATAGCAACGTCTCTCTTTAGGCTTGTGTGCAAGGTGAGGACGTTGCTGAGACGTTGCTGAGAAAAAAAAACTTTATAGCAATGTCCCTCCTCAGGCTTGTGCGCAAGGTGAGGACGTTGCGTAATTGTGAAAAGGAAGTACGCAAGATCCCGTGCTGGAGACGTTGCTGAGAAGAAGAAAAATTTCCCGCTAACTTTTAAGTATTTAATTCAATATGCACAGAACAACCTTTGCCTGGAGATGATTGTACATCTAATTGGCCATTTAAAAAATCTACCCTGTTTTGAATATTGCTCCAGCCAATTCCTTTTGACTGCTGCAAAATGGCGGGATCAAAACCTTTTCCATCGTCTTCAACAGTAATACTGATGGCGCTATTTAATTTACTCACTTGTATGATGGCGGTTTTAGCAGCCGCATGTTTAATGGTATTATTAATCAACTCCTGCACAATTCTGTAAATATTAACAGCCTTCGTTTGTTCAATACCGTTATTTTCAATACCGATGGATTGATAATTTACCTGCAATGCACCAGATTGATTGATATCGTTACAAAAATCTTTTAAGGCGGTATCGAGTCCAAATTTCACCAATGCTTCAGGCATCATATTATGTGCTACCCTGCGCATCTCCTGGATTGAACTATCCAGCATATCCATGCTGCGTTCAAAAGCCTGCTGGTTATCAGGCGTCATGATAAGATTTCCTTTCATTGTTTGAAATGAGTATTTAATGCCCGACAACATTCCACCCAATCCATCATGCAGGTCTTTTGCCAAGCGGGTTCTTTCCTGCTCTTCTCCTTTTAATACAGCTTCTGTGGCTGTTAATTGATGCAGTGTTTCTAATTCATTGATACGCTGCTGCTGTATTTTTTTCTTTTGATGATAATTGCGATAGGTAAGAAAAGAAAAAAGCAATAATACAACTGCAGCACCTAATAGAATATAGTTTTGTGTTTTTCTTTTTTGTAGTTGTACTTGCTGCTCTACGATTTGTTTATCCTTTTTGACAGTTTCATATTTTGTTTCGAGGTCTGTCACATATTTTTTTGTATCCAAACTGGTTACCGAATCACTCACTGTTTTATACTTTTGAAAATACTCATAGGCCAGTTGATACCTGCCGGTAACAGCATATATATCCGAAAGGTATTTGTAACCATCATCCAGCATATTGAAATAGCCAATACTATCAGCCAGTTGTATGCCCTTTAGTAAATTATTTTCTGCTTCAGCATACTTCTTCTGCATAATCAAAACGCCGCCCAGTTGCAACTGTGCTTCTGCTTTTCCATAACTATAGTTATAGGCATCCGAAACAGTATAACATTTTTTGAAATAGTAGGCAGCAGAATCCAGTTGATCTAGTTTTCTGAAAACCTGTGCAGTAATCACATAATAAGTGAAAATGATATCGACACTGTTTATATTGGCCGACTCATCGAAATATACCCTGGCGCTATCAATATTTTGTTTGGCTGTTGTATTATCATCCTGCATGCTATAAGCATTGGCAAGAATAGAATAAGCCATAAATATTTTTTGCCTTGCCCCCGATTTTTTGGCAGCACTAAGTGCCTTATGGGCATATTCATTTTGTTTTGCATGATCATTGATATCGCCAAAGAGTGTTGATACATTACAATAAGGAGTAACGATATCCCCATCTAATTTCAGTTGCTCGAGCAATGCGATACCTTTTAAATAGTATTCAACAGCCAGATCAAGCTTATTCAGGTCCTTATACCTGCTTGCAATATCATTGTAGGCACTGGCTTCAAATTTCTTTGCCCTTGGATGGTTTGATTGCTGATAATACAATATGGCCGTATCATAACTTTTTATTGATTGCTGATAGTTGGCAGCATTGCCAAATAAAAAAGCTTGGTTTTGATAAATACGTCCCAAATTATAATTCAGTTTCTTTTCCTTGGCAAAATTGATGGCATCCCGGTAGGCCTTATAGGCCTTGGCAGTATCCACCAATTCGTAATCGATGGCCAGGCGCATCATGCTTACCGCCCTATTGGTATCTGCCATGGGCCCTTGCAATTCCTTTGTTATGCTATCAACAAGATATTGCTGTGCCTTTGCAGGCGCGCAGGCAACAATCAGTAGCAATAGGCCAAATAATTTTTTTCTCATACAGTAAAATAGTCTTTTACCCTCATTTTACAAATAGACAGCAACAGAAGCGTTTGTTTACTCCCCTTTTTCCATGATTTATACTGTATTCCATGATATCCCATTTTTAAGGGATAGGTAATCATTTGAATTTGTCCTTTTTTACATCAATAAAAATTAATTGTATGAAAAAATATTTGTTCTTTTTTATTGCAATGCAATTTTCTATAAATTGTTTCAGCCAAAACCCTACTGCAGGTCAGCTAAAAATAACCCTTGAATCTTTTAAATGTATCAACCAATCTTATGACGGGATAATTGAATTTGACGGACATGGCAATGAAATATTCCTTAATTTTGGTTATAGAATTTATTCTCCTTCCAATGTAAGTTCAGCAAAGTCGGGTGCGGGGTTTACCAAAGTCTTTGGTTCTAACGTAAACGGTCAAACGCAAGTAGGAACCGCAAGTGCAATTGGTGGTATCGCCAATGGTGATGTAGTAAATGTTAATATACTTGCTTTAAATGAGCATGTTGATGCCGATAACATAATAGCATTCTCACCTTCTGTTTGGGAATGGGATAACAGCAACAATGCAATTCTCAATCTGTTCAATATTCAGTTAGCGGTTGACTTTAATTGGTTAATGACAAAACCTTACATATTTTCCAATACTGGTTTTAGTGGCGACTTTTTTTCAAGTCGGTTTATTAAAATAGGCAATGAATATCCCAGTTACGGCCCACTCCTTAAATACAACAATATTTTAAAACCGGTTTTCAATGTACAGGAGAATA
>CALRKF020000119.1:0-6314 GCA_943367825.1 Chitinophaga pinensis
AGGTATTTCAAAATTCGAAGCACTGAGCAGTCGCAAATTTGCATATCTTTTTACGGAAATAGTCTGCATAAAAAATCCCGTTAGTTGATCACTAACGGGATTATTATTTATTAGCATAATCAATTACTCTGCAGCGGGTGATTCAGGAGTAGCAGCAGCATTAGCAGCATCTCCATCCATTTTAGCTTTCAAGTTAGCCAATGCACTCAGGTCGCCAAGTGTAGATTTCTCTACTTTGCTCTGAATGCTCTTAACAGCTTTTCTTGCACTGTCAGCATCGGCTTTCTTTTCTTTGATTACAGCTTGCTTTTCTTCTTCTTGTACTTGTTCCCACATGCGTGTATGACTAAGAATGATGCGTTTGTCGTTGCGGTCAAATTCAATAACTACGAATTTTGCAACTTCATCAGCAGCGATGGTTTTACCATCTTCTTTTGCCAAATGACGTGCAGGTACAAATCCTTCAAGACCGTAGGGCAATTGAACAACTGCTCCTTTATCGTCTCTCTTGATAACAGTACACTCATGCTCTGTTCCAACAGCAAATACTGATTCCAAAGAATTCCAGGGATCTTCTTCGATTTGTTTGTGGCCCAGTTGCAATTTGCGGCTTTCTTTATCAATACTCATAATGATCACATCGATGGTATTACCCACTTTAGTGTATTCATTAGGGTTATTAAAGCGTTTCAGCCAGCTGAGGTCGCTGATATGAATCATACCACCAATACCAGTTGCTAATTCAACAAACACGCCATAAGGAGTGATGTTTTTAACGGTACCGGTATGCTTGCTTCCTTCTGCAAAGCTGGTTTCAATAGTACTCCAGGGATCTTCTGCCATTTGCTTAATGCTAAGGCTCATCTTTCTGGTGTCTTTATCAAGTGTTACTACTTTTGCTTCGTACTCATCACCTAGCTTAAAGAATTCTTTAGCATTGATTGGCGTATTTGCCCAAGTAATTTCACTAACGTGTACCAATCCTTCTACACCTGGTGTAATTTCAAGGAATGCACCATAATCTTCGATATTTACCACTTTACCTTTTACAATTTCACCTTCTTTCAGATTTTCTGCTAAAGTATCCCAAGGATGAGGAGTTAATTGTTTCAAGCCAAGGCTGATACGTTTTTTATCATCATCAAAATCCAATACCACCACATTGATTTTCTGATCTAGTTTCAATACTTCAGTTGGATGGTTGATGCGACCCCATGATATATCAGTGATATACAATAGACCGTCTAAGCCGCCCAAATCAAGGAATGCACCAAAGTCGGTGATATTCTTGATGGTACCTTCCAATACCTGACCTTTTTCCAATTTACCCATGATTTCAGCACGTTGTGCTTCAATATCACTTTCAATAAGGGCTTTATGAGATACAACAGCATTTTTAATGGTTTCGTTAATCTTAACCACTTTAAATTCCATTGTTTTGCCAACAAACTGATCGTAATCTGTTACAGGTTTAACGTCAATCTGAGAACCTGGTAAGAAGGTTTCCATTCCAAATACATCCACGATAAGACCACCCTTGGTTTTGCTGGTAACCAAACCGGTAACAATTTCACCAGTTTTGTGTACTTCCATAATGCGCTCCCATGCACGTGTAATACGAGCACTTTTGCGACTAAGGTGCAAATTACCTTCACGGTCTTCTTTTTCTACTACCATTACTTCAATAATATCCCCCACTTTAACACCACCGGGAATATCACGGAATTCATTCAGAGAAATCAAACCATCACTTTTAAAACCAATGTTTACAACAGCATCAGTTTTGGTCAATGATTCAACAGTTGCCTGGATCATTTCACCATCGTTGATTTGTTTGAAAGTGTTGTCGTAAACAGTATCATACTTTGCTTTTTCTTCAGCAGTATAACTGGTTACATTTCTTTTGTCCACACTCCAGTCGAAATCGTCATGTGGTGTTGCAATTGTTTCAGCAACGGGAGCTTCAACAGGCACGTTTGTTACCGCAGCAGTTTCAACCACACCATCGGCGGCTGACCCTTCCTGTGCATCTGCGTTTAATTGTTTAAAAATGTTAAATGACATAAAATAACCCCGGTTTTTTTAACGGGGTGGCAAAGGTAAGAAAAAAGAGGGAAAAACACAGGGATATAATGGAGAAAAACAAGCTTTATAAACCTAGTGGCTTTTTTAATAAATTACAAAATAGCACTTTACATATGAATCTTATATTTATTATTAAAAATAGTTCCTTCACAGGATTTGGAATTCAAAATTCTTGCAATTCATTTACTAAAAAACAGGGCCGTCCACAATCCATAGAAAGGCGATTATATTGGCTATTAAATACTTTTTAGTTGTTGAATACTAAAGACAGTTTCCTTTTATTACTATTGGAAACAATATCAAGTAACTTTACAAGATTAAATAAATTAACAATACATCAATTTATACAAACCATCGAGTCAAGCAGTATGACAGGAATATTTCATCCATTAAATGAGCTCAATAAAATTGCTGGTAGTTTTCCGAATACCAGTAGAATGCCCGTTCTTTTTTTGGGTCATGGTAGCCCCATGAATGCCATTGAAGAAAATGAATTTGTAGCAGGCTTTAGAGCAATAAGCAAAACCATTCCCACACCCAATGCGATTTTGTGTATTTCTGCACACTGGGAAACCAAGGGAAGTTTTGTTACAGCCATGAAAATGCCTCCTACAATTCATGATTTCGGTGGATTTCCAAAAGCGCTCTATGAAGTTCAATATCCAGCTCCTGGAAGTACGGAATTGGCTTTAGCAACTCAACAATTAGTTAAAAAAACTACCATTGAACTGGATAATAAATGGGGACTAGATCATGGCGCATGGTCGGTAATCAAACATTTATATCCTGCAGCGGATGTACCTGTGATACAAATGAGTTTAGATTACACTAAG
Organism: Chitinophaga pinensis; assembly: GCA_943367825.1. Classification (GTDB taxonomy): domain Bacteria; phylum Bacteroidota; class Bacteroidia; order Chitinophagales; family Chitinophagaceae; genus Ferruginibacter; species Ferruginibacter pinensis_J. The sequence goes on from CALRKF020000119.1 coordinate 2,919, forward strand.
GATGCGGCTTATCATTATGAATTAGCAAAAGAAATTGCAGCGCTGCGTGACAAAGGCATTTTGATTATTGGTAGTGGCAATATGGTACACAACCTAGGAATACTTGCATGGGATAAATTGAATACTGCAGGCTTTGGATACGATTGGGCAATTGAGGCTAATGATACCATGAAAAAATTAATTATCAGCGGAAACCATCAACCGCTGATCGATTATCGGGAACAAGGGAAATCATTCCAATTGGCCATTCCAACTCCAGAACATTATTTACCACTACTGTACATCCTTGCATTACAAGCAAAGGATGAAAAAGTCAGCCTGTTCAATGATAAAGCTATCGCCGGATCGCTTACCATGACTTCCGTTAAAATCGAACAAGCTTAACTGTTAGTGTGCCAGAGCAGCAACTACCATTGTTCCTGCAAAATGGCTGCTCTTTTTTTTCGATATTCCGTCTCTGTTATTAACTTATCCTTCCAAAGAGATTCCAATTTTCGTAGCCTTGCTTCAAAATCAGAACTTGCATCAGCAATGTCAGCATCATCCTCCATTGTAATTTCTTCTCCAATCCCAACTTTATTATTTTTGGAAACTAATCCATAAATATAGCTTCCTGCAATCAACAACACTATTATAATCCAGAATGCCATAAACCCTACTCCTATATCCGACCCTTCGCTAGACAATAGATTCATAAAAAATATACCAAACCCCAACATCAGCAATACAGCAATTAAACCCACTACCAAGGCTGGCTTACTGGGCTTTACATAAATTTTCTTCTTCATGTTTATAAATTAGCAGTAAATGGATTGGCTATAAAGCGATTGCCAATAACAAATGTTTTGTTGGGGTCAATTCCAGCCTCCTTAAACGTCCAGGTAAACTGAACAGGTTCCTGCATTGCTTTACATTCATCCTTTCTGGTTCTAAGAACAAGCAACTGACCTTCTTGCAATTGAAGTTTAAAGTCATCTTTTACAGTACATCCCTTAGATACTACCGTAATACTGATTTGCGATTGTTCGAAATTCAAAGACAATGCCAATAGATTTTCAGAAGGCGGAGTCGACACAGATTTTACTGTTTTGCAACTAAAGAATAATGAGAAGGCAAATAAGAAAAATAGGGCTTTCATGATAGCAGGTTTTATTTTAAAAATAATTAATTATAGCTCCCTCGTTAGCTTAAGACTACAAGGCAATTTCGCTGTAATTAATACTACTAAATATACGCAAACCATGCAGAGAATAGGAGATATTTTACATGATATTTATCATAGTATGTATTGTTGTGATGGCATAACTTTCTGGTATAATAGCGACTTTATGAAAACAGCTTACTTACTGGCTATATGTTTATGCCAACTACCCAACAGTTTTTCGCAGCAGTACCTTATACGCTACGACCTTGCTGCTGAAGAAATACGGTATCTCAAAGTGAAAAAACCAGGTGATACTATAAATGCATCTGTTATACATTTATCGCAAGCCAATAAAGTAAATCTTCAATTGGTGAATCTTGCCAATAGTTATCAACGACAAATTACCCTACATGAAAAAACGGAGCTTACAGAAAACGTGATTATACCAGGATTAGGAAATGCCTCCTTTCAAAACTTGAGTAGTAGTTTATTTAAAATGGATGCCGGCAGTTTGAATGCTGATGTGATTTTAAAATCCAATGCAATACCGAATAAATCGATAGAAGAAACCGATAGCAAAATATTATTGGCTAGTCTTTCCAATCAATACAAAAATTTTCAATCTGCTTATAACAAATGGGTAAAAGCCATCATCTTTGAACAGCAATGCACACAGTTGTGGGTAGACTTATCAAGCCTACGCTATAATATGCAATTTGCTGCCCCAACTATTAAAAATACTGCCCGGGAAAAAACGCAAAGCATATTTCCCAATCTTTCTGTGCATCAAAACCCAGCAGAACTAAAATTAAATATTGTAAATCCACAATTGGCCTTAAAGGAACTTCAAAAAGATTATGCTGCATTTAAAAATTCTTATCAAACACTTGGCTCAATGGGAATTCAGTCTGAACAATTAGATTCGATGCAAACCCAGGTTGATGAAAAAATAAATGCTGCAAAAACAACCAACACTTCTTTTGGGAATAACAATACTGATGAAATTATTCAACGCATTACAGATACCTATGGTAAAATAATGGAGGATAGTTATACACAGCTTACTGCCCTACCAGTTACCCGAAAAACAATGATGGCAGAGATAAAATTGATTCCAAAAATAGATTCTATCACTGCTGCAGCGGTAGGTATTAACGCAACTGACACTATCATTAAGTGGGTGAATATTTTTAAAAAGGAGCCCATGCGATTTAAAAATAGTTTTGGTTTCAGCTTCGTTTCTTTTGCAGAAAATCGATATAATTATTTTGTAAAGTCGGATAGCACCGTTGCAAGAGAATCCGGTGATTATTACCAACCATTAGTGGGTACATTTCTGCATTTTTATGCACCCAAGGACAAAGGGTTTCGTTGGGGAGGCAGTATAGGAGCTGGCTTTCCAATCAGCGGCGACGACAAACAAATAAATATCATGCTTGGATTAAGCAGTTTTTTGGGTAAGAATGATCCTGTATGCATTTCGATTGGAGTAGCTGGGTCCAGAACAAAAAAACTATCTGGCGTATCAATTGGTGAAAAAGTTTCCAGTGCTGATTACACCCTTAAATATCAATATGTTTATCGCCCCGGTTATTTTATGGCACTTAGCTTCAACCCGGCAGCTTTGAATAATAAGGACTGAAATAGTATCTAAATACTTTCAACAATGAGTAATCTATCAAATACAGTCACACTAATCGTATTAGTTCTTATGCTTGTTTCCTGTAATCAAAAGCAAGCAAGTATTGTTCAAAATACTATGCAAACTACTACTGCATTTCAATATAAAGTGGAAGGCTGTGCTGCCGAAAAAATCAGCAAATCACTTGAGGAAGAACAAGGAAATACTTTTCCGGAACTACCCGAATCGCTTACTGTTACAGCCATGGGCGATTCCATAGTTTTTCATCACCAGGTGAATCATTTTTGTTGTAGAAAAGTGAATCTAATTCAAGTACAAAACGAATCAACGATTACCATTACAGAAAACTGGCACGGCATGGTTTGTAAGTGCCATTGTAATTCGAATCTTCAAGCTACGATAACCCCATTAGCAAAAGGAACCTATAAAGTATTTGTACTGGATAAATCAACCGACTTGTTAAATGACAGCATTCAACTTCCAATGGATACTATCTGGAGGGGTTCAATAACAATCAGGTAAGTATATTACTGACTGCAAATTTAATTGCGCTATTGATTGCATACTTTGCATTCAACGCAATCTTACATACAAAAGAGTTTTCACTAAT
>CALRKF020000120.1:0-6005 GCA_943367825.1 Chitinophaga pinensis
ATGCTCTAAATATTCATCTACAATACTAATAGCCTGGATGTCTTTGAATTTAGTATTTTCTGTTCGCATGCAACAGATACCTCGGATGACCAGTTTTATTTCAACCCCTACTTTAGCTGCTTCCTGCAGTTTTTCAATCAGTATTTCGTCACTAAGAGAATTAACTTTTAAAGTTATAGCAGCTTCTTTGCCTGCTTTAGCAGCCTTGATTTCGTTATTTATGAATTGTAATAGTTGTTTGCGCATGCCAGTTGGACAAACCATCAAAGTTTTACAGTTATTCAAAAAGTGCCTTCTTGTTTTGGGTTGCTCTAGATAATGAAAAATTCGAATTACATCCGCCATTATGGCCTGATTGGCGGTGAGCAAACAATGATCCCCATATATGGAGGCGGTTCTTTCGTTGAGGTTGCCAGTACTTACAAAGCCATAATGTAAATGCTTATTGTTTTTTACTTTTTTAATCAGGCAAAGTTTAGCATGCACTTTCATATTGGGTACACCAATCAGTACTTTTACACCGGCCTCTTCCAATTCTTCTTTCCATTCCAAATTTGCTTCTTCATCAAATCTTGCTCTTAATTCAATAACAACTGTAACCTGCTTACCATTGCGTACCGCATTGGTAAGTGCGTTGATGATCTTAGAACGTGGAGCAAGCCGGTAACAGGTAATCTTGATACTTACTACATCAGGATCAATGGCAGCTTCTCTTAAGAGGTCAATTACATTGTCGAATGAATGATAGGGGAAACTAAGTAAAATATCCTTTTGTAAAATACTATCTGTTACTCTTTTTGTTCCTCTTAATGCTGGGTGTACAAAAGGTTTTTTTCTAGGATTCTTTTTTGTGAAAATACTTTCCGGGAAATTCATAAAATCTTTAAAATTATGAATACGCCCTCCACCCAATACATTGTCCTTATAAGTTAATCCCAATCGCTTCATTAAATATTGCAATAAGCCTTTGTCAATGTCTTTGTCGTAAATGAATCGTACGGTCTTTCCTTTTTTTCTGTTTTTAAGACCTTTTTCAATTTTCTGTATCAAAGAAGTAGAAACATCATTGTCAATATCTATTTCAGCATCCTTGGTTACTTTAATGATAGCCGAAGAAAATTCATCATATCCAAAAAAGGAAAAAATATTGGGTAAGCAGAATCGGATAATGTCTTCCAGCAAAATAATATGATGTTCCTGTTGACGAGAAGGAAGGATAACGAAGCGGGGTAAACGACGTGCTGGTACAGATACCAATGCAAATTTTCTTGGAATACTCTTGTCTTTTTTTGAAAGTTTGCAAGCGAGGTAGATAGATTTATCATTCAACTCCGGAAAACCAGGCATGGATTCCAGCATAAGCGGAACAATATTGCTACGTACTTCTTCATTGAAATAATCACGAACAAATTTTTGTTGTTGCCTGTTTAACTTGTTTTCAGTGACCAAAAAAATTTTTTCTTTTTTTAATTCACGCAATATTTCATTCCATATTCTTTCAAATTCTTTTTGCTGTATCAGTACTTTTTCCTGTATTTCTTCTAAAATACTATGTGGATTCTGCAGTTGGTGCATATTGGCTTTCTTGCCAATGGCAATCATTCGATTGAGGGTGGCTACCCGCACCCTGAAAAACTCATCTAAATTATTGGAAAAAATACCCAGGAATTTAATTCTTTCTTTTAGAGGAACGGTGTCATCTGCGGCCTCTTGTAAAACACGGCTATTAAAAGACAACCAGCTAATATCCCTAGCAATAAGTTTTGTTTTTTGCATTTCTTTAATTCCTATTTCTATTGCAATTTCATTAAAAGATGGAAGAATCTATGTTAATTTTTTTTTAATGACTAAATGGTCATGCATTTATAACTAATATATTGGCAATCCCTATCTTTGTTATGGTAGTAATAATTTATATTTATTTCGGCCAATTATTAGAAAACTATTGCTCATGACCAAGGATACCAGGATCAATTTAGTGAATATTGCTTTGATGCTATTAAGTTGCGTTGCTGCCTTTATCATGCCATTTGAAGTATTCCTTTTTGCGTATGCAGTATTAGGCCCACTTCATTATCTAACAGAAATTAGTTGGTTGCATGACCGACAATATTTTGCAAAAGGTAAATACGATTATTTGATACTGCTGGCCATTGGAATTATTTTAAGCCTTTGGGATTTCTCTATTTATTATCATTGGTGGCCATACAATACTGATGAAAATAGAGAAATAGCAGGGCAATGGAATATTTATGAAAAGTTACTCTTTATCGCTTTCTTCAGTGGCATTATTGTAGCGTTTGTAAAAAATCATTTATTAAAAATAGTTGGGATTACACTCGTATTCTTTTTGGCATTGGGTATCTATGGTCAACTATATAATACAAAGATGGAGGAGGCTGGGGGTAAAGAAGGTATACTAACGATGTTGCTTACTTCCTTTGTACCAACCCTCATTCACGTGTATGTATTTACTGGTTTTTTTATGCTGTTTGGCGCATTAAAGAGCAGGAGTGTATCGGGTATTTGGAGCGTTGTTGTGTTGGTGATTTGTCCGCTGTTGTTGTTTTTTCTTTTCACTGATAATGGGTTTTTGCCCGTGACAGCCTATGGAAAAGAAGCCTATGGCGATGCCCTTTCGGGGAATGGCTTTTTTGGCCTCAACAAGGAAATATTAAGTGAATTTTTGAATAAACAAATAGGGGAGGCACCCGCTACAGTAATTAGCAATGAGCAATATCGAAGCTTTTATAATGCGGAATGGTCTAAATTAGTTTTTCACTCACAGGCAGGCATAATCGTTACCCGATTCATCGCTTTTGCTTATACCTATCATTACCTCAATTGGTTCAGTAAAACGGAAGTCATTCGCTGGCACAAAGTACCCAAAATCCGATTTGCAGCGGTGATTATAATATGGTTGATTTCCCTTGCACTATATGCCTATAATTATAAAGTAGGATTACAATGGCTATTCTTCCTGAGCTTTACACACGTATTACTTGAGTTTCCTTTGAATTTTGTTTCCATCGTTGGTATTGGAAAAGAACTGACAAGTATTGCAAAAAAAGGTTTTAAACCAAAAATAATTGCCCAACCTTAATGTTGGTTTTTCATTTTAGCAATGATGCCAGTAGTCGAAAAGCCTTCTACAATTGGAACGATTTCTACCTTGCCGCCATTGGCCATTACTTCTTTGGCGCCCACTATCTGTTCAAGGCTGTAATCACCACCTTTAACTAGTACATCTGGCAAAATACTTTTTATTAATTCCAGTGGAGTGTCCTCATCAAATAATATTACTGCATCCGTAATTACAAGTGCTGCTAATAATAAGGCTCGACTTTGTTCATCATTCACTGGCCGGCTTTCGCCTTTCAATCTTTTTACTGAAGCATCTGCATTAACCCCCACAATTAGTATATCACCAAGGGAAGCCGCATCACTGAGAGAGGCAATATGACCTCGATGGAGTATATCAAATACACCATTGGTAAAAACAATCTTTTTATCTTGTAAACGCCAGCGTTTTAGCTGTGACTGTAAACCTTGCAGATTGTAAATTTTTTCAGGAATATGTGCTATTGCTTTCAATCTCTTTCTTTTTATTTAAATACATAAGCAGGAACAAAAAGATAGTTCCAAAGAACAAGATGATAAAGGTAGTGGTTCCCCACATCAGCCAACCAAAAGCCTGGCCATAAGTGTCTGATATATTGTATAATCCCAATACCAATAAAACTGCTTCAGGAAATGTTCCCAATCCATTTGGGGTAACAATCATTGCCAATGTAGCTAATGTTAAGATTCCGCAGGCTGCATCCCAACCAAGGTGTGCAACTTCTTGCATGGCGCTGAACCCAATATAAATTTGTCCCAGGTACATGCACCAAATAAAAATAGTATGAAATAAAAACCAACCCCTATTTTTTAATTTTTTAACGGTAGCAATTCCTTCCTTCAGGCCCGTAGTAAAAGACTTTATTTTTTGAATAAATTTACTATTACCATATTTATTAAATAAGAATCGCAGCAATAAAAAAATACCAATTAATATGGCTACATAAAGTATAGCTTTAGTCCAAAGAGGCATACCATTTTTTTGATAGGCAATCTGATTGAGTTGGTTTTTTGCAAAATCACCTACTAGATGATATTGCACCAATACCGTAATAAAAATGAAAATAACATAACAAATCAAGTCGAATATGCGCTCCACTAGAATGGTGCCCAATAATTTTTGAGAAGGTATTTTTTCATACTTGCCCAGTAAGGTACACTTGAGTACCTCTCCCAATCTAGGAAAAAACGAATTAGCCAAATAACCAATCATGGTAGTACCGAAAGTATTAAAAAGCGAAGGGTTATATCCCAAAGGTGCAATAAGAATTTTCCATCTCATCGACCGGCTCAGATGGCTTGCCAAGGACATTACAATAATCAAGGGGATAATTTTGTAATTGGCATTGCTCAAAGCAAATTTAAATTGAGCATATTGTGCAACGGTCATTTTACTGAACTGCCACCATACCAAAAAAATACCCAGCCCCAGAAAAAGGCCATATTTCAAAAAGGTAATGATGCGATTTTTCATGTTGTACAAATATACTGCCTAAAGACTGATACTTATATTGTCAATCAATCTTACTTCTTCCAAAAAAGCGGCTACTAAAATAACCAAGGATTCTTTGCCATCCCAAACCTGTACTTCTTCAAGGTTTCTAGCATTTGCAATGCTAACATAGTCTACCCGAAAACCCTCTGCTTTAAGGTACTCACTAGCCCTGATGGACAAATCATGTACAAATCCTGCCTTTAACTCCTTTTTGATAAAGCAGATAGTCTCGTAAAGTTTGGCTGCCTTTTTTCTTGCTGATTCATTCAAACGAAGATTTCGACTACTCATGGCAAGCCCGTCTGATTCTCGTTTAGTGGGGCAAATCACTAATTCAATTGCTTGCTGGCTTATTTCAATTAATTGACGAATAACCATGCATTGTTGATAGTCCTTCTGCCCCAGGAATAAATAATGGGGCATTGTAATTTTTAACAAACGGTCAACTACCTGGCATACCCCCTGAAAATGGCCTGGTCGATAAAACCCTTCCAGTAAAGTTTCTACAGAGCCTAGTTTGTAGTGGGGTAAATCTTCGGTGCCAGTAGGGTATATTTCTGAAACACTGGGCAAAAAAAGTAGGTCACAACCTGCCGCTTCCAACAAATCAATATCCTTTTCCAGGCTAATGGGATAGTGAATGAAATCACTGGAATTATTAAACTGAGTGGGATTGATGAAAATGCTGCAAACGGTAATATCAGACAGTTTTTTTGAGTTTTCTATTAAAGAAAGATGCCCCTCATGCAATGCACCCATGGTGGGTACAAAACCGATTTTTTGCGTTTTATTCCGCTTTTCAGCAAGAAATTCCACCCAATCTGTTGTTTTTTTTAAAATAATCATAAAATGGTACTAGGCCCTTCAAAGGCTGATTGCTATTGAATTTCAGATAAAATATATTACCTTTGCAGCCCCGATTCAAAATTTACTGCCACGTAATAAAGCTACAAATGTCAACAAAGAAAAGGATTTTATTCATTGCAAACGAAATGTCACCCTATCTGGAATTGACTGAGTTTGCCGAAATCATTAATAAACTGGCGGTTAAGAGTAATGATACCGGTATGGAAGTAAGGTGTATCATGCCACGTTTTGGCGTTATTAACGAAAGAAGGCACCGGTTGCATGAAGTTGTAAGGTTATCTGGTATCAATGTATCTATCGATGGCGATGATTATCCGCTGGTGATTAAAGTAGCTTCTTTACCCAATGCTCGTTTACAAGTGTATTTTTTGGATAATGAGGACTATTTCAAACGCAAATCTGTTTTTCATGATGAGCAGGAGAAATGGATGCCTGATAATGACCTGCGTACCGTACTTTTCTGTAAAGGTGCTTTGGAAACAGTAAAAAAATTCGGATGGCCGCCCGATATCATTCATTGTAG
>CALRKF020000121.1:0-5987 GCA_943367825.1 Chitinophaga pinensis
CGCTTTTCAATTCAAATCCATACTCATGTTTCAACTCATCACTATCTGCATAAGGATCTGCAACATCTACATTCAGGGAAAAGGATTGAAGTTCTTTAATTACATCCGCTACTTTGCTATTTCTGATATCACTTACATTTTCTTTAAAAGTGGCACCCATTACCAGCACTTTTGCATCTTTAACATTGCCATTGAAACGAATTACATGTTGCAATACTTTCTTGGCTACATAGCTCGCCATGCCATCATTAATATTCCTTCCAGCAAGAATAACCTGACTTTCGTATCCTAATTCTCTGGATTTATAAGTAAGGTAATAAGGATCTACACCTATACAATGCCCTCCTACTAAACCAGGTTGAAATTTTAAAAAATTCCATTTTGTTCCAGCTGCTTCCAGTACTTCATAGGTATTTATATTCATCCTATCAAAGATGATGGAAAGTTCATTCATCAGGGCAATATTCAAATCACGCTGTGTGTTTTCAATAATTTTTGCAGCTTCTGCAACCATGATTGAGGATGCCCTGTGTACACCTGCAGCAACAACTAACTCATATACTTTTGCAATTTCATCTAAACTCTCTGCATCACATCCACTCACCACTTTTACAATTTTAGACAGCGTATGTTCCTTATCACCTGGGTTTATTCTTTCTGGAGAATAGCCCAGCTTAAAATCTGTTACATTTTTTAATCCACTTAATTTTTCAATGATTGGCAAGCAATCCTCTTCTGTACAACCTGGATAAACAGTGCTTTCGTACACAACATAATCCCCTTTCTTAATTACTTTACCAATGGTTTCGCTAGCCCTTTGTACAGGCACTAAATCGGGTAAATTGTGTTCATTAACTGGAGTAGGCACCGCTACAATATAAAAACTTGCTTCCTTCAATTTTTCCAAATCACTGGTAAATTCTATCGCACAACCTTCAAAAGCACTGCTTTCTAATTCTTGACTGGGGTCAATATTTTCCCGCATCATTTGCACTCTTTTTTCATTGATATCAAAGCCTATAACTTTGATTTTTTTTGCAAAAGCCAATGCAATGGGCAACCCCACATATCCCAAACCAATTACCGCTAATTTTTTTTCTGAATTTACTAATTGTTGAAACATTTGAAAAGATCAGTTTAATGAATTTTTACTTTTTACTTTCAAACTCTTTAGGAATTTTATATAATTCTTCTTTTGGCAAACTTTTGAAATATTCATAAGTTATTTTAAGCCCTTCCGCTCTACTAACTGTAGGTTCCCATCCCAAGATAGCTTTCGCCTTAGTAATATCTGGTTGACGTTGCTTGGGATCATCCTTGGGCAGTTCCTGATATACTATTTTTTGATCAGTGCCAGTGAGTTTAATAATCTCTTCGGCAAAATCCTTTAATGAAATTTCATCAGGATTGCCAATATTTACAGGCATTGCATAATCACTCATCAATAATCTATAAATCCCTTCTACCAAATCGGCTACATAACAAAAGCTGCGCGTTTGACTGCCATCACCAAATACCGTTAAATTTTCTCCACGAAGTGCTTGTCCTATAAAAGCAGGCAAAGCCCTTCCATCATTAAGTCGCATGCGTGGGCCGTAAGTATTAAAGATTCTAATGATTCTTGTTTCTAGTCCATGAAATGTATGATAAGCCATCGTCATTGCCTCTTGAAATCTTTTTGCTTCATCATATACACCTCTTGGTCCAACTGGATTTACATTCCCCCAATATTCCTCATTTTGCGGGTGTACCAAAGGATCTCCATATACCTCACTGGTACTTGCTACCAATATTCTAGCTTTTTTTGCCAAGGCCAAACCAAGGCAATTATGAGTGCCCAAGGAGCCAACTTTAAGTGTTTGGATGGGTATTTTAAGATAATCAATGGGACTGGCAGGAGATGCAAAATGTAAGATATAATCCAAGTCGCCATTTACATGTATAAACTTACTTACATCATGGTTATAGAATTCAAAGTCTTCTAAAGGAAATAAATGTTCAATATTCCGAATGTCGCCTGTAATCAGGTTGTCCATTCCAATCACATGAAATCCTTCTTTTATAAATTGATCGCATAAGTGACTGCCTAAAAAGCCGGCAGCGCCTGTGATTAAAACTCTTTTTTTTGCCACTTGAATAATTTAGCTGATTAAAGAATTACTTTTCTTCCAACGCTTTCATAATGAAATCCAATATCCTTCATTTGCTGAAGATCAAACAAATTTCTGCCGTCAAATATCACTTTATTCGTAAGCAATTGCTCCATTTTACTGAAGTCTGGTGTGCGAAACTCACTCCATTCAGTTGCAATCACCAATGCATCTGCATCCAGCAATGCGTCGTATTGACGCTCGGCAAAAACAATTGTATCACCTAAAATAGCTTTTACATTGGGCATCGCTTCAGGATCAAAAGCAGTTATAACTGCACCTTCAGATAGTAATGATTTGATAATATACAAAGCTGGAGCCTCTCTAATATCATCTGTATTTGGCTTAAATGCCAATCCCCACAATGCGATTTTTTTACCTTTTAAATTGCCTTTAAAATAGGCTTTTATTTTGGGGACCAAATGTAATTTTTGTTTTTCATTCACCTCCATAACGGCATCCAATATTCGAAAATCATAAGACACTTCGGATGCAGATTTAGCAAGAGCCTGCACATCTTTTGGGAAGCAGCTTCCACCATATCCGATTCCAGGAAATAAAAAGCGTTTACCGATTCTTTCATCACTACCAATACCCTTGCGCACCATATCCACATCTGCGCCCAATTTTTCACAGAGTTGGGCAATTTCATTCATAAAGGTAATCTTGGTTGCCAAAAACGAATTCGCTGCATACTTGGTCAGTTCAGCACTTTTCTCATCCATAAATATAATGGGGTTGCCTTGACGTACAAATGGCGCATACAGGTCAAGCAGTACTTTCTTAGCTTTTTCACTTTCTGTTCCTATAACCACTCTATCTGGCTTCATAAAATCGTCCACAGCTACACCTTCGCGTAAAAACTCTGGATTAGATACTATTGTAAATGATTTTTCATCAGCTCCTGCTCCCAATAAAGCCGCTTTAACTTTATCGGCTGTACCAACTGGCACGGTGCTTTTATCAATGATAATTTTATAATCATTCGATTGGATAATAGCCCCTAGTTCCTTTGCAACACCTAATATATATTTTAAATCAGCGCTACCATCTTCTCCGGGCGGAGTGGGTAATGCAAGAAAGATAATCTGTGCATCTTTTACACCGTCTACTAGAGAGGTAGTAAATTGTAAGCGACCTTCTTTTTGATTACGTAAAAATAATTTTTCCAGTCCTGGTTCATAAATTGTAATTACACCTGAAGACAGTTTTTCAACTTTTGATGCATCGATATCAACGCAAATAACATTGTTTCCAGTTTCTGCAAAACAAGTACCCGTTACCAAACCAACATACCCAGTACCTACTACAGCTATTTTCATTTTAATTGCATTTTGAGCTAAAAAATAATAAAGTAAATTTTAGAAGATATAGATATCCAAGCATTTACTTTCCAATAAAACTTAAAACTGTTTTTGAAATAAAATCAAGTTGTTCTTCATCCAATTCTGTATGAATAGGCAGGCTAATTACCCTTTCAGTAAGCCAGTCTGTAATTGGAAGTTCGTATTGATTGCCGCCAAAAGCATCAAACATTTTTTGCTTGTGTGCAGGAACAGGATAATAAATCATATTGGGCACTCCATTTTCCAAAAGATATTTTGAAAGATTATCCCGATCAACACCATTAAGCACCAGCGTATATTGATGAAATACATGTTTATTAGAAGGATCACGAAAAGGTGTAGTTATTTTTTCATTACCAGCAAATGCCCTATCATAAAAATCAGCCGCTTTTCGCCTGGCTGCAATATATTCATCTAAGTGCTTCAATTTAATGTCTAATATGGCAGCTTGAATGGCGTCTAATCTGCTATTGCATCCTACCACATCATGATAATATCTTTTGCTTTGACCATGACTGGCTATCATTTGTAGCAACCCAGCCAGTTGGTCATCATTAGTAAAGATGGCTCCACCATCTCCATAGGCACCTAAGTTTTTACTGGGATAAAAAGAGGTACATCCTATATGACCAATGCTACCTGTTTTTTTAACTGTACCATCACTAAAAGTATAATCACAACCGATACCCTGGGCATTGTCTTCAATCACAAACAATTGGTGTTCTTTTGCGATTTTCATGATGGCTTCCATATTAGCCGCATGTCCATATAGATGTACTGGCACAATGGCTTTTGTTTTAGGAGTGATGGCTTTTTCAATAGCAATAGGATCAATACAAAATGTTTTTTTATCTACCTCCACAAAAACAGGTTTGATGCCTAATAAAGCAGCCACTTCCACGGTAGCTATATAAGTAAATGAAGGAGTAATGACTTCGTCGCCTGCCTTTAATCCCAATGCCATCATGGCTATTTGCAAAGCATCGGTTCCATTGGCACATGGTATACAATGTTTGCTCTGGTGATAGGATGCCAGATTTGCAGCAAAATCAGCAACTACTTTACCTCCAATAAACATAGAGCTTTCAAGAACATTGATTATTGCACTGTCCACTGCTGCTTTTATGTGGTGATACTGTGTCTTGGTATCTACCATTTGAATAGGCCTCATATTAAATTTATTTTAACGATTGCAAAGATAGCATTCATGCTTCAGTTCACAAAAGTACCCTATTATGCATCGACCCTATTCAAACATGTCTAAGATTAACTTTGCAGCTTAGTCGACATTTTAATTAGTTTTGTAAAAATTATTGCATTGGGATTTATTTTTTATAATCTTTTTCTACTGCTTTATTCCATTGGAATTAGGATTGCAGCACTTTGGAATCCCAAGGCAAAAAAATGGGTAGAAGGAAGGCTGTTTTTATTCAAACATATAAACAGCAGCTATCAAAAAGGCACTAAAAAAGTAGTATGGATGCATTGTGCCAGTCTGGGCGAATTTGAACAAGGAAGACCAGTTTTAGATGCATTAAAATCACAATACCCTTCAATTAGCATCGTCGTTAGTTTTTTTTCTCCAAGCGGTTTGGAACTTGTAAAGAATGATCCATTGCCTGATTATGTGTATTACCTTCCAATGGATTCTATTATTTACGCAAACAAATTCATAGACATCATCCAGCCTAATCTAGTGCTTTGGGTTAAATATGAATACTGGTATCATTATTTGGACCAATTAAAAAAAAGGAATATTCCTGTTTTGCTCATTTCGGGTATTTTCAGAAAGAACCAACCATTTTTCAAATGGTATGGAGGCATTTGGAGAAAGATGTTAAGTAATATCAGCTATTTTTTTCTACAGAATGAGCAATCGCAAATTTTATTAAACAGCACGGGCAACAATCATGCAAGCAGCATTAGTGGTGATACCAGATTTGATCGTGTCATTGCAATTACAAAAAAGGAATTGACCGATCAGGTTATTCAAAAATTCATCACTGCACAGTCGGTGATAGTGGCTGGAAGTACCTGGGAGGACGACGAGATAATTCTTGCTGCTTATTTAGATGAAACTAAACATCGCGAAAAATTAATACTGGTGCCCCATGAATTGGATGAAGCACATTTAAAATCATTAAAAAAGTTATTTAAGAAATCTGAACTCTATAGCAATTTTCAACAAGATCCACTTTTGTTGGATGAACTGGACCAATATAATACCTTAATAATAGATACAGTAGGCCTATTGAGTCGATTGTACCAGTTTGGCTATGTTAATTATGTAGGAGGAGGGTTTACCCCTGACGGTGTTCATAATACATTAGAAGCTGCTATATGGGGGCGTCCGGTTATTTTTGGTGAGAATTATCAGAAGTATGAGGAGGCAATTGGCTTAATAGATGTTTGTGGTGCTGATTCAATAAGTGATGTGATTGAACTCAAAGAAATAATGGATCTATTTAAACAGGACTCCTCTTGCTACGAA
>CALRKF020000122.1:0-5919 GCA_943367825.1 Chitinophaga pinensis
CGGCAATCAGGTAATCACCTGTCTTGATTTCATTGAATTTTATCATAGCAAGTTTTTTTGTTGTCCGAATATAATAAAATTCCTGAATAAATCAATGTGCTGCTGATAACTCAGTAGCGCCTTGCTCCTTTTTACTAAGCCAAACAGTGACTGCGAATGAAAGCAAGAACCATCCAATCAAAACATATTGAATGCCGCTTACAAAACCACTTGCCCCAAACCAGTCGCCAGTATAAATAATAATACCAATGGCCATGGCCGCTTTGATTGCCTCCCAAATGGGGGCATATTTATTTCGATCCATCAGTTCCGTATACGCATACACGTAAACAAATACGAAGATGCCATATAGTATAATGTAAAAAGAATTCAATGATTTTATCAATCCGATATTGGCAAAAAGATAACTGATTAATAACAATAAGCTGGTCATTTGAATCCAGATCCATGCCGCAAAAAAAGGACTAGCACTTGTATCATATTTTTCAAAATGATACACATCTTCAATTTTATAAACAGGATATTGCTTTGCCACATCTGCAGGGCGCCAGCCTGTAGGCATAAACCAGATACGCAGTTTATCCCACCAACTGCGGGCATGCCATGCATCTTTTACCAGCAGCCATACATGCTGAAAATTAATCCGAATGGGATTCCAGGTAGCAGCAGGCCTTGTGATGCCATATACCGGAGGAATGTCTTTTTGCTCTTCCTTGAAGGTGCCAAATATTCTATCCCATATAATAAGTATCTGACTAAAGTTTTTGTCGATATACTCAGGATTGATGGCATGGTGTACCCGATGATGAGAAGGTGTTACCAAAAATAATTCGAGAAAGCCCATCTTTCCGATATGGCGGGTATGGTACCAAAACTGTGCAAATAAATGCAGGGGTGCTACAATACCGATTACTTCGGGAGGCACGCCAAAAACAGCGGCAGGCAATAAAAAAATAGCAAAGGTTTTAACAATGCCTGAAATGCTTTGTCGAAGTGCACAGGCTAAATTATATTCCTCACTACTATGATGGATAATATGACCATTCCAGAAGAAATTAAATACATGCTGCAGGCGATGAACCCAGTACCCTGCAAAATCGAGGGCAAGAAAAGCTATCAGGTAAACCAACCAGGTGGCTTTTACTTCTACCAATGCCAGGTGCCGAAGAAAAAAAGGATAGGACAGAACGATTAGATACAATCCCACCACATCCTTGGTTACATTGGTAATACCCGAACTAAGGCTGCTGATCATATCCATATTGCGGACGGTATCAAAGCCCTTTCGCCAGCCATACCATTTTTCGAAAAGTACCAGCAATAAAAAAGCCGGCATTGCAATCAGTAAAATTTTTCCATATGCTTCCATGGGTTAAATTTACATAAAATTATGAAGCATATCTTTCATTGCATCGACGCCCATACTTGTGGCAATCCGGTTAGGCTGGTGAAGTCAGGAGGTCCTGTACTGATCGGTAATAATATGAGCGAGAAAAGACAACATTTTTTAAAAGAATTCGACTGGATTAGAAAAGGTTTAATGTTTGAACCACGCGGACACGATATGATGAGTGGCAGTATTTTGTATCCACCGCATTCACCCGAAAATGATGTGGCAGTTTTATTTATTGAAACCAGCGGTTGCCTGCCCATGTGTGGCCATGGTACAATTGGCACCATTACCATTGCGATAGAAGAAGGATTGATACAACCCATGGTACCCGGAATTGTTAAAATGGAAACCCCTGCAGGCCTGGTACCCATCCAATACGAAATGGAAAATGGAAAATGCAAATCAGTGAAGCTTACCAATGTACCTTCCTTCTTGCATTCCAGCGAACTTGGTGTACCCTGTCCCGCATTGGGGGAACTGGTAATTGATGTGGCCTATGGTGGAAATTTTTATGCCATAGTAGATGTACAGCAAAACTTTAAAGGACTGGAACATTACCGTGCCGATCAACTGATAGCCTGGGCCAGGGATTTACGTGTAGCCATCAACGATAGATATGAGTTTATTCATCCCGAAAACCCTACCATCCATGGTTGTTCGCATATACTTTGGACGGGGGCAGTGTTGAATCCTCAATCCACTGCACGCAATGCAGTGTTTTATGGCGATAAGGCCATCGACCGTAGTCCCTGTGGTACGGGTACCAGTGCGCGAATGGCACAATGGTATGCCAAGGGTAAATTAAAAAAAGGCGATGCTTTTATACATGAAAGTATTATTGGCAGCACTTTCATCGGCACCATTGAAGAAGAATTGCAGGTTGCTGGTAAAAAAGCCATCCGCCCGGGCATTCAGGGCTGGGCTAAAATTTACGGCCAAAATACTATTAGTATTGATACCGACGACGATCCCTATGCACTGGGATTTCAGGTCATTTAATTAAAAATAACGGTCTTGCTTAAACGAATTTATTTTTCCCTTTTCTTACTACTGCTCCTGCAGGGCCTATTTGCACAAGCCCCTGCCAACTATACCAATGAGCAATGGCCGATTGAAAAAAGAACGAATGACTTACTGCAACGTTTGACATTACTGGAAAAAATAAATTTACTCTTGTATAATAGTCCGGGTGTAGCCCGGCTAGATATACCTGCCTACAATTGGTGGAATGAAGCCTTGCACGGTGTGGCAAGGGCAGGAAGGGCAACTGTATTTCCACAGGCCATTGGATTAGCTGCTAGCTTTGATGATGAACTTATTAAACGGGTTGCTACCGTCATCAGTGATGAAGCCCGGGCTAAATACAATGCTGCTATACAGCAAAATAATCGGAGTCAGTATTTAGGACTCAGTTTCTGGTCGCCCAATATTAATATTTTCAGGGACCCAAGATGGGGCCGAGGGCATGAGACCTATGGAGAAGACCCCTATCTTACAGGAAGAATCGGCACTGCTTATGTAAAAGGCATGCAGGGCGATGACCCCAATTATTTTAAAACAGTGGCCTGTGCCAAACATTTTGCAGTACATAGTGGACCCGAACCCAATCGACATCAATTCAATGCGGTCATCAGCAATGCCGATTTAAGAAATACCTACCTGCCTGCTTTTCAAACCCTGGTTACTAAAGCAAATGTGGGCGGCATCATGTGTGCCTATAATCGAGTAGATAGTATTCCCTGTTGCGGTAATCATATTTTATTACAGGATATCCTGCGCAAAGAATGGGGATTTAAAGGTTATGTGGTGAGTGATTGTTGGGCATTGGATGATATTTTTCGCTATCATCGATACTTAAAAACACCAGAAGAAGCGGCTGCCATTGCCATTAAAAATGGCGTAAATGTTGAATGTGGCAACACCTATCAAACATTACAAACTGCGCTTGATAAAAAACTGATTTCTGCAACAGATATTGATAACGCCCTGCGCAATAACCTGCAAGTATTATTTAAACTGGGATGGTTCAATCAATTTGGCAAAGGGCGGTACGACCAGATAGCCCCAGGTAATATCGATTTACCTGCGCACCGTGCATTGGCAAAAGAAATAGCCATCAAGAGCATGGTTTTACTAAGTAATAAAAACAATACCCTTCCCCTTTCCCCAAACCTGAAAAATATTTTAATCACTGGTCCCAATGCCGATGCCACTGATGTATTATTGGCTAATTACAATGGCAGTTCCGATAATTTAGTTACTATACAGGAAGGCATCACACATGCAGTAAGCCCCTCCACTGTTATTATATATAACAAAGGCTGCGAACTAACGGATACCAGTAAGCGACAAATACACTGGATGATCAATCAGGCGGATGCAGTGATTGCTGTACTAGGACTTTCGCCACTATTAGAAGGCGAAAATGGGGATGCTAATTTATCGGAAGCGGGTGGAGATAAAAAAGACATTCATTTTCCGCTGGCTCAATTGAATTATTTGAAAGCGCTTCGTACCAGTACCAAGAAACCCATTATTGTGGTATTGATGACAGGGTCGGCTATTGAATTAAAAGAAGTAGAAGGACTAGCCGATGCCATATTACTGGCCTGGTATCCGGGGGAGGAAGGAGGCAATGCAGTAGCCGATATTCTTTTTGGCAAGGCCAATCCGGCTGGCAGACTACCGATTAGTTTTTATACAGCCGATGAAAAATTGCCGGCCTTTGATAATTATGCTATGCAAGGAAGAACCTATAGATATGCGCAGGACAATATCAGTTATCCTTTTGGTTTTGGCTTGAGTTATACGAAATTTGAATATTCGCAAATGGCGATTGTAAAAAAGAATAATACTTATCAGGTTTCCTGCAATATTCGAAATACAGGCCAGCGCGATGGAGAGGAACTGCTGCAATTATATATTCGGCATGAGCAAGCAGGTATGGGAGAGCCCATTCGTCAATTAAAAAATTTTAAAAGGATAATGCTCCGAAAAGGCGAGCAAAAAAAACTAGTTTTAAGGATCGAAAAAGAAGATTTTCAATATTGGGATGAGCAAAGAGATGGTTGGTTGATTTACCCGGGAAAATATACAATTGAATTGGGAGCATCTTCTGCTGATATTAAATTGAGTACAACGATGGATTTAAAATAAGTAAGCAAGGTTTTTATATTTCTACTTTTAAATTTAATTATATGAAAATTACCATTATCGGAGGCGGCGTCATTGGATTGTGCAGTGCCTATTATTTACAAGAAGAAGGCTATCAGGTTACCGTTATTGAAAGAGGTGATATTACCGATGGTTGTTCCTTTGGTAATATGGGTTATATATCTCCCAGCCATTTTGTGCCGCTTGCTAGTCCGGGTATAATACAGCAAGGATTAAAATGGATGTTCTCCTCTACTTCTCCTTTTTATATCAAACCACGCTTAAACCTCGATTTGATTCAATGGGGATTGAAATTCTGGAAGAGCAGCAATGCAGCCACTGTTGCTAAAAATGCACCACATTTAAACGATTTATTACAACTCAGTCGCAGCCTGATGACCGATTTTAAAAATAACCTGGGCAATCAGTTTGATATGGAGGAGAAGGGTTGCCTGATGATGTGCAAGCAACAAAAAACACTAGACCATGAATTTCATTTAGCAGATGATGCAGAAAAATTTGGCCTGCAAGTAGTACGCTTGGACCGTGCAGGCGTACAAGCATTGGAACCTGAAATAGCAGTAGATGTAGCTGGCGCTGTTTTATTTAAAGATGATTGCCATTTTCACCCGGGCAAAATGATGCTTGCACTCAAAGCCTACTTAGATAAAAAAGGCGTCAATTTTCGATTACACACAACCGTTACTGGTTTTGAAAAATCAAATGGCCGCATTACTGGCATTATTACCGACCAGGGCAAATTGGAATCGGATGAAATCATTGTATCGCCTGGTAGTTGGATGCCAGCGATTGCCAAAATGATGGGTATCAAAATATTATTACAGCCAGGCAAGGGCTATAGTTATACCTATCCGAAATTAGAAAAGAACATACATTATCCTGCTATATTAGTAGATGGTCGTTGTGCTATTACGCCTTGGGGCAGGGCATTGCGCATTGGTGGCACGATGGAATTGAGTGGTATCAACAATCAGGTATTATTAAAACGCATGCAGGGCATTTATGATTCTGCAAAGGATTTTTATCCCGGTCTTGATATAGCCTTTCCTCCAAGCGAACAAATATGGAATGGCCTAAGGCCTGTTAGTCCCGATGGTTTGCCTTATATCGGAAGACACAAAGAAATATCCAATGTTATTTTTGCTGGTGGTCACGCCATGTTGGGAATTTCCATGGGTACCGGTACAGGAAAAATTGTAACAGAAATGATACAGGGTAAGTCCCCCCGTTTTGATTTGAGTGCTTTTAGTGTGGAGCGGTTTTAATTTATTTTCTTGTACACAAACTGTTCATTCAACACTGCATACATTTTTTTAAAAAACTCGTTTAATTCAGGATATTGTTCCACTGTG
>CALRKF020000123.1:0-5754 GCA_943367825.1 Chitinophaga pinensis
TGAGAATCTTTTTAATACCCCAAGATTTTTTCAAGCTGGGGCATGGGTAAACGAAATTATATGGAATGGACAATTGATGAAAATTCCTTTGGGTAGTGCTTTACCCGGGTTAAATAATAAAGCAGCTAATTGGAATGACAATAGCCTCCAATTTGATGGTAGTCTTTGGGATCTAAGTCATGCAGTAGCCTCTACAAAACTAATGAAGGAAATTGCAATGCAATATTTAAATACCTCGTATCTCTGGGGTGGCAGGAGCGTATTTGGAACAGATTGTAGCGGCTTTACTCAAAATATTTATAAGTCGGTAAATATTTTATTGCATAGGGATGCACACTTACAAGCATCCCAGGGTGAATTAATTGGCTTTATACAAGAAGCACACTGCGGTGACTTGGCTTTTTTTGATGATGCAGATGGGAAAATTATTCATGTGGGCATGTTGCTAAATGAACATGAAATTATTCATGCAGCTGGAAAGGTAAGGATCGACAAAATTGACAACCAAGGAATATTAAACGCTGATACCGGAGAAAGAACGCATAAATTAAGGCTAATCAAAAGATATTTCTAATAAGCCTATAAAGATTGACTTTGGCTATTTTGTTTTTTTAGTGCTACTGTATTTTTCTTTTTGTCCAGAAAAAGCATTTTGATTGCAATGATAATCATCAAAATGGCAAATACTTTTTTGATGGTTTCCTGTGGTAAACTCAGCGCCAATTTACTGCCAAAAAAACTGCCCACAACAAAACCAATCGCCAATAATCCTACTATCCTGAAATCCACATTGCCGTTTTTATAATATTGTAATACCCCCAAAATTCCTACTGGAAACATTATCAACGCCAGGGATGTTCCTTGTGCGGAATGCTGATTAAGTCCAATGAAATAAACAAGGGCGGGCACTATAATGATACCACCACCCACGCCTACTAGGCCGCCGAGAATTCCAGCAGCAACACCAACCATGATAATAATTAGGATTGTCTGGGTGTCCATATTCTTTTTTTTAATGTTCATTCTTCGTGGCCTTTGTATTTTGTCTTATAATAGACAATTGATTCTTCAATGATGGCATAAGCAGCCTCCTTGCTTTGGAATTCGTCGATTTCAACTACTTTATGTTCCAAAGCCTTATACTGTTCAAAATAATTTTTGAGTTGAGCTATAAAGTGCTTCGGCAATTCATTTACATCGGTATAAAAATTTACAGCTGGATCCTCTGCAGCTACTGCAATGATTTTATCATCTGGCACTCCTGTATCTATCATTTGCATATTTCCAATCACTTTGGCTTCCACTATGCAAAGTGGTTGTATGCTTTCACTGCACATTACTAGAATATCCAGGGCATCCCCATCCTTACCAAGTGTTTGGGGAATAAACCCGTAATTAATGGGATAGTGGAAGGAGGAATAAATAACCCGATCCAGCTTTAATAAACCCGTTTTTTTATCTACTTCATATTTGGCCCTGCTACCTTGCGGAATTTCAATCAGGCCATTTACAATTTGCGGAGATTTATTGCCATAATCTGCGCCATGCCAGGGGTGTAGTACGTTAATCATAGTTGTATTATTGTTGTATAATTTTATATCCAATAAAAGTGGCCATTAAGCCAAAGCAGATACTAAGCACAATATAAAGCATTGCTGTGCCATATTTTCCAGCCTGTAATAATTCAATATTCTCTAATGAAAAAGCAGAAAATGTAGTAAAACCGCCGCATACCCCAGTGGTCAAAAACAATTTCCAGTTTGCATCAAATTGTTGGTCTTTTATAGAAAGTGCAAATGCCAATCCAATCACAAAACTGCCAATAATATTTACCGTTAAAGTGCTAAAAGGAAATTGTTTTCCATTCAATAATAAATTGCTTCCATACCGGAGCATGCTTCCAAGTCCGCCACCCAAACCAATTAGCATGAAATTTTTAAGCACTTATAAATTTTTAAAGGTTACCTGAAAAAGTATATTTAAAATCTATTTGCCATTTGCCATTCTGCCTTACCACTTTCACTTTGTTTTTATTTTCTTTTTTATAGCTATTACTGTAATTGACAATCGAAACACTATCGCTTACCGCTGCAATTTCATTGATGATGATATCAGAATTACGAAGCGCATCCAATTCTGCTTTATTCTTAGTATGATAAAATTGTTCAAACCTTGACCATAACTGCATATTGGCATCGTCTTTTAATAAATATTGTTCTGCTTCCTTGAAATCATCATTCTGAATAGCTTTGATAAAAGCTGTTGCAGTTTCTGTTTCTGTGATAACTTTCTTATTATTCTCACCGCAAGAAAGAATAAATATCCAACATACGAGGCCCCAATATTTGTATTTCATGATTAAAGTTAATCATCTTTCAAATAAAAAAGCACCCCAGCATAGGGGTGCTTTAAAAAAATGTAGGGAATTGTATTAATTATTTTTTTTCAATGCTTCTTCCATTTTCTTAGCCGCTTCTTCAATTTTGTCTTTGTTTTCATTCAGCTTTTCAATGCCTTCAGAGATTTTATTTCCCAAAGAATCAATATTGGCGTCCTTCATTTGATCTATTGCTTCTGTTCCGCCATCTTTCATTTTGTCGGCACCCATTTGCATCATAGAAGATTTGTCAAATGCTACCTTCCATCCACCACCTTCTTTTTTCAAAGTAAAGTTGGTTCCTTCGCCTGTTCCTTTTTCTTTTACTTCAATGGTGGCCTTGTCGCCTTCAATTTTGGGCTCACCAAATTCCATTTTGGTTTTATCATATTTAGGATCTTCTTTTTTATCAGCTGGAGCCATTTTCATACCCATTTCCATCATGTCTAACATGCTTTTGCTACTTTCAGTAGTTAATTTTCTGGCAGCAGCAATATCTTTCTTGGCTAAAGCATCAAAAAAAGCAATTAATACAGCTTTGGGGTTATTTGAATCCGTGCCGTTACAACCTGCGATGAATGCAGCGCCAATGATTGTAGCTGCGAACAGTAATTTTTTCATATTCTATGTTTTTTGTTTAGGAGTCAAATGTAATTTTTATTTTTAGGATTCTATACTAATTATAAACAATTCTTTTTTCCAAATGACAAAGGGGGTGCAAAAAGATATCGTCTACTCCTACAAAGGCAAAATCACGTATATGGCTAGTGTTAAATTGCAGTTTTTCATGCGTTCCCCACCTAAAGGTTTTATAAACAAACTCTGCGCAATACATATGGTCATCAGTACTGAGGTCGAATTTCATATCAAACATTACTCCCTGTCTGTATAGTTTTTGTGACATTGCAATGATGTCCTGTTTTAAAACTGGGGTTATATCAAAGCGAAAAATCCCAATACCTCTATTATCTCCAGGCTGTGCAAAAAGTTCTATTGGCTGTCGTAGAATTTTTTGATCTGGGTTGAAATCCCCACCCAGGGCATGATAGACAAAAATGCTATCATTTTCTATACTTATAATTCCACAGTGTGAATAGGTTTGATCCCTTTGATTCAAACTCCGAAGGCTTTCACTAGTAAAATCGGCCCCAGTTCGGGTGATTAAGTCGCCACTTTGTACGAAGGGCTTAATAGCATTTATTTGGGCAAATGCACGTCTTGTTTTATTGAGGTCTTCCTTATTGTTTTCTGAATTTACCGAGCTGTTTGTTGGCGTTCTTGATTTGCAAGCTATGAAAAAGAGGCTGGTTAATATGAGTAGGAATGCAATAACAGTTATTAATGAGGCCTTCCCTTTCAAGTATTGAATCATCATGTTTACAATAAGCTATTTAAAAAGCCCATAACAAATGTAATTAGTTATGGGCTTTTTGATTTTAATTTTTATTTCAAATTAATGCCGATCCTCATTTTCCTTGTCCTTGTCATAGGCTTTGATAATGGCTTTGACTAATTTATGTCTTACTACATCTTCTCCATCCAGTTCAATGTGGGCTATGCCATCAATGTTTTTTAAAATACGAGCCGCCTTGAACAAGCCACTTTGCTGGTTTTTGGGCAAATCTATTTGAGTAGGATCTCCAGTAATGATGGCCTTTGCATTCGGTCCAATCCTTGTCAAAAACATTTTAATTTGAAGGTCATTGGTATTTTGTGCTTCATCTAAAATGATAAATGCATTATCCAAAGTTCGCCCCCTCATATAGGCAAGTGGCGCAATTTCTATTGTACGAGTTTGCATGTAATAGCCCAATTTATCTGCAGGAATCATGTCATCTAATGCATCATATAAAGGCCTCAAATATGGGTCAATCTTTTCTTTCAAGTCACCTGGTAAAAATCCCAAACTTTCACCAGCTTCAACTGCTGGACGTGTTAAAATAATCTTTTTCACCAGTTTATTTTTCAAAGCCCTAACTGCTAAGGCAACAGCAGTGTAAGTTTTACCAGTACCCGCAGGGCCAATGGCAAATACAACATCATTCTTATCACAAGCCTCCACCATTTTCTTCTGATTGGCAGTTCTTGCCCTAACAGTTTTTCCATTCGGTCCAAATACCAATACATCATTCGGATTACGATCAATGAAATGGTCAATGGTTTTCTCATCATCTCCACCAAGAATTTGTTCGAAATAATTTTCACTCATGTGACCATTTCGTTCCAGATAACTCAGAATTAAATCAATTTTTTCTCTTGCTGATTCAATTTGTTCTGGGCTACCACTAATTTTCATTTGTGTACCACGACTGAGAATTTTCAACAAAGGGAATTTCTTTTTTAAGATACTTAGCTTTCCGTTGTTTACGCCAAAAAATTCAATGGGGTTTACGGATTCGAGGTTAATGATGGATTCTGTCAATGCTAATGGGTTTAAGTGCAGAAATAAATTTTTAAAAAGAACTTATTATTAAAACCTTCTTATCCAAATTAACGAAATAGAAATGTAACAATACAAATTTACTTATTCACACAAATAGAAATTCGGTGGAAAAGTTCAGCAGCTAGAGAGTTGTTTTTAACTTGTATGATTATACAACAATGCATATTTCTCCTGAAACTATTATAGTATTAAAAAAATGTTAAGCATTAAAATCTTGCAATTAATTTAAAATTCACTAAACGAGGAGTTAGTCTGTTGGGGATACTAAAAACATTATTGGCAAAATCTTTTACCAACTGATAGGAAATGGTATTGGGGCGGTCTATTAAATTGAATACTTCAAAGCTAGCCCATATATTTTCAAAGTCTTTAAAAGGACTATGACTTCTGCGTTTGTTCTTTTCACTTAGCAATAGCGCACTAAATCCAATATCTGCACGAATATAAGGTTCTATAATAAGTGCATTGCGATACTTGACACTATTGGGAATATTATAACTCATATTACTGCCATACAATAAATTCAAATGAACCTTAAAATTTTTATTGGTAGGCAAGTAATCTTCCAGGTATAGTCCCACTGTTATTAATCTGTCGGAAGGCCTGCGTAACCAGCCCACATTGTATTTGCTACTATCAACAGCAACCTGATCTGTAGAATTTGCTCGAATGATTTCGCCTGCAGCATTTTTGTATTGATAATAATAGTCATCATTCAGGTTTTCTCTACTACGCATGAGGCCGATACTTAGCCAACTTTCGGCATCTTTTACCAACTCTCCAAAAAATCTCATTTCAATTCCGGTTGCATATGCCTTTGTATTATTATTCCCCAGATAACGAATCTTTACATTGTCAATATCATAGGCCACCACATCGTGCATACTCTTATAATACGCCTCTGCAGTCATCCTAAAAGGTCGATTGCTATTCT
>CALRKF020000124.1:0-5752 GCA_943367825.1 Chitinophaga pinensis
CAACCACAAATTTTTACCAGAAAATTCTGAATGATTTTTTTCCCTTCGGAAGAATGATATACTTCAGGGTGAAATTGAAGACCGTATAAAGGGCAGCCATCCGAATCTGTTCTTTTAAATGCTGCCACTGGAATACTTTCTGTAATGCCTAATAATTCAAAACCAGCAGGTAATTCCTTTATGGTATCACTATGGCTCATCCAAACCTGCGATTGGTCCGATACATCCTCCAACAGTAAATCTGGCTTGTTTATTTGAAGCTTAGCCCTACCATATTCTCTTTTTTCACTCTTATCTACTCGGCCGCCAAAAACTTTGGCAGTTAATTGAGCTCCATAACAAATTCCTAAAACTGGTAATCGAGCAGCCAGCGTTGCAATATCAATCATTGGCGCTTTTTCTTCATTCACCGAAAAAGGTGATCCGGAAAGTATGATGCCCTTAAGGCCTGGTTCAAATTCAATTTGTTTATGAAAGGGTAGGATTTCACAATAAACATTGGCTTCTCTAACAACACGGGCAATCAACTGGGTGTATTGAGAACCAAAATCGAGGATTATTATTTTTTCTGTCATTATGAAGCGAAGATAAACAGTTTACAAATGAAGCAGAAACAAGGGATGCTAATAAATTGCAATTTTTTTCCCCTTTTTAAGAATCCAATCAAACCCTTTTTTATAGATAGCCCACTATATTTGCATAAACTTATTGACCATGCAAAAATTCTTGCTATTCTTTATCCTTAGTTTCTTTTTATATTCCTGTAGTAATGTTACCGGAAGTGGTAATATTATAACACAAAAAAGGACGGTAAAAGAATTTACAGGAATCAGTGCATCTACAGGTGTTGAGGTGGAATTAAGGATGGGAGACCATTTTGAAGTGGAAGCCGAGGCAGATGATAATGTAATGGAGTTTTTGGTGACAAAGGTCGAAGACCAAACTTTAAAAATTAGAACTAGGGAGGTAAACCTAATGAATGCCCATTTAAAAGTATATGTTACAGCGCCAGCTATCGATTATATAAAAGCCTCCGCTAGTGCAGCAATTGATGTGATGGATGTATTAAAGGTTGCTGGTAAAATAAAACTACTAAGTAGTAGTTCAGCTACCATTAATGCCAATATTGATGCTCCGGAAGTAAATATCGAGGCGAGTAGTAGTTCCAAAATAACAGTTAGTGGTCGTTCTAAGCTAGTAAAGGCAACTGCAAGTAGTAGCGGGGAAATAGAGGCAGGTAACTTATTAAGCGAGCAAACAAAGGCAGATGCCAGTAGCAGTGCTTCTGTTGTCGTATTTGCAAGTGTAAAATTAGACGCACATGCAAGTAGCAGCGGTACTGTCAGGTATAAAGGAACTGCTGAGGTAAATTCCAGTACGAATAGTAGTGGAGTAGTCGAAAAAGAATAATTATAAATACTGTTTAAAGAAAATAATTAATAGATAGTAGTAGGGCAACCCATTTTATTCTTGCCGCCTCTATTATTGCTACCACTATTGCCCAGTCTGTAACTAAGTCTTAATCCTGAAAAAGTATACCAATCTTTATATTTAGAGCCACCTCTGATACTGCCAGCAGTAGGATAGGGGGCGCCACCAGCTAGTTCATCTCCACGATAGGCTAAATCAACTGCCAGGGGTCCTTTTGCAGCCAATAAAGTGGCTTGATCTACATAAGTAGTACTAACATCATCCAGGTAATCAGTAAATAATTTTCTCATGCCAACTTCAGCGGCAATTTGAAGGTTATCGCTAAATTCAAATTTCAATCCACCTCCAAAGGGGAGGGCCATTTGGGTTAATTTGTATGGTTTTCTGTCAGGGTATTGACTAAGTCCTTGTCCTTCAGTACTTAAAGGTTGAAGAAATACTTTATTGGAACTGGCTGTTTCTGTATAGGGATTGAAATGAAATCCGGCAATACCTGCAAATACATATGGTGTGATACTATGTTCTGAGAGGTCCAGAAAATTGAATTCCAATGCCAAATGAAATTCAGCGATACTACTGCTAAAGCTTAAATTCCTATTCAAGATGGGTTTGGAATTGGTATTTGATTTATCCGCGGCGGAAACTTTGCCATAGGTGAAGCCAGCTCGGCCAATTAATCTGCTGGTTATATCATATGATGCACCTATGCCAATAGTTGGTTTTGCATAATTCATCGATATTTTTTTTGCTTCTAAATCACCTTGGTAGGTACTGATTCCGGCAAAAACGTCGGCATGTAAGTTTTGAGCAGTAGCCTGAAATCCAAAGAATAGGAAAAAAGGAACGATACTGCATTTCATAAAATAGGTCATGGTAAAAGTTTCTAGCTTGGGGGCTAATTGATTATTTTTTTAATTAGACACTTTAAAAACGATTAAAGCTGCCTCTTTAGTATTGAAATCCAATGGAATATTTTCAGGGGGCAAATTGTAGATTTTTTTGGGAATTCTAACAAAAAACTAAAAATAGTTGGAAAAATTCTTTGCATTTATTTGAAATGCACTTACCTTTGCACTCCAAATTAAAAAAAGGAATCTTAAAGTTCTTTACATATGTCACAGAGAATCAGAATAAAATTACAGTCTTACGACCACAACTTAGTAGACAAATCAGCAGAAAAGATTGTAAAAACTGTACGCAGTACTGGCGCAGTAGTTACAGGGCCAATCCCCTTACCTACGCATAAGAAAATTTTTACTGTATTGCGTAGCCCCCACGTGAATAAGAAAGCAAGGGAGCAGTTTCAATTGTGTACACACAAACGTTTATTAGACATTTACACCAGCAGCAGCCGTACTGTTGATGCTTTAAGCAAACTGGATTTGCCAAGTGGTGTGGATGTTGAGATCAAGGCATGATGAACTATTTCCGCTTAAACGGAAAAAAGCACAAGCCAAGTTCTTAAAAAGAAAAAATTTGAACGCTTAAGTCTCGTCAATCGACAAGACCGCTGGGCATAAATACAGATACAATGAAAAGTATTATTGGAAAAAAAGTTGGCATGACCAGCATTTTTGATTCTAATGGCAAGCAGACTGCTGTTACAATCATTGAAGCAGGACCATGCATAGTGACTCAAAAGAAAACCGTAGAAACAGACGGTTACAATGCTCTCCAAATAGCATTCGGCGATAAAAAAGAAAAGCACTCTACAAAAGCTGAAGTAAACCATTTCGCCAAGGCTCAGACCTCTCCCAAAAAAATAGTTAAAGAAATCCGCGATAGCGAAACTGATAAAAGTGTTGGTGAAACAATCACCGTGGACATTTTTGCCGAAGGCGACAAAGTAGAAGTTGTCGGAACTTCAAAAGGCAAGGGTTTCCAGGGTGTTGTAAAGCGCCATGGCTTTAGTGGTGTTGGTGAGCAATCTCACGGACAGCATGATCGTCAAAGAGCGCCAGGTTCAATTGGTAACTCATCGGATGCCAGCCGTGTATTCAAAGGAATGCGCATGGCAGGTCGTATGGGTGGTGATAGAGTGAAGACCAAGGGCCTCAGGGTAGTAAAGATTTTTGCAGAAAAAAATTATATACTGGTTAGCGGTTCAGTACCGGGCCACAACGGTTCAATCGTATTAATTCAAAAGTAATTCGCATTTTTTGCGTTTCAAAAATACACACAATGCAAGTAGACGTTTTAAATACACAGGGACAAAAAACAGGAAGGACAGTTGAATTACCGGAAGAGATATTTGGTATTGAACCAAACGACCACGTGATTTATCTGGCTGTAAAGCAATACCAAGGTGCACAGCGCCAGGGTAACCATAAGGTTAAAACCCGTGCAGAAGTACATGGTTCATCTAAAAAACTGCACAAACAAAAAGGTACCGGTGGAGCCAGAAAAGGTAATCTCCGTAACCCATTGTATAAAGGTGGTGGTACCATTTTTGGTCCCAAGCCTCATGCTTACGATATTAAACTGAACCGCAAGGTGAAGGATTTAGCCAAAATGAGCGCATTGGCTTACAAGGCTAAAGAAAATGCTATCCTAGTCTTAGAAGATGTAACCATGGATACACCTAAAACAAAAACTTTCGCTGGTATTTTAAAGAGCCTGAACATTGCAAATAAAAAAGCATTGGTGGTGATTCCTGAATACAATGATAATCTGTATTTGAGCTTGCGTAATGTGCCAAAAGTTTGCGGTACATTATTAAGCGACATGAATACTTATGATATTGTAAACGCGAATGTATTGGTACTTACAGAAAGTGCAGCAAAAATTTTCAGTGCTCCTGAAGCAGAAGCATAGTAAATCTTAAATAAAAAATTGATGAAACAGTCAGACGTTTTAATAAAGCCGATTTTATCTGAAAAAGCGAATAAGCAAACAGAAAAAGAAAACCGTTATTCTTTTATTGTTGACAAAAAGGCCAACAAACTGGAGATAAAAAAAGCCATTGAAAGTTTTTATGGTGTACAGGTTGAAAATGTAAATACCATTGTTGTTCCTTCTAAGCAAAAAGCAAAGTATACAAAAGCAGGATTTATTGTAGGTCGCAAACCTTCTAAAAAGAAAGCAATTGTTACAGTAGCAAAAGGCGAAACAATTGATCTGTACGGAACAGGCGTATAATTTATAAATGAATGGTGGTCAGCACCGCAAAGTTTTGACAAAATAAAAAAGTAAAAGAAAATGGCACTTAAAAAATACAAACCGATTACAGCAGGTACTCGTTGGAGAATTGGAAACTCTTATGCAGAAGTTACCACCAATGTTCCTGAAAAAAGTTTGGTAGAAAAACAAAAGAGTACAGCCGGTCGTAATGCACAGGGCCGCAGAAGCATGCGTTATATGGGTGGTGGAAACAAAACCATGTATCGTTTGGTAGATTTCAAAAGAAATAAAAAAGATATTCCTGCTACTGTTAAGACCATCGAATATGATCCTAATCGTACTGCTTTCATCGCTTTGATTTCTTTTGTAGATGGAGAAAAGCGTTATATCCTGGCTCCGCAAGGTTTACAGGTAGGCCAAACCGTTATTAGTGGCGACAATGTAGTGCCTGAATTAGGTAATGCACTTCAGTTGAAACATATGCCTTTGGGTACGAATGTGCACAATATTGAAATGCAACCAGGTCATGGGGGTATTTTAGTACGCAGTGCCGGTACATCAGCACAGTTGAATAACAAAGAAGAGAAATATGCTGTATTAAAAATGCCTAGTGGTGAATTGAGAAAAGTATTAATCAATTGCTATGCAACAGTTGGTGTGGTAAGTAACAGCGACCATAACCTTGAAAGCATGGGTAAAGCAGGTAGAAACAGGTGGAAAGGTATTCGTCCTCGTACAAGAGCGGTTGCCATGAACCCAGTAGATCATCCGATGGGTGGTGGTGAAGGTAGAGCAAGTGGAGGTCATCCTCGTAGCCGTACTGGTAAATATGCTAAAGGAGAAATTACTCGTACAAGAGGTAAAGGATCTGATAAAATGATTATCCAACGCAGAAACGGTAAAAAATTACCTAAGAAATAAATTTCATCATTGTTAAAATATCCTGCTTAAACAGGAGAATCAACAGAAAATAAAAAAATATGCCACGTTCGTTAAAAAAAGGCCCTTATGTAGAAGCAAAACTGGAAGGTAAAGTTGCTGCTATCAATGAAGGCAAAGGCAAGAAGGGTGTTCTTAAAACTTGGAGCAGAAGAAGTACTATCACTCCTGATTTTGTTGGACATACTTTTGCGGTTCACAACGGAAATAAATTTATTCCGGTGTATGTTACAGAATTCATGGTAGGTCATAAATTAGGTGA
>CALRKF020000125.1:0-5584 GCA_943367825.1 Chitinophaga pinensis
ATAGGCTTACCTGCGTATAAAATAAATATACTGTATTGCATAATCTTGTATTTATTAAGGTTTTTTAAAATATTAAAGATCAAAAAAGCCGAACTTATTTGAAAAAAATATTTAGTAAAGACTTATAATGTGGAATAAGCTACCCTTACATACTCCCCGCCACCAATTCCGCAATATCCAATACCTCTACAGTGTCTTCCTTCTCCGATGATTTTACACCATCACTGAGCATGGTATTGCAAAAAGGACAGGCAGCAGCAATAACGCTGGCACCAGTTTGAATGGCTTCATTGGTTCTTTCGACATTAATGCGGATAGTACCCTTTTCTTCTTCTTTAAACATTTGCGCACCACCGGCACCACAACAAAGTCCATTGCTCTTGCAGCGCTTCATCTCTACCAATTCAGCATCCAGGGCTTCTAATACCTTGCGGGGTGCTTCATAAATATTATTGGCGCGACCTAAATAACAACTATCGTGGTAAGTGATTTTTTTGCCAAGGAATGGACCGCCTTCTTTGAGTTTTATTTTTCCTTCGTTTATTAAATCCTGTATCAGGTTGGCATGGTGTATCACTTCGTATTTACCACCTAATTCGGGGTACTCGTTTTTTAATGTGTTGAAACAATGCGGACAAGCAGTTACAATTTTTTTAATGCCATAGCCATTGAGTATTTGAATATTCTGATAAGCCATCATCTGAAATAAAAACTCATTGCCACTGCGGCGTGCCGGATCACCGGTACAAGCTTCTTCTTTGCCAAGTATCGCATATTTAATACCTACTTTTTCAAGGATACTCACAAAGGCCTTCGTAATTTTTTGTGCACGCTGATCAAAACTGCCGGCACAACCTACCCAAAATAAAATATCTGGTGAATCGCCGTTAGCAGCCATCGCCGCCATTGTAGGTATTGTCATATATAACTGATTATAGAATGCAAAAATAGTTCTTCCCCTTACTTATACCCATTTAAAACTAAATAAACTTATATAGACCGCAAGTACAACTACCAATAATATTAGGAAAGATGCCCCCAAAACAATGCCCCATACAGAGTAGCCTCTCTTTCTGGCTTTTTTGATTGAAATAGCCCCCAAAACAATTGCAAGTATCGCTGCGGGTATGGATAAAACAGCAAGTCCTGGTACCAAGCCAATTACAAATGCGCCAATACCGGATAGCAATGACCATTTGCCCATCCTATCATATTTGCTATCTGCCGTTTCGGGTGCAGTAAAATGCTTCCACTTCATTTTCCACTTCATGATTTTAAAAGCAACCCGATCTTTTAAATTCAGGTGATGACCAGTCATTTTTTCAAATTCCTTCGGACTAAGGGATAATATTTTCTCCAATACCTCTGATGGTATGCCATTATAGCCCTGTTCCTTGATACTTATAGTACTCATTGGCTCAATGGCCATCGCATTTTGACTACAAAATAAAACGGTTACCATCAGGCTGAATAAGAAGAATGAATTTTTCATTTAGCATGGCTGTTTAAAATGAAGAAATGTATGTGGATGCTGCAATGGCTGAATGCATGGCGAATCCTTATCAAATATACTTATTCAATCGAATATATTGGTCTTCCTAATTTCAACCTTGCAAGGATAAATAGCCTAATTTGAATAACTTCGCTTTTTAACCAACAAATGAAAAGACTTTATTATAAAATTACCCATTGGGAAGCCTGGCCTTTTAAGCTGATCTATGCACCCATCACACCCATGTGGCTATGGTATATGATTAAATCGGGCGCCGTATGGTTCTTTACACCCAGCAATCCCAAAATTACTTTTGGTGGCATGGAAGGTGAACCCAAAAAAGAAATGTACGACCTGCTGCCCCCCGAATTATATCCGCCTACCTTCAATGTTCAACCCAGCGACGATATCGAATTCGTAAAGGCCAAGATTGAACAATATAAAATTCCCTATCCACTCATCGTTAAACCCGAAATCGGTGGTCAGGGTATTCTATTCCGAAAAATTGATGACGAAAAATCATTGCGGCATTATCATTCCATCATGGAATTTGAATACATCGTACAAGCCATGGTACTCTATCCCATGGAAGTAAGTGTATTCTATATCCGTCATCCTAAAGCAAGTACCGGCACTGTTACGGGCTTTTTGCATAAAATTCCTTTACAAGTAATGGGTAATGGAAAAGAAACATTGGAGGCGCTTTTAATTGCTCATCCTAAGGGCGAAAAATACATGGCTGAATTGCGAATTAAACATATCGATAACTGGAATAAAATTATTCCGGCAGGAGAGAAGTACATGCTGAGCTATGCGGCTAACCATAACCGTGGTGCTCATTTTGTCGACCTTAAAGCACATATCGACGATCAACTGGTGAAAGTTTTCGATAAAATAAGTCTCGGTATCAACGATTTTTTCTACGGCCGATACGATATCATGTGCAGCAATGTAGAGGATCTTAAAAACGGCAAAAATTTCAGCATCCTCGAATTCAATGGCTGCGGTGCCGAACCCAATCATTTTTACGATACAGGCTATACATTATTAGGTGCCTACAAAGAAATTCTAAAACATTGGAAAGCCCTCTACCAGATTTCGAAATACAATGCAAAACAAGGAATAAAACCATGGCCTTTTCAAAAGGGTAGAAAATTTTTGAATGAGGCGAAAAGGCATATTGAGGAGATGAAGCGGGTGGACGGGGAGATTGGTTGAGGAAGAGGTTGAGATTGAGGTTAAGGTTGAGGATAAATTTGTACATAGTAATGCAAAAAATACTTAAAATTTTTTCTTGGGGTTTGGTGATTAGCTTTCTCGGAAGCTTGCCATTGGGTACACTGAATATTGCAGCCATGCAAATAGGTATCCAGGAAAGTATTGCAGATGCGTTGTATTTTTCTTTTGGTTCTTTATTGGTGGAAATGATTTATGTGCGAATTTCTCTAGTGGGCATCGACTGGATTCAAAAGCAGAAAAAACTGATGAAGATAATGGAATGGGTAACCCTGTTCATCATTATCGCTTTGGCGGTGGGTAGTTTTATTGCGGCTTCTAAAGGAGGAGGCGATGCAAAAAATGTCATGCTCAAAAATAATATGCACCGATTTTTATTGGGCATGTTTATGTGCGCCATCAACCCAGTGCAAATTCCTTTTTGGTTTGGATGGAGCACGGTCTTATTCACTAAAAAAATACTGGAACCCAACCGCACCCAATACAATAGTTATATCGTTGGCATTGGTATCGGTACCCTAATGGGTAATTGCGTTTTTATATTTGGTGGCAAATGGCTGGTACAAAGAATTGCCAATAGCCAGCAATACCTCAATTGGATCATTGGCGGCATCTTTGCCATTACCGCCCTTATTCAACTCATTAAAATGTTGATGAAAAAAGATGCCATCGCTAAATTTGGAGAAACACATCACAAAGAAGATCCTAAAGCTGATTGAGAGAGCGGCTAAATTTTAATCCACTATAAATAATTTACAGCCTGTTTCTGTGCTGGTGCAATGCGCTTCATTATTATCACCTACCTGATAGGTCATGCCTTGCTTCAATACAAAACGTCGACCATCTTTCAATGCTGTTTCCATCTCACCCTCAATACAAAAAATAATATGTCCCTTGCTGCACCAATGATCAGCCTGATAGCCAGGGGTATATTCTACCTGCCTTATCCGGATATCATTCATTTTAAATATTTTCCAGTATGCCTTGCCGTTAGTGCCTGCATGTTCTTCGGCTTCAATGGCAGACCAATCGGTGGTTTGAAAGGGAAAAGAGGCTAATTGCATGTAGTGTATTTTATTGTGCCCAGGCATCTCTGTCCTCGGGACTGAACTTCCAGGGTGCAAAATTATTTTCGATATTGCTGAACATACCATTCCACTCCTGCGGCGCATTGCTGTCTTCCATAATCAAACTGCGACGCAGTTCTAGTATAATAGAAAGGGGAGAGATGCTAACCGGACAAGCCTCCACACAGGCATTGCAGGTAGTACAGGCCCTGAGTTCTTCGGTGCTGATAGCCGACAATAAATTTTTTCCATCGTCAACAAAGGTTTTATTGGCGTCGATATTTTTACCCACTACTTCTAATCGGTCGCGGGTATCCATCATAATTTTTCTCGGACTCAATAATTTACCCGTTTGATTGGCCGGACAAGCAGCAGTACACCTACCACATTCGGTACAACTATAGGCATCTAATAAACTTTTCCAGCTTAGGTCAAACACATCTTTGGCGCCAAATTTTTGTGGTGCCTGTTCTCCTGTTGGTGCCAACTCGGGTTGCATGGCATATAATACTTCATTTTGTATGCTTTGCATATTCTCCATCTTGCCCTGTACTTCCAATCTTGCATAATAGGCATTGGGAAATGCCAATAAAATATGTAAGTGCTTACTATACGGTAAATAATTCAGGAATGCCATGATGCCAATGATATGTAACCACCAGCAAGATCTTTCTATAATGATTAAACTGCTTTCCGAAAAACCACTGAAAGCAGGTGCAAGCATACCCGAAATTAAAAAATCACCTGTGGCATGATAATGCTCGCTGCCCTGAATTTGCAAGGCACGGTCGGCACTATTCATAACTAAGAATAATGACATCAAAACTATTTCTGTAAATAAAATATAATTGGCATCCGAACGGGGCCAGCCCTTCAGGTCGCTGCTGATGAATCTTTTTAATTTTACAATATTTCTTCTGCTCAGGAAAATAATACAAACAGCAATAACCGATATGGCCAATACTTCAAAGAAATTGATGAGAAAGCTATACAAACCACCTATGAGTGGTAGAAACAAACGATGTGTACCGAGGATCCCATCCAATACAATTTCCAATACTTCTATATTGATGATTATAAAGCCTGCATAAATAATTAAATGCAAAAATGCTACCAGCGGATTTTTGAACATTTTCTTTTGTCCCAATGCCAACAAAAATAAATTTCGCCAACGCAATTTTGCATCTCCACTTAAGTCCTCCGATTTTCCCAAAAAAATATTGCGGCGAATGGCGATAATGTTTTTCGTGAATAACCAAATGCCGGCAATGGCGACAATTGCAAAAAGAATTTGTTGTAAAATTTGCATAAGCAAGAATTGTACTGCTAAGGTAAGCAATGCCTGTTTAAAAATGGATGGCATTCAAATGGAAACGGCCATTTGAAAATTCGAGCGAAGGCAGGGGAAATTTAAAAGAATTCAAAAATTCCAATAATATTTTAACGCCTCTTTTCTTTGTCTTGATTTTTGTCAGGTCAATATCGGGTGCTAAATACCATTGCCGATAACGTTTGATATTGGAGCGGTCAATCGGTATTCCATTGCTGATCCATTTATTATCAAATCCGCCAACCATGCCATCAGCCCCATAGCCTACAGCAATATTCATCCATTTTGGAATTTTGGAGGCAGGAAAGAAGGAGCGGATATTGGCACTGAGCCAATATGTTTGTCCGTTATAATCTTTGAGCATGCGCTCGTACCAGCTACTGCCAAATAAACTATTGGCTCGATTGGCAAGTCCCAGGCCTGCATAATTTTTTCCGTGAAAAGAAAACTTGTATTGAA
>CALRKF020000126.1:0-5423 GCA_943367825.1 Chitinophaga pinensis
AAGCCAATACCGGAAGTGATGCTGGAAATATGAAAACAACGGCTGTTAAGGAAGGAAACGATTGGATTATCAATGGTACCAAAAACTGGATTACACATGGAAAAACTGGGGATCTAGCAGTGGTGATATGCCGAACAGGTGAGCCAAGAACTAGGGATAACGCAACTGCCTTTATTGTTGAACGAGGTACGCCTGGATTCAGTGGGGGCAAGAAAGAAAATAAATTGGGTATGCGAGCAAGTGAAACAGCCGAAATGATCTTTGACCAATGTCGTATTCCTGATTCAAACCGTTTGGGAAATGTGGGAGAAGGCTTCAAACAAAGTATGAAAGTGTTGGATGGGGGGCGCATATCCATCGCATCGCTTGCATTGGGTATTGCCAAGGGTGCTTATGAAGCAAGTTTGCAATACAGCCAGGAAAGATATCAATTTGACCAGCCCATTGCCAATTTTCAGGGTATCAGTTTTAAATTAGCCGATATGGCAACTAAAATTGCAGCGGCTGAGGCATTGGTGCAGCAAGCCTGCTACCTAAAAACGCAGCATCTTCCCATGACCAAGGAAGCAGCAATGGCAAAATATTATGCCAGCGAAATTGCTGTTGAAATCAGCACAGATGCTGTTCAAATTTTCGGCGGCTATGGTTATACCAAGGATTTCCCTGTCGAAAAATTTTATCGTGACAGT
This sequence comes from Chitinophaga pinensis, assembly GCA_943367825.1. GTDB lineage: Bacteria > Bacteroidota > Bacteroidia > Chitinophagales > Chitinophagaceae > Ferruginibacter > Ferruginibacter pinensis_J. Next base: position 690 of record CALRKF020000126.1, read on the forward strand.
AAACTCTGCACTATTGGAGAGGGAACGAGTGAGATTCAAAAAATGGTCATTGCCAGGGAAGTACTGAAAACTTAGCCCAAATAGGTTTTTTTAAAAAAAAAGAAATAAATTTGGATTATTAGATTATTACAATATATCTTTACTGCTCGAAATAATCGTACCCTATCCAGCTTTCTATAGAAATTCCTTAATTTCACTATCCTCCTATTCAAATATCTCTGAAAAATTTATCGTGATAAATTAGTATCACATCCATTCCTCCTGTCTGAACCATTTCGCTTACATTTTAGATTTTAAAACCTCAAGACAATGAAAAAATTTAACTCATCCAGAGTTTTTTTATCCCTATTTGCGTTGGTATTGGCAAGCCTTCTAGCACCCACTCAATCCTCTGCACAAGTAGTTAGGCCTTATGGCGCTCCCGTATATTCAGATAACCTTCGTGGAGGGCATACCTTATTTGGTAACACTATTACTGCTATATATACTAGTGGTAGTGGAAGCACTGGCGTAGTAAATACTACTGCTATGAACGATTTCGATACCAGTGGTACCGGTAATTATACTAATAGCAGAACAAGTGCTTATACAAATAATAGTGCAAATATTCAGTTTGTGGATGTAGATGGTGGTGGCACTTCAACAACTTTGATTGCATCTGGCGACTCATGGAATTACTCCAATGCAAACAGTCAACCCTCAAACTGGCCAAATGTTACTACGCTTGCTGCTGGACCTGGTACATCTCCCCTTGGATTTGGCCCTACTGCCCCAGTAGGTACTGATTTAGTAACTGATAGAATGACTTATTATTTTACAAGAACAATTAATTTTAACCCCGCTAACTATACAAGTTTAGATTTTAATCTTACATTGGATGATGGTGCAGTTGTATATGTGAACGGAACAGTAGTAGGTAGATACAATATGCCAAACGGCACACCAAGCTACAATACAAGCGCATCAAATAATGTAGAACCAGAAGCTACTTATAGTTTTTCAGTGGGAACTGGTAGCCCATTTGTGAATGGAAACAATACCATTCAAGTAGAAGTACATAAATCTGCCAGTAATGAAAGTGGAACCGATGATTTGTTTTTTAATCTTCAATTAGTAGGCACAAACAACCCAACTTTCAACTCTTCTTCTGCTGATCTAATTCTACCTGCTGGTTCAAATGTTATCAAATTTGCCCGCCTTTATTGGGGTGGAAGAATTGACGGCAATACTGGCGTAAATGGCAACCTCAATTTAAGGACCGTAAAAATCCGCAAGGGTACATCCGGTGCTTATACCGTTGTTACTGCACCTATTACCCAAATTGATAAAAGCATTGTTTCTAATCCCGATTCTGCTTACCAAGCCTATGTAGATGTAACAGCATTTGTAAATGCAAATGGTGCTGGTACTTATACTGTAGCTGATGTAACAGCTGCTGTTGGTACAGGAGCAACCGCAGGTAATTATGCTGCATGGTCCATTGTAGTAGTGTATGAAAATCCTTTGGTATCGTATAATAGTGTGCGTGTTTATGATGGCTTCTTACAGGTATTTAATGGCGGTGCACAAACTATTACGCTAACTGGCTTAAACGTACCTTCTACTCCATTGACTTCTTCTGATGCTTATATGAGCACCCTTACTTGGGAAGGAGATGCTAATCTCGCTGTAACAACTGGAAATCCATTAGGCGATTATTTAAAAGTTAATGGAACCACTGCCAGTGCAGGCGTAAATCGTGCTACCAACTATTGGAATGGTACGATTTCTAAAAATGGAAGTTTTATTAGTACAAAAAATCCTGATTTTAAAAATCAGATGAGTGTAGATATTGATGAAATTGAAGTGGGTGTTGGATATGGAATTGCCTCCAATGCTACACAAGTAGTAGTTGAATTTGGAAGTGAAGCTGATCAGTATTTCCCTAGTCTTTTAGCATTTACCATCAAATCAAAAGATCCAGCCATTATTTTAAATAAATCGGTAAGTGATGGTACTGCTCCCTTCGGAACATTACAAACCAACGAAATTTTGACCTATACCTTGTCAGGTTCAAATATTGGTACTGGTGATGCATTAAATTGTACTGTAGTTGACTCAATCCCGTCTAATGTAACTTATGTACCAGGTTCATTAATTGTAGTAAATGCACCCGGATTTACTCCTAATAGCGTACAGACAGATGCAGCTGATGCTGACTTTGCATTCAAAGGAACCAATGCGGGAAAAGATTATGTTAAGTTTTATATTGGTACTGGTAAAACCAGCACAGCAGGAGGAACTTTACAACCAAGTGAATCCTATACCCTCCGTTTTCAAGTAGTTACTCCAGGAACATATAACCAATTATCTTCTGTTATCAATACTGCTCGTATCACAGGACAGAATTTATTTGGCGACCAGTTTGTAGATGATGGCACCGCCAATATGGCCTTGGGTGCTCCACTGCCTGTAATCCTTTCTTCTTTCAGTGTGAAAAAAGAAAGTGCTAATGCAGTATTAAGATGGTCAACTGAACAAGAAATTAATAGTGGTCGTTTTGAAATAGAACGCAGTTTGGATGGTTTAACATTTATGCAAATGGGTGCTGTAAACGCCGCTGGCAATAGCAGTTTACGAAAATATTATAGCTACCCTGATGCATTGTCAAACATTACTTCTAAAATTGTTTACTACCGTTTACGCACAGTTGATTTAGATGGACGTGCTGTATACAGCAAAATTGTTGCCCTTCGCATGGATGGTACCATCGCTTTGAGCAGCATCAATGTATACCCTAATCCATTTACGAACAATATCAAAATGCAAATCCAAAGCAATAAGGAAGAAGTGAGCAATATTCGCCTTATTAATATGAATGGAATGCAGGTTGCAAAACGTAGTGTAACATTACAACCTGGGGACAATATTGTAGTATTAAAAGACCTCGAATCAATTGCCGCAGGTGTTTACCTGATGGAAATCAGAACAGGGGACGAAATCATTACACAAAAGATAATTAAGAATTGATAACCAAGCACAAACAAAAACAAAATCCCTTGACTTAATTGTCGGGGGATTTTTATTTATGGTCATTCCTGTCAAATTTCAAAATTTATTTTTCAGTCAATTTTTCTATTTTTAAAAAATGAATATTAAATGCTTAACAGTTATACTTTTATTTTTAACTAGTTGTCAATCACAAAACACAGGAAGTATTGGCCAAACAAATAATAAATCAAACCCAGAAAGTGAAAGATTATTCAATAGCTTATGTATTAATTGCCATAAATGTGAAGGAAGTTTAATAGGTCCCCCTTTGCCAGGTGCCCTACAAAGATGGGAGTCAAAGGAATTATTGTATGAATATATTCGGAATCCGCAGGCAGTTATTGCAAAAAATGCATATGCCCGCAATCTGGCGAATCAATATAAACCCTATATCATGACAGCCTTCCCCAATTTAACCGATCAAGAAATTGAGGCTGTCTTAAACTATTGTAATTAAAAAGGATGTTACCATTACCAGGAACCACCTGAATTATCCGCTCCTGGTTGGGATGCAAACATATTGTCTACTGCCCCTCCCAACATGGGGAATTTCTCTTTCACATAATTTTTAATAGTCTCCAGACTCAAGGCGGCCTGTTCGGGGGTAATTCCAGCTTCTTGCACCAAACGGTTAATAATTTCCTGCATAAGTATTTATTTGGCTGCAAAGATGCAGTTTTCCATTAAATTCAGTGGCGGAAATTCAAATTTTAAGCCGCTTGCCCCAAATTCAAACATTTTTTAACGATTTCTCCTTGTATTGTAACATTTTAGTGTCCAACTTCGTACCACTATAAACCAACGCTATAAACCTGGATGACGGAGAGAGAATACAATACATGTGTAAACCTGTATGCAGACAATGTATATCGTTTCATACTCAAAAACTTGAGGCATGAAGACGATGCAAAGGATGTGGTACAGGGCGCATTTGAAAAAATGTGGATCAACCGGCAACATGTAGATAATGAGCGTTGTAAAAGTTATTTATTTACAGTTGCTTATCACCAAATGATTGACCACATCCGAAAAAACAAAAGGATACAATTAAAAGAAGCATTCAATGAGGATGCAAGGGGTGTAAGTGAACCGGCAAGAGATACAAAAAGAATACTACAGGAAGCATTGGGGAAATTGGGAGAAACACAAAGAAGCCTGGTTTTATTAAAAGACTATGAAGGATATAGCTATGAAGAAATTGGGGAAATAACAGGATTGAATGAAAGCCAGGTGAAAGTGTATTTGCACAGGGCCAGATTGCAACTCAGGGCCTATATCGGTAAACCTGAAAATGTGTTGTAACCCAACACTTCATTTTAAAAATATTGTTATCAAAGAATGAATATTAACAGACATAATTACGAAACATTTTTTCTACTCTATATTGATAAGGAATTATCAATTGAGGAGATGCAAGTGGTCGATAATTTTCTTTTGTTAAATCCCGATTTACAATCAGAATTTAATTTATTTAAAGCTACCATATTACCCGAAGAGTCACTTGTTTTTCCTGCTAAGCATATTTTATTAAAAACAGAAAGTATTTCAGAAAAGGAAGAACAGTTATTGCGTTATCTCGACAATGAATTAAGTCCTACTGATATGGACGCTACCAAGCAATGGCTTTCGAATGATACTGCTGCACAAAGTTTTTTTGCTACAATAGCAGCAACAAAATTGGAAGCAGACGAATCTATTGTTTTT
>CALRKF020000127.1:0-5251 GCA_943367825.1 Chitinophaga pinensis
AGGATTGAAGGGTATGCAAATTTTTCTTGGTGGCAGGGTGCTTCCACATGTCCTCATCCATGGCAGGTGCTATTACCACAGGACAGGTGGCAGATAAATAAACTGCCGTTAATAAATTATCACAAATGCCATTGGCCATTTTAGCCAGCGTGTTACAACTCAATGGGGCAATCAAAAAAACATCTGCCCATCTCCCCAATTCAACATGATTGGCCCAGGTATTCTCCGTTGTTAGATCGGTAAGAACCGGATTTTTGCTGAGTGTCGAAAAGGATAGCGGGGTAGCAAATTCCTTGGCCGCATTAGTCATAATAACTTGCACGTTTGCACCAGCTTTCACCAATGACCTTACCAGTACGACTGATTTGTAGGCAGCAATACTACCAGTAACCCCCACCAATATTTTTTTTCCATTTAGCATAAAAAAATCCCGCCATTAGCGGGATTAAAAGTAAAACATTGTAGCTAAAGAGAATGCTAATTTATTGTTTAATAATTTTCATTTTTTCCCTTTGACCATTGTCGGCTATAATTTCTAAAAGGTATATGCCGGCATGTAAAGAGGCCGTTTCTGTTATGCGGATAGCATTCATACCTCCATTTACATTGCTGTTTTTTGAAATCAGCAATTTGCCGTCCATGCTCAGTATACGAATATGGAGTGACTGTGCATTTAGGCTATTAAGATTGAATTGTAAATTCGATGTAATAGGATTTACAAGGTGGTCGATACCAAAAACACCGCCCTTTTTAATGGCCCTTACAGACAATACCGGTGAGTAATTGAATTTGCCGTCTTTGTCAACCGGTTTCAACCGATAATATAGAATATCATTATTATTTGCGAAAGCATTAAGGTCATTGAAGGTATAAGTATTGCCAATAGAATTAATGGCAACAGCTAAAGAAGTTATTTTAGTAAAATCGGTTCCATTAGTAGAACGTTCCAAATCATAATGACTGAAATTGATTTCATTTTCAGCCTTCCAACTTACCAATACATCATTTGATTTATTGATGGCATTGAAGCCTGTTAATTTAACTGGAATAGGATTGGCATTCATAAAATTACAGCCAGAAGGTAAGGTATAGGAGGGAACTGTGCCTGTTAAAACAAATTCTCCACTCCAGTTTGCCTGATTATTGATTGCGGTCATACATTGCGCAGCCGTGGTAAGTGGGCCAATACAATTAAATTTAGCATTGTTTCTTTCCGAATTAACTACACCCTCTGTTCCAATCCATAATGCATTTACACCTGAAGTCAAACCTGTAGGCACAGTTGAGCTGAAATTTGTATTTACTGTTCCATCCCAAACCAGCGCATTTGTTGTAATAGGATCTCCATTGGAAAGTACATACACATTCATGTGAATTGCACTAATAAATGTCGGGCTTGCAGCAGAACCCTGATAGGCCAATATCTGATCGCCATTCACACCAAGGCTTAGCATATTACTGGTAGGAGTAATTCCGCTTACAGAACCACCAAAAACACCACCTAAATACGCATAGGTCATGGTAATAACTGTTCCAGCAGGGGCCCCTGAAACTTTAAATTCAGTTCCTGCCGGATATGCAATCTGGGCAGTCCAAGTGATGGTTTGTTCACCAGTATGAAAAGTATTCGTGCTTAACCAGCCATTATCCGTAAAATTGATAATAGTGCCAGCGGTAATAGATTTTAATATCACAAAGGAAAACTCATCCGTTGCAGACGCAGTTGAAAGATAGCCTGTAAATGCAATATCACCAGCAACCAAAGTTGTTTGTGCAGTGGCTTTTTGAGAACTCATCCCTAAAAGCATCAGTACGAGAAATGTAAGTGGAACGGAGTATAATTTTTTCATAATAAGGGTTTGTAAATCAGTATAAAGATATATAATAAATTTTGTATTGTTTAAATCGTTTTCTCTTCTAGACGATGGCCAATAAATAAGACCTTTTGAAATAAAAAATGCTGCTTCCTTTAGGAAGCAGCACCAAATATTTTATTCTAATAATTAGCTGAAAAGGTCTTCCTCATTCTTACGGAAATACACTTTATCTTCCATGAATTCGGCTGTAGCAAGAATGGCCGGATTGGGCATACGCTCATAGGCTTTTGAAATTTCAATTTGCTCCTTGTTTTCATGAATTTCTTCCAGGCTATCGGTATGGCTGGCAAATTCTTCCAGTTTACTATGCAATTCTTCTTTGATAGTAATGCTGATCTGATTGGCACGCTTTGCAACAATGGCAATAGATTCATAAAGATTACCTGTTTTTTCTTTAATGGCAGATAATGCTTTTGGCTCTACTACATTGGACGTATTAGCGCTTAACTGACGACGGAGTTTGCTCATTTTTTATGACTTTAATATTATTTAAACTTGATTTATTGTATTCTTCTGCGTCTTTCAACAATTTGCTTTCCGGAAAACGGTCTGCAAAATCCTGGTATTCAGTTATCACTTTTTCATAACGCTCCAACTGCTTTTCCTCAATACTCATCCTGGCGTACTTATAATAAGATTTTACTACCATGAGTTTATAAGATTCACCTTTTGCAGATTCCGGATAATTATTCATTAGGTTGCTAAAAGCAATCGCAGCTGCTCTAAACTGACCCAGATTATAATACAATACCGCAGCTCTATGCTCTTTCTGTTCCAACTTCTCCCTGCACTTATCAATGATGGCAGTTGCCTCAGCAATCCTGGTAGAACCGGGATGCGTGTTGATAAATGTTTGCATCATATTCATCGCCTTATTCGTATTTACCTGCTCTAATTCCAATTTTGGACTTTGCTTGTAAAAACAAAAAGCCTGCATATAATCTACTTCCTCTGCCTTTGGGCTATTGGGGAAAACACCTAAATATCCTTTGAAAAGATTTTCAGCATCCCTATATTGTCCCTGGTTATAGAAGCAATAAGCATATTTATAATAAAGATCTTCAAACTTTATATTGCCTTTGTATAAAGGAAATAATTCTTCATAAAGGGCCTGCGCATTCTTGAATTTCTTGGCAGCATAATACTGATCTGCCATTTTCAATTTGTATTCAGGATCCTTGCTCTTCAGTACTTTACTGTATTTATTGCAGGACGAAACCATTAATAAAAGGACAAAAGCAGCCAAAAAAACTTTTACGTACTTCATAAAGAGGTGCAAATTTAGCGTATTTTCTCAAAAATGCCCTCAAAATGTTTACTGAACAAAAATGAGGCGTTAAGGATTTGGTAAAGGTTTGAAATTCATGGGTTTTGGGAAGGATACTGGATACTCAATACTGGATGCTAAAAGTTTTTAGTTTTTAGTCTTTAGTTTTTATGATTTCTTAAAGAAGTAGTAAGATTCAAGTAGTAAGTAGAAAGAAAAATGCACAGGCGCTGTAGATTAAGTGAAATTATCATGACTTTGAAATTGGTTCAAGTTTGGATGTCTTCAACCATTTTCAACAAATTTCAACTCTTCCTCAACCATCTTCAACCCTTCCTCAACCTCTACCTAAAAAAAAGCCCCTCGTTTTTTCGAAGGGCTTTTTCATTGTTATTTTTTAGGACTATCCTTCTTTGCAGGAGGCGCAGCTTGATTTTGAATCATTTGTTGCATTTCTTCGGGTGTAGGCATTGGCCTTGGGTTCTTAAATTGAGCTTCTATTTGCGGTAATTCAGATAACATTCTTTGTGCGGAGTTGTATTCCAAGCCAAGGTTGGCTTGTTGGTTATCACTTAAATTACCATAGTATTCCAATTGCTGAGTTAAATCTCTCTTTAAGCTTTTATTTACTTTGGCAGCCAATACAGTATCACCAGCTTTGTAAGCAGCAATTAACATAATCCTGGAAATTTGATTGTGTTGTTGATTTCGGCTTACCATGCCATAAGGGAAATTGCTTTCAAGCATCATCGCATCACATTTTTCCAGCATTTTCTTGGCTTCTTCTTTTCTTCCAGCATCGGCCAGGTTAATGGCTGCAATGGCATAAGTTTGTCTAATGCTAATTAAGTGACGACGGTTTTCTTCATCATAATATACACCTGGTTTATCGCAATTACCAAATACAAACTTGTTCATTAATTTATCAACAATCCAGTTTTTATTTACATCTTCATTTTCGATGGGTACCAGGCGATAACAAAGTCCATCCATCCTTAAGAAATTGCCAAATCCTAATTGGTCATAGGGGCTACTGAAATAAATAGGACGTTTCCATTTATTACCAGCAATTATCGAAAGTATGGCCAGGTCATTTTTAAATAAATAGTTTTTAGAAATGGTAAATTCGATACTACTTAAAATGCTGTCATCGGGATTTACAGTGCCATTTTTTCTAACCAATGCAGTATCTACAGGAATCGAAACCTTTTGTGTTGGATAGGCATTGATTGGATTGCCATCTCTGCCTTCCAATGTCCTGCTTTTATCTTCACTACCAATATAGTCTTTGATTAAAGTATAGAGGTCAAGAGTTTTGTCAACCATGCCACTACGTTGGTTGAATACGATTTGGTCTCTTCTGCTTCCCTGAATTTGTTCGGCAGTTAAGATTACATCAGTAGGAGCACTTTCATTTACTTTATACCTCAGTTGATTGATATACCAGTCGGTGCCCAATAAACTCTGATTAATCACTCGAATGTCTTTTCTAATACCTTCTACTTCCTGTGCATACCATAATGGGTAAGTATCATTGTCTCCAAATGTTACTAGGATGGCATTTTTATCACAGCTTTCAAGATAGTCTTTGGCGAGGTCTCTTGCTAACACTTTCTGGCTGCGATCATGGTCATCCCATTCCTGGCTGGCCATTAAAACTGGTACTGCCAAAGTACAAATAGCGGCAGCCAAACCAGTGGAGGCCATGGCATTTTTAACAAAGCCGGCAAATAATTCTTTTATATACAATACGCCTAATCCAATCCATATGGCAAATGCATAGAATGATCCAACATATGCATAGTCACGTTCTCTTGGTTGGTTGCCAGCTTGGTTCAAATACAATACAATTGCAAAGCCAGTAAAGAAGAAAAGTAATCCCACTACCAATCCATCTTTTTTATCTTTAATGAGTTGATAGAAAATGCCGAGTAAACCTAATATAAGTGGCAGGAAGAATAATTTATTATTTGCCTTGTTATTTTTTAAACTGTCGGGTAATTTGCTTTGATCTCCAAGACGTGCGTTATCGAGGAAGGAGATACCTGATTGCCAGTTGCCATCTCTTACATTCCCCATATACACACCTTGTAAATCATTTTGTTTG
>CALRKF020000128.1:0-5021 GCA_943367825.1 Chitinophaga pinensis
TGAATTTTTTGTGTTTTCCAACGCAGTTCCTGTGCCATGAATAATCCGCTGCCCAATACATTGGCGCCCACATCGCCCCAACTCCAGCCCCATTCGGCCGAGAAGCCATCCATTACTTCAATGGCCGTCATATATAAAGCACTACTTAGTCCTCCAATTAAAATGGCTTTTTGATCCTTCATGCCCGTCCAGCGCCAAAGATAACAGGCAACCTTACCCGCATTATAAGCCGTCCATGCATGACCTACCTTATCTACCTGCTGCCATTCTTTAATATCATTAAAAGCATGGAAGGAAGAACGTGGATAGTTTTTGTACCAAGCATTGTTCAGGGCCAATAAGGCACCTCCATAGCCAGCGATATTTACTGCGGTCATGATACGAATACGTGAAGGCACTTTGGAATTAAGTGGTATACTGGACCTTTTAACCTGATTGCTATCGAAACTGGGATTAAAAAGACTGTCCTGCGCAAGGGCAGGAAGATTCAACGAAAGCAATAATCCGAAAAGCAGGCCTTTCCGGATATTCAATATATTTAACCGATGTAAGAAAGCTATTTGCATAAAAAAACAAAAATAATCTTATTGCCGACTACCATCTACGAAAAAATGAATTAAATCTTCTTGCAGACGGCGATTATTAATTAAATTTGATATTAATTATGCAGTGTTGGAAACCGCAATTTTAGGATGGCAATTACCAACACGCGAAAATTTATTTTTGAAGCACTAAACGAATCTATATGGACAGCAGTACACAACAAAAAATCAATCATTGGTTAAGCGGTAATTACGATAAGGATGTTAAAGACGAGATCATTCGTTTACAAAAAGATAATCCTGCTGAACTGGAAGATGCTTTTTATAAGAATTTAGAATTTGGTACTGGTGGTCTTCGCGGCATCATGGGTATTGGTACCAACCGCATGAATAAATATACGGTGGGCATGGCTACACAGGGTTATGCCAATTACCTTAAAAAATGTTTTGGCAACGATATCAGTGTGGCCATTGCACATGATTGCAGGAATAATAGTCGCTTTTTTGCCGAAACTACTGCGCATGTATTTGCAGCCAATGGTGTAAAAGTGTTTTTGTTTGAAGCCTTAAGGCCTACACCCGAATTGAGTTTTGCCATTCGCGAACTGGGTTGTAAGGGTGGGGTGGTTTGTACTGCCAGTCATAATCCGAAAGAATACAATGGTTATAAAGCCTATTGGGAAGATGGTTCGCAATTAGTGCCACCACATGATAAGAATGTAATTAAAGAAGTAGACCTGATTGCCAATGTAGAAGACGTACAATGGTCAGGCGGTGATGCCAATATTCACATCATTGGAAAGGAAATGGATGATGCCTATATCGAAATGGCTAGGAGCTTATCCGTGTATCCCGAAGTATGTGCAGCGCAATCCGATTTAAAGATTGTGTATACTCCCATACATGGCAGTGGCATTACCTTGGTGCCCGAAGTATTAAAAGCATTTGGTTTTAATAATGTGAGCATCGTAGAAGAACAATCGGTGCCTGATGGAAATTTTCCTACCGTTGTATATCCAAATCCGGAAGAAACAGAAGCGATGAGTATTGGTTTGAAAAAGGCCAAAGCATTGGATGCCGATATTTTATTGGGTACCGATCCCGATGCGGATAGGGTAGCTATTGGAATTAAAAATAATAAGGGAGAATGGGTTTTATTAAATGGTAACCAAACGGCTGCCATCGCATTCAATTATATGATTGAAGCCCGCAAGGCCAAGGGCATTGCACAACCCAATGATATGGTGATTAAAACCATTGTTACTACTCAAATGATTGATGCCATTGCCAAAGCCAATGGGGTAGCTTGTTATAATGTACTTACCGGATTTAAATGGATCAGTAGTATGATTCGAGAAAAAGAAGGCAAAGAAAATTATATCATCGGTGGTGAAGAAAGTTTTGGTTTGATGATTGGCGATAAAATCAGGGATAAAGATGCCATCAGTGCCGTAGCGCTCAGTTGCGAAATGGCTGCTTATGAAAAAAACAAGGGCCGCAGTCTATATGACAAATTGATTGACCTCTATGTGCAATATGGTTTCTATAAAGAAAGTCTGGTAAGTATTACCAAAAAAGGCATGAATGGTGCCAAAGAAATTGCGGAGATGATGGAAGGCTATCGTCAAAATCCTCCAAAAACAATCGACGGAGCACAGGTAGTGCATCTATTGGATTATGAATTGCAGAAAGCCAGTAATCTGGTAACAGGCGAAAGCACTGCTATTGATTTACCCAAGAGCAATGTATTGCAGTTTATATTGGCCGATGGTACTTCTATTTCTGCAAGGCCGAGTGGTACTGAGCCAAAGATTAAATTTTATTTTAGTGTAAATGCACCATTGAGTGATGCTGCTCATTTTGATACAGTAGCTGCAGCACTGGATGAAAAAATCAAACGGATTATTGTAGAAATGCAATTGCAATAAGAATCTTTATAAATTATTCGAGGAGAAATTAAAAAGTCAGGATTTAAATCCTGACTTTTTTTATCTTGCAGGTATGAGAAAGTATGAGGATAGTTATCGGCACAAAGGATTAAGAAAAAAGTTGGTGGACCTACTCAAGGAAAAAGGCATTAGTGATGAAAAAGTGTTGGATGCCATTAATAATATTCCCCGTCATTATTTCTTAGACAGTGCTTTTGATGAGATTGCTTATGAAGACCGTGCATTTCCAATTGCAGAAGGACAAACTATTTCACAACCTTATACCGTAGCATTTCAAACACAATTATTGCAGATAAAACCTTTTGATAAGGTATTAGAAATTGGTACGGGAAGTATTTACCAGGCTACAGTGCTGGCAGAATTAGGAGCGGCGGTTTATACTATTGAAAGGCAAAAAAATCTTTTTGAAAAAACGAAGCAATTTGTGTTGAAATCCAAATACCCTTCCATCAAATTTTTTTATGGCGATGGTTTCGAAGGATTACCAACCTATGCCCCCTTCGATAAAATTATTATTACGGCAGCGGCCCCCATCATTCCGCCCAAATTGGTTCAACAATTAAAAGTCGGTGGCAAGATGGTGATTCCGGTCAATGAGGGAGAGCAGCAGCGCATGTTGCGCCTGACAAAGGAGGAAAATGGCCAGTTGACCGAAGAAGCATTTGAGCAGTTTTCCTTTGTGCCCATGCTGACCGGCAAAAATGGTTAATATTTTTTGGGGTCTGTTTATTTTATGTAATTTACTGTTGTAACAGTATTTCTTCATCAACCTTTTTCATATGATAGTACAAGCCTTATTGGGAGAATTTTTGCATGAAGCAGAAAATACCCGCAAATTATTAAATGCCATTACGGACAGTTCTCTTAGTTACAAACCCAGCGAAAAAAACTGGACAACTGGTCAATTGGGTTCGCATATTGCAGAAGTATATAACTGGTACCCGGGTACCATCGAAAGCAATGTATTTGATATGGGTGCTTATAAATATGACAAGGGTGATATTACGAAAGCGGCCACTATTGTTGAAAAGTTTGAAGCCAATTTTTTAAAGGCAAAAGCATCTTTAGAAAAAGCCAATGATGCTTCCATGATGGAAAACTGGAGTATGGTCATGGGCGAAAAAATATTGGTGCCTCCAACGGCCAGGATACAGATTATAAGGGGATTTTTAATGAACCATATGTATCACCATCGGGGTGAATTAGTAGTATATCTAAGAGCCAGTGGAAACAAAGTGCCTGGTTTGTATGGTCCTACTGCAGATGATACAAGGTCCTAAAATGATAGGTTACTAACAGTAAACCGTATTCGAATATTACAATTTGTAGGAGCATGAGATTTTTTTCAAAATTCACGATCATTTGCAATGTCTGTTTTTTATTGGCAGTAGTAGCCTGGTACCTGGAAGTGCACCAGATTCATGCTGGCAAAAATGACCAGTTGTTGCCCTTGCCTTGGCTGGAAGGTATACTGGTGATCATTGGTTACAGTGCTATCTTTATCAACCTATTTTATTTAATGGTTTGGGCAGTTTTAAATTTGTTTAAAAAGGCAACACAAATTCCACGATGGATGGTGATTTTTAATAGTATCGTTTTTCTGTTACAGGTGTATTTTCATTTTTTTCTAAAATAGCAATATGATTCATACAATACTGAAAGATAAAGGCACGCGCCTATTCTTATTCTTAGGGGGCATATTCATTGCCAGTGCCTTGATTGCAGAAGTAGTAGGGGTGAAAATATTTTCATTGGAAGATACCATTGGTATTGAGCGAGCCAACCTGCCGCTATTTGGCAGTTCATTTAGTTTTCACCTAACAGCAGGTGTATTGTTATGGCCCGTGGTTTTTATCATGACTGATATTATCAATGAATATTATGGCACCAAGGGCGTGAAATTTTTATCTTATCTCACAATTGGCTTAATCACTTATGCCTTTCTTATTTTCAATGGGGCTATTCATCTTTCCCCTTCCGAATATTTTTCTATTGGCAATGGTATCGATCATCCCGATCAGGCTTTCAGGGGTATTTTCGGTCAGGGCATGTGGATCATCATTGGTTCGATGATTGCTTTTTTTGTAGGGCAGATATTGGATGTACTCATCTTTCACCGCATCAAAAAAATTACAGGAGAAAAAAATATTTGGTTGAGGGCGACAGGCTCTACGCTGGTATCGCAGTTGGTAGATAGTTTTGTTGTGCTCTTTATCGCTTTTTATATTGGTAAAAGAATTCAAACCAATCAGGGGGATCCCTGGAGCCTGCACCAGGTATTAGTAACCGGCACGGGTAATTATATTTATAAATTTGTGGTGGCGATTGTATTAACGCCTGTAATATACCTGGTACATCATTGGATTGAAAAATACCTGGGGCACGATAAAGCCGCTGAAATGAAAGCTGCTGCTATGCAGGATGAATAAAAGATTATTAAAGTTCAATCCAGGTATGATCGGCCAGTAATTTCACAGCTGCCACAAATTTCTTGAACGGGCCACTACCGCCCCATTCACCAGGGCTGATC
>CALRKF020000129.1:0-4947 GCA_943367825.1 Chitinophaga pinensis
CAGGATAATTTGAAGTCAGAAAAAATATTGTCTGCAGAAGCTGGTTATGTTTTGAATGCTCCTAAAATTAAAGCGAGGATAACTGGTTATTATACCAAATTCATGAATCAATTGAATGTGCTTACTTTCTATCATGATGAGTATAGAAACTTCGTAAACTATGCGGTGAGTAATATAGGGAAAGAACATTTCGGAGGGGAATTAGGTGTAGAAGCAAAATTGTATAAAGGACTTAGTTTGACAGCTGCTGCTGCCGTTGGAAGATATTATTACAATACCCGTCAAAATGCAACTGTAACTATTGATAATAGTGCTACGGAAGTGTCTAGGGGAATTGTTTATTCAAATAATTTCCGAGTGCCAACACCACAGGAAGCATATACCATTGGATTGGACTATCGTTCTCCAAAATTCTGGTTTGTAAATGTAAATGTTAATTATTTCAGGCAGATGTGGTTGGATTTTAATCCTATACGTAGAACCTATTCTGCAGTAGAAGGATTGGACCCTGCTTCTGATAAATGGCATAATATTATTGATCAGCAAGAATTAACACCACAGTATACAGTTGATATGTTTGCTGGCTATAGTTGGAAAATGGACAAGCGTTTTAAATCCTTGAAAAAGGCCACCTACCTGGTTTTTAATGTTGGAGTCAATAATCTATTAAATAATACAGATGTTGTTTCAGGTGGCTTTGAGCAATTGAGGTTCGACTTTCAGGAGCGTGATATAAATAAGTTTCCAGCTAGAAAATTCTATGCGTACGGACTGAATTATTTTGCCAGTATTGGCTTGAGATTTTAATAAAGCATTTTATTGAAAATGTAAAGAGTGCATTTTCTGATTTATAAATTAATTTAAGAATTTAAAAAAATACATCATGACAAAGTTTTTAAAACTTTTTTTAGCCAGCTTGCTGATAATGGCTGGTTTGTTCACCTTCAATTCTTGTAAGAAGAATTTTGACAATCCTCCTTCTTATGTAGACCCCAATATGGTAGCAAATACTACTATTAAAGCACTGAAGGCACTGCATACGGCAGGCGGCTTTGAACCACTCAGTACCAACTTAATTATAAGTGGCACTGTGGTTGCTGATGATAAAAGTGGCAATTTTTATAAGGAGATTTATATACAAGATGAAACTGGTGCTATTTCACTTAAATTAGATGGCACTAATTTGTATACACAATTTCCTGTTGGAAGAAAAGTTTTCATAAAATGTAATGGACTTTATCTAAGTGATTATGCTGGTATGATTCAGTTAGGTGTAATTGACCGCAGCATTCCTAATAATCCTGCTTTGGCTGGAATTCCTTCGAATCTTTTTGATACTTATGTTGTAAAAGGGAGTTTGAATAATCCTGTAGTGGCGCGTTCCATTGCTCAATCGCAGTTAACTACCAATATGCAGGATACGCTATTAGGCACATTGGTGAAATTAAGTGGATATGAATTCTCTTCAGGTGATACAAGCAGAACATATGCTGATACTTCAGCCGCTAAAAATTCTATCAACTTAACAGTAAAAGATTGCAGCAATAACAGTATAATAGTTCGTAGTAGTGGTTACGCTAATTTCGCTGGACTAAAGCCTGCACGTGGTAATGGAGCAATTACTGCCATCTATACAAAATTCAATACTACGCCTCAGTTGATTATCAGAGATACAACGGATGTTAAATTTAATGGAGAACGTTGCTCTATTTTCGAAGAGGACTTCAGTACAGTAACCACAAATAATGCTATTTTAAATTCAAGTATCAATTGGTATAATATTGGCGAGGTAGGATCGGTTAAATATCAAAATGCTTTATTTGGTTCAGTAAAATGTGCCAAGATATCTGCTTTTGGAACGGGTGTTGCGAATGTAACCAGTTGGTTGATTAGCCCTGCTATTCCAATTCCCACTACTGGATCTCCTAAATTAAGTTTTACCAGTGCAGCTGGATTTAATGTTGGCGCTACCGATTTCAGGGTATTTGTTTCTACTAATTATAATGGCAGTGCTACTCCTTCCACTGCAACATGGGTGCAATTGCCAGCCACCATGGCTACAGCTCCTGCTAGTGGATTCGGTGCGTTTGTTCCGTCAGGTAATTTGAGTTTGAGTGCTTATGCAGGACAAAATGTTTATATCGGTTTTAGATATGATGGAGGTGATCCAACTAAAACCACCACATTTGAAATAGATGATGTAAAAATATTGAAGCAGTAATTTTTTGATGTATTGGAAGTTGATGAAATCTATTAAAATTCATCAGCTCGAGGTTTTAAATTTAACAATGATGAAAAGGATTTATATATTAATAGTTGCGCTTTTTGTAGGAATCTTTGTGCAGGCACAAACTAATCCTACTCCACAAGCTTTGCCTTATTCCCAGAATTTCTCTTCTTTTACAGGAGCCACAGCAGCTTATCCTGCTGGTTGGCAGGGTTGGACAATTGCAGGTAGTACTTCTACCGCTTTTCCTACAGCAGCACCAAGCGGTGATCAGGTAATTGCTAGTGGTGTAACTGCTCAGAATTCAGCAGTGTCTTCTTTTGTTGGAGATGCAGTTGGTAAAATAGCATTTTTAAGTACCTCCGCTGCCATGAAGAGCTTTGTATTGTCGGTAAACACTACCAGTGTTACAGGCGTACAGGTTTCTTATGTAGCTGCTACTCAACGTCAGCAGTTGGCTAACAGAATTGGGGCCATGGGCCTTCAATATCGTGTAGGCAATACCGGTACTTTTACTGATGTGGCAAGTTCCGAGTATCAAAACCCCGGGGGATCAGATAATATTACTGGAACAGGTAGTATTAGCCCTCAAACAATAACTGTGACTTTGCCCGCTGCTTGCGATAATCAAGCGGAGGTTCAATTGCGTTGGGTATATCGGGAGGTATCAGGAGCAGGAAATCGTCCAGGCTTTTCCGTTACCAATGTAACAGTTGGTACAGGATCAGTCACACCTACTTTAACGGCAGGTACAGTGGCTGACTTTGGTAATATTGTAATCTTGAATAATTCCACCTCTCAAAGTTTTAATATATCCGGTACCAATTTAACTGGTGCCCCAGGAAATATTACCATTACAGCACCTTCAACTGATTTTCAGGTTTCCAATAATAATAGTACATGGTTGTCAAGTACAACCATTGTATATGCTACGGCTACTTTAGCTGCAACACCTGTATATGTTAGGTTTACACCTCAAACTGTAGGACTTAAATCAGGTAACCTTGCCATTACAGGTGGAGGTGTAGCAAGTGCTGTTAACGTAGCAGTTAGCGGTACGGGTATTGCTTCCGCTATTCCTTCTTTATCAACCACTAGTTTGGCTACTTTCGGTAATGTGTGTACGAATACCGTGGCAGGACCTAATTCATTTACCATCAACGGTACCGATTTGAATACCACTGCTGTTCAAGTAGCAGCGCTTTCAGGATATACCTATTCAACAACACTTGCGGGAACCTATACTTCTACTTTAACCATTCCACAAGCTGGCGGTATTTTTAGTCAGGTTGTATATGTGCAATTTAATCCAACCTTGGTACAGTCTTATAATGGTTCTATTGCAGTAAGTGGGGCAGGAGCTGCTGCTATCAATGTAGCCGCTACTGGTGCAGGTGTTAATACTCTTCCAGGGTTAACAACGGGCGTTGCTAGTGCCATAACTATATCCTCTGCAACAACTGCTGGTACTATTGTTAGCAATGGTTGTACAACTGTTACGGCCTATGGAATTGAATACAGTACTACCAATGGATTTGCAAATGGTACTGGTACTCAGGTTACTTCTACGAATTTAAGTGCTGGAAATTTCACTGCTAATTTAGCGGGACTTGCAGCCTCTACCACCTATTATTATAAAGCGTATGCTACTAATGGTGGCGGAACAGGTTATGGTAGTCAACAAAGCTTTACAACGCTTTCACCAGTATTGTCTTCTACAGCACCTACTGCATTTGGGTCTATTTGTTTGAATACTAGTTCTGCTGCCAATTCATTTACATTAACTGGCACCAATTTAAATACAAGTAATATCAATATTGGTCCATTAGCTGGATTTAGTTTTTCAAGTACCAGCACTGGAATATTTACTGCTTCTTTGAGTATTCCACAAACTGGGGGTAGTTTCAGTCAGCAAATATTTGTAAAGTTTACACCTGTAACAGTAATCTCTTATACTAGTCCTATTCCCGTAAATGGAGGAGGCGCTAATTCTATTTCAATACCAGTAAGTGGAACTGGAATTAATAGCCCTGGTATCGCATCAACAGGCAGTGCTATAGTTTTAAGTCCGAACACTGCAAGTTTGAGTGGCTTAGTGGCTGCCATTGGATGCAGTCCGATTACTTCTTATGGAATTGAATACAGTGGCATCAATGGTTTCGTAAGCGGAACAGGAACCAGAATTGCATCTTCCAATATCAATGGCAGTGCTGTATTCTCAGCCTCTGTAACAGGCTTGGTTCAAAATACGGTATATTATTTCAAAGCCTATGTGGTGAACAATGGTGGCATCAGCTATGGTGCTCAACAAAGTTTTACTACTAAGTCTATTCCATACGGTCTTACTGTTTACAATACACCCATTCTTAGAGGTGGCAGTTTACATTATACCTATTATAATATTAAGCCAGGTCATTATTTTGCACAGATTTTCAATAGTAATGGTCAGCTGGTATTTCAGCGGGATTTGTTGGTACAATTAAATTTTATTGATGAAACATTTACCTTGCCTGCAAAGCTTGGAATAGGACCATATACCTTGCAAGTAGGCACCATTGACAAGCACATGAAGAAAAGATTTATGATTAATTAAATAGTAAGTATAATTTAATGGGGTCTACTTTTTTAAGTAGACCCCATTCTTATTAAGAGAAGTTCGTATGCAAGCGGGTAATTACAATCCTTTATTAAAAAATATCACACCTTCTACTGAGGCTGTT
>CALRKF020000130.1:0-4705 GCA_943367825.1 Chitinophaga pinensis
TAGTGAGGAGAATTATATCAAAAGCATTTACCATTTGCAGCAGCTTACCAATACGGTCAACACCAATAGTTTAGCGCTGGAAATGAATACCCGACCTGCTTCTGTTACAGATATGCTTAAAAAATTAAAGCAAAAAAAAATAGTGCAATATGAAAAATACAAGGGGTTTAGACTAAATGAAAATGGCAGAAAAATTGCGCTTACTGTGGTAAGAAAGCACCGTCTATGGGAGTTTTTTTTAGCCAATAAATTGGGTTTTGAATGGGATAAAGTGCATGCCATTGCGGAAGAATTGGAACATATCAGCAGTCCTGAATTAATTCAAAAACTGGACGCATTTTTAGGCAACCCTTCTTTTGATCCACATGGCGACCCGATACCAGATAAGCATGGCAATATTCCACATATCAAACAAATATGCCTGGCCATAGCACCTATCAATAAAACATTAATTGTAAGTTCTGTTACCAATCAAACTGCTGAAATGCTGGATATGTTAAAACATTATCACATTAAAATTGGCAGCAGTATTAAAATTATTCGGCAGTTTGCTTTTGATGGGTCGATGGAAATAAGGTTACTAAAAAATGCTCCTTGTATAATAAGTGAACAAGTAGCAAAAAATGTTTTTGTACATTATGACTAAAACAAACCAATCTGTTAATTCGCTCAGTGAAGTACACGAAAGCATCGATACCACCGAAAAAAAAACCGGGTGGCGGAAAATATTTTCCTTTCTGGGACCAGCCTACCTGATTAGCGTGGGCTATATGGATCCGGGCAATTGGGCTACCGACCTTGCGGGCGGAAGTAAATTCGGATATAGCCTGATTTGGGTATTGTTGATGAGCAATCTCATGGCACTCTTATTACAAGGACTGAGTGCACGACTGGGCATTGTAAGACGAAGAGACCTGGCGCAAGCTAACAGAGAAGCCTACCCGAAATATATAAATTTCCTACTATGGCTATTGGCAGAAATAGCCATTGCAGCATGTGATTTGGCAGAAGTATTAGGGATGGCAATTGGCATACAATTGCTTACAGGTTTACCCTTGGTATGGGGTGTATCATTAACTGTATTAGACACCTTTTTACTTTTATACCTACAAAAAATGGGTATGCGTAAAATGGAAGCTTTTATTATTGCATTAGTAGCCATTGTAGCCATTGCATTTTTAATTGAAATCATTTTAGCGAAACCCATCATGGTTGAAGTTGCCCGAGGATTCATTCCAAGTTTTCCGAATGAAGAAGCATTATACATTGCCATTGGTATTATCGGAGCTACTGTAATGCCACATAATTTATACCTGCATTCAGCGCTTGTACAAACCCGTAAAATTGATCGTACCAAGGAAGGAATTCAACAAGCACTGAAGTTCAATCGAATTGATAGTACTATTGCATTAAATATTGCTTTCCTAGTAAATGCTGCCATCCTGGTATTGGCTGCAACTATTTTCTTTAAAACTGGGAATTCAGATGTAGCAGCAATCAAAGAAGCCCATCGCTTATTACCTGGTTTTTTGGGAAATGCTGCACCCTTTCTGTTTGCCATTGCCTTGATAGCAGCAGGGCAAAGCAGTACCATTACTGGCACATTAGCCGGACAAATTATTATGGAAGGATATCTAAGCCTTAGGATTAATCCAATGCTTAGAAGATTACTTACCCGCCTGCTCGCCATCATTCCCGCGATACTGGTGATTCTGATTTATGGAGAGAAAAATGTAGATGCTTTATTGGTATTCAGCCAAGTAATATTGAGCCTGCAACTAGGATTTGCTATTATTCCACTAATCCATTTTGTTAGTGATAAAAAAACGATGGGCAGTTTTGCCATCAAACCATTTATACAAGTATTGGCCTGGCTGATAGCATCTGTTTTAATTTACCTCAATTTCCAAATGCTTTTCAATGAAGCAACGAAAGTTTTTACAGGTCATCATTTATTTTTACAGCTATTGATAATTGCAGCCGGAATTATTTTTGCAGGCTTGCTGGTATATATTTTATTTCAGCCATTTTTTTCCAAATCCAATCAAAAAATTTCAATTCAGATGCATCCCGATGTTCCCATTATACAAAACCTTTCGATACCCAGTTTTCACCAAATTGCAGTAGCCTTAGACTTTTCTGCAAGTGATGAAAAATTATTGGCTTATGCAATTGGGCAAGGCAATAAGCAAACTAACTATTTGCTTTTGCATATTGTAGAAAGTGCATCAGCCAAATTGCATGGCAAAGAAACGGATGATTTTGAAACAGAAAAAGATGCTGAAAGAATGAATTTTTATATTGAACAATTAAAAGAAAAAGGATTTCACGCCTCGGGCAAACTGGGCTTTCGAAATCGAGTAAAAGAAATTGTTAGAATAGTACAAGAAGGAAAAGCCGACATGTTGGTAATTGGAGCACATGGCCACAGTGGTCTTAAAGATTTTATATATGGAGAAACGGTTAATGCGGTAAGGCATGAACTAAAAATCCCGGTACTGGTAGTCAATTTATAATGTAGCCAATTCTTTTTTAATCCTTGCAGCCCAAGCCGCCTGCTTCCCTTTATCCAGCCCGTTGTTGGTTTCCTTATCATATTGATCTTGCATGGCATTCATTTGAGCATAACTTTCAGCATACAGTTTTCTTAATAAAGCCGAATAATTATTGACGGTAAATGAAGCCTGTTGAATATTTTTTATATAGTAACAAGCACCGATATACGAAATATCAAAATGCAATTGTTCGTGCGACAATATATAATCATTCTTAGAACTAGCCAGGTACCAAGAATAGGCTGGAAGAAAATAACAATATACTTTCACCTTTAAATTTCCCTCCTGCTCAGTGTAATTAACCGAGGCTGTAAACCCAAAACCAGAACTGGTTAATGCAGCATGACCTGTTCCTGGAACAGCTTCTCCTTGAAAGTCGCTCCAACGAAGTATATAGTTTTTCTGATAATAGAGGGTATCGGCAGGGTGCTGACTTACTAATGGATGCCACTGAATGGTTACCGCCAATTGCCCGGCGCTTAACAATACAATACTTGCAAAAACTGCTGTCAGCAAAAATTTCTTCATGAAGGGATTTTCAATCATTGAAACAAATACTATGCGGGGAATCGGGTTGGAATTAGTTTTACGATATCCTTAACATCCAGTTTTTCCATACACTTAAAATGCCCCTTAGGACATTTATTATATCCTATTTTGCTACAAGGCCGGCACCAAAGTTTTTTTACTTCCACATTATCAAAATGCTGCTTTGATTTTGTTCCATAGTAGGGATACATACCAAATGCCGGAACTGTATTTCCCCAAATAGCAATTATTGGCTTTTGAAATGCAGCAGCGATATGCATAAGGCCCGTATCATGGGTGATGATAAATTTGGCATGGCGCACAAGATCGGCAGATTCATTCAAGTTGAATTTTCCACAGGCATTGTAAATTTTTACATCGTCTTGTGCGGCAATGGCCATACCTGCATCTGCATCTTCCTTTCCACCCAACAATATTATTGGATAATGTATGGCTGCACAAAGCGCCTGCAATTGATGTATCGGCATTTTTTTAGTAGCGAGCGCAGCACCAATTACAATACCAATATAACCGAGTTGATGCGGCACAGGAATATCTTCTTTTTTAGTTTGATCCTTTTCAGGGATAAAATAATCCAGTCCTAGCCCATCGTTCTCCACTCCAAAACTTGACAGGGTTTCTAAATTTCGATCAACAATATGCTTAGCCGGCATTCTATCAATCTTAAAATTAGTGAGCAAAAACTTTTCGATATTCAACTTTTTAAAAGAAAAAACAGGAACGCCCTTCAAAAAGCGTTTAACCCTCAGCGTTCTTAAATTGTGATGAAGGTCAATTATATAATCATAGTCCTCAGTTTTTAGTTCGTGCAACATCAAATCAAAGCTATCACCTAAAGTATGAATTTTATCAATATAAGGATTAGAGGCAAGTATACCTCTAAACGCTTGTTTGGTTAGAAAATGAATTTCTGCATCCGGCATCTGTTTGCGCAAACAGCGTATAACCGGCGTAGTGAGTACTATGTCACCAATTGAGGAAAACCGTATGATTAAAAATTTCTTGGCCAATACAACAATAATTTTTCAATTCTTTATGGGAGTGCTTCCACATACTCTCCTTCCAGGTAATCAAGATCTTTGTGAAAAGTTTCTTCCGTAAAATAAAAGGCAACCAGTGTTATTAAGAGTACAATAACACCAGTTACAATGCCGCTGTCAATCAGTGACCAACCATATTTTTTTTGAAACAAATCCAGGAACAGCATATTCAGTGGCAATAATAAACCCCTTACCATATTCGGGATTGTTGTAGCAGCAGTTGCACGAAGGTTGGTGCCAAACTGCTCTGCTCCCATTGTTACAAAAATGGCCCAGAATCCTGTACCGAAACCCAAGAGGGCACAAATCCAGTACATGGTAGAATTACTGTTATTGAATTTACTAAAAAATAATACCAACCCAGCCACTGTAATAATATAAAATAAAAGAAGGGCTTTTTTCCTACTCTTAAAATACTGACTTACTAATCCAATGATGATATCCCCAAAAGATATAGCGATATAGGCAAACATAATCGCTCTGCCACTATTGAGACTTTTACTACCATATAAATGTTCTGCGAATTTATCACTTTGATTTACCAGTATGCCAATAACATAC
>CALRKF020000131.1:0-4586 GCA_943367825.1 Chitinophaga pinensis
TGGTTATCTGCCAAAGTAAATATTGACTGCCTCTACTCTATTGCCAACGTGTAATTTTTCATATATATGGTACACATGCTTGCGTACTGTTTCTGGACTGATACACATTGAATCAGCAATTTCTTTATATATCAACCCTTTCGATAGCATTTGCAATATTTCCATTTCACGTTTTGATAAATCTTCTAAAGATTCCGATTTGGAGTTGCTAACAGTAGACACCGCTGGTTGATTTTGAAAAGCTGCTACTACTTTTCGAGCTATTTGGCTACTCATAGGAGCCCCACCTTCCATTAATTCTTTGATACTTTCCAATAGTTTTCCAGGAGCTGTTTTTTTAAGGATATAACCGCTAGCTCCAGCACTCAAGGCTTCAAATATCTTTTCATCTTCTTCGTAAATAGTACACATCATGAATAAAATCTCTGGATTTTTTATTTTCAATTCCCGCACTACCTCTATTCCATTGATTCCACCTAAGTGGATATCCATTAATACAACCTTTGGATGCATTCGAGGAATAGCCATTAGTGCTTCCTCGCCACTCACACATGACCCAGCCAATGTATATCCGTCCGACATTTCAATAATTTGTTCCAATGCATTACGGATATCATGATTGTCTTCTACAATTGCTACTGGTATATTCATAATGCAAAAATTAGTCAAAAAAACCATATTCACAATACCACAAAGTGGTAATAAAATACTTTTGAATTTATTTATAGGGGGTAAAAAGAAGGAATTTTTCCTGAAAGAAGGGTTCCTGAAAAATCTTTTCGATTTCCCATACATGGGGTTTACAACCACTTTCAAAGATTTCTTTACTCAAATCGCCCCCCTTTAAACAAACCAGGCCATTTGCCGGCAGTTGACTTTTTCGTAAAAGAGGTTTACTCCAATGCCATAAATCCTTTAAGGGGGCAACTGCACGGCTCAGGACCGTATCAAATTTTCTGTTTTTAATATCCTCTGCCCTACTATGCAAAGTATTTAAATTTTGTAGTCCAATGGCGGTTGCAATTTCATTTACCACCTTCAGCTTTTTATTAATACTATCCACTAAAAGAAAGTTTGTTTCCGGAAAATAAATGGCCAAGGGCAAACCGGGAAAACCTCCTCCCGCGCCCAAATCCATGATTTGCTGACCAGCTTCAAATTCAAATTGTGTGGCAATGGCAAGGGAATGTAAAACATGGTGTTCATAAAAATCATCCATGTCCTTGCGACTAATCACATTTATTTTTTCGTTCCATTCAGTATACAATTCTTTTAAAGCACCAAATTGAGCTAATTGAATGGGCGTGAAATCAGCGAAATAACGGGTTATTATTTCCATGACGGCCTTGGTTTTCGTAATAAAGAAAAGGAGAAAAATAGGTAATAAAAAAACATTCCAATATCAAAAAACAGGAACCAAGGGTAAAGGTCTTTCTCCCCTAGTTTTTTCATTCCAATAAAATATATGATAGCTTGTAAAATAAAACGAATACCAAATACAATAAGTGCCCATTTCCATTGGAAGAAAACTACACTAAGTGCCAATAAAGGATAAAATAAAAAATGAGAGAACGCATACAATCCCAATAAAAATTGATGAATGGGCCTGTAATATTTACTGGTACTATAGTGCCGCCTTTTTTGCTTGCGCCATTCCTTCCAAGTCTTTGGGGGTTCACTTAAAGTAAAAGCGTCTTTATCAATATTAATGCCCGTATTGGTAGCTGTGGCTGCCATATTGATAAATAAATCATCATCGCCACTGGGTATTTTATTATGAGACGAGAAACCCTTGTGACGAAAAAACACTTCCTTTTTATAACTTAAATTTCGGCCTACTCCCATATAAGGCATGCCCGCCAAGGCATAAGAAAAATATTGAATTGCAGTGGAAAATGTTTCCCAACGAATAATTTTATTGAGCAATCCTTTTTTCTTGTGATAGGCCCCATAACCTAATACTATTTCTATCCCATCTTTATAAGAGGCCTGCATTTTTTCCATCCAGTGTTCTGATGCGGGCACACAATCTGCATCTGTTAAAAGCAGTATTTCATATTTGGCCGTTTTTATTCCTACACTGAGCGGGAATTTTTTTCCTGGTATTAATTTGGCTTCCTGCTTAAGCTCAATTACATGCAATTGTTTGAAGGAACGCTGAAACTCCTCGAGTAAATATTTAGTTTCATCAAATGAATTATCATTTACTACAATTACTTCATGGGTAGTGCCATATGATTGTACCAGCGCCCCCGGTAAATTTTTCGTTAAATTTGCTGCTTCATCTCTAGCACAAATAATTACGGTAACAGGATGCGTTTGTGTTATAGCTTTTGCTTTTGACTTATAAAAAGCAAAACGGATAAAGAAAAATAGATAGTAAAATACTTGTATCAGGGTGATGAGACAAAAAGTATAAAAAAACCATTGCCCCCATTGAGTAAAATTCATTGGGCAAAAATAACTAATTCAATTATAGAAAAATTTATTTATCAACCTGAATTTATCAATTAACAACGGTTTCTAATAGTAATATGGCAACACTTAATTTCGAACTTTTACATACCGATCAACAAACCAAGGCCCGAACTGGAAAAATCACCACAGATCATGGTATAATTCAGACACCCATTTTTATGCCAGTAGGCACCGTTGGAACTGTAAAAACGGTTAGCCAGCAACAATTAAAGAAGGAAGTAAAGGCTGAAATTATTTTGGGTAATACCTATCATTTATACCTACGCCCGGGACTTGAAACCATGGAGGCTGCTGGTGGATTGCATCAATTCAATGGATGGGATCGTCCCATACTGACCGACAGTGGCGGATACCAGGTTTTTTCGTTGGCGAATAACCGAAAGCTGAGTGAGGAAGGCGCCCTGTTTCAAAGCCATATTGA
This sequence comes from Chitinophaga pinensis, assembly GCA_943367825.1. GTDB lineage: Bacteria > Bacteroidota > Bacteroidia > Chitinophagales > Chitinophagaceae > Ferruginibacter > Ferruginibacter pinensis_J. The sequence goes on from CALRKF020000131.1 coordinate 2,900, forward strand.
TGGCAGTAAGCATCTATTTACACCAGAAAAAGTAATGGACATTCAAAGAATTATCGGGGCCGATATTATTATGGCCTTCGACGAATGCCCACCCTACCCCAGTGATTATACCTATGCAAAAAATTCAATGGAGCTTACCCATCGTTGGTTAAACAGGTGCATAACCAGACTGAAAGAAACGCCCGACAAATACGGCTATACTCAAAATTTATTCCCAATTGTTCAAGGTAGTACCTATAAAGACCTACGCACTGCATCCGCTGAATTTGTTGCAGCACAAGGCGCAGCAGGTAATGCAATTGGTGGATTAAGTGTGGGTGAATCTACAGAATTGATGTATGAATTTACAGCGTTATGCTGCGAGCACTTACCCACAAACAAGCCACGGTATTTAATGGGCGTAGGCACTCCCTGGAATATTTTAGAATGTATTGCATTAGGAGTGGATATGTTTGATTGTGTAATGCCCACCCGCAATGGCCGCAATGCCATGTTATTTACAAGTAATGGTGTTATCAATATCGATAATAAAAAATGGGAAAGAGATTTTAGTCCGATTGATGAAGGTATTGATTGTTCCATGAGTCATTTTTACAGTAAGGCATACCTCCGACATCTTATTAAATCAAAGGAAATGCTTGGACTCACCATTGCAAGTGTACACAATCTTTCCTTCTATTTATGGCTGGTAAAAGAAGCCCGCAAACAAATTGAAGCGGGTAATTTCAAATCCTGGAAAGAAGAAATGGTGATCAGGTTACAGCAAAGGCTGTAACGGCTCAACCTCAACCTCAATCTCAATCTCAACCTTCCACACCCCTCAACTTTGTCTTTTACAGAGTTCCATAATGGAACTAACAAAAAATTAACAACCCCTTAGTACCCTCGGTACTACTTGCCAGATTATTCAGTTTGCTAACAAAATTTATTGGCATACTAATTGAAAATTGGTAAGGGCCATATAAAATTTTATCTTTAACAACACAAAATGAAAGATTATGAGTAAAAAGTTTTTTTATTTATTACTTGTATTAATGTTCCCCCTGTTAATGAATGCCCAGGTACAAAATGCCGCCATTCCAAAAGATGCGCCAGTAGATGTAAGCATGACAGATTTTAAAGGGAAAATATTAAATAATGAAATTGTTGTTTTTCGCAGTGAATTAAATGGAAAAGAATACCAGGGATTAACGGATGACAAAGGAAAATTTTCTATCCGACTTCCATCGGGCGACAAATACGAAATCTTTGTTTTGGGCTTTAAAGACAGTACCAGTTTGAATGTATTAGAAATTCCTGCATTAAAAGGGAATGCCTATTATAAAGACCCATTTACGGTAGAATTACAACATTTACCTGCTAAATCCTTTGTATTGGACAATTGTAATTTCGAATCGGGCAAATCAATTTTACTACCAGAAGCATTTCCCGTATTGGATGAATTGGTAGAATACTTGAATCGAAAAGATGATGACCGTATTGAGTTAGGTGGACACACTGACAATGTTGGCGGTGCTGCTAAAAATCTTCAATTATCAATGGACCGTGCATTAGCAGTTAGACAATATCTAATTGAAAAGGGTATTGACCCCAATCGGTTGGTTTCAAAAGGGTATGGCCTTACAAAACCAATTGCCAGCAATGCAACGGCTGCAGGAAAAGCACAAAATAGGAGAACAGAAGTGAC
>CALRKF020000132.1:0-4427 GCA_943367825.1 Chitinophaga pinensis
TTATAATTTTTTTGTTTTAAATTTTAATGAGTCCTTTGGAACGGCAGCCCCTACACTCCAACTTTTATTGCCAATTGGTTTATCCTTTCATACTTTTCAAGCAATGGCATATACCATTGAAGTATATAAAGGGACTATTAGGGCAGAAAAACACTTAGGAATTTATGCTTTATATGTATTATTTTATCCACAATTAGTAGCTGGACCTATAGAACGACCACAAAATTTATTGCCACAATTTAAAAGACAACAGTATTTTAAAATAGAAAATATTATTGATGGCGCACGTTTGATGACTTGGGGGTTTTTTAAGAAACTAGTTATAGCAGATAATATCGGCAAATATGTTGATATGATACAAAAAGACCCTACCAGCTACCACTGGGGAAATGTTATGCTTTCTGTTTTTTATTTTAGCATTCAAATTTACTGTGATTTTTCTGGTTATACTGATATTGCAAGAGGAGCCGCCAAATCGATGGGATTTAATTTAATGCTCAATTTTAATAGGCCTTTTCAATCCAGTTCATTAAGAGAATTCTGGCATCGCTGGCATATTTCTCTTTCAACTTGGTTTCGAGATTATGTTTACATTAGATTAGGTGGAAATCAGAAAGGAATTTCAACTAAAATCATTGCTTTACTCATCGTCTTTTTATTAAGTGGTCTTTGGCATGGAGCAGGGTGGAATTTTTTATGCTGGGGAATTATCCATGCTTTTTTCCTTATACTTTTTTTGCTACTTTCTAGAAATACGCATACAAAACAAAAAACTTTACTTTATAAAATATACAATGTATTGTTAGTTAATTTTATTGTTGCCTATGCATTTGTCTTTTTCAGAAACGCTCAATTCTCTAGCTCGCTAGAAATCATAAAATCTTCTTTTAATTTTAATGGTCCGAACTCTTTTCAGGTTGCTGTTAATTCAAAAATAGGCTTACCTGGTATCGGAACTTACAATATGCTAATCTGGCTTACTTGTATTGTAGGAATGTTGATTTTTGAATGGAAAACTGATCCTGAACTAAAGATTATGAATAAATATTTTTGGCTGGATATAATATGGTTCATTTCAGTAATTACCATAATTGTTTATTTTGGTGTATTCAGTAAAGAAAATTTCATTTATTTCCAATTTTAGGTAATATGAAAAAAATAATTACTATATTATTATTTTTAATTTTGATCAATATCATTTTAGGCAATTTGATGGAGCATGGTTATAAAAAATACTGGGAGCCCCTATTTGATAAACTTGATGTTGTTTTTAGGGATAGCAGTCAATATGATATCGTTTTTCTGGGTGATTCTAGAACACATTTTGGTATCAACCCTTATTATATTGACTCCATCACAAAATTAAAAAGTTTCAATGCAGGAATGGGTGGTGCTAATATTAAAGAAATGTACTTTTTAGCCGAAGCTTGGCTTAAGCAACATAAGGCTCCAAGTTTATTTGTAGTTTCTGTAGGATATTCTGGAATATTAGAATTGGAGAAAACATTTGAAAATCCAAGTTTATATTTTTTTTACACTTCAAATCAAGTAGCAAATAAATATTTAACAACCTCCCAATACCACACCTCACTATTTTCTACATTCCCTTTTTTGAAATACACTGCTTTTGATGACTATAATAAAATTTGTATCCTACGTTCTTATAGAGGAGATCGACTGTTAAGGCCAGGCGGTGTGGCGTACAAAGGATTCATAAATAACAATATCAATATGAATGGAGGATTAAATATAGGCAAAGAAACCAAACAAAATTATCAAGAGGGAATCGAAATGTACAAATCCTTGCTCAATCTGCTAGTTGAAAATAATTGTAAGGTTTTGATACTATACCCTCCCATTGCACCTAATGTAAAAATAAAGATGAATATACCAATTTATAAAACAATTGACACCCTACTCAATAATATGGCCTATTCAAAAAAGATTCCAATAATCAGATTCGACACAGACACATCTTTTCACGCTAACCTATTTGGTGATATATGGCATCTTAATCTTGAAGGAACGAAAGTCTATTCTATCAAAATTGCAGACGATATTCAATCCTACCGAGAAAGGATTAATTTCAACAATGACAATTATCATTAGAAAGCAAGATTTTTAAAGTACAATTCTTATTATCTTTAGTCCCTGCACTCATTTCAAATTTTTAATTTCTGCAAGAACATGAAATGGCCCCAATGGATATCTTCCAGTAAAATGTTGATTTTTATTGTTTCCTTTTTCATTATAATTGGCAGCAGTTATAACACATATCTTTCCTGTGAACGATTTTACAATCCTGATTCTGAAACCTATTTAAATATTGCAAGAGGGCATTTTACTGATCAAAGTTTAATTAGAAAATACAGGATTATTATTCCGGCGCTAGCAGCCGCTGCCTCCTATCCTATTGCAACAGTATATTACAAAATTGTTCAGGACAAAAGGTCGAACTATGACTGGCCCTTGCTCACTGGGTTTTATCTGGTAAATTCATTTATAATGGCCCTAAGTGCCTTATTGATTTTTCTGATCATGCAGGAAAAGGGAATTTCTGAAAGGGCCAGTTTTATTGGTTTGGTTACTTTTTTAGCAGGAGGAAGATGGGCCAGCTATACAGCCGGCCATCCAGTTACTGATAGCCTTACCATTTTATGTATTGCTGGTATGGTTTATGGAATGATTAGCCAAAAGAACCGAATATTATTTATTTCAATCGTAATTGGACTAATCAGCAAAGAATCCTTTGCATTATTCTTCCCTCTGTTAATTTTATTTAGCAAAAAAAATAATCGCCTAACGATTTTGGCTGGAATAGTATTTTCATTGCTATGTTATTTGGGAATAAAATTCCAGATTGATTCAATTTCTTCTACAACCAGCACTGCAAGTTTACAAGAGGCATTCGACACCATTCAAAGTATTAAAATATCAATCGGAAAACTTTTTTCTGTAAAGGGGATGGCGGATCTTTTTTCGGTGTATGGTTTTTTTAGTTTATTCCTAATTACAGGATTATTTTTTGCAAATTTCAGAAAGCAAATTAAAATTCAATGCAATGCCTTCTTTTGGGTATTTGCAAGCATTATATTAGCTCACTTATTATTATCTACTGAATTGGCACGTATGTTTTTTCTTGGATCAGCACTGTTTGTTCCATTGATAGCAAGTTCAGTAGAATTCCATCCTTGGTTTGGAAAATTTATTAAAGGCGAAAAAGTCCATACTTAACAATACAATACAAAGCTCGCATACCATCTTTCCATCCAATTTTTTTACCCTCCGCATAGGTTCTTCCATAATAGGAAATACCGGTTTCATATATTCTTATTCCTTTTACCCTTGCCATTTTGGCCGTCACTTCAGGTTCAAAACCAAATCTTTTTTCCTTCAATTTGAGCTGCTTCAAAATATCGGCCCTGAATAATTTATAACAGGTTTCTATATCGGTTAGGTTCAAATTGGTAAACATATTGCAAAGCCAGGTAATTAATTTATTTCCTACCGTGTGCCAGTAAAATAAAATCCGATGTGGCCTGCCTCCTAAAAACCTTGATCCATAAACCACGTCTGCAAAGCCATCCAACATTGGCTGCAGCAACAAATTATATTCAGCTGGATCGTATTCCAAATCGGCGTCTTGTATAATGATAAAATCACCAGTTGCCTTTTGAATACCTGCATGTATTGCAGCACCCTTTCCCTCATTTTTAAGATGCTGTACTAACTGAATATTATTCGTAGGGTGTTGATGTATATACTGTTCAATTATATGAGCAGAAGTATCAGTAGAAGCATCATTTACAATTATTAGTTCCTTATCTAATCCTCCAACCAGGGATATAGAAATCACTTTATCTAGTACCTGCTCAATTGTAGCAGCCTCATTATAAACAGGAATAATGATGGAAAGTGTAGCAGTGGTATTTTTTGATATCTCCAAAATATGGCACATTAACTTTTGATATGCTCCAGTTGCATAAACTGGTTATATCCAAATTGAAATTTATAATATTTTTTTACAGTAAATCCTGTAGCTAGTGCAAGATTAGTCAATTCCTCCTTTGTCCAATAATGTTGGTGTTCGGCAATATTATCTTTATCCAAAAAACCAACTGCAGCCAACCTCTCTAATACCCATTTTGATTTTGGCGTTGGAGTGGTTAATACTATCATACCCTCGGGCAATAATAAGGACTTGAATAATTTAAAAACTTCCTGTACCTGCGCCACTGGCATATGCTCTATTACTGCCAATGATACAATCGTATCATACTGTATTTCTCTTTTATTTAAAACACTATAATCGTAGTTGACTAGCGTATAATTACCCTTCACATATTGCTGCAATTCACCTTCATTTCCACCAAAATCCAGTACCTCCATTTTTAAATAAGGCAGCACGCGTTTAAAGCGTTGTTGCT
>CALRKF020000133.1:0-4173 GCA_943367825.1 Chitinophaga pinensis
TTTTTCAACCGGGGGAAGAAAAAAATCCTGGAGGTGCCAGCCTGATGATTAAAGAAGGCGTACTCGAAAATCCTGCACCCGAAAAAATATTTGCATTACATGTTCATCCAGGGTTAGAAATTGGAAAATTAAGTTTCAGGGGCGGAATGATTATGGCCAGTGCCGATGAAATTTATATTACCATCAAAGCAAAAGGTGGTCATGCTGCTTCACCGCATATGACTGCCGATCCGATATTAATTGCTTCTCATTTAATTATCAGTTTGCAACAAATTGTGAGCAGGAATAATAATCCCTTTAACCCCTCTGTATTATCCATAACCTCTTTCCAAGGAGGCAATACTACCAATGTAATACCCAGTGAAGTAAAATTAAAGGGCACATTCAGGGCCATGAATGAGGAATGGCGATTTGCAGCACATGAATTAATAAAAAAACAAACCAATGAATTGGTAAAGTCGATGGGTGCTGTTGCAGACATTTTAATTGATGTTGGTTATCCATTTGTGTTGAACAATGAAGAACTGAATGCAAGTGCACGCCAATTAGGTGAAGCATATATGGGAGCTGAAAATGTAGAGACTACCGAATTGAGAATGGGTGCAGAAGATTTTGCCTATTATTCACATCAGATTCCTGGCTGTTTTTTCCGGTTGGGTGCAGGCAATAAATCAAAGGGCATCAGAAATGGTGTACATACACCCACTTTCAATATCGATGAAAATGCCATTGAAATAGGGGTAGGCATGATGGCATGGTTGGCAGTGCAGTCATAATTATATAATTCTAAGCTGTTTGCAGGCTTCCTGCATGTGCACAGCTAAGGAATAACCTTGGTTCTTTTTTTTACAAGCAGGCCGGGTACTGTAAGTACAGCAGTTAACCACGACTTGCACAACAAGTTTGTCTATGAAAATTTCATTCCACGGCGCTGCCCGTACTGTTACAGGTTCCAAACATTTAATAACATTGACCAATGGAAAAAAATATCTCCTAGACTGTGGTATGTTTCAGGGCCTCGGAAAAGATACGGAAACGTATAACCGAAATTTTGGTTTCGAACCATCCGAGGTTACGCACCTGATTTTGTCACACGCTCATATTGATCACAGTGGCCTGATTCCTAAATTGGTGAAAGACGGATTTAAAGGAAAAGTTTTTTGTACACCAGCTACTAAGGAACTTTCTGCAGTCATGCTGGAAGACAGTGCGGGCATTCAGGAGAATGAAGTGAAATATGAAAACAAGCGCCGGGCACAGGAAGGACTTCCTTATTTAAAACCATTGTATGATACCCTCGATGCCATGAATGCAATGGATAGTTTTGTAGCGGTAGATTATGATAATTGGTATACCATCGATGAGCATATTCAATTATTGTATACCGATGCGGGTCATATCATTGGTAGTGCGGCCGTGCATTTGCGCATCACCGAAAACGGCATCACCAAAAGATTAACTTTCAGTGGAGATGTGGGCAGGTACCGCGATGTAATTTTAAAATCACCTGCAACCTTCGACCAGGCCGATTATATCATCATCGAGTCAACGTATGGTAATAGCCTACACGAAAATGCGCAGACTACCCCCGATCAATTATTGGAATGGGTAGAAAAAGCTTGTCTGCAGAAAAAAGGTAAACTCATTATTCCTGCTTTTAGTTTGGGTAGAACACAGGAGATATTATATGCACTGAATCAACTGGAATTGGAAAGAAGATTACCCGACCTGAATTATTTTGTGGATAGCCCTTTAAGTTTGGATGCAACAGCAATTGTTAAAAGATACCCTCAGTATTTTAATAAAACTATTCAAAAAGTATTGGAGTCAGATAATGATCCCTTTGATTTTAAGGGATTAAAATTTATCAAAAGTGTTGATGAAAGTAAATTGCTCAATTTCCGAAACGGTCCCTTAGTAATCATTTCTGCCAGTGGTATGGCTGATGCTGGAAGGGTGAAACACCATATCAGTAATAATATAGAAAACAGCCGCAATACTATTTTGCTCACTGGTTATTGTGAACCACATTCACTGGGAGCTAAATTATTGGACGGCAGAAAAGAAGTAAATATTTATGGTGTATTGCATGAAGTAAATGCCGAAATTGGCAGCATTCGCAGTATGAGTGCGCATGGCGATTATGAGGACCTCTGTCAGTTTTTAGCATGCCAAAACCCAAGGGCTGTAGAAAAATTATTCATTGTGCATGGTGAGTATGAAGTGCAGCAAGCATTTAGAAACCGACTCATCAAGAAAGGATTTCTGGATGTGGAAATTCCCGAAATGCATAGTGAAACAGGGTTGAATTAACAATTATTCATCAAATAGGCTAATTATGAAAATCACATTTTTTTCATTGTTATTACTTAATCTATTATTTGCAAAAGGACAAAAACAAGTTCCCTTTGCTGCATTTGGTAAGGTAGATAAATCTGAATTGGAAATGAAGGAGTGCAGCTTTGATAAATCGGCTGCTGCAATGGTGCTCTTTGATGAGGCCGAATCTTTTTTTAAGATAGATTTAAATGCGACCTTCTTTCCTGTATTTCAACAAACAGAACACCATACCCGTATCAAAATATTTAATCGAAATGGTTTTGGTCAAGCTAACATAAAAATAAAATACAGGAATGATAATTCAATTTCAATAAAGAATTTTCATGCACAAACCTACAATTATGATGCTGCAGGTAATGTGGTTGTAACAAAAGTGGACAAGGCTTCCATCTACGATAAACAAGTCAATAAAATATATTCTGAGCGCACTTTTGTTTTTCCAGATATTAAAGAAGGAAGCGTGATAGAATATGCATACATTTTAGATGGCACATCAGAATCGGATTGGTATTTTCAAAAACCTATACCTGTAGAAATAAGCAGGTTTATCATAAACTTTCCCGTAGAGTTAAAAGTAGCTGTAATTCCCTATTGCAATCTGGAACTGTTTAGAGGAACAGGTAATAATTCATCGTCCAATTACTCCTCTTATACGATGAAAAAAATACCAGCCCTACTCGATGAGCCCTTTATGAGTAACCGGGAAGATTATTTACAGCGACTTGATATGCAAATTACTGGTATAGATATGCCTGGATTACCATACCAGTCATTGACCAAAACATGGCCTGGCATTATAAAAGATTTAATAGAGGATGAAGATTTTGGAAAAGAATTAAAAAAAGAAATTCCCCGGACAGCCGATTTAGATAAAATGTTGGCGGGCATAAATGATCCATTGCAAAAAATAAAAATCATTCACCAATACGTTCGTACTAATATGCAATGGAATGAACGGGATAATATATGGGCTTTAGAAGGTGTTAAAAAAGCATGGAAAGATAAGAAAGGTACCAGTGGTGAAATAAACCTGATTTTGATTAATCTACTTAAGGATGCAGGTATAAAAGTAAAACCCTTATTGGTGAGTACAAGAGACAACGGGATTTTAAATACCACTTATCCTGCTTATGATCAGTTTAATAAGGTGATGGCTTATATAGAATTAGACAACCATTTATATGTTTTGGATGCAACAGAAAAAGAAACCCCTACTCATTTGATTCCACTGGAAGTGATGGCGTCTGAAGGATTGGTAATAGAAAAGCCCGACAATTTTGAATGGGGATGGAAAGTATTGTGGGATGAAAAAGACAAGTTCAGTAAAAGTGTTTTTTTAAATGCAGAGATAACTGATAAGGGGAAAATTGCTGGACTGGCAACCGTCAATTCGTATGGATATGAAAAAATAAAAATGCTCAACTTGCTTAAACAAGGGAAAGAAAAATTAATAGAAGCACATATAGGCAATAATGCTGCTACAATTGATAGTCTTGTTATTGCAAATGAAGCAATTGATACATTACCACTGGTAGAAGACTTTAAATTTACTGCAGCTACCAATGCATCGGGGGAATATCATTATTTCTCGACAAATTATTTTGCCGGACTAAATAAAAATCCCTTTATAGCCGATCAAAGGCAATCGGATGTTTTTTATGCTGCCCGTCAGGATTATAATATTACTGGCTTATTCTTTATGCCTGAAGGTTATACGATGGAGGCATTACCCAAAAATTATACACTAATAACTTCCGATACTTCTATTGTGTTTAAGCGGGGTTCCTCTTTTAACGATGGAATTTTTAATGTTCCATTCATCTTGGAGTTTAA
>CALRKF020000134.1:0-4120 GCA_943367825.1 Chitinophaga pinensis
GTAGTGCCGATATTTATTTCATTTGCTAAATCAATAGCGCCTGCGCAAATATCATTTACTACCCCGCTGCTATTATTCACTGTAAACTGTGTTGTATTAACATCACAGGTTGTTGCTGGCAAACAACTTGGCTTTGGATGAACATACCAGTAATAAGTATTATTGCCCAGTGCAATACTTTTACTGGTGCCGACAATATTGCCTATGAATGTAGTGGGTGGATTGGTTGTACCAAGATAAAGATCATACGAAGTGGCACCTACAGAACTGTTCCAGGATAAGGTAACACCGGAGGTAGTTATAGTAGCTGCATTGGCCGGTGCAATATTGGTAACACAGCTTGTAGCCAAACAACCCGAATTGAAACTGGTTGTTGTAGACTCGCAGCCTGCTACCGAACAATTACTAACCGCAGGCGCAACATACCAACTGTAATTAGTATTGGCAAGCAGGTTGCTAATAGTTGCAGTAGTACCTGCATAAGTACCTTGCAATGGTAAGGGTAAACTGATACCGAAAAATAATTTATACGAACTGGCTCCAGAGGCAGCTGTCCAGTTTAAGGTTACTGATGTATTATTGATGGTTACCCCGTTTGCAGGAGTGGTATTATTGCTGCAAGCAGATACCTGACAGACTGTATTGAAAGTACTTGCAGTAGATTCACAGCCACTTGCTGAGCAATTAAAACCTGCTGGTGCTACATACCAGGTATAAGTAGTATTGGCAATTAAATTATTGATGGTAGCACTTGTACTAGTAAACGTGCCTACCAGCGTTAGTGGCAAAGTATTGCCGATATACAAGCGATAAAAACTAGCACCCGCCACTGCATTCCAACTGAGATTAACAGAGGCAGTGTTGATGGTACTTCCACTAACAGGCGAAATATTGCTGGTGCAGGAAAAACTATTACAATCACCCGGCGTCCAGGTATAGGTTTGTCCTGCTTTGGGTGAAGCAGCAGGACTGGTAGAAGTAAAACGACAGCTGCTACTATTACTGGCCCCATCTGCTGATGTAGCCCAGGCATTGGAAGGAAGCAATGTATTTACAAGCCGGTTATAAATATTACCTGGAAAAGCATTGGACTCAGCCCTGATACCAACCTGCGGTGAACCGGTGCTGATGGTTGCATTTTGAACAGCATCATACACAAACTGCATCGCACCCGTAGACGAATTTAGGCGCGCTTGAAAACTGAATATTTCAGTATTGACTGTACCCGTATATCTTTTTATGTCCTTCCATTGAAAAACAATTTCACTGCCCACTTGCTCCCAACGAATTTCCGGCGCACCACTATTGGCATTTTCTAAATCCATACCGAATGGGGCAATAAAACCGGGACTAACTGCTGTAGTGCTAATAGGAGTATAGATAGTATTGGATGGCGCTGTGCCTCCCATCGAAATCCATCCATTGGAATTAACTGTTACCTGTGTATAAGCGACTCCCTTAAAGGTAAATGCCGTAGGCAGGGTAACTGCAAAATTATTATCATCAAAAACTCCTGTGATTAATGTGGTTCCACCGGTAATGGGAATATATGTTCCTGCCGATTGGCTAAAGGTTAATCCCGGTCCCTGTGCTAGTAGGGTAAGCTGTAAAAATAAAATAGCCTGCACTAGCAATAATTTTTTGATCATTTTCACAGTAAGGTTTAGTATAATATTTATACTGTAAAAATGAGCTGGAATGTACTGGATAACAATAGCTAAATATAGCTATGAATAAAGCATTAATATCAGCAGTAGGTGCGAAAAAAATTGTTGAATAAATTATACCAGATTCTCTTTATGTGCTCTTGCGATGGCCTCGCCTACTGAATGCACCTGTAATTTTTCATAGATTTTTTTTACATGATTGTTCACCGTAAAATAACTGATACCCATTTCGTCGGCAATCATTTTATAACTATGACCAGTAGCGAGGTGCTTCAATACTTCGTTTTCCTTGGGAGAAAGTTTATAATCTGTAGGGATGGATGTTTGCTGCTGCCCGAAATAACGCATCACTTTTAATGCAATGGAAGGCGTCATGGCAGCGCCACCCTTCATTACTTCATCGATGCTTTGTGCTATTTGTGTAACGGACGCTGTTTTTAAAATATAGCCTTCTGCACCTGCTTGCAAGGCCGCAAATACTTTATCATCATCATCAAAAGAGGTTTGCATGATTATTTTTACCTCGGGGAATGCTTGCTTTACCAATTTTACACCTTCTAGTCCATTCACTAATGGCATTTCAATATCCATTAAAATAATATCAGGCTTGCAAGAAGCTACCTCCTCTAATATGTTGGCACAGTTTTCGAAACTGCCCGCATGTTCCAATTCCCCCGATAACGATATCAATGCCTGCAAGCTTTCCCTGCGGGGTTTGTTATCGTCATATACTGCTACCTTGGTCATTGTACAAATGTATTTTTAAAAACGATTAGCCCGCATGGCTAAATATAGCTATTGGAAAATGGCAGCTAATGGTAGTTCCCTGTCCCTGACTTGTATTAATTAAAAACCTGCCATTGAGTTGTTTGCATCTTTGTTCCATATTGCCTAGGCCATTGCCCTTTTTCAAAATTGCAAGGTCAAATCCAATTCCATTATCACTAATCACCAATACCAGTTCATTATTCTGTTGTTGAAATGAAATGGAGGCCGCTGTGCATTGGCTGTATTTGGCAATATTATTAATGGCTTCCTTGGCTATTAATAATATGTTTTTCCTGGCAATGGGATTAATTATTTTAAGTGCAACTGCTTCATCAATCGAAAATTCAACAGCAATATTTTTAGCAGTAAGCAGGTCATGCACATAATTGCTAAGCCTGCCTGTAAATGAATTTTTTTCTTCACCCGGCGATTTCAAGCTCCAAACAATATCACTCATTCTCTCCATCAACTCTTTTGACTGTACTGATATTTTACTCACCATATCCTTACTCTGCTGCGGCTTTGTATCCCAAACGGTACTGGCCAAATCGCCATAAATATGTAAACTACTAAGGGTAGCCCCAACATCATCATGCAAATCGGCAGTAATGCGTTCTCTTTCTAATTGTATGGCCAATTGCTTTTGCAATTCCTGTTTTTGCAAGCGAAGCTTATATCGGATATATACCCGTATCGCAATAAATAACAAAGCAAAAATGAATACAGTCAGTATAAACCTGAACCAGTTAGTCTGCCACCAGGGTGGTAATATGGTAATATAAATTTTTGAGGATAGAAATGCTTTTCCTGTTAATGGGTCTATTGCTTTTGCCAGGAAAATATAATTGCCCGGATCAAGATTGGCATATTGTACAAAGTTTCTGTTGGCGGCATTTATCCAATCTTTATCAACCCCATCCAATTGATAGGAATATACCGGCATTGCTTCTGTATTAGGTCTTAATAAGGAAAACTCAATGCTAATATCATTGTCTTGATAATCGGCTTCAATCTTGTTCTCTGTAAGATTGTTGATGATAATCTTTTCTTGCCCTGCATTGACAGCAGTAATCAGCATTTTAAAAGGATATTCATTGCTGAAAAAATCGGCTGCCTGCACTTGTACAATCTTATCCTTTCTAAAAAAGAAATAGTTGTTATCAGGCCCCTTAAAAATATTTTGTGCTACATCATTATTCAATTCGGGTAATAGAATGCCTGTTCTGATGATGCTTTCGCTGCCTGCTGCTTTATAATAAATATCCTTAGGAGTAGCAATCCATAGATTTTGATGAATATCCAGTTCTGTTTGAAAAACAAAATCTGATGCAAGTCCGTTTTTGCTATTATAACTCTTGAAAGTATTATTACTCAGGTTATACAAAAACAATCCTCCTCCATAAGTGCTCAGCCAAACTGAACCATCTTCGTTTTCGGTGATATAGTTGATGGTGTTGGCAGCCCTTGCTTCTGGCAGACTTACATTCACATAATAATCCTTGGTACTGCCATCTGCTAAGCTGTATTTCGAAAAGCCTTTGCCACCATTATAACCCATCCAGATATATTTTTTATCGCTCGACAGCAGTGCACAAATAATCCAATTGTCTTTTAATTCCGCAGCGGCACCAGCTTTTATTTCCTGCTTCAAACTACCGTCTTGGTTAAATACAAAAAGCCCCTTC
>CALRKF020000135.1:0-4046 GCA_943367825.1 Chitinophaga pinensis
CTTGCCTAGATAAGCACCGTCTCTTTCTTTATTAATGACTGTCTGGTAAATTCTACCAGTTGTTACATTATTGGCCTGCGAAGTAGGAATATTTAAGAAGCGCTCGTAATGCCCCAAATCAAGATCCGTTTCAGCGCCATCGTCTGTTACAAAGCACTCCCCATGCTCATAGGGATTCAGGGTTCCAGGATCCACATTTATATACGGATCAAATTTTTGAATGGTAACTTTTAAGCCCCTGCTTTGTAAAAGTTTTGCAAGCGAAGCGGCAATGATTCCTTTGCCTAAAGAAGATGTAACACCACCGGTAACGAAAATATATTTTGCCATACCCTAGCCCAGAAGGGAATTTAGTTTGTTTTGTACAATAAAATCTAAGTGATGACCGGCGGAAAAATGGAATAAATATCCGAGAGGTCATGCAAAGATAGGAGGAATAATTGGCAGGTTAAAATTTTGAATTCAGTTTGTGGAAAATTTGTTCATCTCTGAAATTTAAAACCATTTCAGCTTCACATTTGAAATTTTTAATCTTGCCACTACCCCTTAAATCCAAATTTCCATTCAAAAAATTGACATATTATTTTAATTTATAAACCCTTACTTCAAATGGCCGGAGTGTTAGCGATGCCAAAGGTGGAGGTGTAATATAAATATCATAATTACAAAATAGCAAATCCATTTGAGCAAAATCATAATTGGCAACAAATGCTCTGTTATCCTCATCCAGATTAAGTATGGTCAAAAGGGATTCCTTTTCATTGAAACTTTCATAGGCCAACACATGCTTATTGCTCGAATCTTTAATTTCCAATTGCCCAGTACGTAATACTGCAAATTGATTTCTTAGGTCTTTTACTTCCGAACAGTAATTCCGATACATACTGTCATTTGCCAAATTTGCAAGGTTTGAATAAACTTCCCTACTGTAAACCAATGAATCTCTATCCACCAATACTGTTTGTTGAAATAAATAATCCAATTTATTGAACATGGTACGCTCTTCCGAATATAATGTCGTATCCTTAGCAATGCAATCCAAAGCAGCAGCTCTTTTTAGTGCAAATTGCTGAAGAACTGCTTTAATAGCAGAAGGTCTTTCCTTTATAGGCATGCAAGAATAGAATGCCACCCCAAAAATGAGGAGTAGATATTTAATCATAAATATTAATTGAAATTAGGCAGAAAGTCCCTTAATAATAGCCTCAAATTCACTGGCCACCAAACTTGCTCCACCTACCAATCCCCCATCAACATCGGGCTTACCAAAAATTTCTTTTGCGTTGGCAGCCTTCACACTTCCACCATATAATATAGAAATACTATCGGCCAACCCTGCACCATATTGATTATGGAAAACGCTACGAATATGAGCATGCATTTCCTGTGCTTGTTCACTACTAGCGGTTTTACCAGTTCCTATCGCCCAAATTGGTTCATAAGCTATGATAAAGCCAGTTAATTGTTGCTCCGTAAATTGAAAAAGGCTTTCCTTTAATTGCGTTTCCACATATTGATTTTGAAGCGCCGCCTCTCGGATTTTCAATGGTTCACCACAACAAAAAATGGGTTTTAAACCATGCTCAAAACATCTTTCCACCTTTTCTGTAAGCATTTTATTGCATTCATGGAAATATTCTCTACGCTCACTGTGACCAATAATAACATAATCAATTGCAATGCTTTTCAACATAGCAACACTGGTTTCACCTGTATATGCCCCAGTATTTTTAGTATAACAATTCTGGGCTGCTACATATACATTGGAGGTATTACCCAATTTATTTTTCACCATTGTTAAATAAGGAAACGGCACACCTAATACTACTTCCTGATTATTTTGCAAGGTTGGCAAACTTGCCATTATTTCATTGACGAGGGCTTCCGCTTCCTGAATGGTTAAATTCATTTTCCAATTTGCAGCGGCAATTTGTTTACGCATAAAATTTGTTTTAATTTGATAACTCCTGCTATAAACAGAAGATTTATTTAAGATATAATTTATTTAATTTTTCTTTTTCTTCCATGGTGAGCGACTTTCCTTTGAGTTTTTTCCAATTATCAATATGTTCCAATGCATCATTTAATCGATACCGCTCTGATCCCCAACTGAAATCCGGAATAAACTTAGGCGGAAAATCTCTTTCAAACACATTACAACAAATTCCGACAACGGTTCCAGTATTAAAGGAGGTATTAATTGCAGCCCGACTATAGTCACCCATTAATAGTCCACACTTCAGTCCAATAGTTAAAAAATCTTGTTCCTTATTATTCCAACATTTTACTGGACCTGCATTGTTTTTAACATTGCTATTACTGGTACCTGCTCCCAAATTACACCATGAACCAATTACACTGTCTCCCAGATAACCATCATGCGCTTTATTACTATACTCAAATAAAATACTATTTTTTATTTCCCCACCAACCACACAATTAGGACCAATGGTAGTTGCGCCATAGATTTTTGTACCCATTTTAACTACAGCTGATTCTCCAATAGCAATAGGCCCACGCAGCAAACAACCTTCCATTACAACTGCATTTTTCCCTATAAAAACTGGTCCATCTGTAGCATTTATTATGCAGTGTTCAATTCGAGCGCCTTCTTCAATAAAAATAAAGGAGGGATTGCTAATTGAATTGGTAAGGGAAATTTTTTCAGATACTCTATTAGTAGTAATAAGACCAAAATCCTGCCTGATAGCCCAGTCATTGTATATAAAGATATCAGTTGGAAATACAAGTTTCTTTGAAAGGTCATCATTGTTAGAAGCGAAATTTGCTTCAGCTGAAGCAAATAGTTTATCAACCCAAGCTTTAGTTGGTACTATATTGGCATCTATTATACTTATATCATTTTCCCCTTTTTCAATAACCGCTCCCCTTTCTCCTAATTGAACTTCCTTTCCAAGAATAAACTCCCACTTTTCCTTAATTGTTAATATACCGATACGAATATTTGCAGCATGTTGTACCCCAGTAAATGGATATAATTGCTCATATATATTGGTATCATCAAGTATTATCTGCACAGGGCGTAATTTACAAAACAATAGGAAGACTAGGTTCAATTTCACCCTAATAGCTTTAAAAACAAAAAAGCCACATAGAAATGCGGCCTTTGTTAAGAACCTTTCGGTTCTGTAACCCCCAAAGAAAACATCTTGCACCAAGCTCAAACGTTTTAAACTCCGAGGGTAGGTTATAAACGTGACTTAGTGATAATTATTTTGTCATATGTATAATTTGACTGAATATTTCTACTCCCTCCGTACTAATATGCTTTAGTCTATATAAAATAGTAGTTGATTTAGTTGCTTTCATATTATTAATAAACTGATAATGGTCCCCTTTTTGTATTGGGTCTGGACCCAATACTAACGCAATGGTTGAAAAATTAAGCCCATCTCCTGACTGTTGAATTTCCCAGTAATTGGTTGGCACCAAACCATCAGTAGCCCATTCAACCATAATTTTTTGATCCTTAACGGAAACTGAAAATTCGGTAATATTGATTTTATTGTCATTTTCTGCTTGTTGAGCAATCGATTTACTATTTATCAGTATGATAAAAAGTAGTAAAGAGGTGATTTTTTTCATTTTATTCATTGCTTAAAAGGATGATCAAAAATTTTGCAATGAATATTGGATTCGGTTGCGAAGGTGACCTTGGAAACTGTCTGCCTAGGCCGACAGCTTCCTTATATCACTTGCTGGTTATAATTAGTTCTTAATTAATTTTTGTTTATCCAGGACTACACCGTTCAAAGACACTTCAGTGATATACATGCCTGATGTCAAACTGGTCAATCCTTCAATTTGAATGGTATTAAAGCCCTTACTGATAGTAGATTGTTTATTAGTAACTACCTGTCCATTCATATTAATAATACGTACCTGTGCATTTCCATTTTCACTTGAAGTAAACCTTACTAATAGTCTTTCAACAAATGGATTAGGGGACACTTGAAGACTAACACCTGCTTTGGCTTGCAATTTTACAGCTAGTACGGTACTATAAGTGAAAGATCCGTTCTTAT
>CALRKF020000136.1:0-4015 GCA_943367825.1 Chitinophaga pinensis
AAACGTTATCAATTCCAAAGGGCAAAAAATTCTTCTTGTTTATTTATTTTTTGAAAAAACGCATAGAATTTATTCATATTTTAAATTAAATTATTATATTTATAGTCCTATTTTATAAAATTCTAACCCGGCCATTTTTTAACATCAAAACCCCTGACCGATGGTTTTGTTTAAAATATATGACCAACCTGTCTCTGCTACAATTCAGTTGTTAGATCAATTGAACATAAAAGTCACCAACACTGCTGTAAACAAAACTATTCTATCGCATCCCGACTATCCAAGTTTATTAAGTATTAGTGACAGCCTAGCCAGTTGGAATATTGAAAATGCCGCTGTAAAAACAGACAAAGAAAATTTAAACCAATATCCTTTTCCTTTAATGGCATTTATGGGTAGAGAATTCAAAGTAATTACTTCTGCGGATAATGGTACAATAACATATATAGATGAAAATAATAGATCTAAAAAACAAAGCAAAGATGCCTTTTTAAAAAACTGGGCAGGCATTGCTTTGTTAGTGCAACCTGGTGAACAGGCAGGTGAAAAAGAATACATCACTTCAAAGAAAAAAGAAAACCAGCAACAAAGAGTAATCCCTCTCTTTCTTGCCATAACCGGGTTAACAATCTTGGCAGTTGTTTATTCTTTTGCACAGTTTAATTCTCTTTCTTCAATTGTCGGACTCACTTTACTGCTGTTATTAAAACTTGGTGGCAGTTTTATTACCACCTTACTCCTTTGGTACGAAATAGATAAAAAAAATCCGGTACTTCAGAAAATATGTACTGGTGGCAATCCAAAAACCAACTGTAATGCAATTCTCAGTTCACCACAGGCTAAACTATTTAATACAGTTAGCTGGAGTGAAATTGGTTTCTTTTATTTTGCAGGAAGTTTTCTGATAATCCTTTTATTCCCGCAATTACTGCCTGGCATTGCGTGGTTAAACATACTTGCCTTACCATACACAGTTTTCTCTTTCTATTATCAAAAAGTAGTGGCAAAACAATGGTGCAGGCTATGTGTTGCAGTGCAGGTTATTTTATTAAGTGAATTTGCTGTATCATTTATAACAGGCCAGCTTACATATCCTTCCCTCTCCAGTTTTTCATCTTTATATCCGTTATTCATGACTTTTTCACTACCTGTCGGCATCTGGTATTTGATAAAGCCCCTTCTTTTAAAAGAACAGCAAACCAAAAATACACCCTATGAACTGGCAAGGTTAAAGCATAACCCACAAATATTTTATGCCCTGCTTTATAAGCAAAAGCAAATAGTTCAAAGCATAGATGGGCTTGGCATTTTGATCGGTATTCCTGCTGCAAAGAACACCATTGTAAAAGTATGTAATCCCTATTGTGGCCCTTGTGCAAGGGCACATAAGGTAATAGATGAATTGTTGGAACATGCCAATAACCTGAAAGTGCAGATTATTTTTACTGCCACTAACAATGAAAATGATATCACCGCTGCACCTGCAAAGCATCTAATGGCAATAGCCCAATGCAACGATCAAGAAATTATAAAGAAAGCTCTCGATGATTGGTACCTGGCAGATAAAAAGGATTATGACACATTTGCTGCAAAATATCCTCTCTCACAAAGTGGTGAGAGTATTTTGAAAAGTGTCATCTCTGGACAAATTACTAAACAGGAAGCCTGGTGTAGGGCACAGGAAATTTCCTTTACACCAACCATATTTTTCAATGGTTACCAGCTTCCAGAATTATATACAGTGGGCGATTTAAAATATTTTTTGGCTGAATAGGTAACAGCCAGGAAAGAGTTTGGTAATACCTAAGGCTGCCGGTGGACACCGGCAGCCTGCCAAACGGGCCAAAGCCTTTGATGCTATAAGCTAAGGCCGGTATTTCAATTATTAATTTTAAATTTAAAGAAATGAAAAAACAACAATTTAATTTTAAAGACTTGAAAGGTGCATTAACAAGGGAAGAAATGAGATCTGTTAAGGGTGGCACAGGGATAATTTGTGGAAACCGTTGTCCAACCGGTTTTACTCAGGCTCAATGTATAGCATATTGCTATGTATTACATTCTGGTCCAGGTGATTGGTGTGGCATAGACCCAAATAACAGTTCTGCTTATTGCTATTGTGAGGCAGGTGATTGCTGATAAATGATGGAAAAGTAATACAATTACCTTGCCGATGTACCGGCAAGGTATTTTCTTTAATAATTAGAAAAATGAAAAAAAACGCTATCATCATTGATAATATCTCAAAAATTATTTTACCTATTGCTTTTACCTTTTTGTTTCAAATTGGGTTTTCTCAAAAAAATGTTCCAACGAACATTCTCTCTAACGTTAACTTTTTTGTTGAAAATATTGGGCAATATGGTGAAATCTTGAAAGATCATACATCAATGGGCAAGATTTTATATGGATATGAAGGAATGGGAATGCCAGTATTGTTTACTAAAAAAGGAATTATACATCTTCAACAAAAAATTGATTTTTTAACAAAAAAAATTGAATCCGATGAAGAGTTTATTAAGCCAAAATTAATTTATGAGTTAATAACGTTTCAATGGCTTGAGGCCAACCCAAATCCGGAAATAATTACGAAGGAACAAGAATCTGCTTATCACACTTATGGATTGATCCAAAAAAAAGCTCACTGTTATAAACAAATTATTTGTAAAGAAATGTACCCAGGAGTTGATATTATTTATTCATTTAAAGAAAATAAAGCCGGTTATGAATACAGCCTTTTACTCAAACCCGGCGCAGATATAACAAAGATAAAATTGAAGGTTGGTGGAGATGTTACTGCTATCAAAATTGATTCTGATAAAACTGTAAAAATTAAAAATAGCACAGGCGGTTTCAAACAAACTGAGCCTATAGGCCTTTACACAAGTAATAATGAAAGAATTAAAATTGTCACTACTATTAAGAAGAATATTATAGGTTTTGAACTGAGTAAGAGTTATAATTCTAAAAGAGAAATTTTAATAGACCCATTTATTAGCAATACTGACAGTCTTACTGGGGCGAATGCGGGCATTGCAAAAGATATAGATTATGATTATGCCGGTAACATATATGTAACAGGTGGCGGAGGGAATGTATGGGAGCATCAATTAATAAAATTTGATGCAAACGGATTGTTGCAGTGGACTTTTAATGGAAATCTTACAGTTCCATCATGGTATTTCGGGCCAAATTTTGGAGGGTGGGTTGTAGAAAAATCAACTGGCAATATTTATCTAGGTCGTGGGGCAGAAATTACAGGCACTACTGTTATCAGGTTGAATTCTTCCGGAATATTTGATAACTATATTTCAATTGCTAATACTCAAATAGCTGAAAATTGGAAAATGATTTGGAATTGCAATGGTTCTAATGCTCAGATGTTAATTGGAGGAGGAGGGTTAACAGATATCAATTTCGGTATCATATCTCCCCCATCAACGACAATCATCTATCGAAATCTAACTGGAATAAATTCTCAATCTAACCCTGGCCCACCACCAACTATCACTGGTATAAAACAAGACATTGGAGATTTAATCATAGATCCTGTTAACAATCAATTGTACACAATATTCTCTTTGACGGATTACACTCCGTATGTTTCAAATAGAATTTATAAGCATAATTATCCATACACTCCTGCAGACAAAATTTGGGATACCCTTGCGGGGTTTGGTGCTTTAACAGAAGCTACTAACAGACCATACCTTCAAACTATGGGGTCAAGTAATGACAATTCCGCAAATGTATTAGCACTCAATTCTAATTACTTATTTTATTGGGATGGAAGGAACCTTAAAGCATTTGATAAAAATACAGGTGGTGCAGTTAATACCCCTGTTATTTATCCTTTTAATTCATATCTTTTTTCTGGCGGCATCATCGCCGATGCATGCGACAATGTATTTATAGGCAAGGACAGTGGGTTAATTAAAGTATTTCATTTTACTGCTGGGGGCGGCTTTGATGACAGTCCGCCGGATATACAATTGCCTTCGCCTTATAATATGGA
>CALRKF020000137.1:0-3494 GCA_943367825.1 Chitinophaga pinensis
GATTTATCAAAAAAACGGCCTATTGTATATAGTAAAGATTATATGTATAATCTATTAATTACTTATGCTATAGCAGTTATGTTTTGTATAAAATTTATTCTGGTCCGATTTTTGAAAGTTTTAACAGTCCAACTGCAGCAGATGCTGCAGATTTATTCAACTTTGCACTAAATATCCTATTATGCGAAAACCAATCTTAAGGCGATTCCATTTATTTATTTCATCCTTCTTCATTTTCTTTATTCATTTACCATTCGTATTTGCTAAAAGCAAACCGATCATGGTGGAACCAGTTTCATCCCCTTTGGCAGGAATACGTTACAGTTTAATGGCCTTTAGCGAAATGATGAATGAATTTGAAAATAAAGCCGATAATTTATACCAGTCATTGCGTTTAAACCTAATGGGTTTTTCGCAACAGGCATTTGAATATGCTATTACTGGCTTAGATAAATTGGTGAAAATGGGAAAGATAGATAACCCGCAAATATTATCCATTGTCGATTTTAGTCAGCCTTCTTCTCATAAAAGAATGGTGGTAATTGATTTGAAAAACAATGAAGTCTTATTTAATACTTATGTAGCCCATGGTCGAAATTCAGGAAGGGAGTTTGCGCGTGATTTTTCCAATACACCCGAAACCAATAAAAGCAGTTTGGGCTTTTATGAAACCAGTAATACTTATATCGGTGGCAATGGCTATTCACTCCGGCTAGAAGGATTGGAAAAAGGATTCAACGACAATGCTTTCAACAGGGCCATTGTAGTGCATGGGGCTGCTTACGTAAGTGGAGCCATTGCTCAGCAACAGGGTTATATTGGTCGCAGCCAGGGATGTCCTGCATTGCCGCTATCACAAAGCAAACCCATCATTGATAAAATAAAAAATGGCACTTGTTTGTTCGTGTATAGTCCCAACGCCCAATATATTCAGCAATCCAAATTGCTTCATTAATAGCTACTCGGTTGTTCAAATAATCTAAGCTGGATTTATCCGGCTTTTTTTTGTGATTCTCTTTTGGTGCATGAATCAATTCGCTCAATTTATTTTATCTTCACAAAAAAAAGATACATGAGTAAGTTTACCGGTACTGGTGTGGCAATGATAACACCATTTAATATCGATGGAAGTATTGATTGGGACAGTCTTAAAAAAACAATTGCACATTTAACCAATGGTAAGATTGACTACATTGTTGTATTGGGCACTACAGGTGAATCTGCCACATTGAGCAGTGAAGAAAAACAAGCCATTTTTAGCTTTGTTGCAGCCAATAACACAGGAAAACTTCCCTTGGTAGCTGGTATCGGCGGTAATTATACACAGGAAGTGATTAATCATTTTGGCAAGTTTGACCTATCGGGGTATGACGCCATTTTATCAGTTAGCCCGTATTATAATAAGCCCAATCAAAATGGTTTGTATGAACATTACCGGGCGCTCAATGAAGCAAGTCCATTGCCGATCATTATGTATAATGTACCTGGGCGCACAGGAATGAATATATCTGCAGAAACTACTTTGAAAATTGCGAGGGATTGCAAAAAAATAATTGCCACCAAAGAAGCCAGTGGAAATTTTGATCAAATTATGCAAATCATTAAATACAAACCTGCAGGATTTGAAGTGATAAGTGGCGATGATGGAATTTCTTTACCAATGATTGCTTGCGGTGCTGTGGGTGTAATTTCTGTTGTAGCGAATGCTTTTCCGCTTTTGTTTTCAGATATGATTCGCCATTGTTTAAAAGGCGATTTTGCAGCAGCAAGACCCTTGCATTATAAATTAACCGATATCATCAATTCCATGTTTGCGGAAGGTAGTCCAAGTGGCGTAAAAGCATACATGAGTGAAATGGGTATCTGCGAAAACAATTTCCGTTTGCCTGTTGTAACGGTAAGTGATGGGTTGAAAGAAAAAATTCGGGAAATGATAAAGGATTTGTAATTAGCTAAAAGCTGCTATTTTATATTCTATAACTAATGCCTTCTAAAGCCAGTTCTGTATCATCAAACACTTCTTTTGCCTGCGATAGAAATTCCTCCAAGCTTTCATATTTAGAAGAAAAATGACCAATCAGTAATTTTTTTGCATCGGCTATTTTGGCAATATTGGCTGCCTGAATAGTAGTGCTATGAAAACGGCTGGCGGCCCTTTCATGTAAGTCTTTCAGATAGGTGGTTTCGTGGTATAGTAAATCCACTCCTTTTACTTTTTCAGCAATACCCTCATCATAGATAGTATCGGCACAATACGCATAGCTTTTTGCAATTGCATTGGCTATTGTCAATTCTTCATTCGGAATGATAGTCCCTTTTTTATTTATATAATCCTTGCCTTGTTGCAATTGCGGGTAAAATGCTTCAGGTATTTCATATGCCCTTACCCTGTCGGGATCAATTTTCCTTGGATTTTTTTTCTGCCTAAATAAAAAGCCCCAGCATTGAATGCGATGCTTAACTGGGAAGCAATAAACGGTTATCTTCTTTTCATCAACAATAATGCCTTCTGATACCAAGGGATGAAAATGTAATTCAAAGCTTAATTTGGTATCTGCCACTTCCAATTGCATTTGAATAATTTTTTCTAATGCAGCAGGGGCATGAATATGTAAGGGTTGCGTACGACTCAATAAGCTCATACTGGTAATTAACCCAATGAGTCCAAAATAATGGTCACCGTGTAAATGAGAAATGAAAATATGGTTAATCTTACTACGGCGAATTTTGTATTTCGACATTTGCACCTGTGTGCCTTCTCCGCAATCGATTAAAAAAAGTTCATCAGAAGTTTGCAATATTTGGGCAGTCGGGTTTCTTTCAAAAGCCGGAATGGCTGAATTATTTCCTAGGATGGTTAATGCTAACAAAAGGTATGTTTAACAGGGTTAAGTTGAATATAGTTGGCTTTCTCTAAAGACCTTCTATTTTTTAAAAATGCTGCATCTATAAAAAAACAGCCGATTCAGTCTTCATTGAGCAATTCTCTTTCTACTTCCTCCATTTGCAAAATATCCCAGGCCTCACTTTCTGTAGGTGTTATATTCATGATATCTAGTAATTCTTTTTCTTCAAATACTTTGGCTACGGCTACTGGTAACTCACAGATAACAAAAGAGCAATTATTTTCATAAAAGCTTTGTTGAATATTGGCCAATTTTTCTACAGATTCCGCTTCTATTTCCTTAATCTCCGATAATTTCAAAACAAGGTGGGGTATGTCTTTTTGCAGGTATGCCAGCAGCATTATGGCCAATTCGTCTGTCATATTAGCAGACAGTTGTTCTGTAACCGGCGTTATAACAGTAAATTTTTCTTTGGTATCCGTTTTGACATTCATATGTTGAAGTTAAATCAGTTAACTGTAATAGTTGTTTGAAAAGCAAAGATATTTCAAAATTGCCTCAGCATAAATAGTGCTTTTTTGCGTTGTCTGCCTCCATTTTTCAGTGGTTTGACAGAGATTTTAACTTTTCAACATATCAACATTAGTT
>CALRKF020000138.1:0-3405 GCA_943367825.1 Chitinophaga pinensis
ATTATACATATTATGAAACTGGAAGACATCGTACTTCAAAGAAGTGAAAACAAATGTGAATTGTGCAATGCCGATCAGGGCATCAGCTTTTATGAAGTGCCTTTTTCAACCGGGCGTTATGAACAGAACTGTGTAATGATTTGCAAAAAATGCAGCAATCAAATTGAGAAGAAGGAGGAGTTAGACAGTGCTCATTGGAAATGTTTGACTGAAACGATGTGGAGTGAAGTGCCAGGGGTACAAGTAATTGCCTGGCGTATGCTCACGCGTTTGCGAAATGAAAGTTGGGCAATGGAAAATTTGGATATGCTCTATTTGGTTGAAGAAAAACTTGCCTGGGCAAGGGCAGCGGGTGATCATGAAAATGATGCTACTGTAGACTTGCATCGGGACTGTAATGGACAAATATTGCAGGTAGGCGATACCGTAGTGTTAATAAAATCATTGGACGTAAAAGGGTCTACATTAAATGCAAAGTTGGGAACAGTGGTTAAGAATATTAGGTTAGTAGACGATAACAAAGAACAAATAGAAGGTCGAATTGAAGGGCAGGTAATAGTGATTCTAACAAAATATGTACGAAAGCAAAATTCATAATAGATTTCAGGATAGGTTACTTTGCGATAACTAAGGACAAAATTCAAACGCAAAATGGATATTGGGATTGATGTTGTTTTGAGATATTATATGCTATAAGCTAGCTGTTTGAATTGTTAAATTTCAAGTGTTATTGAATTTCCTATATTGAAATAAATTTTTTCATTGTGATTGAAATTAAATGTGCAGATAATTACCAGGAACTAAATGGAATTCTGGATTTGCAAAAAGCTAATTTGTCTATTGCACTTCGCCCGGAAGAAATGAAGGAGCAAGGATTTGTAACGGTTGTACACAGTTATGAACAGCTTGCCACTATGAATAATGTTGCGCCTCACATCATCGCCACATCGGAGGATAAGGTTATCGCGTATTTATTGGCGATGACTGATTTGTCAAAGCATACGGTTCCTATTTTGATACCTATGTTTGACATTTTTGATAAAATTATATATAAGGAAAGACTTGTATCCTCTTACCACTATATGGTAGTAGGGCAGGTATGTATTGAAAAGGCTTTTCGCGGAATAGGGCTTTTGGACCAGTGTTATGATTATTATAAGAATCGATTTGCTGCTACTTATGATTTTGCTATTACAGAAATTGCGGCCACTAATTACCGATCATTGCAAGCGCATAGTAGAATTGGGTTTAGGGAAGTAGAGCGGTATATTGCTCCCGATAGTGTGGAATGGATTGTAGTTATTTGGGATTGGAAAACGAGTAGCTAAAAATGGTATGCTTTTTAACTTGGATCTCATCATAGAAAATCTAAGAATAAAGTCTGAAAAAAAAGCAATTTAAACTTGTTTTATTGCCTTCACAGTTCTAATAAAATAAATTTATATATTATTAAAATCTGCAATCTATTATTTAGTGAAATAATAGTAGTATAAAATATTCTTACCTAGCCAAGTTATCGAAGTTTCGTATTTTAAAAGTATAAAAATCAGCAGTCTATTCAATAGAAAATATCAGCAATTACGCTGTTTTAAGATTTATAGTAAGTTCAGTACATTTTTTAATGTTAAATAATGGTAAAATATTGCACTATTTGATATTTTTTACAGCTTCCAATATAATTATAGAAATTTGGCATAGAGTTTGGCCTTGTATTACGAATCCAGTACAAAACCTAAAATCTAAAAATTCACTTGGTATTTCAAATAAGTAGCAATGCCAACAAAATAATTAAATGCACTTTTAATTATATTATCATCATTTAAAATTCAATTTATGAAAATTTCCAAAAAATCAATTTTTTATGTAGGTGTATTTATCTTAGCGATTTCGCTATTTGTAGCTTCCTGCCAAAAATCAAGTACATCTGCAAAAAATGCTAACGCTGCAAAAAAATTATCAGTTTTTTTAACAGATGACCCCTGTCAGTACGACTCTGTTTTTATTGACGTCCTTTATGTAGAGGTGAAAATAGATACGAGCACATTGCATATGGATGATGACCATTTTGGTGACAATGACAATGATGCGGATGATGATCATATTCACCATGACCAATTTGGTCGTTGGGATACCCTTACCATTCGGCAGGGCATTTATAATATTTTGCGGTTAAGAAATGGTATTGATACTTTACTTGCTACAGGAAATTTACCTCCGGGCAAAATCAGAAAAATAAGATTAACACTTGGTGTAAATAACTCACTAATAAAAGCTGGAGTAAGTTATCCACTAAGCCTTTTTCCAGGTACAAATAATTATGTTTATTTAAAAATTCATAGTGAGGATGAAGATCAAATAACTTCAGGGCAAAGTGCAATTTGGATAGATTTTAATGTGTGCGAATCCATAAAGTTAGTAGGAGGGCAATATTATCTTAAACCATATTTAAAAGCCTTCTCTATGCAGCAATTTGGTAAAATAGAAGGTAAAGTTTTCCCCCATGATGCGCTTCCATTTGTAAAAGTATTTAATACAACTGATTCAGCTTCTGCTATTCCAGAAAATGACGGGGAATATAAAATTAGAGGTTTGCGCGAAGGCGTTTATAACATTAAGTTTATAGGTTCAAACGGGTATAGGGATACAACAATATCAAATATTCTAGTGCAAAAAGCAGTTGAAACCCATATTGCAAATATTACTTTAAGAAGATGATTTCAAGAATTGTTGATTATTAAAGCCGGATTTAGTTCCGGTTTTTTTTAAAATAATATATATAGTGAATGTGTTATTTGAATAATCGTCCATTTTTGCAAATATAAAATTTAATATTTGGTAACGTATACCATGCCGATTTTAAGCTGGATGCACAAAACCAACTATTCAATTTTTAAAATAAAAAAACCTCATCAAAAAATGATGAGGTTTTGTGGGAGTTAGTGTGTTGAATTGCCGTCCCTCCCGACCGTTAGTCGGGATGCACAATACCAAGGAGCTGCTCTATTTTCTTTCAGCTTTTCCAGTTTTTAATTTGTTGTTCTCTTTTTATAGCTTCTACTTTACTTGAGTACAGTTCTTGGTATTTTAAGACCCAGTCACCGTTATGACCAGTAAATCCTTTATGGTTGCTATTGTGTTTTCGGATTCTTTCATTTAGCTCATCGCCTGTATAGCCAATATAATATTTATTCATTTTTGTAGAAAATAATATATATACTTTTAAACACATATTTATAAATAAATAAATTCGGAGAAAAAATTTAGTGTAGGTGGGTCGAACTACCACCGCTCCCGACAGTTAATGTGGATACTTCAAACCAACAAAACCAAACTTGAAAATAAATATAAACCTCATCAGTAAGGATGAGGTTTTGTGGAAAATAAATGTGTTGAACCGCCGTGGCT
>CALRKF020000139.1:0-3392 GCA_943367825.1 Chitinophaga pinensis
TCAGTATTCCAATATTGGAATTGCCTATTATAATAGCTTTGCAATTGGAAGGGTAAAAGTGGGTAGCGGAACGAATGCCAATTACAGGATGCGACTTCGGATTATTTATTCTAAAATTTAAATTTCATTTTTTTGATAGCGTGCAATCCTTCGGGGTTGCACTTTTTTTTGCCTTTACGTTGAATAACTGACGCCTTCTTTTAATTACTTTATTTACATTAGCATAGAATAAATAACTCAAATTGACTAGGCTTGTATAAATTTATGTTATGCGATTATTTTTGTTGGTAATGCTTAGCGTTTCAGCTCAATTTTTAAAGTCCCAAACTTATTTAATTGGACATCGTAGTGCTATTTACATAGATGCTGCAAGGTCTAATCGGGTAGTTAATACGGAACTTTATTACCCAGCTAACACAGCAGGGGATGGTGTACCAATTGCCAGTGGTACAGAAAAATTTCCGGTACTTGTATTTGGTCATGGATTTGTGATGACCTATAATGCCTATCTCTGGTTGGCAGACAGTCTTGTGAAGTATGGTTATATCTTGGCAATACCTACCACAGAAGGGACTATAAGCCCGAATCATACTGAATTTGGAAAAGATATCGCTTTTCTCTGTTCAAGAATTACGTCTTTAAATGATTCTAGCAATTCTTTTCTATTTGGAAGAGTAATGAATAAATCTGCAGTAGGCGGACATAGCATGGGCGGAGGGGCAAGTTTTTTATCGATGACTTATAACCCTTCGATCAATGCCATTTTTAATTTTGCTGCTGCAGAAACAAATCCGAGTGCTAAGTTGGCTGCCTTTTCAGTACAAAAACCGGCCTTGATATTTGCAGGTACTGCCGATTGTATTGTTCCCGATTCCAACCAATTGCGGATGTATAATAATATTCCTTATACCTGTAAAACATATATTGATATTATCAATGGATTACACTGCCATTTTGGAAACAATGATTTTACCTGTGTACTAGGTCAAATTACTTCGGGTTGCAATAATTCAACAATTACGGCAGGTATAGTATTTAATAAAGTCCAAACTTTGTTATTGCCTTTTTTGGATTATTACCTAAAAGGGAATTGTGTAAGGGGAACTGATTTTGAGAATGCTTATAATAGCATCACCGGGGTTAATAAACAGCGCACTTGTACTGCTGATCCGCTTGGATGTTTACCAACAGGTATCATCGACTTGGGTTTTGATAAAGAAATAAAAATTATGCCCGTACCAATAAGTTTGTATATGCCATTGCAAATTCAATCAAAGAATAGCTGGATAAAATCGATATGGGTAACTGATACTTGGGGTAGGGTAATTTATCGGGAATCGGGCTTACTCACCCATACAGTTAACCTAGCTAATGTGTTTACACAAAAAGGCCTTTTTATTATTACGGTTATGAGTAAAGATAAAAAGGCCGCTATAAGAAAATTAATTGTTAATTAGCTATTGCCCATACGCTTTAAGTGTGTAGCATGAGATACCAGCGCATGTCTCATTTTTCTATATTCGATATATTTAACGCCAAACTCTTCGCAAGTTTGTTTGATAATCTTGCTGATAGCAGGGTAGTGTACGTGCGAAATTTTAGGAAATAAATGGTGTTCTATTTGAAAATTCAATCCGCCTACCAACCAGCAAATCAATTTGTTTTTGGTGGCAAAATTGGCGGTAGTTTGAATTTGGTGAATTGCCCATTCACTTTCAATTCTATTGGTACTGCCATTGGGTATAGGAAAGGAGGTTTCTTCTACTGTATGTGCCAACTGAAATACCACACTTAATATAAAACCAGCTACCATCGCAATAATGGCAAAACCAACCAACCATTCCACAAAACCAATT
The DNA here is from genome assembly GCA_943367825.1 of Chitinophaga pinensis. Lineage (GTDB taxonomy): Bacteria > Bacteroidota > Bacteroidia > Chitinophagales > Chitinophagaceae > Ferruginibacter > Ferruginibacter pinensis_J. The sequence continues at coordinate 1,857 of CALRKF020000139.1, forward strand.
TTAATGATGGGTAATACAATCATTGCAAAATAATACCCTGCCTTAGCAGTCCAGAAAGCGATATGCTCTCCAACAGACATTTTTTTAATGGGAACTGAACCTACTCTTTTTTTGAAATACTTTGTATAGTCAGTTGCAAAAACCCAGATGACTAATAACTGGGTATATAAAAACCATACATAGATATGCTGATACTTATGAATCCAATATTTTTTTTGTGTATTACACATGCGCAACATGGGGCGAATTTCAATATCATCATCTACACCATCGATATTGGTATAAGTATGATGAATGATATTGTGTTTATTATTCCACATGATGGCACTGGCACCCAACGCATTTACAGAGAATGCTGCAATCTTATTCCAAAATTTACTTTTGCTAAAACTACCATGACCTCCGTCATGCATCACATTAAATCCTATGGCAGCAGTGAGCCCACCCATTAATATACATTCTGCAATGGCTAACCAGGTTGCTGGATAAAAAAACAGTACATGTATGTATAAGAAAATATAACAAGACCAAAATAGGATGGCTTTGAAATACAAACTAAAATTTCCGGTCATCGATTTGTGGGTTTCCTCAAAGTATTTACTTACTCTTCTCTTTAATTCCTGATGAAAATGAGATCCCTGTACATTTAAAAATTTGGGTGTTGACATGCTATATAATAATTTAAATAAAGTTATAAATAGAAATCATTCATTAAGTATTTTGTTTAATGAGTGCATCAAAATTTTCCAATCCAATCATTTTATCAGATAAGAAGCCTTCCGCATATTTCACACCAATCATTTTGCCAAACCATTTATGCCGATACACTACACTATCGAAAAAATCGGGTGTGCTGATATAGGTAGTAGGTCCGTCTTCGCCGGGTTTATGAAATTGGGTGTGGTATGCTTTTATTGCAGCTAATTTTTGCTCAAACACTGATGAAATATCGATTACAAAGTTAGGCATAATAAACCTATCCTGTATATAGTGTAAAACGTATTTAGGTCGCCAAGCAGCTTGTAATTCGTTGTTATTGGTAGTTTCAATTTTCATTAATCCACTTAAAAAACAAGCATCAGATACCAATTTTGCACTTCTTCCATGGTCTGGATGTCGGTCGGAAGTAGCATTGCAAAGCACTATTTCAGGTTGATATTTTCTTATTGCCTGAATTATTTTTCGTTGATGTGTTTCATCATTACTAAAAAAACCATCAGCCATCTGTAGATTTTCTCTAATATCTACTCCCAAAATTTCAGCAGCAGCAGCAGCTTCTGCACGACGAGTTGCTGCAGTACCCCTTGTTCCTAATTCACCTTCTGTTAAATCTATAATGCCCGTTTTTTTGCCATTAAGTTTTTCTTTTAACAATACACCTGCACAACTTAGCTCGACATCGTCGGGATGCACTCCAAAAGCGAGTAGGTCTAATTTCATTCAATAGTGATTTGAGGAGGCAAAATTACGAAGTAAATATCCTTTTGGGGCATAAAAAAGACCGAAATAGCAATTAATTGGCTATATCCTTAAATG
>CALRKF020000140.1:0-3339 GCA_943367825.1 Chitinophaga pinensis
TACCATGGTTGAGTTGTTCAGAAATATTGGTAAAAACAGACATACTATTCAGTTCCGTGCTGATGTATTCAACGTAGGTAACATGATCAATAGCAAATGGGGTGTAGCGGATGTGGTAAATACTTCTGCCCCTGTTGCAGCTAGAGCAGCTGTAAACAATGTGCCTGTATTTAGAATGAACTTAGTCAATAATAGCTTGAATTATACTACTTACCGTAAAGGTACTATCATCAATGATGTATGGCAGGCTCAATTAGGTATTCGTTATATTTTCTAATACAACGAACATGTAAATAATTATAAAAAATGCTCCTTCAAAAAGGAGCATTTTTTATAGATTATATAAAATCAAAATCTTAACTTGACAAATATTTAATAACCAAATCATACTTCATTATGAAAAAGTTTTTGCTTCTCTTACTTGCAACTGGTTTAATGATCGCCGGATGTAAAGACACCAAAAAACAGGCAGTAGAATTCAATAATAAACTATCTGTTATTAGCGACAGTTTATATAGCCGTGGCAAAGCAGCCGGCAAAGTAATTAATGCAGCTATTACCAATAAAGATTTTGCGCCAGTAGCGGTTGCAGGTAAAAACCTTGAAACTTTTGTGAAAGAAAAAATTGAAACAGTAAAAGGAATGGAAAATGTTGCAGGTTCCGAAAACTTGAAAGCAGCCATGCTCGATTTTCTGGAATATGAGATTAAGATTTCAAGGGAAGCATTTGAACCATTTGGTAAATTAACCCCAGAAGCAACTGAAGAAGAAGTGCAAGCTGCTATCACTAACCTGATGGATAAAAGCAAGGATGAAACTGCTTTTATGGTAAAGCTAAAAACAGCTCAGGAAGAATATGCTAAGAAAAATAAATTTGAAATAGCAAAAGCCAAATCTGAATAAGTTAATCGTATTTTATATTAGCCCCGCCGATAGCGGGGCTTTTTTTATGTCAGGCTTTTTGTATAAATTACTCCATGGCTTTACTAATACGTATTGCAAAAAAGATGGGGTATGCCCTCCTGGTTTTATTGGGCGTAATAGTACTTGTATTTATTATGTTTCAGGGATTTGGCGACCCTGCAAGGATGATGGTGGGTCAAACAGGGGATAAAAAAACCATGGACAATATCCGCAAAGACCTTTACCTCGATCAGCCAAAATGGAAGCAATTTGTTTTATACCTCAACGACGTATCACCGCTATGCGTACACGATAAAGAAGAAATTAAAAAAAAGGAGCTAAAGGGTTTTTTTATTGGCAGGAATGTACAATTTGGAATCAAATGGCCCTATCTGCGCAAAAGTTATCAAACCAAAAAAACAGTTGGATCGGTTTTAATGGAAGCCCTACCAGGCACATTACTGCTTGCACTAGCGGCCATATTATTTGCAACTATTGTGGGTATTTTCTTAGGCGTAGTGGCTGCTGTTAAAAAGGGCAGTTGGCTAGATAGTTCAGCAGTATTTGCCAGTATTGCCGGAATCAGTGCGCCTTCCTTTTTCATGGCTATTATGATTGCCTATTTTTTCGGACTCATCTTACATCCTTATACTGGATTAAATTTAACCGGGAGTTGGTTTGATATTGATGAAGTAACAGGCGAGCATTACCTCACCCTCCGCAATTTGATATTACCAGCATTTACATTAGGTATTCGGCCCCTGGCCATTATTACCCAGTTAACAAGAAGCAGTATGTTGGATGTTTTAAACCAGGATTATATAAGAACTGCCTATGCAAAAGGGCTGAGCCAACGAACTGTTATTTTCAAACATGCTTTGCGAAATGCACTCAATCCTGTTATTACCACCATTACCGGTTGGTTTGCAGAATTATTAGCGGGTGCTTTTTTTGTAGAATACATTTTTGGTTGGAAAGGCTTGGGAAAAATAACGGTGGATGCACTGGAGAAACTGGATTATCCTGTTGTGATGGGGTCTGTTTTGCTTAGTGCCTGTATTTTTATTGCCATTAATTTATTGGCCGATTTCCTTTATGCATGGGTAGACCCCAGGGTTAAATCGGCATAGCTTCGGCTGCTTGGAATTGAAATTTAACGTTAATCATTTTGTTCCAACCACATCTTATGGCTCAAAAAAATAAACTGATAAAAAAAACAAGTAAATTGCATTACTAATAAAGACTATTTTCATTAATATTAAAAATTTACAACTATGGCACTTTGGATTGTATTAGGCGTTGTTGCCCTGCTCATCCTTTGGATTATATCCATGTACAATGGAATGGTGAGAGACAAAATAAAAATTGATAACGCATGGAGCGATATCAGTGTTTTTCTTAAAAAACGTTTTGACCTAATTCCTAATCTGGTAAATACAGTAAAGGGATATGCAGCACATGAAAGCCAAACTTTAGAAAAAGTAATTCAGGCAAGAAATGCAGCAGTAGCAGTACCAACCGGCGATGTTGCAGGTATGGCTGCAGCCAACCAACAATTAGGTGGTGCTTTGCGTGGTTTATTGGCCATTGCAGAAAGCTATCCCGATTTGAAAGCCAATGCACAGTTTTTGGAACTACAAGCTGCCTTACAAGGAATTGAAGGTGAATTGGCCAATAGTCGCCGTTATTACAATGCTACAGTAAGAGATTTCAATACATCTATCCAACAGTTTCCAGGTAATCTGGTAGCTGGTATTGGTGGTTTTAAACCCAGAGAGTTTTTTGAACTGGAAGATAAAGCCGAAGCCAAAAATGTAGAAGTGAAATTCTAAATAAATATTTTAACGGAGCCTGCATTATTATGCAGGCTTTTTACTTTTTCATCAACCATCATGAAAAATTTTATCCTTACGCTTTTTTGCTTGAGCGCTTTTGTAGGAATCAGCCGAGCACAGGAAGCCTTTACCATTGATCATTACGATATTAAAGTTGAACTTGGAAAAGATGCCAGTTTAAATGTAACAGAAAAACTGAATGTCAATTTTACTGCATCTCGTCATGGGATAATAAGAATGATTCCTTATCAATATCAGGTACAATCGCTTCCCAAAGGAAGCGAGCAGGCCACTATGGACATGACCAGTAATGGTAAGAAAAAAACCATGATCGAAAATATAAGTGTTGATGGCTGGAAATACAAGGTGAGTACTAGTGGGGATTATTATGAGATAAAAATTGGGGATAAGGATGCTTTTGTAGATGGGCAGCAGGAATATATTATTCATTACACCATTTTGAATGCCATCAATTTTTTCAGCGACAAATCCGAAATGTATTTTAACCTCATTGGCGATAAATGGAAGACTAGCATTGAAAAGGTAACGTATACGGTTACACTACCTGAAGCATTGCCATCTGAGCCACCGTTTTTTGTTG
>CALRKF020000141.1:0-3194 GCA_943367825.1 Chitinophaga pinensis
TGAATCTGTATCCTTTAACAAACTATGTGAAAAGGATGATAAAGGCGAACTACTGCATCTGCATGTACAAATAGAAGGTTTTATATCAATGCCTTCTTCCATCTTTAGTATGTATGGTGGCGAAACATGGGTTACTTTATACGAAGCCCCCAATGAAGGTCAAAGTATTGAAACAAGTATAAGAGTTGACAAAACTGGAAAAAATTGCCTTATCAAGAAAGCAGACATGTATGACGAAAAAACTCTTTTAATTGCAGATAAGGATGGCAATCTTTTAAAATTTTCTGATAAACTATTAATTCAGGGTAGCATTTGGTTAAAAACGACTGTAGGTAAATCAACAGACTGCTATATCCATATTGACAGTATTCAAAAATCTACCAATCCAGATGATATAGCGCTTTACCGGCCTGTGACTAAACAAATAAATGAATCCTTCAGTTTTAAGAATGTCAGTTATATCGTACATAACCCTGAATTTGTTAAAACAGTGGGTACAGAAAACAATACTGCCACAGCCCCAGGGCTCTATTTAATAATAAAACTCCAAAAAAATAATACAGGTGATGAAACAACTTATGTAACAGAAGATATTAAATTAAAAGATGAGAACGGAAGGGAATACACCAATTCTACTGATGGAGAAGGTGCATTGTTTATGTCAGGACAGAAAGAACCAACAACTATTGAACTCGAACCGCATAAAACTACTACCAGCACCCTGATTTTTGAAGTGCCTGACAAAAGAACCTGTTACCTGCATATAGCAGAAAATATGGGGCGATCAAAATCCGTGGTGGTAACAATTTCTGGTAATTGATTACCAAACTTTCCAGAGACCAACTCAAAATAGCTATTGCCCAAAATTGCATAGCTTTGATGCAGCATAAACACCGCCTCCCTAATCATGAAAAAAATCCTTTCACCCTTATTCACAATTCTACTATCAACCATGATTTTCTCTTGCAGCACCATACCCAAAGGAATAAACGCCGTTCAGCCATTTGATAAGATCAAGTACCTGGGTAAATGGTATGAAATAGCCAGACTGGATTTTAAATTTGAAAGAAATTTAAATAATACCACAGCAGCATATTCACTCAATACAAATGGTACTATTAAAGTGGTCAATAAGGGTTATAATACCAAAACCAATAAATGGAAATCCGCAACTGGTAAGGCCAAATTTGTAAAGGAAGATACTATCGCCATGTTAAAAGTATCATTCTTCGGTCCCTTTTATGCCGGTTATAATGTAATAGCCATCGACCCAGATTATAAATATGCACTGGTGGCAGGCAGTAGTGTAAAATATTTATGGATTTTATCGAGAGAAAAAAGTATTCCCGAATCTGTAAAAATTAATTACCTCCAAATAGCCCAACAATACGGCTTTGCAACCAATGAACTGATTTGGGTGCAGCAGGATAAATAAGCTTCTTATCAACTTCGCCCATTAAGCGCCGTGGCCTGGTCTCCGACCAGCCACTATCAATTTAAAAAAGCTTCGGGATATTTCAATCAAAATATAGGTAAAGAAAAAATACAATGGTGTGGGCTGATTGAAAAGGCATGTGGAGAGACGTTCAATTTGAAAATAACATCATAGCAACGTCTCTCTTCGGCTTTGTGCGTATGGCGTGGACGTTGCGTAATTGTAGAAGAGATTTACGCAAAGTCCCGTGCCGGAGAAATTGCTAGGAAGCGCCCAAGGCGAATTTTAAAATTTTTGTTAAAGCCTAAAATTTATCTCCGAAATATTTCGTAATTAAACAAAAGACCCTAATTTTACACCTACAAAAGATTTCGTACATAAATTAAATACCATGAAGAGAATATTTTTTATCCTTGCTTTGTTTGGAACAACCAGCATTGTAAACGCTCAAGAGGAAATAATTGTAGAAGGCAAACCCTTGGATGGCAATACCAAAAAATCGCAGGAGATTATCATCCGTCAAAAAGGCGATAAAGCCAATAAGTTTACCGTTGAAATCAATGGTGATAAAATATTGATCAACGGAAAACCTTTAAGCGAATTTAAAGATGCCGATATCAGCATCAACAAACGCAATATCATCATCAAAGATGGTAAGGATCAATTTTCGTTTAACCCCGGCGATATGGAGGTTTTCTTTAATGATAAAATGAAAAATTTTTCCAGTGAAGAAAAGGTAGCTTTTTTAGGTGTTAAAACAGGATATAAAGATGATGGACAGGAACGCCCTGCTGTAAACGGTGCCTATATTAATGAGGTTACCAAAGAAAGTGCAGCCGATAAAGCTGGCCTAAAAGAAGGAGATATCATTACTAAAGTAAATGATAAATCTGTTGCCAGTCCCAACGACTTAACTGATATTATCAAGGAACGCAAACCCAAAGAAGAAGTAACCATTTATTATACCAGGGATGGAAAAGAAAAATCGACCAAGGCCATATTGGGCGAGCGCGTTAATAGTAATGTAATGGCCTATAGCTTCAAAGCCCCCAATGGTATGCAAAGGGGTTTGACAGTACCCGGACAACCACTTGCACCAATGCAACCCAATTTGGCTTTTCCAAGAATAGAAAACTGGGACAAAAATGCTGAAGCCCCGCAGGCATTTAGCTGGAATGGCGATAATAATATGGAATTTGCTTTCAACCGCCGTCCAAAAATTGGTTTAAAAATTCAGGACCTCGAAGAAGGCAGCGGTGTAAAAGTATTGGATACCGATAAGGATTCTCCTGCAGAAAAAGCTGGACTAAAAAAAGATGATATTATTACTGAAATCAATGGTCAAAAAGTAAATAATACAGATGAGGCAAGAGAACAATTGAGTAATGAAGAAGGAAAAAATAAATATAGCATTCAAGCCAAACGCGGTAATAAGGAAATGAATTTTGAAATCAAGATTCCCAAAAAACTGAAGACGGCTAATTTATAAGGCCATCGAAAAACAAAGGCCCCGGTAAATACCGGGGTTTTTTTTATCATTTCATTAGTAGCAAAGTGCACCAAGCCCAATTGACTATTCCCTTACCTTTGCCCCTTGAATATGTTAGATAAATACGAAGCCGTTATTGGATTAGAAGTGCACGCTCAATTGCAAACAGCATCCAAATTATTTTGTGGCGATAGCGCTGCTTTTGGAGCCGAACCCAATACGCATATCAGTCCCATCACCATGGCTCATCCTGGAACCCTGCCAATGATG
>CALRKF020000142.1:0-3142 GCA_943367825.1 Chitinophaga pinensis
AAAGAGCTTATGAAACTGAGAAAGTTTTATTAAAAAAGTTTGGTGACAACTTTAATAAATCTAAAATAACATTTTTAAAGGCCTAGTTTTTTTCACCCTGGTTGCTTTTCCTACGCAATACATAAAAAGAATAGATACTTCCTCTTGTGATTACCGTGGCCTGGTCTCCGACCAGCCACTTTCTATTTGCAAATAAGCCTTGAGTTAATTTAATGTAAATAAGTGCTTAGGATAAACAAAATGGCTTAGTAGTATTCATAAGTATAATTTTCAGGTACTATTAATTTTATATTCGTATATTCAACAATATAAAATTTAATAGTAAGAATGCAGGTAGTCTTTCATTTTAAAACTGAAAAATTATGTTCAAAAAAACCTTTCTTTTCATAACTACCATCTTAGTAGCAACATCTGTATCCATTGGATATAATGGCCAAGATTTATTCAAAGGTGCTACCGCTATCACAAACTTTTTAGATTGGTTCAATAATACCGAGAAATATGCGCATGTAAAAGGGATTATAATTTTAGACCTGATTCCTGCGGTTTTTCTCCTCATTCAGGCAATATTATTTTTTAAGGATAAAGAGAAAATTAAAGGATTATTTACCGTTTTTTCATTGCTCATAAATTGTATTGGCGTGTTTATTGTATTGCAATATGCTTACCCAATTGCTTCTCAAATGACAGCTTGGACGCCCGATAATTTACCTACAAATTGGATTAGTTTAAAAGATGATTGGATAGGATATATCGGTCTATATGGTTTATCAGGGATAATAGGATTGGTATTTTTTCTGATAACCTATTATGTGCCAGCAAAAAAGAATACTGGTATAAAACCGCTACACCCGTTTTTTAATGTGATAAAAAATGTACTGCTTTTTATATTAACCCTTCTTACATTAATGAGTGCAGGAGGTTTTTATGATTTTACATTTTTCCCCACTTTGTATAAAATTTCAGGGGCCACTTTTGTTGAAATGCACCGCCCAGTAGATTTAGCCATGAGAAGTATAGGGCCAATAATATTTACAGTTTTTCTTACTTTATATAGCTTACTTGCTATTCTATTTTTTATTGAAAAAAGTAAAATTAAAGGCTTTCTTATTTTATTGGCAATCCTTCTCCTATTAGGGAACACTTTTGTTGCATTACAAGGCAACAGACCATTAAACGATTTATTTCTAACCTGGACGCCAACAACTGCACCAAGCAACTGGTCGAGTTTAAGAGATGAATGGCTTAGTTATCATTTATATAGAGATATTTTTAACGCATTGCAGCTAATTTCTATTCTCCTTATTTATTTTGTGCCTATAAATAAGAATAAATTAAATGCAGTATAAAGCATCATTGTAAGAACACAGACAAATGTTCTTGAATAATCGAAAAGCTATCTCATGTTTCGTGTGCCACGAACCATGGCATGAGAATTATATATATATTTGATCCTTGCATTGTAAATCAATAAAATTTTCCTCAACTAATCCTCATTGTTTTAATGAAAAAATTACTTTTATCGATTGGTTTAATGTTAATCATTCAAACTTTGTTTGCCCAGGAAACCGATAGAAAATCACTAAGAGCTAAAATAAAACAAAGTGGCGGCTGTACAAATGCCGCCTTAACATTGTCTGGCGGTAGAGTTGCCTTTCTAAAATCATCCGGTTGGGTGGCCAGCGATGTACCTTCAGGTTTGATTGATGACCTGAAGGAATTAGACGGTTCTGGTAAAACCCTGCAGGAAATTGTATTAACCGATAACGGTAGTTGGGTAATCATCTACGGAAGAAACGGGTTCAGTTCACATCGCATCCCAACTGACCTCCGTGATAAATTAAATAAATGGAATGATGAAGATGAAGAGATCATTTCTGTAACTTTTAATGACAATGGAGAATGGATAGCAATAACAAAAAACAAGTATTCGGCCTCGGAAGATGATGTTTATGATATGATTGATAAAGGTGAAGATGAATATGGTGCGTTTTTATCTGCTCACCTGACAAACGACGGAATGGTCCTTTGTTTTAAAAGAGGATATAAATACCGAGGCAATGTTCCTGAAAGGCTGAAGCAAAAATTACGTGAATCCGACTTAGATGTTAAACGGGTAAAATTTTTAAGTGATGGCTCCTATTTTTTTTCGGATGCGATCGGAAATTGTGGCTACAATATGTAGCAAGGGCAATGTAACAATATTCAACCGGCACAAGTGTTCCCCAGGATCACTTGTGCTTTCCTAAACAGCTGGATTTACAGCAACAATATTTTAATACCTTCTCTTCTATCATCAAAAATCTTCAGTAGACTGCCGTAAATTTGTCCTATGAAGAAAATAATATCAATTATTATTGGTTTTATTATTTGCCATTCTGCATTGTGTCAAAGACAAAAGGACACGATAAAAACAAAGGAGTTGAAGGAAGTCACTATTAAGTCCTGGCAGCGGCGCGACATCAGCTATTTACCCGAAGAACAAAACGGTTTCTTAACTATTGGAAAAAAGAATAATGTTATAACCCTCACAAGCACTAATGCCAATATTGCCATAAAAACAGGACGTCAACTTTTCGCCAAAATTCCAGGTGTATTTGTTTATGATATGGATGGCAGCGGGAATCAGTTAAATATTTCCACACGGGGGCTTGACCCACACCGTAGCTGGGAATATAATATCAGGCAAAACGGAATAATCATCAACTCAGATATGTATGGCTATCCTGCAACGCACTATAGTGCACCAATGGAAAGTTTTGAGAAAATAGAATTTATCAGAGGTACTGGCTCATTACAATATGGAGCACAGTTTGGCGGCATGCTAAATTATAATACAAAAAAACCTGACACTGCAAAATTATTGTCACTGGAAAGTATAAATACGGCAGGTTCATTTAATCTGCTAAGTAGTTATAATGCTATTAGTGGCACCCATAAAAAGTTTTCTTATTATGCTTATTATTACTACAGGCATTCCGATGGATATAGAGACAATAGCCAATCATATGCCAATGCACAGTTTGTGCAACTAAGCTATCAACTCAATTCAAAAATCTATTTACAAGCAGAACTTGGTCGTTCAAAATATATGTATCATATACCAGGTCCCTTGAACGACAGTATGTTTTATGCAAATCCA
>CALRKF020000143.1:0-3117 GCA_943367825.1 Chitinophaga pinensis
AAAAATATTTTTTGGCTGAATAGGTAACAGCCAAGAAACAGTTTGGTGATACCTAAGGCTGCTGGTGGCCACCGGCAGCATGCCAAACGGGCCAATGCCTTTGATGCTATAAGCTAAGGCCGGTATTTCAATTATTAATTTTAAATTTAACGAAATGAAAAAACAACAATTTAATTTTAAGGACTTGAAAGGAGCTTTAACAAGGGATGAAATGAGGGAAGTAAAAGGTGGTGACGGGGTGCAATGTGGGGGAACTTGTCCATCAGGCTCAACACAAACCTCATGTACAATCTGGTGCTTAGGTATCCCAGGCATTTCATGGTGTTTAGCTGACAGTAGTGGCAGAACATATTGCTGGTGTTCAGAAGGGCAGCCGCAACCACCAAATTATAACACTTGCTATCATCCTTAGAAATTAACTTCGCTGATGAAAGCATTTTTTAGACTAAGTGTTAAAACTATTATGAGGATATATATCCTCATAATAGTTTTTTGTAATCAAGTAAATTCTCAAAAACTCATTGTTCCTAATCCTCATTTAAACAAAAAGAATATTTTAACTAATATTCATGAGGTATTTTCTAAAAAATCAATTTTTATAGAGAACATTGGTCAATATGGAGAAACTGTAGCAAGCTATGAATCAATGGGTAAAATTCTTTTTGGCTATGAAGGCATGGGCATGCCAGTACTTTTTACAGCCAATGGATTTATACACCAGCAGCGAAAAATAAAATCCAAAAAAGAAAATGAGATTGAATCTATAGATACAATAAAGAAAGTAAAAATTACAGACAAGATAATAACCTTTCAGTGGCTTGGTTGCAACATTAATCCTGAAATAATTACAGAAGAAAAACAACATACATATTATGTATACGGGCTGATTCAAAAAAAGGCATACTCGTATAAAAAAATTATTTTCAAAGAAATGTATCCAGGTATTGACATTATCTATTCTTTTAAAGAAAACATTATTGGGTATGAATACAGTTTGCTTGTAAAGCCCGGGGCAGATATTACAAAAGTTAAACTATTAGTAGGGGGCAATATTAAGAATATTGAAAAAGATAACATGAATAACATTATCATTAGAAATAAAATTGGTGGAGTTATCCAAAAACAACCTTTAAGTTTTTATACAAATAATAAAAAAGAAATCCCAATACTCTTTAACATTAATAAAAATACGCTCAGTTTTACAATGCCAAATGGCTATTATCCGAAACAAGAAATATTAATAGACCCATTCGTAAGCAGTACTGACAGTCTTACTGGGGCGAATGCTGGAATTGGAAAAGATATTGATTATGATTATGCCGGTAATCTTTTTGTAAGTGGCGGAGGCGATGGACTTAGTCATTTATTAGCAAAATTTGATAATAATGGAATTCCCTTGTGGGTATTTTCAGGCTCTCTTTTATTGCCTTCTTGGCAATTTGGTTCAAACTATGGAGGCTGGGTCGTAGAGAAATCAACATCAAAAGTATACTTAGGTCAAGGGCTCTCCTTTTCATCATTACAAACAAGAACTATTCGTTTAGATGCAAATGGCATTTATGATAACTATATAACTCTATCAGATCCTAGTTTTTATGAGAATTGGAAAATGGTTTGGAATTGCAGTAATGCAGAACCAAAAATATTAATTGGAGGTGGTGGTGCATCATCCAATAACAATATTGGTATTATCACCCCCCCCTCTACTACAGTTATTTATCAAAATATAACTGGAATCCCATATCAAATTTCCACTGGCAGAAATCAGGACATTGCGGATATGATTATTGATCCATTAAATAATGAATTATATACTATCTTTTCTACCTCTTGTTGTACACCTTATATCAACAACAGAATTTATAAACATCAATATCCTTATTCTTTCGCTGATAAATTATGGGATACGTTGTCAGGTTTTTTATATTTAGGAGAAAGCAATAATCGCCCTTTTTTGTCAAATTTTGTAAATGGCGCAAATGATGGTTCTTCAAATAGCCTTGCGCTTAATTCAAATTACCTATTCTATTGGGATGGAATAAATTTAAAAGCATTTGATAAAAATACAGGTGGTACTATTAATAATTTTGTGAGTTTTACTAATAATTCACGGTTAATGTCCGGCGGCATTATCGCCGATGCGTGCGACAATGTATTTATAGGCAAGGACAGTGGGTTAATTAAGGTATTTCATTTTACTGCTGGGGGCGGCTTTGATGACAGTCCGCCGGATATACAATTGCCTTCGCCTTATAATATGGATACTACCTATGATCTGGCATATGATGACAGTAAAAAATTATTGTACGCCTGTGGTAGTGGTTTTGTTGCAAGCTTTGATGTATCGGCCTATTGTGCCAGCAGTGTTTACACATTAAATGTACTGTCTGACTGTGCCGCCGGCACAGCCATTGCAACAGTAACACCTGCCACCACATTCCCCATTACATTCAATCTTTATACAGGCAATACATTTATCAGCAGCAATACAAATGGCCTGTTCAGTGGTTTAGTAAATGGAGTACCCTACCGGATAGTAGCCACTATTAACCTTGCGTGTAGCGGGCCTCAGTGTACAGATAGTTTTACCCTGGGCAATCCCATCAGTTTAACTGCATTAAAAACAAATGCTAGCTGCGGTAACAGCAATGGCACCATCACAGCCAATGTTTCTTCAGGCACGCCGCCTTATTTATATTCTATTAATAACGGGCTAACCTATCAGCCTTTAAACCTGTTTACTAATTTATCAGCCGGCACTTATAATGTACTTGCAAAAGATGCCAGCACCTGCGGAGCATCTTCGATACCAGTAACTATTTTGCAATTAGATGCTCCCAGTCTTTTGCCTCAACTAAGCCATGCCACCTGCGGCAACAACAATGGTAGTGTAGTTATTAATACAACCAATGGCGGACAATCGCCTTACCTGTTCAGCAAAGATGGCGGTGTAACCTATCAACCTTCTAACTCATTTATAAATCTTGCCCCGGGTAATTATTTACTAATGGTAAAAGACACTAATAACTGTGTACGGGACAGTTTAATTACGATTTACAATGGCTGCCTTGCTGCTAATGCAGTGGTTACAAACACAAGCTGTGCAGGCAATGATGG
>CALRKF020000144.1:0-3047 GCA_943367825.1 Chitinophaga pinensis
TGATAGAGGCGAATTCTGCATAACATAATCCGGCAAATGCACAGCCGATGGCGGCAATAATAAAAGAAATTGTAACAGCAGAACCGGCATGACCACCGGCAGCCGCAGCAGTACGAACAAATAAACCGGCACCAATAATGGCACCGATACCCAGTGCAATTAAACTGCCTGCACCCAGGGTTCTTTTTAAACCTTTACCTGAATCATCTGCTTCTGAAAGCAATGAACTCAAAGGTTTTTTTACAAATAAACTCATACAGTTGGTTGGTTTTAATAAACAAAAATTCCGAATTATATCGGAATGGAAAAATAAGGAATAAATTTTTAATTCCACTACCCCTCCTACTTTTTTATAGCGCCGGGCTGCTTAACAGGTTTTAAATATTATATTGCAAACTAATTATGCTCATATGGAAATAATTAATCAGCCGACTAAAAAAAGTAGACTTACATTATATATTTTAATTGGTATGATACTGGGTATCGCAGTTGGGTCCTATGTACACGATTATTATCAGCCGGCTACAGTAAAAACATTTTCAGATAATATCAAATTGCTGACAACCATCTTTCTGCGATTGGTTCAAATGATTATTGCTCCTATCGTATTTGCTACACTGGTGGTTGGAATTGCAAAATTGGGGGATTTAAAAACAGTAGGAAGGGTAGGTGGTAAAGCCATGCTATGGTTTATTTCCGCATCATTGATATCATTAGGACTAGGTTTATTATTAGTGAATATTTTTAAACCAGGGGTAGGGGTAGATATTTCTCATACAGATATGGCAGGGGTTAATGATTTATTAGAAAAATCGAAGGGATTCTCTTTGTCAAAATTTGTGGAGCATGTGGTGCCACGCAGTGTGATAGAAGCCATGGCCACCAATGAAATATTGCAATTGGTGGTATTTTCCGTTTTCTTTGGAATTGCCCTTACTGCTGTTGGTAAAAAAGGAGAACCCATTATACATGTACTTGATTCAATGGCACATATCGTATTGAAAATGGTAACATATGTGATGTATGTTGCTCCCTTGGGCGTTTTTGGAGCAATGGCTGCAGCAATAGCTAAAAATGGATTGGGTATACTCTTAACTTTTGGTAAATATGTAGGCTCTTTTTATATTGGATTACTGGTATTATGGATATTGCTATTAATAGTCGGTTATTTGTTTTTACGAAATAGATTGCCACAGCTATTAAGAAGAATTGCCAATCCAATGTCCATCGCCTTTAGCACCGCCAGCAGCGAAGCCGTTTATCCCAAATTGGTAGAAGAAATGGAAAGATTTGGTTGCAAAGACAAAATCGTTTCATTCGTATTGCCTTTGGGGTATTCCTTTAATCTGGATGGCAGTATGATGTACATGACATTTGCAAGTATGTTCATTGCACAAGCCTATAACATTACTTCTATTACAGGTGATGTAGGACAACAAATAATAATGCTATTGGTTTTCTTAATTACCAGCAAAGGCATTGCTGGTGTACCTAGGGCTTCGCTGGTAGTGGTGTTGGCAACCGGCGCCATGTTTGGTTTGCCAGCTGAAGGGGTGGGGTTGATTCTTGCCATTGACGTATTTTGCGATATGGGTCGTACCATGACCAATGTACTTGGTAATGCACTGGCTACCGCTGCTGTAAGTAAATGGGAAGGACAATTGGAACATCCGTAATTTTATCATTCATTACAATTCAAGATGCATCATTTTCTATTACTCGATTTTAGCTGGACACAATTATTGCAACCTCAGTGGTATATTAATAATGGTGGTTTATTACTGCTTTTAATAATTGTATTTGCCGAAACAGGTTTATTCATTGGTTTCTTTTTCCCAGGCGATTCCTTGCTTTTTGTAGCAGGCATTTTTAGTACAAAATTGGCGGCGTCTTTTAACTTAGATACAGGAAGTGATTTTTTCAATTTATTGATCATTGCAGCACTTTGTACCCTCGCTGGAATTCTTGGGAATACCGTAGGGTATATGTTTGGTCGAAAAGTGGGGCCAGCGATGTATAAGTGGAGAGATCGTTTTTTATTTAAAAAACGTTATTTGATACAGGCCCACGATTTTTATGAAAAACATGGTGGTGGCGCCATTGTTTTTGCTCGTTTTCTTCCCTTTATCCGCACTTTCGCCCCTATTGTAGCAGGCATTGTAGACATGGATAAAAAGAAATTTGCTTTTTACAATATCATAGGATGTGTTGCCTGGGTGGTATCAATGTTGTTTATTGGACATTACCTCAATGCATTTGTAAAATCACAGTTTGGGCTTGATTTAGAAAAACACCTTGAAGTAATAGTTATTGGAATAGTATTGGTTACAACTGCTCCAGTACTATTCAAATTGTTTTTTGGAAAAAAGAAAAAAACAGATGACCCTTCAGCAAAATAAAAACTATTCCATTTTTAATATCGCAGTTATTGTAGCAGCCCTTGGCTATTTCGTAGATATATATGATCTGCTACTCTTTACGATTGTTAAAAAGCAAAGTATTTTGGAGGTAGGTGCTACAGACTTATTGAGAGATAGTACAAGGGTTATTAACTGGCAAATGGCTGGTTTATTATTAGGTGGTATTATTTGGGGTGTAATGGGCGATAAAAAAGGTAGACTCAGTGTTTTGTTCGGGTCTATTATTTTATATTCTATTGCCAATTTCACTACTGGATTTGTTCAAACCGTGGATCAATATGCTTGGTGTCGTTTTGTGGCCGGACTAGGATTAGCGGGAGAATTAGGAGCTGGCATTACATTGGTAAGTGAATTATTGCCAAAAGAAAAAAGAGGTATTGGTACTTCGTTGGTGGCTGGCATTGGTTTGAGCGGTTGTGTGGCAGCTTATTATACATTTCATTTAACAGCGGATTGGCGCTTGTGTTATAAGATAGGGGGTGTATTGGGAATATTGCTATTATTACTTCGCATCAAAGTGTCTGAATCAGGCATGTTCAATAACCTACATCATCAGCATGTTCAAAAGGGAAACTTTTTTGCTTTTTTTACCAACCGTAAAAGGTTTAAAAAATATGTATTGGCCAT